>DAOUCB010000168.1:0-80717 GCA_034432495.1 Anaerolineae bacterium | reverse complement strand
CGAGGGGCGAAAACGGCGCTTTTCATTGCGTTGCGCTGGAATATGGGGAGAGAAACTGAACGTAACATTGTTTTATATAGTCATGCTCTGAGGAATGAGTAAAAACAGGAATGAGTAGTGAGTGACGAGTGATGAGTCAAAGAAAAAGATTCAATGGGCAGGCGACGGAGGGGAAAGCCTGTTTCATGCGCAAGGGGGCAAAGTGATGAAGTGGTGTGGAAAGGTTTTCCCGTCCATTGAAACGTGTAAGGTTGCGTACCAATCCATTCGATGGATCGCGTCAATCCATGCTATATTCTGTGCCTAATTAATCGCTGCGACACTTTTAGAGGAAATTTATGCCCGCGAAAAATAAACCCAACATTTTATTGATCGCTATCGACTCGCTGCGCTCGGATCGCCTGAGCAGCTACGGTTATCCTCGCTTCACGACTCCCCACATCGACAATTTCGCTAAAGAAGGTGTGCTGTTCGAGAACACCTTCAGCGCGCACATTCCGACGACTTCAGCTTATGCGTCGATGCTGACGGGGATGGACTGCTTCAGCACACAGGTGGTTGCGCTGCGGCATAAAGGCGATCTGCGGCCTGAAGTCAGCACGATGGCGGAGGTGATGCGCGGCTTTGGCTACAACACGACCTGCGTCGGCTTCACAGGCAACCCCAGTGCGCGCGGCTTCGACAAATACCTCGATTATGCAGGCTGGGGAAGCTGGAATGAAGGTCGCAGCCCGAAGGCTGAAAATCTGAACGCGGTCACGCTGCCGGAACTGGATCGGCTTTCCAAGAAACGGAAGCCGTTTTTCATGATGCTGCGGCACATGGATCCGCACGCGCCGTATCTGCCGCCCGCGCCTTACGAGCGGATGTTTTATCACGGCAACGAGACTGACCCGGCGAACAAGTCGATGGAACCGGTGATGAACTTCAAGCCGTTCAAGGATTTCTTTAAGTCGTGGATGCCGCCGGGAATCACCGACAAGGATTACGTGATCGCGCAGTACGACGGCGCGGTCGCTTATATGGACGCCTGCCTTGAATCGATATTCACGGCGCTGAAAACGCTGGGCATCCTTGAAAACACGATTGTCGTCATCAACGGCGATCACGGCGAAACGCTTTACGATCACGAATGCTACTTCGATCATCACGGGATTTACGACAACGTGCTGCACGTGCCGCTGATCATTCGCTACCCGGCGAAGCTGCCGCAGGGGGTGCGCGTCAAGGGCTTTAATCAGCATAAAGATTTGCTGCCGACGCTGCTGGAACTGGCAGACCTTTCGCCGGATGACATTCAATGGCCTTCGGAACTGCGCTTTGATGGGAAAAGCCTGCTGCCGATGATCGCGGGGGAAGTCGCCTCGCACGAGAGCGAATTTTACATCACCGAATGCACATGGATGCGCAAGCACGGCTGGCGCACACCGGAGTGGAAGCTGATGATCGCGCTCGAACCGGATTTCCACTTCAAGCCGCCGGTTGAACTGTACAATCTGGTGGAAGACCCGGAAGAAAATCACAATCTGGCGGACGAGCGCCCGGATATTGTTGCGCTGCTGACCGCCAGCATGAAGGCGTGGATCGCCAAGCGCGAGAAGGAAACGGGCAAGCGCAACCCCATGCTGACGCAGCCGAACTGGCACGGGCATGTCGATAGAAAGAAGGGCATCGGCAGGGCGTTCACGAGTTCGCAGCAGGCGTATGACACCTTCCACATTGGCGACCCGACCGCAGCGGCGAAACTGCAAGCCGGAAACAAAAAAGAAAAGAAGGATGCGAAAAAATGAGCTTAAAAGTAGCGATTGTTGGCGTAGGGAATATCGGCAGCATTCACGCACGGGTCTACAGCCAGAATCCGAACGTGGAAATCGTCGCGGTGTGTGACATCATCGCGGAGAAGTCTGACCGGGCGGCGGAGAAATATAGCTGTCAGGGGTTCTACTCGGTCAAGGACATGCTGGCGAGCGGCATTCAGATCGACGCGGCGAGCATGGCGACGGCGGGAACCGAGAACGGCGGCGATCACTATACACCGACGATGGAACTGCTCAACGCCGGGATTCCGGTGCTGGGCGAGAAGCCGATCTCGAACGATTTGAGCAAGGCGAAGGAAATGGTCGCGCTGGCGAAGGCGAAAAACCTGCGCTACGGCGTCAACCTGAATCACCGCTTCACCCCGGCGGCGCTCAAAGCGAAGGAATGGGTCACGAGCGGGCGGCTGGGCGAGCTGAACATCATCAACATGACGATGTGGATCAACAACCCGAACGAGAGTTCGCCGCACTTCCACATGCGCGCGCTGCATCCGCATTCGTTTGACGTGATGCGCTACTTCGCCGGGTCGGAAGTCAAGAAGGTGCAGGCGTTCTTCAAGAAGGGGAAAGGTCGCAAAATCTGGTCGAACGTGCAGGTCAACCTGCTTTATGAGAACGGCATCATCGGTCACCTGACGGGGAGCTACGACGCGGGTGGCAGCTACGGGCTGGAAACTCTGGAAGTGGTTGGATCGGATGCGCGCTTCGTGCTGCTCGACGCCTGCGAGCATCTGACGTTCTACCCACGTTTCTCGAATGATACGGAGCAATACGATTATCTCGGCGGGATGATGAAATTCCCCGAAACGTTCGATACGCGCATCACGCGCTGGATTGAACAGAATGTGGCGCAGGTTGCGCCGGATGAGATTGATGCTTCGGGGGCGGATGCGCTCAAAGTTCAGACGATTATCGAGGCGGCAATCGAGTCGTGGGACACTGGAAAGGTGGTCGATATTTAGCTATGTCGATGATCACTGTGATTGGGCGCGGGCATTCCGGTACGCGCGCGATTTCGCATACGCTCTACGCCAGCGGCGTGTATATGGGCCACACGATCAATAATTCGGGCGATCTGGTTCCCCCGCAGGCCATGTACGAAGCCTGTCGGGTGATGGCGCGTTATGTCGAATGGAAGGGCGACCTGAACTGGGATTTCAGCGCGCTGCATACAATGGATATTCCGACGGAGTTCACGGATTTGCTGACGAATTATCTGGAATCCGTCCTGACAAACAATTCGAAACACAAAGGCTGGAAGATTCCAGAGACGACGCTGATCTATCCCTGGATTACGCGGCTGTTTCCTGAAATCCATTACATCTTCTGGATTCGTGACCCGCGCGACTGCATCCTCGACAGCCACCCGACCGACGACATGCGCGTGTTCGGCGTCAATTATCCGCCGACCGACGATTTGCGGCTGCGGCGGGCGATCTCATGGAAATACCAGTACGACATCGTGCAGGCGACGCCGCGCCCCGCGCACTGGATCGAGGTGCGCTTCGAGGATTTCGTGCTGAAGCAGGAAGAAACGCTGGTTCGGCTGGAGGATTTCCTCGGTTTCCCGCTGGGGCGGATCATCACGCGACCGGATGCGGTCAACCGCTGGAAAACGGACACAGGGACGCACTATTTCGACTTTTTCGAAGCGTCGATGCGCAAATACGGCTATCAAATCCCGGAGGCGACATGACTCTCCGTACCGCAGTGATTGGCTTAGGGCCGATTGGCAATCGTCATGCCAATATGTATACCGATGACGAACTGGCGGAACTGGTCGGCGTCTGCGACAGGGATCGCGAACGAGCAGACGCGACGGGGGCGCGGCTGGGCGTTCCGGCGTTCTACGACGTAGAGTCGATGCTGAAGGCGCTCGCGCCGGATGTGGTGAGCGTGGCGACGGCGGGCTACGAAAACGGCAGCGATCACTACGAGCCGACGATGCAGGCGCTCGAATTCGGCTGCAACGTGCTGGGTGAGAAGCCGATCTCAAATGAAGTCGAAGAAGCCGAAGAAATGGTGGCGAAGGCCAAGTCCAAAGGCGTCTGCTACGGGGTCGATCTGAACCATCGTTTCACTCCAGCGGCGCGGCTGGCGAAAAGCTGGGTCGATAGCGGACGGCTGGGACACCTGCTGTTCGTCAACATGAGCATGTGGATTATGAATCCGGCGGAAACCTCGCCCTATTACCACATCAAGTCGCTGCACCCGCACACGATTGACGTGATGCGCTACTTTTGCGGCGACATTGAAGCGGTGCAGTGTTTCGCGACGAAAGCGCCGGGGCGGTCGATCTGGTCAACGGCGCAGTTCAATTTCCGCTTCAGGAATGGGGTGGTCGGTCACCTGACGGGGAGCTACGACATCGAGCGCGGACACCCAATGGAGCGCTGCGAAGTTGCGGGGACGGGCGGGCGCTTCGTGCTGGACGATATGTGGCGCGAACTGACGCTCTACCCGGCAGGCAACCTCGAAAAGACGGTCTACACCGACCCGGCCTTCGGCGGTTTCCATAATTTTGAGAATACCTTCCGTGACCGGATTCATTCGTTCTTGCAGCAGATTACGGACGGCGCAACGCCTGATCAGATCAGCGGCAGCGGGGCAGAAGCGCTGGCGGCGCAGAAAGTGCTCGCAGCGGCGATTGAGTCGCTTGAAAACGAAACAGTCGTTTACCTGAGGGATTAATCAGCGCGGGAAACCTCACCCCCAACCCCTCTCCATTGGGAGAGGGGAGAAAAATAGGAATTTGACTGGTTATTCTGTCGCAGGATAGACCAGCGATATTCGGGGTGAGAGAAAGGATTGAATCGTTTGCGGCGGATTCTGATCACGGGGGCGAATCGGGGGATCGGGCTGGAACTGGTGCGGGAATATGTCCAGCAACAGGACACGCTAATCTTCGCGACCTGCCGCCAACCCGACCGCGCCAACGACCTGCAAGCGCTGGCGCTGGCGCATCCTGATCAGGTGAAAATTCTGGCGCTGAACGTGACGGATCGCGCGACGATTGATGCGGCGGTCGAGCAAATTGCCGCGCAGGTTGATGGGTTGGAACTGCTCTACAACAACGCCGGAATTTATCCCGATGGGGTGTTTCCGCAGGGAAGCCGTTCCTCGACGTTTGGTTTCCTGGACGCAGAGGCGATGCTGGAAGTGTTTCAGGTCAATACGGTGTCTCCGGTGATTGTCACGCAGGCGGCGGCGAATTTGCTGCGCAAGGGGCAGCAGGCGCGGGTGATCAATCTGTCGTCGGATGCGGGATCGCTGGCGATTCACGCGGACGGTGGCAACTACAGCTATCCCGCGAGCAAGGCGGCGCTCAACATGCTGACGCGCTGTCTGGCGGGGGATTTTCGCAAAGATGGGGTGATTGTAATCTCGCTGCATCCCGGCTGGATACGGACGGACATGGGCGGCGAACGCGCGCCGCTGGCGCTGGACGAGGCCGTGCCGAGCATTCTGCGCGTGATCGACGGGCTGACGCTGGCGGACAGCGGCGAGTTTTTCAACTGGGACGGAAAGCGGGTCGCGTGGTGAAACCTCACCCCCAGTCCCTCTCCACGTCGCTTCGCTTAGATAGAGAGGGGAGCTAAGCGATTATGATCGGTCTAAAAGGTCATTCGGAAAGAAAATATAACTTATCGCAGGAGGAAATCTTACATGAAACTCGGCGCGAATTCGGTTTTATTTGGCGGCTATGATGTGGAAATCGCCTTCAAATATATGGCGATGGCGGGCTACGACGGTATCGAAATCAGCGCGATTGACGGCATGAGCGAACATCTGGTGCTGAGCCGCTGGCGCGAAATTGCCCCGACGATCAAATCGCTGGCGCAGACCTACGGCCTGCAACTGCTGGCGATGGAACAGCCGTCGCAGGTGACGGCGACGATGGAGCAGGCATTTCAGGCGGCGGTTGAAATCGGCATCCCGATTGTCAACTGCGGGCCGGGTGGTCAATCGGACGACGAAGCCAGCCTGCAAATGTCGATCAACGTGCTAGGCGACCTCGCGCACATGGCGGAAAAATACGGCGTGACGCTGTGCGTCAAGGCGCACGTCGGCGCGGCGATCTACAATACGGCGACGACGCTCAAGGTCATGGAAGCGATTAGCAGCCCGGCGTTTGGGATCGACATGGATCCGTCGCACATTCATCGTGCTGGAGAAGATACCGTCGAGGCGTTGAAGGCAGTGGTGTCGCGGGTGAAGCACATCCACATTCGCGACTGCAAAGGTCGCCAGCGCAACCCCGGCAAGCCAGAGGAACAGGTCAACGGGCGCGGCGACATTGATTTGCTCGGCTACATTCGCGTGCTGCACGAGAACGGCTACACCGGCGCGGTCGATCTCGAAATCATTGGCGCGAAGGAGTACGCGATTGAGCAGTGTGTGGCGATTGCGTCGGAAGCACGCGGTCACATGCAGGCCAGTCTGCAAGCCTGCGGCGACCGTTAGCACATGAGCTTCGTTCTGTTCGCCCACACGAATCGACCGGATGAAAGGCTGTTCTTTCGGCGCGATGAAGCGGGCGATCCGCGTTTGGGCGAAGTCGTGAAGTGGAAGCCCGAAGATTACGCCAGCGCGACGGTCGTGCTGCTCGGCTGCCCGCAGGATGAAGGCGTGCGTCGCAACGGGGGACGGATCGGCGCGGCGGCAGCGCCCGACGCGATCCGCAATTTCCTCTATCGGCTGGTTACGCCTACGGGGAGAATCGCACCTATGGGGAAGCTCGTGCTATTCGATCTCGGCAACACGATTATTCAGCCGACGCTCGAAGAAACCCACGCCGTTCAGCAGCAAATTGTCCGGCAGATTATTGAGGACGGCAAGACATTGATCAGCCTCGGCGGGGGGAACGACATTTCCTATCCCGACTGTGCTGGACTTGCGCAGGTTGAGCCGGATTTGCTGGCCTTCAACGTCGATGCCCATCTTGATGTGCGCGAAAGTCCCGTGCGGCACAGCGGCACACCCTATCGGATGTTGCTCGAAGAAGGCTACCTGAAGGCACAAAATTTCTTTGAAATGTGCTATCAGCCCTTTGCCGTTTCGGAGGCGCATCTAAGCTATTTGCGCGATAAAGGTGCTTACGCGAGGAGCTTGGATGACCTTCGTCAGGGCGATGTGTTGCTCACCTTCCAAGAGCTTACCGACCAAGCTGAAAATCAGGCGATCTTCTGGGGCATCGATCTCGACTCGGTACATCTGGCGGACGCGCCGGGTGTGAGCGCGCCGAACGTCCTCGGCTTGAGCGCTGATGAGCTATGCCGTCTTGCTCAACTCGCTGGAGACGACTGGCGCACCCGTGTGATCGAGTTCACGGAAGTGAATCCCACGTATGATATTGATGGTCACACTTGCCGCCTGACGGCGGTCGCTATCTGGCATTTTCTTCAAGAAGTCGCTTGGGAGAATTGATGACCCAACATCCCCGCGAAATTCACGCGCCGCGTGGTACGACCCTCACCTGCAAGAACTGGCTGATTGAGGCGGCGTACCGGATGCTGCAAAATAACCTCGATCCGCAGGTGGCGTTCGACCCCGACAACCTGATTGTCTATGGCGGGCGGGGCAAGGCGGCGCGCAACTGGGACGCCTTCGACGCGATTCTTGAGTCGCTGCGCAAGCTCGAACCGGATGAAACGCTGCTGGTGCAGTCGGGCAAACCGGTAGCAGTGTTTCGGACCCACACCGATGCGCCGCGCGTGCTGCTGGCAAACTCGAACATCGTGCCGCACTGGGCGACGCAGGAAAATTTCGACCAGTGGGAGCGCGACGGCCTGATCATGTACGGGCAGATGACCGCCGGAAGCTGGATTTACATTGGCACGCAGGGGATTTTGCAGGGGACGTATGAGACGTTCGGCTCGCTGGCACGGCAGATGGGCTGGGGGACGCTCAAGGGCAAGTTCGTGCTGACGGCAGGACTCGGCGAGATGGGCGGCGCGCAGCCGTTGGCGATCACCATGAACGAGGGCGTCGGCCTGATCGTCGAAGCGGATCGCTGGCGGGCGGAGCGGCGCTTGTCGCTGCGGCAGGTCGATGCCATCAGCGACAATCTCGAAGAAGCGATGACGTGGGTCGAGGAAGCGGTCAAGAACCAGACGCCGAAGTCGATTGCGCTGATCGGCAACGCGGCGCAGATTTTGCCCGAACTGGTGCTGCGCGGCGTCGTGCCGGACGTGGTGACGGATCAGACTTCGGCGCACGACGTATTGTACGGCTACATCCCGGCGGGCATGTCGATTGGCGCGGCGAAGGCGCTGCGCGAAAGCGATGCGCAGACCTACGAACAACGCTCAATGGAATCAATGGCGGCGCATGTGCGGGCGATGCTCGATTTCAAGGACAAGGGCAGCGTCGTTTTCGACTACGGAAACAATCTGCGCCAGCGCGCCTTCGATTTTGGCGTGACGAATTCCTTCGACTATCCCGGTTTTGTTCCGGCCTATATCCGCCCGCTGTTTTGCGAGGGCAAAGGGCCGTTTCGGTGGGTGGCGCTGTCTGGCGATCCGGAAGATATTTACGCGACGGATCGCGCCATGAGCGAATTGTTTCCTGAAGATGAACATTTGCAGCGCTGGCTGAAGCTGGCACGCGAACAGGTTGAGTTTCAGGGACTGCCTGCGCGAATTTGCTGGCTCGGTTACGGCGACCGTTTGAAAGCGGGGCTGCGCATGAATGAGATGGTGGCGTCGGGCGAAATTTCCGCGCCGATTGTGATCGGGCGCGACCATTTGGACAGCGGATCGGTTGCCAGCCCCAACCGCGAAACCGAAGCCATGCGCGACGGCTCGGACGCGATTGCCGACTGGCCGCTGCTGAACGCGATGATCAACGCGGTGGGCGGGGCGACGTGGGTCAGCCTGCATCACGGCGGCGGGGTGGGGATCGGCTACAGTATTCATGCGGGGCAGGTGATTGTCGCGGACGGGACGGCGGAGGCAGCGAAACGGCTTGAACGGGTGCTGACGACCGATCCGGGGATGGGGGTCGTTCGTCACGCCGACGCTGGCTATCCCGAAGCGATTGAGTTTGCCAGAAAGAACGGGATCAAGATTCCGATGATGGGGAAGTGAGATGATCGCCCCTCACCCCTGTTGACCAAGAGCGGGTCAACTTCCCCTCTCCCACGCAGGCGGGGAGAGGGGAGAAAGATATGTCTGGGGTTGCGTCGTCGTATCGTGAGTGACCGGAAAAGGCCATAGAACGTATGCCAATTGATCTGCTAATTCACAGTGCGGCGCAGTTGGTGACCTGTGCGAGTGACCATGCCAAGCGCGGCGCGGAAATGACCGACCTCGGCTTGATTGAGGGCGGCGCGGTCGCGGTGGACGACGGCTTCATCATCGACGTGGGCAGCAGCGCCGAACTGGGCAATCGCTATTCGCCGCGCCGGAGGATTGACGCCAGCGGCAAAGTCGTCTGTCCGGGCTTTGTCGATGCCCACACCCATGTTGTCTACGCGGGGGATCGGGCGGCAGAGTTCGAGAAGCGCATCGGCGGCACGACCTATCAGGAGATCGCGGCGGCGGGTGGTGGTATTCTCAGCAGCGTCCAGAAGGTGCGTGACGCAACCGTGGGACAGTTGGTCGCGGAAACGCGCCCGCGCCTCGACATGATGCTGCGGCTGGGAACGACCGTCGTCGAAGTCAAGACGGGTTACGGCCTCGACCTCGACAGCGAACTGCACATGCTGGAGGCGATTGAGCAGTTGGATATGTCGCAGCCCGTTGGTCTGATTCCAACGTTTCTGGGCGCACACGCGATCCCGCCCGAATACGCGGGCCGTGCCGAAGCCTATACAGCGGTTGTGATTGAAACGATGATTCCGGCGGTGGCGAACTGGTATGCGGAGTCGCATTTTGCGGCGAAGGGCGTGCCCTTCTTCATCGACGTTTTCTGCGAGGAAAATGCGTTCACGCTGGAGCAGTCGCGCCGCATTCTCAAAGCGGGAATCGCGCACGGGATGAAGGCAAAGGCGCACGTCGACGAGTTCACCAACCTCGGCGCGGCGCGGATGGCGGCGGATTTGGGCGCGGTCAGCATCGATCATCTCGACGTCACGAGCGGGGATGAAATCGATCATCTCGCCTTATCACAAACTGTCGCCTTGATGCTTCCGGCGGTCAATTTCAATTTGGGCAGCAGTCGGTTTGCCGATGCGCGGGCGCTGATCGATGGCGGAGCGGCGCTGGCGCTGGCGACCGATTTCAACCCCGGCAGCGCGCCCTGTCCATCCATGCCGCTGGTGATGGCGATTGCCTGCCGCTACCAGCATCTACTGCCAGCGGAGGCGCTGAACGCCAGCACCATCAATGCCGCGTTTGCGGTAGGAATGGCGGACAAAATAGGTTCGATTTCGGTTGGAAAGATCGCCGATATTTTGCTGATCGATGCGCCAGACGCTCGCCATTTAGCCTATCAGTTTGGCGGGAATCTGGTCAAAACGGTAATCAAGCGCGGCAGGGTCGTGTGAACCCCTCACCCCTGCCGACCAAAAGCGGGTTGGCTTGCCCTCTCCCACGCAAGCGGAGCCGGGGCAGAAAACAAGGATAGGCACTATCGTGGCGACGATTTTTCTAGATGGCGAACACCTGACCATTGAGCAGGTGATGGCGGTTGCGTATGGGCAGCCGAATACACCACGCGTTGAACTGACCGAGGCGGCAAAGTCTCGCGTGGAACGGGCGGCTGATGCGGTGCAGCAGCTTCTAGCTGAGGGGGAAATTGCCTACGGAATCACGACGGGCTTCGGCGCGTTCAAGGATCGGGTGATCGCGGCGGATCAGGTCGAGCAGCTTCAGCGGAATATCCTTGTGAGTCACGCGGTGGGCGTCGGCGAGGCGTTCGACCGGGCGACGACGCGGGCGATTATGCTGATTCGGGCGAATACGCTGGCGCGGGGTTACTCAGGGATTCGGCTGAGTACGCTTCAGCTTTTGCTGGATATGCTCAACGCGGGTGTGCATCCCGTTATTCCAGAGAAAGGATCGCTCGGTGCGAGCGGCGATCTTGCGCCGCTGGCGCACATGAGTCTGCCGCTGATCGGCGAAGGCGACGCGGAATATCACGGCGAAATTCTGGCGGGCGAAGATGCGCTACGCCGTGCGAGACTCGCGCCGATTCTGCTGGTGGCGAAGGAAGGGTTGGCGCTGACCAACGGCACGTCGGTGATGTGCGCGCTGGGCGTGCTGGAAACGGTGCGGGCTGAGCGGATTAGCCACACGGCGGACATCTCCGGGTGTTTGAGTCTCGAAGCGCTGCACGGGACGGTTCGAGCGTATGACGAACGGATTCACGCTCTGCGCCCATTTCCGCGCCAGATCGAATGCGCGGCGTATCTGCGGCGGGTGCTGGAAGGCAGCGAGTTCACGCGCGCGGATAGTTCGACGGACGTGCAGGATGCTTACACCCTGCGCTGCATCCCGCAGGTGCATGGGGCGGCGCGCGACGCGATTGCCTACTGTCGCTGGGCGTTCGAGATTGAACTGAACGCCGTCACGGATAACCCGCTGATATTCATTGATGAAGAGAACGGCGCAATCGACGTGATTTCGGGCGGGAATTTTCATGGTGAGCCGCTGGCAATCGCGATGGATTATTTAGCGATTGCGCTGAGCGAACTCGGCAACATCTCTGAGCGGCGGATTATGCGGCTGACCGACGAAGCGTCGAACGTGCATGTGCTGCCTGCTTTCCTGACTGAGAATGGCGGGCTGAATTCCGGTTTCATGATTTTGCAGTACACGGCGGCGGCAATGGCGACCGAAAACAAGGTGCTGGCGCATCCCGCAAGCGTCGATACGATTTCGACTTCGGCGAACGTCGAGGATCACGTCAGTATGGGGGTGACGGCGGGGCTGAAACTGCGGCAGATTGCGATCAACGTCGAGCGGGTGCTGGCGATTGAGTTGATGGCAGCGGCGCAGGGGATTGACTTTCGGCGTGGGCGGATGGGTTCGGATAAAGCGCTCGGATGCGGGACTGCACCCGTGTATGAGCTGATTCGCGAACACGTGCCGTTCATCGAAGAGGATACGGTGCTGTATCGCCACATGGAAAGTGTGCGGAATCTGGTCGCCAGCGGGCAAATCGCCAATGCGACGGATGAGATTCTAAGCTAAAGAAGTTAAAAGTCGAAAGTTGAAAGTGACACCACTCACAGGCGATGAACTCCGGGCGGCACGGACACAAGCGCAGCATCTGGATGGACGGCTGCCAGCGACAAAACTGGTTGAAGCGGTGCGCGATGTTGTCGGGATTCAGGGTCAGCTTGCGGCTGCGATGCAGTTGGCGCTGCGGGCGCGTGTGAGCGATTTAGAGCTGCGCGACGTGGAGCAGGCGATTGCAGAACAACATTCGCTGGCACGAACGTGGGCGATGCGCGGCACGCTGCATCTGCTGGCGGCTGAGGATGTTGGCTGGATAGTCGGGCTGCTAGGCGCAGGATTCTCCGCGAAGGACAAGCGGCGGCGGCTGCAACTCGGCGTCGATGAAAAGGTGTCGGCGGCGGGGCTGAAGGCGATCCGAGAAATTCTGAAGGCAAGCGATCCGCTGACACGCCATGAGCTGCGGGAAAAACTGCTTGAACGTGCAGTGAAGATCGATCCGAAAGGGCAGGCGCTGATTCACCTGATCGCGCAGGCGGCGCTGGAGGGGATTATTTGTCTGGGGCCGGATCGGGCGAACGGTGAAACGACTTATGTGCTGCTGGATGTGTGGATTAAGTCGAGCAAGCCAGTCACAAAAGACAAGGCGCTGGCTGAACTGGCGGAGCGCTATCTGATGGGGTATGGTCCTGCCGATGTAAAGGACTTTGCAGCGTGGAGCGGCTTATCGCTGACTGAGGCAAAGCTGGGTTGGACAGCGCTGGAGAAGGCTGAAAGGCTGATTGACGTGCAGGTTGGAGAACGGACTCTGTCAACACTTGTGAAAGCGAAACCAATGGCAGGCGCTCAACCTATGGTGCGGCTGCTCCCCGCGTTTGATGCTTACCTGCTGGGGTATCGCCAGCGGGAAGATTTGGTTCGCAAAGAACATCAGCCGGAAGTTTATCATGGCGGACAAACGGTTCCGGTGGTGCTGGTCGATGGGTTGGCGGCGGGCGTTTGGCGCTACGAACGCACACCAAAACGCCTCAAAATCACGGTGAAAGCGTTTGAGGCGTTTGATAGGGAAGTTGAGCGCCTGATCGTGGAAGAAGCCGACGACATCGGGCGATTCTGGAGAACCCCAGTCACCCTCAACGGATAAGCTAAATCTGCTTCCTCTGCAATGCAATCAGTGAAATGAACTCGTAGGCCACACTCGCCGCCAGCAAGCAGGTGACGCTGCCAGGCGGATCGTAGGGCGGCATGACCTCGACAACGTCAAAACCGACGATGTTCATGCCAATCAAGCCGCGTACCAGTTGCAAACTTTGGGCGCTGGTGAAGCCTCCGACTTCGGGCGTCCCCGTCGCGGGTGCGTAGGCTGGATCGACAAAATCAATGTCGAAGGTGACGTAAGCCGATCCGCTGCCGACACGCTCACGAATGCGGCGGATGGTTTCCTTCATGCCGATCTCGTGGACTTCGGGGGCGGGGATGGCCTCGAAGCCGAGATCGGTGGGCATGGTGACGTCGCCTTCGTCGTAGACGGAGCCGCGCAGGCCGACCTGAATCGAGCGCGAGGTGTCGAGCAGACCCTCCTCATAAGCGCGGCGGAACGGCGTGCCATGCGTGTCTTTGCCGCCGAAATACCCCGGCCAGAGATCGCTGTGGGAATCGAAGTGGATCAAGGCGACGGGGCCGAACTTTTTGGCGGTGGCGCGCAGCAGCGGCAGCGAGACGGAATGATCACCGCCGAGAAAGACGGGTGTCGCGCCGCTGGCGTAAACGGTGCTTGCGCCTGCTTCGATTTGCTGGTGCGATTCAGGCAGGTAGCCGGGTATCACGGGGAGATCACCGTAGTCGATGCCAGAACAGTAATCGAAGATGGCAATGTTCAAGGCGGGATTGAAGGGACGCAAGAGCGTTGACTGGCTGCGGATACCTTCGGGGCCGAAACGCGCGCCGACGCGGTAGGTTCCGCCGGTATCGAAGGGGACGCCGACAACGGCGAAATCCACGTCCGTCAGGTCAGTGACGAGGGGAAGACGCATGAAGGTGCGAATTCCGCTGAAGCGCGGGTAGACCATTGCGTCAACGGGGCGGTAGCGCGGTTTGGTGGACATCAAATCACCTCGGATCATGATTAGACGGTCGAAGGTTGGCAAAACCCAACCTGATTTTCTTATGCTTTTTAACCCGTTTGTGACTTATTTCGGATACCATTTTAACTTTCATGCGGTGCTCTGGTGATTCTGAAAACACTTCTTGCGATGATGATCACGATGTAGATGAGGGCAGATTAATCGTCTTGAGGGTTTCCTCTTTGATGGCTTCAAGAATGACACGCTTCTGCTCGATGAATTCAGGTGTGGTGGTCATTTCGAGCGTGCGCGGGCGCGGCAGACGAACATCAAGCATGAGCTTAATGCGACCGGGGCGAGCGGTCATGACGTAAACGCGGTCGCTGAGGAAGAGCGCCTCGTCAATGTCATGGGTGATGAACAGGATGGTCTTGGGCGTTTGCTGCCAAAGCGTGACCAGCATCTCCTGCATGATAGAGCGGGTCTGAGCGTCGAGTGCGCCGAAGGGTTCGTCCATCAGCAGAACTTTGGGATCATTGGCAAGCGCGCGGGCGATGGCAACACGCTGCATCATGCCGCCGGACAGCTCTTTTGGATAGCTGCGCTCGAAGCCGTTCAAGCCGACGGCGGCTATATGCTCGCTGACGATACGCTGGCGTTCAGCGGATGGCAGCCTTTTGAGGCGGGGGCCGTACTCGACATTACCCTGCACGGTGAGCCAGGGAAAGAGGGTGTAAGTCTGAAAAACCATGCCGCGATCCGCACCGGGTTGGGTGATGGGCTGACCATCAAGCAGGACGCTGCCGCTGTCCGGGCGAATCAGTCCCGCGACCACGCGCAGCAGGGTCGATTTGCCGCAGCCACTCGGCCCGACGATGCTGATGAACTCCCGATCATCGACATGAAGCGAAAGGTCATCGACGGCGACGACTTCATCGCCGCGCCGGGTGCGAAAGGTCATGGTGATGTTGTTAATCTGCAAGTTCGAAGGCATCCAGAAACCCTTGAAAAACATTGAACCACAGAGGACACAGAGACCTCAGAGAAAACTGAAAGAGAAAAGATTTAACGCAAAGACGCAAAGTAAAAAATAAGGAACAAGACCAGATTAGCGCAGGCGCGGCGACCAGGGCAGGAGCCGCCGATGCAGGAATTTCAGGATAGTGTCGCTGGCAAAGCCCAGCAGGCCGATGGTCACGAGGCCAACGAAAATTTTGTCGATGCGCAGGCCACGCTCCGAAGTCATGATCAGGAAGCCGAGACCTCGGTCAGCGGCGACGAGTTCGGCAACGACTACGTATGTCCAGGCCCAACCGAGGGTGATGCGCAGCGCATCCATGACGCCTGGGAGCGTCGCCGGGAGCAGAATTGTCGAAAAAACGCGAAAGCGCGATGTACC
Organism: Anaerolineae bacterium; assembly: GCA_034432495.1. Taxonomy (GTDB): domain Bacteria; phylum Chloroflexota; class Anaerolineae; order Aggregatilineales; family Phototrophicaceae; genus Flexifilum. The sequence goes on along the minus strand of DAOUCB010000168.1, from coordinate 65,317 downwards.
GAGTGTGTAGGCGCTGTCGAGCAAATCATTGGCGACGTGTGCGGCCACATCAGCGACCATTAGGATTAACTGGAAGAACGTACCGATGAAGATGACGGCGACCCTTTCCTCGAAATTGATGCCAACATAAAGGATCAGCAGTGGGATCATGGCGCTGACGGGCAAATAGCGAACGAAATCGACTATCGGCTCGACGAAGGCTTCGAAGATTTGCAAACTGCCCATCAATATGCCGAGTGGAATAGCCAACAAGGCAGCGACTACCCAGCCGGTGATCACCACACTAAGGCTGGCGAATGCGTGCTCTCCCAACTCGCCCGTTTCGATCATGCGCGCACCAGCAGTGATGACCGCTGTTGGACTTGGCAGGAAATAACTCGGTTTAACGAAACCGCCGTAGGACAGGACACTCCAGACGATCAGCAGCAGGGCGATGCTGAAGATGACTGTGCCTATATAGACGCGGCGCGGAATGCGGGCGTGTGGTTTCCAGAGATCAGTGAGATGGGTGGGTTTTGGGGAGGTTGGGGCTTTCGGCGCTGGTTTGTCGGTCGTGATTTCCATAGGTGAGTCGCTTGCTCTGTTGGGCGTTCGGTTTACCGCCAGATCCTCAAAGGATCTGGCGAGAAGAAGAAAGCCCCCGCCGAAACAAGTTTCGGAAGGAGGCTAAACGACAAATGGATAGGGCGCACCGCTGCGTGCGCCCCTACGCTGCCAGATCGGATTATGAGGATGCGGTGGCTTCCGGTGTCATCATGGGCATTTCGGTCATCATGCCTTCGGGAAGGACGAACGATGAATCGATCAGCTTGTCCGAAGTGCAGGGATTGGTGATGATGCCGAGATCGCTGTAGGTGGTCGTGGCAAAGTCGGTCGTTTCAGCAGCTTTGCTGGGCGCGCCGTCCATGCCGGGAGCGAAAAAGGCTTCATTCATAGGCTGATCGAACATGGTCGCGCCCTTGAGGTCAGCGGCGATGTCGGCGGCAGTTTCATAGAAGCTGCCCAGACCCTTCGCCATGATGCTTTCGGCGTCTTCAGTATCGCTGTTGAGATAGGCAATCGACTTATACCAAGCGTCGATGAGCGCGCCGGGGACTTCAGGATGTTCGTCAATAACATCCTGACGCAGCACGAGGATGTCCACGATCAGGCCGGGGGTCGATTTCGAATCGACTAAGAGGGTTGCGCCGTTCTTGACGGAGGCGGTCAGGTGCGGTTCCCAGGTGACGCCCGCGTCGATTTGCCCGGCGGCAAGCGCGGCAGGCACATCGCCCTGCGACATGCGGACGAGGGTCACATCAGCATCAGTGAGTCCGTTTTCCTTGAAAATATATTCGAGGAGGAACTGCGAAACCGAACCGAGATTGACGCCGATCTTCTTGCCCTTGAGATCGGCAATCGAGGTGATGCTGGAATTAGCGACGATGCCATCGCCACCGGAAGATTCATCGAGGGCGAGAACGGCTTTGAAAGGTGTCTCCGGGTTGCAATACTGCGAAAGTGTGTCGAGGGTGGTCGAGAGGCCGTTCAACTGCCCGCCCGCCATCGCCGTGAAGCGGTCGGCGGGGTTTTCGACGTCGGTCAGGGTGACGTCGAGGCCATTATCGGCGAAATAGCCTTTTTCCTGGGCAATGAACCAGGGGCCATATCCGACCCAGACGGAATAGCCCAAATTCAGCTTGACCGGATCGCTCGACTGCGCAGTAGCGCTCGATGCGCCGACCAGCGCGACCAAAGCGATCAAAAGACTACAGAAAATGGAAATCCTTGCTTTTCCGCTGCTCATCGCTAATCTCCTGATGTGTGGAATTGACTGCCTGTGCATTTGACAGGCTGGTATTATAGACATTTAAACTTCTGATACCACAGCAATGTTAACAAATTTTCGTCGACATTTGTTTGTGAAGGTAACGCTTGATGCAACCACAGGGCATAACGAACAACAGCATCTCGCTGATGCTAGGGCATCCTGACCCAACGACGCTGGTGACGCCAGAATTCGAGGCAGCAGTAGAGCGGGCGATGGCGCAGCCGCGCGCAGCGCTGTCATACGGGCGTGAGCAGGGGAACGTGGCGCTGATCAAATACCTGACGGAAAAAATCAACCGCGAGCAAGGACTGGCGCTGAGCGCGGAGCAGATGATGATCGTGGGCGGATCGACGCACGCGGTCGATATGATTGCGCGGCTGTATACGCGAGTCGGGCGGGCGGTGATCGTGGAAGCGCCGACCTACGCCGACGCGCTGCACATCTTTCGCGATCATGGGGTCGAGCTGCATGGCGTCCCGATGGACGAAAGCGGGATGATCGTCGTGGAGTTTGAAGCAACGCTCAAGCGACTCGCCGAAAGCGGAAATCCGGCAAAATTGTTTTACACGATCCCGACGTTTCACAATCCGACGGGGATTACGCTGCCAGAAGATCGACGGCGCGAAATTGTGCGGCTGGCACGTCAGTATGGGGTGACGATAGTCGAGGATGATGTTTATCGGCAGCTTGCTTACGATGTGCAGCCTCCGGCGAGTTTCTTCGCACTGGCGGAAGGGATCGACGTGCTGCAAATTGGCAGCTTCTCGAAAACGCTTGCGCCGGGACTGCGGCTGGGGTGGCTGATCGGGTCGGCGGCGGCGATTGAGGGCTTTGTCGGCTGCGGCACGACGCAGATGGGCGGCGGCGCGAGTCCGCTGAGCGCACTGATTGTTGCGGAATACTGCTGTGCAGGCGATTGGGAGCGGCATGTCGAAGGGCTGCGCGAGTTATATCGGATGCGGCGCGAGACCCTGCTGGATGCGCTGAAACGGTCGATGCCAGAGGGAGTCCGTTGGACGACGCCGGCGGGCGGGTTCTTTGTGTGGGTGACGCTGCCGCCAACGGTTTACGGGAAAGAAGTCAAAAAACGAGCGGCAGAGCGGGGAGTCGCGGTGGCGGCGGGCGAAGGCTACTTCATCAACCCGACGGATGGGGCGCATCATCTGCGACTGACGTACAGTTTCGCGCCACCAAAGGATATTGAGCGAGCGGCGAATATTCTGGGCGAGGTCATCGCAGAGCTGAGTCAGGGCGGAAAGAATTGAACCGCCAAGACGCCAAGATCGCAAAGGGAAATTAAAAATAAGGACGTTTCTACCACAGAGGACGCAGAGAAGAAAAGTTCAGGGATAATTCTCGGTGGCATTGTATGCGGTTCGGATTTAGGATGGGCGCGACCGATTTAAGCGATATGGGAAACGATTTTGATTGACGCATACGGAATTCATCTCGGCCCGCTGTACGTGCATTTTTACGCGCTGATCCTCGGGCTGGGGATTGTGGTGGCGACATGGTTCACGACGCGGCGGGCGGCGCGCGTGGGAATTAGCTCGGATACGATTTGGGATGCGCTGTCGTGGGCGTTCGTGCCGGGGATCATTGGCGCGCGGCTGTATCACGTGCTGACGCCGACACCTGCTTCGGGGATTACGGTGCAGTACTATCTGGAACATACGCTGGAAATATTGTCGATATGGAACGGCGGGCTGGGGATTTACGGCGCGATCATCGGCGGGGCGCTGGGACTGTGGTTGTATACGCGACGACACGGCTATTCGCTGCTCCAGTTTCTCGACCTGGCAGTGCCGGGAATCCTGATCGCACAGGCGATTGGGCGCTGGGGAAATTTCGTCAACCAGGAATTGTATGGCGCGCCATCAACGCTGCCCTGGGCAATCTATATTTCGCCGGAGCATCGGGTTGCGGGCTATGAACAGTATTCGACGTTTCACCCACTGTTCCTGTATGAGTCGATCTGGAATTTGATTTCACTGGGGATCATTCTGGGGATCGAGCGGCGCTGGCGCGAACGGCTGCGCCGGGGCGATCTGATGGCGATCTACCTGATGTTTTACGCGACCGGGCGCTTCCTGCTTGATTTCGTGCGGCTGGACAGCAACGGCATTGGCCCACTGACGACGGCGCAGTGGCTGTCGGTGACGATTTTCGTCGTCGCGGGGGTGATTTTGTTCGTGCGCCATCGGCAAGCGGTAAAGGTCGAGGCCGCGACTTAGAGAATAGTTCCCTCGGTTTCGATATGTTCAAGCTGCGCGGCGAGTGCGTCAGTTAAGCCGGGAATGATGGAGAGATCGGTTCCCCAAAGTGCTTGATTGCGCACGACCTCCTCGCAAAGTTCGCGTGCTGAAACGTTTGATTCCCACAGTTGGCGAAACCATGCGATTTGTGCGGGATCGTCGTTGAGCGGGATCGGCTGACCGTGCCATTCGCCTTTGTAAAAGCGAATCAGCACGGCAAAGACGAGAATAAGACGGTCAGGAAGATTGCCTTGCTGGTTCGTATAGTCAATTAGCGAAGGCAGCAGGCGGGCGCGAAACTTGGAGAGCGAATTCAAGGCGATGCTCTGCAAGCGATGTTGAAGAAACGGATTGCGGAAGCGGGCGAGAACCGACTCGGCGAAGGGTGCAGCTTCGGGCATGTTGAGCGTCGGGATGATTTCCTCAAACAGCAAATGGTAGAGGAATTCGCCTAGAATATCATCTTCTACCGCCTGCCGAACAGTCTCCAAGCCGAGGAACGTCCCCAGCGGAACCAGCGAGGTGTGCGCACCGTTGAGGATGCGCACTTTCATTTCGCGGTAGGGGCGCACATCGGCGACGATTTTGATGTTGAGATCTGTTTGGGTGATGGGAAGCTCGTCGGCGAGTGCGGGCGGCGCTTCAATAACCCAACTGTGATAGGCTTCACCCTCAACGAAAAGGCGATCCTCAAAACCAAGCTGTTGAAAAATGGCTGCGCTGCCTGTTTTGGGGAAGCCGGAAACGATGCGATCCACAAGCGTGTTGCAAAACAGATTGTCCGATTCAAGCCAGGCGGCGAAGGCCGGATCAAGCTGCCAAAGCGCGGCGTACTGGAGGACAAACTGCTTCAACTGTGTGCCGTTGTCTTCGATGAGTTCGGTGGGCAGGATGATGCAGCCTGACAAGCCGCTGCGATAACGTTCGTAGAGGAAGGCGGTCAGCTTGGCGGGAAAGTTGACGGACGGACGATCTTGGAAGTCGGCGGCGGGGTCGAAAGCGATGCCTGCTTCGGTGGTGTTGGAGACGATGAAACGGATCTCCGGCTGGCGGGCAAAGCTGAGATACGAGGCGTAGTCGGCATATGGATTAACGGTGCGGCTGACGCAGGTGATCAACTGGGTGTGGGCGACAGGCTGACCGTTTACCAGATCATGCAGGCGAACGTGATAAAGGCCATCCTGTGCCATCAGGTCGTCGTAGGAACCATGCGGCGTGGCTTTGACGATGACGACGCTGCTGGCGAATGCAGCCTGCTGATTGAGCGTCTCGATGATGGGTTCGACGAAGGCGCGCAGAAAATTGCCGCCGCCAAACTGGACGATGCGTTCGGGATGCATGGATGGGGCTTGAGCCGTCGTTCGGCTGAGACGAGGCAGCATTTTAACGGACGCCTACAGCCTGATTGAGGCGCTGCATCTGATCATCGCTGAGGCGCAAATCGAGCGCACCGAGATTTTCGTCGAGCTGGGCTTCGCTGCTGGCGGCGATTAAAGGGAGAATGGCGGGTGAGGACTGCATCGCCCAGCAGAGAACGACCTGATTCGCCGTCGCGCCGAGTTCCTGAGCGACCTGAGAAAGCAGTGCGAGGCGCTGACCACTTTCAGCGTCGGCAAAGGCTTCCGGTACAGGGCGATCAGAGCGAGTATAAGCTCCTGCGAGCAGTACCGAATAGGCCAGCAGAGTCATGTCCGTGCTGCGGCAGTAATCGAGCAAGTCTTCGTTGGTCATCACCTGCCTGCCGATGTCGCCGCCGTGACGGAGCGGCAGATAGGTGTAGCGCTGCTGGACGCAGCAAAAAGCCGTCCAGCCGTTCACCTCAGCGAGCGTTTTCGCCTTCTCCAAGCGCCAGGCGCGATAGTTGCTTGCGCCCACGAAGCGAACTTTGCCCGCTCGGACGAGTTTGTCGAAGGCTTGCAGGGTTTCTTCGAGCGGGGTTTTGCGATCATCTACGTGACCGTAATAGAGATCAATCGTTTCGACGCCGAGACGTTTGAGGCTCTTGTTGCATTCGTCCTCAATTTGCTGTGCGCTGAGGCCAATTTCAACGCCAGGATAGCCAAAACCGACTTTCGAGGCGATGAAGAGTTCGGAGCGGTTGCCGCGCACGCGCATCCAGTCGCCGAGCAGAGTTTCACTTTCGCCGCCGACGAAGCCTGGTACCCACGAAGCATAAATATTGGCGGTGTCGATAAACGTGCCACCCGCATCGAGATAGCGATCCAGGACACGATGGGAGGCATCTTTGGGCGTGCGTGTGCCGAAGAACATGGCTCCAAGACACATGGTGCTGACTTCGATGCCCGTGGCACCTAAGGGTTGAGTTTTCATGGTGAGCCGCTCCTATGCAGGGCGAGTGAAACGTTATTACTAGGATAACGCGACAGCGCATCACACGCACGCTCGATGGTGCGGTGGAGCATTCTAGAAGAGGGCACGCGGTATCGTATCGTGCCCCTGCGAGATGCCTGCTGCTCGTTTGAAGCCGCCAGGGTGTGGCTATGTTTTTTGTTTGGCGGCCTGAGCTTCGCGATAGGCTTTGGAGTTAAAGGGACGGCGCTCGGCCTGCGGATGATAGTCGAGCCGTTCGACGCCAAGCGCGTGGAGCACTGCCTGTTCGACCGGAGAGAAATCCGCCGGATTCTCGCGGTTGAAGTTCATTGGCTCGCGCAGGGCAACGGGCGGATTGGTGATGAAGCGGGCAATGCCGCTGTGATTCTGCGATGAGGCGTGGAGCATGTAGGGATGCATCAGGATGACGTCACCCACCTTGCCCGTAACTTCGCGGAAGTCGTGACACTGAGTGATCAGGTCGCCCCAGCCACCAATGAAGGGATGAATACCGGTCTGGTCGGCAAGCAGATGCTCGGCGACAGGCTTGATCGAATCGGGGGCGATGAAGGTTCCGCCGCCGCGCGGCTGAATGTCCTTCCAGATCACGATGACGAGCAAGCCCTGTTCAGGACTGTCGAGGAAGTGCCAGAAGAAATCGCCATCTTTGTGCCAACCGCCGGATTCAGGTGAGGGCGGAATCCATTCGCGGTCTGCGCCAAGCGAAAAATTAACGATGAAGCCGTTGGCCCAACGGGGATTTTCGCGGATGCGCTCTTCGCCACCGAGCAACTGGCAGATAGCGCTGTAGGCTTTGGGGGAGAACTCCTTGACCTGAACCCAGTCCTGATTGGGCATGTGGATGATCGGTTTTTCCCATGTGGAGGGATCGTCCTTGTCGTAGCCGAGGCGTGGAAAGGCTGCATCTGTCCACTGCTGGGCAAAGTCTTTGTCGAAGCAGTCGGTCAGGTGAACGAAACCATATTCGATGAAATGCTGCACCTGTTCGTCCGAAAGAGAATAGTTACTCATAATTTACACAATCCCCAAAACTTGTTGACAGCCGATTTAATTTGCATTACTCTAAAACTGTTCATAGAACATGTTTCATAAAAATAATTCTAGCAGATAAATTGGTTATGGCAAAAACAGCGCCTTCTTTACGAGACGTTGCGCAGACGGCGGGAGTCTCTCTCGGAACTGCGTCGCGCGCGCTCAACAACAAATCCAACGTTTTGCCTGCCACCCGCTCTTTGGTGCTGAAAGCTGCGGCTGACCTCGGCTATAAGCTTCAGATTCGGATGGCGACGACGGTCGCCGCCCGCATCAACAGCATTGGCGTCGCCGTCAAGCGCGACCCCGGCCAACACCCCCGAATTGATCCATTCAACTATGCCATCCTGTGCGGAATCGAAGACGAGTGCGCGCGGCTGGGGCTGAACCTGATGTACGCCAGTATCCCGGTTGACGAAGCCAGTTCTGCGACCGCCTGGTCGCCGCTGCTGGAAAACGGTGATGTCGATGCGCTGGCGATTATCGGCGTGGTGTTCAGCGATTCGCTGATTACTGACCGCATCCCGCATCACTTGCCGGTTGTTCTGGTCGATGCCTTCGCCACGAACAGTGAATTCGACACGGTAATCAGCCACAACGTCAGCGGCGCTTATGAGGCCGTTTCCCACTTGATCGAGCAGGGACATCGGCATATTGGGTTGGTGGGCAGCAGCACCGTTAGCCCGGAACATCCTGGCATTAGCCAGCGGCGCGAAGGGTATCTCAAGGCGCTGGCGGCGCATGGAATCCACGAGACATACATCGAAGACAGCAACCTGTATCACGAGAATTCGCGGAGTGCCGCGCTCCGTCTGCTTCAGCGCGAATCGAAGCTGACAGCAGTACTCGGATGCAGCGACGACGTAGCGATTCAAGTGATTGATGTGTGTCATGAGCTGGGGCTGCGCGTCCCGGAGGATATTTCAGTGGTGGGTTTCGACGATACGGAACTCGCGCAGACCACACAACCGCCGCTGACGACCATGCGCATCGACAAGGAACTGATGGGTGCGCTGGCGGTGCGCCAACTTTACGAACATGCGGCGAATCTCGAACGTCCCCCGATCACCACACTCGTCGGAACACGATTGATTGTGCGTGAATCGGTTACCCGGTGCAGCAACAGGCAAGAACAACCCGCCTGAGCAAGTTTGAATGCGTTTGACCGGACACGGAGAAGACAGACACTCCTCGCCAAAGGGTTAACGTCTGCTTCCCAGCGCCCGGCCAAACGGTACAGAGTGAAAGGAGCCGGATTTGAGTCGATAAGAATCAAGGTCAGACCCTTTTCGTCTCTCATTGTAGCACCATGAAGGAGAGAGGCGTAGGGGTTGGTTAGGGGTAGAACTGCACGCACCTCTTCAGAAGCGTTTTGCAATGGGAGCAAAATAGAGTATGAGAAACAAAGCCTTATTTTTCCTGAGTATTCTGCTGATTGTGGGCGTTTTTGGAACGTCGGTGATTTCCGCCCAGATGACCTACAAACAATCACCGATGCTGGATGCGGACGTTACGGCGGGGACACTCCCGGCTGTTGCCGACCGCCTGCCGGAAAACCCCGATGTGGTCACACCGACCAACGAAGTCGGTCAGTACGGCGGTACGATGCGCGTTGGCTTCACCGGTAGTAATCCGGGCTGGGGCGGACTGTGGTATATCGCGGGCTGGGAAAACCTGGTGTCGTGGGCACCTGATTTTTCGGGCGTCGTGCCGAATATCGCCGAGAGCTGGGACGTCAGCGATGACGTGACGCAGTACACTTTCCATCTGCGCAAAGGCATGAAGTGGTCGGACGGTGTGGATTTCAACGCTGACGACATCATGTTCTACATCAACGATGTGGTCTTCAATGCTGATCTCAACCCCAGCGGCCCAGCAGCAGACTGGCTGCCCCAGGACGGCGCAGCGGACTTTAAGGCCGAAAAGATTGACGACCAAACAGTCAAGTTCACGTTTGCGCACCCCTATGGCACGTTCCTGTACAACCTCGCGACCTGGTCGGGACGCCAGATTACCTGGTATCCGAAGCATTGGCTGATGCAGTTCCACAAGACCTATAACCCGGATGGCATTGACGCACTAGTGGCGGCTGAAGAAGGCGTGCAGGACTGGGTGGGTCTGTTCAACAAGAAGGCGTCTGGCCCCACCGACGACACGAACAATTACTGGAACAATCTGGATCGTCCGCTGCTGTTCCCCTGGGTTCCGACTTCGGTGCTGGGTGGCAACACACAGATGGCGATGGCGCGCAACCCCTACTACTGGAAAGTTGACAGCGAAGGCAACCAACTGCCGTATGTCGATAACATCACGGGCATTTCCTATCAGGATAATCAGGCGCGCACGCTGGCAATGGTCAACGGCGACCTGGATTACGTGAAAGACCCCGGCGACGACAACCGTATCCTGTATTTCGATGCGGTGGACAACGGCGCGCCGATCAAGATTTCGGCGGCTATTTCGGACGGCGCAAATTCGCAGTCGATCCACTTCAATGAGACGTATGCGGATCAAGGGCTGGCGGACATTTTCAGTAACAAGGATTTCCGCATTGGCATGTCCTATGCGATTAACCGCCCGGAGATCATCAACATCGTCTACAACGGTCAGGGCAAACCCTCGCAGGTTGGCCCGCTGGAAAGCTCGCCGCTGTACAACGAACAGCTTGCGACTCAGTACACCGAATACGATGTCGATAAGGCGAACGCAGCACTCGACAAAGTCATTCCCGACAAGGATGCGAACGGAATGCGTCTGCGCCCGGATGGATCTCCGCTGTCGATTGTCATGACGGTTTCGAACGACCTGTCCTACGGCACGAACTGGGTGCAAACGGCTGAACTGCTGATCGGCTACTGGAAAGCAGTTGGCGTCGATGTGACCCTCAATTCGATGGCAGACGCTGAGTTCAAGACGCATAAAGACCAGAATGATCTTCAGGCGACCCTGTATACGGGCGAAGGCGGCGCTGGTTTGACGGCGATTCTTGACCCGCGCTATTTCACGCCGATGGAATATTTCGGCATGTTCAGCAACGGCTGGTACAACTGGCGCGTGAAAGCCGCCAACACCGTTCAGGTCGAGCCGCCGCAGGAAATCAAGGACATTCGCGCGGTTTATGACGCCGTTGCGCAGCAGCCCACCCAGGACGGCCAGATCGAGCAGATGAAGAAGGTTCTGCAAATCGCGGCGGACAACTTCTGGGTGATCGGCATCGCGCGGCCTGCTCCGGGCTATCAGCCCTACAATCAGAGGCTGGGTAACCAACCGGAAACCTGGATCGCCGGATGGATCGAAGGCGTTCAGAAGCTCACCTATCCAGAACAATGGTACCTGACAGAATAAAGCAGTATTGAGCGAGGGGCGCAGTAAGCTGCGCCCCCTCCAATTCCCGCTCCCCGCTTCCTCCTCGCACACAAGATGGGAAAGAGGAGCAAACACCGATATAGAGCGCGTAGGATGCAGTTTCAAAAATGGATTGGGTTTCTGAACGGGATCGCGGTAAGGGTTGGTTGACTGAGGGAAAATAGTCGTGAAAAAATATTTAATTCGCCGCTTCCTGTACATGATTTTTACGGTGTGGATCGTTACGGTGGTGGCGTTTGCGGTGATTCAGCTTCCACCGGGCGATTATGTGACTTCGCTGGTGTCGCAGATGATGTCGCAGGGCGTGAATGAAATTAAGCCCGAAGTTATCGAGCAGATGCGCGAACAATATGGCCTGAACGATTCCGTACCCGTGCAATACTTCAAATGGATACGCAATATCGTCACCAAAGGCAACTTCGGTTATTCGCTGACGTTCAAGCGCGATGCCGCCGACATTATCTCGGAACGGCTGCCGATGACGTTTATGCTGACGATTTCGTCGGTGCTGTTCATCTGGGTGGTTGCTTTGCCAATCGGTGTGTATTCAGCCGTCAGCAAGTACTCGCTGGGCGATTACATTGCGACGTTTTTGGGCATGATCGGGCTGGCGATCCCGAATTTTCTGTTCGCGCTGATTGTCATGTACTTCAGCTATCGCTATACCGGGCAGACGCTGAGCGGGTTATTTTCGCAGGAATATGCGACTGCTCCGTGGAGTCTGGGTCGATTTGTCGATTTACTCAAGCATATCTGGATACCTGTGATCATTATCGGGCTGGCAGGCGTGGCGGGCTTGATCCGTACCATGCGCGCTAATCTTCTGGACGAACTTAACCGACCTTACGTTGATACCGCACGCGCCAAAGGAATGTCGGAATGGCGCTTGCTCTGGAAATACCCGGTGCGTTACGCACTCAACCCGTTTGTCAGCACGATTGGCTGGGTGCTGCCGGGGCTGGTCGCCGGGGAAGTGATTGTCTCGGTGGTCATGAATCTGCCGACATCGGGGCCGGTTTTGCTGAACGCGCTCCTTCAGCAGGATTTGTTCGTGGCGGCGGGCTTCATCCTGATGCTGAGTTTTCTGACTGTCATCGGTACCTTCCTCTCGGACGTGCTGCTGGCAGTGCTTGACCCGCGTATTCGCCTGGAATAAGGAAAAAGCCATGGGTACGATCAGTCAACGTCAGGACGGAGCGGAAAGCGGGGAGCGACGAGAAATCCCGATTTCGACCCCTGCGCCGAATCCGCCAGCAGTTGACCAGGGAATCGACGGCGAACTGTCGATAGAAGTGGCGTCGCAGTGGCAGTTGATGTGGTGGAAGTTCCGCAAGCACCGTCTGGCTGTGATCGGGCTGATTGTGGTGCTGCTGTTTTATTTCGTGGCTATCTTCGCCGACTTTTTCGCTCCGGTTTCAACTTCGACCTACATTGCCGACTATGCTTACGCGCCGCCGCAGGTGATCAACTTATTCCAGAACGGGCAGTTCGCGCCCTATGTTAACGGCTACAAGTTCGAGCGTGATCCGAAATCATTCAAGAAAATCTGGGAGCTGGACGACCAGGCCGAAATTCCGATTGGGCTGTTTGTTCATGGCGAGCCTTATAAGCTGTGGGGTTTTATCTCAACCGATATTCACCTGATTGGGCCGAACGAGGTCGGGCAGCCTTTTTACCTGATGGGCGCGGATAAAAGCGGACGTGACGTGTTCAGTCGGGTGATTTTCAGTGCGCGGATTTCGCTGAGCATCGGTCTGGTGGGAGTGGCGCTGAGCCTGACGCTCGGCATTGTTCTGGGCGGAATCTCCGGGCTGGTGGGTGGTTTCTGGGACAACATCATTCAGCGTTTGATCGAGATCACGATGTCTGTGCCAGCCTTACCGATTATCATCGCGTTCGGAGCGTTGGTGCCGATTGACTGGAATGTGCTGCTGGTCTATTTCATCGTGAGTATTCTGCTGGCGTTCACGAGTTGGACGGGGCTGGCGCGCGTCGTGCGCGGCAAATTCCTTGCGCTGCGCGAAGAAGATTTCGTGCTGGCTGCGCGGCTGGACGGAGCAAAATCACGCCGACTGATTTTCCGGCACATGCTGCCGTCGTTCTACAGCCACATCATTGCCTCGATCACGCTGGCGCTGCCGGGGATGATTCTGGCGGAGACGGCGCTGAGCTATCTCGGTGTGGGGCTGCGACCTCCGGCGGTAAGCTGGGGCGTTCAGCTTCAGGAAGCGCAGCGCATCAACGTGATCGCGTCGTATCCCTGGTTGCTGTTTCCGGCTTTCGCGGTGATCACGATTGTGCTGGCGTTCAACTTTCTGGGGGATGGCCTGCGTGACGCGGCAGATCCGTACTAAGGACAGTTCAAAGTTAAAAGTCGAAAGTTAAAAGCGGAGCCGAATGCCGCGCTTTTAACACTTAACTTGCGTTCGACTTAGAGAAAAGACTTATCAATGGCAGAACCGTTACTCGAAGTCAAGGACTTAAGAATTCACTTCTTCACCGACGAAGGCGCGGTCAAAGCGGTCGATGGCGTCGATCTGACGGTTGAGCGCGGCAAGACGCTGTGTCTGGTCGGCGAAAGCGGCTGCGGCAAGAGCGTGACGAGCCGTGCCTTTCTGAAAATCGTGCGCAGCCCCGGCAAAATCGTCGGCGGGCAGATGCTCTACCATCAACGGCTGCCGAGCGGCGGCACGGAGATTGTGGACATTGCCCAACTCGACGCCAAAGGCAAGGCGATTCGCAAAATTCGCGGCAAGGAAATCTCGATGATTTTTCAGGAACCGATGTCATCGCTGAGCGTGATGCACACTGTTGGCAACCAGATTATCGAGACGATTTTGCTGCACGAGGATATGTCGAAGCAGGAAGCGCGCAACCGTGCGATTGAACTGCTGCGGCTGGTCGAGATTCCCAAACCGGAGCGGTTGGTCGATGAATACCCTTTTCGGTTGAGCGGCGGGATGCGCCAGCGTGCCATGATCGCGATGGCGCTGTCTTGCAACCCGACGCTGCTGATTGCCGACGAGCCAACAACTGCGCTCGATGTGACGACGCAGGCGCAGATTCTCAAGCTGATGCGCAAACTTCAAGCGGATTACGGTATGGCGGTGCTGTTCATCACCCATGATTTGGGGGTGGTGGCGGAAATCGCCGATGACGTGGCGGTCATGTATCTGGGGCGGATTGCCGAACACAGTGACGTGGATACGTTATTCAACAGTCCGAAGCATCCATATACCCAGGCGCTGCTGCGGTCGATTCCGCGCATCGCTGGGCAGCGGCAGGAACTCGACCCGATTCAGGGGATGGTTCCCAGTCCGTTTCGACGCCCGTCCGGCTGCACCTTTCATACGCGCTGCACGCAGCGGATGGCACATTGCAGCGTGGTCGAGCCAGCGATAACACAGCTTAACGAGACGCATCAGGTGCGCTGTCTGCTGTATGAGCCAATGCCGACGGAGGCCGTTCAGCATGGTTGACCGACCAATGGAACAGTCAGGCACAGCAATGGCAGGAAGCAGCGACGACAATCTGCTGGAAGTGCGCGATTTGCGCATGTATTTTCCGATCCGGCGCGGTGTGTTTTCGCAGGTCGCGGGGTACGTCAAGGCGGTCGATGGCGTGAGCTTTGACATCAAACGGGGCGAAACGCTGGGACTGGTCGGGGAAAGCGGCTGCGGCAAATCGACGATTGGTCGCTGCCTGGTGCGCGCTTATGACATCAGCGGCGGGCAAATGCTCTACCACCAGGCTAACGGGCAGGTCGATGATTTGGGGCATCTGCCAGCGGATCGGCTGCGGCTGCTGCGCAAAGACATTCGCATGATTTTTCAAGACCCGTACTCGTCGCTGAACCCACGCATGACGGTGTTCGACAACGTGAGTGAGGCGCTTCAGGTTAGCGAGACGAAAATGCCGCGCAGCGAGATTCGGGATCGGGTGGCCTATCTGCTCAAGCGGGTTGGCCTGCACCCTGAATATATGTCGCGCTATCCGCACGCCTTCAGCGGCGGCGAACGCCAGCGCATCGTGGTGGCGCGGGCGCTGGTGACGAACCCGCGCCTGATCGTCGCCGACGAAGCTGTGTCGGCGCTCGACGTGTCGATCCGCGCGCAGATCTTGAATCTGCTGGAGGAATTGCAGGAAGAATTCCAACTCACGTATCTGTTCATCTCTCACGATTTGGGGGTGATTCGCCACATCTGTGACCGCGTGAATGTGATGTACGTTGGCAAGTTGGTCGAAACAGCGGCGATTGACGATTTGTATCGCCACCCGAAGCACCCCTATACCGAAGCGCTGTTGTCATCCGTACCGATCTCTAACCCACGTCAGCGCGGGAGTCGCGATCAAATTCAACTGACGGGCGACGTCGCCGATCCGTCGAATCCGCCCAGCGGCTGCTATTTTCACCCGCGCTGTCCATATGCGCAGGAGAAATGCAGCAGCGAAGAGCCATCGCTGCTGCCGGTACGCGGCAGCGGGGCAGAACATTTCGCGGCCTGTCATTTCACAGGCGAATTGACACTGCGCGGTGTGATTGATGAGGAAGAGGCGTGAGTCCCGAATTGAAAGGCGATTGAACCGCCAAGATGCCAAGATCGCCAAGAATGAGAGAAAATGGGGCGCACAGTGTGCGCCCCTGTGATTCCTTAAATCATTCGCGGCGGGGGCGAACGACGGTCACGCCATCGTCTTCGATGAGCGGGCGGTTGTAGATGTATGGGGGTTCGACAACAGCCTGCTGTGCTTCGGTCAGTTCGCTGACCCATTCCGGCATTTCAGTCTTGTAGAAACCGCCCGCGAAGTGCAGATATTTGGGCGAATAGCGGACGAGCAGGGCGCGGCGTTCGTGGTCGGCTGTCCAGGGAAGCGTGCCGTGAATGGTCGCCTCGTTGAAGATGACGAGATCGCCCGCCTTGCAGGGGATGTTGTAGACGAGATCGCGGTCTTCTTCCCACTCGCGCAGGGCGACTGATGAGGGGAAATTGGCTTTGTGGCTGCCGGGAATCACGCAGAGGCCGCCGTCACCTTCATTGACATCGGCTAACTGATACTGAAAGACGAGCATCCCGCAGCGGATTTCGCCGTTGCGATAGGTGTAGTACTGCGAGCCGTCAAAGTGATAGTTGGTCGAGCCGTGCAGCATCAGGCCTTCGCTTTGCCGATCCGCCGTGAGGATGAACGGCTCGTGATCGAGCTTCCAGCCGCGCCCATACATCGTGTTCAGATAAGGGATGGCTTTCGGGTGGGCGATGATGTCGCGGTAGGGCTGGCACCAGGGCTGATCCCAGGTCAACATGCCAGTGAAGAAGCCGCGCTTGTGCGTGCCAACGAGGGTCGTCGATTTGCCTGTGTAGGAGTTGCCGTCTTCGCCTTTTTTGTCCATATTGGCGTCGATGGCGGCGTTGAGAGCGGCGACTTCTTCAGCGGTGAGGATGTTGCGAACCAGCAAAAAACCCTGAAGATCAAACAAAAATTTTTCCCGGTCACTCATTTGAATCATTCTTTACTCCTTGAATGTAAATTAAGTAAAAAAGTTTGTGGGGACAATCAAAAGTATCTTAACACCTATTCGGCTGTGGCATGAGGCCACGCGCAGACCGCATTGGTCAGGGTTCACTCCGCAAAGTGGATTTCGTAGGCTTTGGAGTCGGCTTCGATGAAGCGAACCAAGCGCTCGGCTTCGTCGCTGAGTGCGGCGCGACCCTGCGGGGTGAGCGAGTCAAACGGGGTGATCGTCAGAGCAGTGACGCCTTTTTTCTTCACGACTGTCCAGGTTCCGGCGACAAAGCCATCGACCAGAATGGTTGCGGCGACGCGCAAACCGGGCAGATAGACCTTTGAGCGGTGGGCATCGGCGATCACGCGGGTGCGCTTGGCGTGAGAGAGCAGCAGATTGTCGTATTCCGGCAGGAAGCGAACCGGAGCAGGTGTGGCCTCATCGGGGAGCGGCAGGTCTGGCAGGTCGAAGATTTCGCGGTTCTGCTCGTTGCGATAGACAACCAGTTCCGGTTTCAGCGCTTCCACCGCATCCTTGAGCTTGGCGAGACCCGACCAGGATTGCATATCGGCGGCAGAGGCGGGGCCGAACGCTGCCAGATAGCGGAAAAAGAGCGCGCGAAAATCGGCGTCGGATGAGACCGACCGTCCAATCCACGAGTCTGCCAGGGTGAACTGAGGGTTGCCAGGGTAGCTCCAGCGCGTGTCTGTGGGAACCTGCACCATCGGTATGTGGGTGCGAACCGTGTAGCGCATCGAACCAACATCGACATCGGGCAGGAGCGCTTCGAGCATGGCGGTGATTTCGGCGAAGCTGCGCGGCGTTTCAGCAATGAAGGCGCGGGCTGCTGTGAGAACCCGATCCAGATCAAAGTCGCCGCCGCGTCGCTTGGCAATCGAGGCGGATGCGCCTTCCAGCGCGGGCTGGAGGGTCGTGCGGAAGCGCAGGTAATCGGCGGCAGTGAGCAGGTGGAGGGTGGCGCGTATCCAGGTCGCTTTAACCATCTGGCGGCTGTCGATCAGGTGAGCGAGGTCGTCGCGCTGAAAATCGGCGACGCGCGTCCACAGGCCGATGTAAGGAGCCTGTGCCTGCTGCGCCTGCAAGCCCACCAATCGCTCGACAACGGGGATCGGCTGTGGTGCGCGTTCAAGCAGCATTTGACGGGCGAGGGTTGCCCGGTTGAGTTCGCGAAGGGTGAGTTTGCGTTCTGCCACGACGATTTGCTCCCGTAAAGTGATAGCTTGTGTCGCAGTTTAGTATAGCAAAAGCAAGCGCACGCCTGTAGATTGCGTGCATGAGGTCTGCCTTCGCTCATTTACGCAAGGAAAGTACGCAAGGAAAGCAATCGGGGAAGGGCGAGACGTCGATGGGTAGGTTAGAATAGTACGCACTATGGGGATATCATTTCAGAATCTTGAAAAGTA
The DNA here is from genome assembly GCA_034432495.1 of Anaerolineae bacterium. Classification (GTDB taxonomy): domain Bacteria; phylum Chloroflexota; class Anaerolineae; order Aggregatilineales; family Phototrophicaceae; genus Flexifilum. The sequence continues at coordinate 47,575 of DAOUCB010000168.1, read as the reverse complement.
AGGAAAAAATTTTGAAACACTATGAGCCAGTTTCTCAAAAAGCGCCGTACCTATGGCATGGTGCTGATTATTATCCTGAACAGTGGCCGCGCGAGGTGTGGCAGGAGGATTTTCGGCTGATGCGTGAGGCCGGGATGACGACGGCAACGGTCGGGGTATTCGCCTGGGCATCGCTGCAACCTGCCGAAGATCATTTCACATTTGAATGGCTGGATGAGGTCATGGACGGCTTGCACGCCAACGGGATTCATGTGGTGCTGGCAACGCCGAGCGCCGCGCAGCCTGCCTGGATGTCGGCGGCGTATCCGCAAATGCTGAGATCCGACGCGCGCGGCGTGCGCAATGAACAGGGCGGGCGCGTCAATTACTGCCCTAATTCTGAAGACTATCGCCGCCTGAGTGGAGCAATCGCGCGCAAGCTGGCTGAGCGCTATAAAGATCACCCGGCGCTGATTTTGTGGCACGTCAGCAATGAATATGATGGTCGCTGCCTGTGCGAAACCTGCGAGGCGCGTTTTCAGGAATGGCTGCAAGCGAAATACGGGACGCTCGACGAACTCAATCAACGGTGGTGGACGAAATTCTGGAGCCACACCTATACGGACTGGTCGCAGATCAAGCCGCCGCGTGAAGGCGCTGAGCGGCTGACACATGGCCTGAACGTCGATTATTTCCGCTTCATGACCGAGAGCCAGATCGCCTGCTACACCAATGAGCGCGATATTTTACGCTCGATTACACCGAACGTCCCGATCACGACCAATCTGATGGGAGCCTACAAGCCGCTCGATTATCGGCGTTGGGCGAAGGAAATGGACGTGATCGGCTGGGACTGCTATCCGCGCCCGAACCAATCGCCCGGAGAGATCGCCTTCATGCATGATACCCATCGCGGCCTGAAGGATGGGCAGCCGTTTCTGCTAATGGAGCAGACGCCCAGCAGCCAGAACTGGCAGGACATCAACGCGCTCAAGCGACCGGGCGTGCTGCGCCTGTGGAGCTATCTGGCGGTGGCACACGGCGCGGACTCGGTGCTGTATTTTCAATGGCGGCGCAGCCGGGGCGGCAGTGAGAAGCTGCACGGCGCGGTGATTGAACATTCGGGGCGCTCGGACACGCGCGTGTTTCGCGAGGTCAGTCAGTTGAGCGCGGAACTGACAGCGTTGGGCGATCAGATCATCGGAGCAAGCACGGACGCGAAAGTCGGCATCCTGTTCGACTGGGATAACTGGCACGCGCTTGAAGATGCCATTGGCCCGATTCGCGACAAGCGTTATCACGAGACGGTCTGCAAGCATTATCTGGCGTTCTACCGCCGGAATATTGCGGCCGATGTGGTTTTTCCCGACTCGGATTTCAGCGGCTACTCGGTGCTGGTTGCGCCGATGCTCTACATGCTCAAGCCGGGATTTGCGGAAAAAATCGAGGCGTTTGTGGCGCAGGGCGGGACATTTGTCGCAACGACGATGACGGGCTTAGTCGATGAGACTGATCTGGCGTTCGAGATGGGCTATCCGGGGCCGCTGCAAAAGGTACTTGGGATTCGTGTCGAGGAAATTGACGCGCTCTATCCTGACCAGACGAACACGATTGTGATGCGCGACCGCAGCGGCGCGTATCCATGCCGACGACTGGCGGATCTGCTGCACGTCGACACAGCCGAAGTGATCGCCGCATATGGCAGCGATTTTTACGCGGGAATGCCCGTCGTGACGCGTAATGCGTTCGGCGCGGGCGCGGCTTATTATCTCGGTACGGATGCCGACGATGCTTTTCTGGATCGGTTCTACGGCGAGATCGCGCAGGCACACGGAATCACGGCGCTGCTGAATGCGCCCAGAGGTGTCGAGGTGAGCGCGCGCTCTAAGGATGGGCAGACCCTCATTTTTGTGCTGAATCATAACGCTCAGGCAGTGACAGTTAAATTGGGCGAGGCGCGCTATCGTGATTTACTGAGCGATCAGGTGCTTACGAACGAACTGGCGCTGGAAGCCTACGGTGTGGCGATTCTGAAGCAAGTCGCGGAGTGAGATCCGAAAACGGATCGTTGTGGGCTGCGACGGCTACACGAGCGCCGGGCTTGCGTATCTTGCTAAACGTTCTTATCGAAAGATACCTTTTGGAGCAGTAGTCATGAAACGAGTGGGTTTTCTGCTGAAAGTGAAGCCCGACAAAATCGAGGAATACAAGAAACATCACGAGGCAGTCTGGCCGGAGATGCTCGACGCGCTGCGCCGTCAGGGGTGGCACAATTACTCGATTTTTCTGCGCGAGGATGGGACGTTGTTCGGCTATTTCGAAGCAGCAGAGAGTTTCGAAGCTTCGCTGAAGGGCATGGAAACCGAGGCGATCAACGAGATGTGGCAGAAGTTTATGGAGCCGTATTTCGAGTCGATCAGTGGGCGGCCCGACGAGAATATGCTGGCGCTGGAAGAAATTTTCCATACGGATTAAAAAGCAGCGGCATCGCCAACCGTTTTTGGAGAGCAAAGTAGGGCGCACAGCCGCGCCCTACGATGATGCGCTGCGGATTAGAGTTCGCGATAGCGGTGATAGACGCCGACCACGAGCAGGATGCCAATGGCGATGTAACCGAACAAGCCGAACAGAATACGGTTCGATTGCAGGGTTTGGGTGGCGGCCTGACCGACGTCATCGAAGACGGCGTGATTAATATCGCGCACCTGATTGATGGCGGTGACGAACTGATTGAAGGTGTCCTGGCTTGTGCCTGGGTCGCTGCTGGTATTGAGCGTGACCGCATCGGTCATGTTGTTGGCCTGAACCAGACCGCGTAACTGTGTGTTGACCGCGAGAAACTGCTGGAAGGCGACGCGTGCCTGTTCGAGTGCCTGCGTCTCACCGGAGAAGGTCACGTTGGCGATCAACGGGACGATGCCTTCGATTTTGGCGGAATTATCCGTCGTGATGTTGTTTGCGGCGTTGACCACTGTGCTGCTTGGCTGATCCGAACTGCCGGAGATGAATGATGTCTGGGTGCAGTTGACCGCGCCGCACATACGCAGTTCGACCAACTGGGCTTCGTTATCGAAGAGCGTATTCCAGGCGTCAGCGCGTTCGGGATCGAGCAGTTGGCTGCTTTCGGCGCGGTTCGCCAGATTGGCATCGACCAGCACGCGCGAACTGGCGCTGACGCTCCGATACGAGTCCTGAATCATGGTATTCAACTGGTTGGGGGCATTGACCAGATTGATGAGCATGAGCAGCAGGATCACCCAACTGAGGACGACGGCGATGTCAATGCCGGGCGTGAGGTAGCGGTGAACTTTCCGGCGGAGCATAAACGACAGGTAGGTCAGCAGAATTGCCAGCGCGACTGCCGGAATCGCTAGCAGAACGACCTGAGCGATAATGGTGCTGCCTGCCTGATTACCTGCCACGACCATCTGCTCAAAGTTGAGATTTTCCAGCCGCTGAAGCGCCGGATTGATCCAGGTGCGGACGTGGTTGTCGGCGTCGAGATACTGCTGGCGCGCGACGGTATCGTCGCTGCGCTGCGATACCAGATCGCTGACGTGACGCCAGAAACTACTGTAGGCGAAGGTGTCCGCCGTCGTAAAAGCGGTGCGTTCCTCGTCGCTTTGCAGGTTGCTGCGCAGAATGAACATTTCGTCGCGGAAGCTGCTGAAATCGCGGAAGATGTTATTCTGCGACTGCTCGTAGAGCGGCGTGTCCGAGGTCAAGACCGCGTAATCAGCAGCGGCCTGACTAACCTGCGCGATGTCCTGTAACGCGCTTTCGGACGCATCAACGGTGGTGCTGTTGACTTCGATCAGGTTGCGAAACAGTTCGTAGGAAACGCTGTAGGCGTTGAGCGCCTGAAGCAGCGTGATCAATACCAGCACGATGCCGACTGCGCCCAACAGCAGCAGGCGCGTGCGGGTTGTCATTGCACGGCGCGCGGCGGCAGGTCGGGCGACGGGTGCTGTGGTTGGAATTTGGGTGGTCGTCATGAGCTTGTCCCCTTGCCGACTGCTGCCTTGATGGTATTCCAGGCATCCGTATAAAGTTGGTCGAGCGTTGGGTCGGCCTTATTGGAAAAGAGGCGCGCCTGAACATCGGCGCTGGGATAAATCGCCGGGTTATCAAGATACTGAGACTCGATCAAGCCGTCATTGATGGCGGTCTGATTGGGTGTGGCGTAAGCGGTAAAGTTGCTGATGTCTGCGCCGACCTGAGCAAAGAGAATGTAGTCGATGAAGACCTCTGCCAGCGCCTGATTGGGCGCACCCTTCGGGATCGCCAGATTATCGACCCAGAGGACAGAGCCTTCATCGGGGATGACGTAGGCGAAATCGCTGCATTTGCAGTCGGAGATGACCTGGAAAATGTCACCGCTGTACTCGATGACAATGTCCGCTTGCCCAGCAGCGAGCATATCCTGACCAGTGTCCGGCGCGATGGCATAGAGATTCTTGCTGTGGTCGATCAAGAACTGGCTGGCAGCTTTGATCTGCGTGGTATCCGATGTATTGGGATCGTAGCCGAGCAGCTTGAGGACAATGCCGAGCATCTGGCGCGGATAATCGATCCAGGCGACGGGGCCGTCGTAGTTGAAGACATCGTTCCAACTGGCAATATCCTTGCCAACCTTCGTCCGATTGTAGCCGACGCCAATTGTCCCCCACTGGTAGGCGACGGTATGAACATTATTCGGGTCGTATAATGGATTTTTGAACTGGTCGCTGATATTGGCGAAATTGGGAATATTCGCCAGATTGAGCGGATTCAGCAGCCCTTCGCTGATCATGGTTGTGACATTGACATCGGTGGGGACGACAATATCGTAGCCCGGATTGCCCTGTTCCAATTCCGCAATCATGTCGGTATCGCTGGCATAGGTCGCATACTCGACATGGACGCCGCAGAGCCGCTCGAAGTTTGAGACGGTGTCTTCGGCAATATAGGTCGTCCAGTTGTAGACGTGCAGGGTTTGTCCCGCAAATCCGCTCGGACACGTCCAGAAATCGGTTTGCGCGAATACGGGCGCGGCGCAGACCGTCAGCAAAGCCAAAAGCAAAACTGCCCATCGAATACGCATTGGTGTGCTCACCTGTCTCTAAGGAATTTCTGTCATTTTGTAGCGTAGAAAAACCGCTCCAAATGGACTATAACTTATCTATCATCTGCTGAAATGATTATGCCGTATCCCCGACAGATTGGGGGGATCGTTTCGTTGAATCTCTCATAAGATTCATTGTTGGGGAGGATAACATCATGCAATGTCCAAATTGCCAACACTGGAATGAAGCAGGTTCACGCTTTTGCGAAGAATGTGGTTTCGAACTGCCGTCCACGAATGGCGGGAACTATCAGGTTCCTGTTCGTGACGCGTCCGCGCCCGCTTCGAGCGCCGCAATTGTAGAGCCTGTTCCGCCTGCTGACGCCGTGCCCGACATTCCAGCACAGAATTTAACACCGATTGACGATCCTGCGCCGGCGGTTTATACCGGGCCACATTTGCTGCTGCAAAGCACCGGATCGATTTTTAAGCTGGGAGCCGCTGCGGTACTAGGTCGGGAAGACCCGGCGCTGCAAATCGACCTGGACGGCTACCCCGACGGGAAATTTGTCAGTCATCGCCATGCGCAAATCGTCAAGATGGACGACAAGTACTATATTGAAGACCTGGGCAGTTCGAATCACACCTGGGTCAACGAAATCAAGCTGGCACAGGGGCAGGCCGAACCTCTGAAAGAGGGTGACCTGATCAAGCTGGGCAAGATCGAACTGACCTTTCACGAAAGCTAGAAGAAGCGATTAGCAGTCAGCCATCAGCGAAAGCGAAAAGCATTTGCTGAAAGCTGATCGCCATCACAAAGTAAGCAAGAGAAACGATAAGGAGATACGGTGACTACCAAAGCTCCAGACATGATTGAATGTCCACATTGTCACAAAATGACCTCGACGGCGAGCGGATTTTGCGACGAATGCGGACTTGAATTGAATACGGTTGCGCTCAAGCCGGTGACGGCGGCGATGGCAATGGCGACCGGTGCGGTGCAGGCACAGGATAAGCTGACCTGCCCATTCTGCGGCTTCAAGCTGCGACCGGGGGCGCGGCACTGCCCGAATTGCGGCAAGAAGCTGACGAACGTCGTTCCTGCGCCGCAGGAAGTCGAACTGAAAGGCCCGCCGAGTGCGCTCAAAGTCGGGCTGGTGATTGCCGAGCGCTACGGCATCGAAGGGCTGCTGGGGCAGGGCGGCATGGGCCGCGCCTGGAAAGCGCATGACCGCAACCTGAACAAAACCGTCGTGATCAAGACGGTGGTGGCGGACGATCCAGGCTTGCGCGACGCGCTGCAAAAAGAAGCGGAAACACTGATCAACATTCGTCACCCGAACATCGTTGCGGTGATCGACTTCTTCCTGATCGGCAACGAACTGTGTTACGTGATGGAGTTCGTGGACGGGCCAAGCTGGGCGGATGAGATCGAAGAACCTGTCACGCGCAAACTGGTGCTGCCGATGCCTGCCGAACAGGCGCTGCTGCACATCAAAGGGCTGCTGCCTGCTTTCAAGTATCTGCACAGCCTGACGCCGCCGATCATTTACTGCGACTTCAAGCCGTCGAATGTCAAGCGGCTGACGCTGGCAAGCGGTGAACAGCTTGAAGTGCTGCTCGACTTCGGCACGGCTTATCGCTATGACCCGAACGTGCCGCCGAAGCCCGCACGCGGTACGCCCGGTTATCATTCGCCTCAGGCGATGCACCCGGACTGGCGCGACGACTATTTCACCATTGGGCGCACGCTGGCGGAACTGATCGGCATGGCGGAAGTGCATACCGAGCAGTATCGCTATACGCTGACGCCGCCGGACGTGTTCCCCTGGATTCAGTATGACGATTCGCTGCGCTATTTCGTCGAGTGGCTGACAGCGCAGGAACGCGAACAGCGTCCACAGAATGTCGATCAGATTATGGCGGAAATCGACGGCGTGATCGGCTATGTCAAAGGACAGACGCCGGATATGACGGCGTTCAGACGCCAGCGCGAGCAGGCCAGTTTCCAGGGCGTGACGCTGGAGCAGCTTCGCACACGCACAGAAACGGGCGTCGTGACTGGGACAGTCAAGATCGAACTGCCGGAGATCGCGCCAAGTAATCCAGCTTCGACGGTGCTGCTGGGGGCGCAGGAAGCCTATCAGCAGCATAATTACACACGCGCGCTGCTGCTGGCGAACCAGGCGGTCAAGAACAACGGCGGCGCATCGGCCTATCTGCTGCGTTCGTTGATTCACACGCAGAACGGCAAGTTACAGGATGCCGAAGCCGACCTGAAGCAAGCACAGTCAACGGCTGATCCGCAGGCACAGTGGGAACTGCTGCTGGCGGAAGGCCAGTTTATGGAAAACAGCGGCAGGTTTCAGGAAGCGGCGGATCGCTATCGGCGCATGATGGCGCTCAAGCCAGGTGATCACCGAGCGCGGCTGCTGCTGGCAGACCTGTATCGCCGGAGCGGCAATACCAAACAGGCGATTGCCGAATATCAGGCGATCATTCAGGCGAAACCGTCGGTGGGCGCGGCTTATATTGGCGCATCGAAAGCCTATCTGGCGGACAAGCAGGTTGACGCCGCGATCAAGGTGCTGGAAGATGTCAGCAGCCGGAACACCAGCTATAACGACGTGATGCTGGAATTGATTTCGCTGTACAACCTGAAAGCCGACGAAGGCGACGCGACCACGCTTGACAATGCTGCTCGCGCGGTCGAGACGCTGCGTGAAAACGGCGTCGAAACACGCGCCTACTATCGCCTGCTGGCAGAGTTTTACTTCACGGCCTTCGCGGTGGCACAAAAGACCGGAAAAATCCCAGCGATCAACTGGCCGGATCAACAGATGAAGTCGATTGGCGATATTTCGAAGGCCAACGAACACGCCTGGCGCGAGTATCTGGCGCGCGACGATGAGGCTAACCGCGAATGGGTCATCAACGAACGAATCATGAAAGCCCGAACGTGGGCGCTGGTCTAAGATCGAGGTGAAATTCTAACGGAGTCGAGAAACATTATGGCAAGCGCATTCAGCTTCAAAACCTACTTTAACCCGTATATCAGCCCGACGACGAACTCGGTCTGGGGCGTCGTCTCGGTCACTGCCAATGATCTGCCACCGACAGCGCAATCAACGGTCATTTCGCTGATTTGCGACGTCTCCGGCTCGATGCAGGGCGCAAAATTCAATGCCGCGATTTCGACGCTGGAGGATTTGCTGCTCAACGCACCGAGCGGCATCATTCTGCAAGTAGTGGTGTTCGACAACGACGCCAGCGAAGTTGTTCCGCCGACGCAAATCACGATGCAGACGGATCGCAATCAACTGGTCTCGAACTTCCGGCGCACGCTCAAGCAGGTCAAGATGTTCGGTGGCACGTCGATGTCAACCGGCATCCGGGTCGCTATCGAAGGACAGCGGGAAATTCGCGGCGACGTGGCGCGTTACGGCATTTTCCTGAGCGATGGACAGAACACTGAACAGGAATCGACGCTGGCGCGGGCGGTCAAGGATGCGGCGGATATGCACATCCATCTGTGCGCTTATGGCTTCGGCAATGACTGGAATCCTGATCAACTGACGAAGATGGCGCAGATTACGCAGGGCTGGATGCCGAAGGCCGTCCCAAACCCCGATGACCTACAAGCCGAATTCAACGCGCTGGTGGTCAAGATGTCGCAGACCGTCGCGAGCGATGTGGTGCTGCATCTGTGGACGCCCGCGGGCGCGCGGATTATGTCGCTGTCGCAGGCGTACCCGAACTGGGTCAAGGGCGAGGCCGCGCCGCTGGGTGATGATCATACCTGGGTCGTGCCTGTGCCGCCGATGGCGTCGAAAGATCACCGTGACTTTATCGTTCACATTGAACTGGCAGCGGTTGGAGCGCGTGTCGTCGCCTGCAAGCCGTCTGTGCTGTATGCGGCGGGCGGGCAGCGCGTCGAGGAGAAGGGCGATCAATCGACCTGGATGATTCTTCAGCAGACGAACGACGCTGCGCAGATCAATCAGGTCAACCCCATTGTCGCGGGTTATCTGGGTCAGGGACAGTTGGCGGCTTCGACGCAGGCTATGACTGAGGCGTTGAATGCGGGTGATGCCGCTGGCGCGGAACGGCATCGCACCGAAGCGCTGGAAATCGCGCAGGCAGTAGGCAATCGCTCAATGACTGAGGTGCTGGAAGCGGCAGGAACGGGCAACGAAGTCGCGCGTAAGACGGCGGCACTCGGCACATCGACTGTGAGCCTGACCGAAGAGGATACAGACGGCTCATGAGCATCGAGCACGAGCGAAAGCGCTGCCCGAAATGTGGGCACAGCAATCGCGCAGCGGCGAAGGTCTGCACCGAGTGCGGCTACGCTTTTTTTCTTGAAGATACCAGTGGGATGCTGCGGAAACGCTGCTCCCACTGCGGCTTTATGAACAAGATGGGCGCGAAGGTTTGTAGTCAGTGTGGAAGCAAGTTTCATGGTAAGCTGCTGAGCAGTAAAGCACGGAGTCACAACCTGACGCAGAAGTGGTGTCCGCAGTGTGGCGCGCAGCGCCGCGAAGGGGCGAAGGTCTGCTCATACTGCGGCTATCGCTTCAAGGAAATCAAAATCGAGCCGCCTGTTGTTCAGTCGAGCGCCCTGGCAGCCCCAGCGATTGAACATTCGCCTGCGCCCACAGAGCAGCCAGTGGTGCAGTCGAATACGCTGGCTGACCCGGTGACGATTCAAAACGTGGCGAGCGTACCACCCGAACCGAAAGTGCCGGACCTGAGCGGCGAACCTGCGCCTTACATCACCCAGGAGGAACTGGAACGTTTGCGCCAGATGGGCGGCGAACGTCCCGGTGTGTTTCTGCGCCTGTACAAAGCGATACGAGATGACAAACCTTGAAAATTCAGGAATTTAGCCGAGCTTCGATTGAGCATCCGGATCGCTGCGAAGACGCGGTGATGGTCTTCGACGGGAACAGTAATGGCGACAGTAAAGCCCCGGTTTTCGCCGTGATCGACGGCATGGGCGGGCAGCAGCATGAAACGGCGGATGGGCGACTGATGACGGGGCGCGATGCTTCGCAGTTGGTGCGAACGACGCTGATTGAGGATTTGCAGCGCCTGCCGCCGGACATTGATGGCTCGGCAAACGGCGAGGCAGAGCAAAAAGTGATCGCCGCGCTCAACCGAGCGCACGAGCGGTTGCGGCTGGAACTCAACAACGGCGACGAGTTCCCGGCGGGGCATCGCGTGGGGGCAGTTGTGACGGTGGTGGTCGTCTGCGAAAATGGCAGTCGGCTGCTGACGGTGCAGGTGGGCGACACGCGCGGGTATCTCTTCACAGATGGCGAACTGATACAGCTTTGCCCGGACGAAGATAACCTCGAATATTTTGTGCGGCTGGGGCTGCTGAGCGCCGAAGACAGTGACCGCATCGGGACAGTTCTTAACACTTATAACGGCGTCGATGAGCCGCAAGCCGAAGGCACGATTGCGATTAACGGCAATCCCTACGACCTGTATATAGCGTGGCGCTGGTTTCTGGTGGGCAACACGGTACTGAACATCCCACCCGCCAACATCGTGATCAACGCGCTGGGCGTTCACGACGAAGACCCGATTGCGCAGACGTCGCGCATCGAAATTGGTTCGGGCGATACGCTGCTGCTCTGTTCCGACGGGCTGTACAAGAATCTGGCTGAGGCCGAAGTGATTGAGGGGCTGGCACACGGCGAGGCGGGCGCGGATGACCTCGGCGAAGCCGCTTACGCACGCTCGCAGGACAGCGCGAACCGACGCTCGACACAGGATGATATTTCGGTCATCCTCGTGAGCTGGTAAAAGTCTGACGCTCCACTGATTATTTCGGGTACGGTGAAAATCGCGCCTGATTTTTACTTTATTGCTGCGAAAAGTGAAATTCCACGTTAATATCATTGACGCCTGACCCCAACGAGGATCGCCTATGCCCGCCCATGTGCCGTCCCCCAGCGTCCTGATGCGCGATGCCGAACTTGACCACTCTTCGCTGATATTGACGCTGCGGCGCTGGTTCAGGCGCTCCCCCAAACCAATTCCGCTTGAGGCGCAGGCCGCCTCAGATGATCCGCGTCGTTTCCAACCGACCAGCGAAGGCAGCGGCATTTTCGGCGAATGGTCGCTGGATGCCAACGGCTTGCCCTGTTACGTCTACACGCTCGATCAATACACGGACATACGCGCACGCTTTCCCAACAGCGCCAATCTGGATCGGCGTGATCACTGGCATCAAATCGGTAACGACCGGGTGACTGGGTTGGCCTCGAACGACGGAACAGTACAGGTTTATCTGGGGGATCGCGGCGGCGTATTTCTGAACTATTTCGCTTCGCGCGGCGACGCAGCGCGGCCAGACGTTCCCGCGCTCAGCGGTTTGGCGCTGCTGGCGAACAATCTGCTCAAACTACTGGTCGCGCTGGCGACACAGATTTTGATCGCGGCGCGGCGATTGTGGGCAGGTATTCCGCGCTCGGTGACTGCGCATCACAGCGTTACGTCCGACAGCGCTCAGGCACGCGGCGTGCAGCCCCCGGTATCTGCGACGCTTCCGGCGCAACTGCTCGACTATCCATCTGCCCGTTTCGCTTACGCGGGTGGCTTCGGTTATCTCGAATGTCGGGGGGATGTCACGGCGACCGCTTTTCGCTATCGCCAACAGGGCATCGAGATCGAGCGCGTCTTCGGCATGGGTTACGCCGAAACGCGGCTGACCTTTCACAACATCCGCATGACGCGTCGGGTTCATGCGCCGCAGGGCGACTACCCATTTTTGCTGGTGGACGTGGAATATGAGAACGTCGGCAGCGAGCAAGTCGATTTTCGCGGCTACGAGTACTGGGATGTCAACGTCCAGCAAATGAAACTGCAATGGCTGCGCGGCGAGGCCTTCGCGACAGCGCTCGACGGCGAACGGGCGGCGATCAATGACCTGTTCGAGCCGAAGATCGAGTGGGATCTCGCGGCGAACGCCTTGCGCTTTCGCCAGTATTTTATGCATGATGCTGATCCTGATGCGGTCAGCGACATCGACGTGGAACCGGCGAACATCTTCCTGAGCGACTTAAGCGGCAGGCCAGATGCCTTTTACGTCAACAAACAGGCTTTCTTCGGCAACGGCGATGTGACGCAGCCGCAGGCGGTTCGGCAGTGTTTTCCGACAATGGCTGACGCGCCTGTAAGCGATTCGATGCCCTTCTGCATGGTCATGCGCCGCGATTTTGAGCTGGCTCCCGGCGAGAAATCCGCCCAGCGCTACGCTTACGGGACTGTGCAGCCCGGTGCTTCGCTGGAATTTCACACGCCATTCCCGAAGTGGGACGTGCTGGCGAAGACTGCCGAGGATTGGAAGACGTGCCTGCCTTATTTCCACACAGGCATCGATGCGACGCTCAAGCGCGAAATGGCATGGCACGCCTATTATCTGCAATCGGCGACGGTCTACAACGAGTATTTTAAAACGCACGTCACGCCGCAGGGTTCGGCCTATCTGTATCTGCACGGGGCGGATGGCGTGCCGCGCGATCAGTGTCTCTCGACGCTGCCGCTGGTCTATCTGCGACCGGAACTGGCGCGGGCAAATCTGCGGTTGGTGATGTCATTGATGGACAGCGCGAATGGGGCGCTGTGGTATGGCTTCAGCGGGCATGGGCTGGTCGACAATGCGGTAATTCACGACACGCCGTCTGATCTCGACCTGTTTTTTCTGATGGCGCTGAACGAATATCTTTCTGCGACAGGCGACCTGGCCTTTCTCGATGGTGAAGTGCCATTCTATCCACCCGAACTGTCGTCGGTGCTGCCGAATGGCGCGCATGGTACGACGGTGCTCGATCACGTTCGCTGCGCGATCAACCACCTGATTTACGAAGTGCGGCGCGGCGATCACGGCCTGATCCGCATGGGGGATGGCGACTGGTCGGATGGAATTGTGTTTGAGAACTGCGTCAAATATGGCGGCGCGACCTTTCCACAGTGGTTCGCCAATTCCAAGCGCTACGGCGAGTCGATTCCGAATACGCAGATGGCGCTGTATGTCCTGCCGATCACACAGGCGCTGTTGCAGGAGCGTGATCCCGAATTCGCCGAGGCGATAGCTGGCTTCGTCTCTGGCCTGGATGTGGCGCTGCACCAGCAGTGGAATGGACGCTGGTATGCGCGGGCGCTGCTGCGTGACGAGTTGAATGGGGTGGTGGTCGTTGATAATGAGGCGATCAACCTGGAAGCGCAGCCCTGGGCACTGATCAGCCGGACAGCGTGTGAACACGGCACCGATCAGGCGTTGGTCAAGTCGATCACACAGTTACTGGATTTCCCTTCGAAAACGGGTGCGGTTACACAGACGAATGGGTTGATCTGGCCTGCCATTTCACAACTGCTGACGTGGGGCTACTGCCGCAGCGCACCGGAATGGGCGTGGCGTTCGCTGCTGCGGCAGACGCTCGCCGTTCACGCGGAGATTTTCCCAGAAACGTGGGTCGGTATCTGGACTGCGCCGGACGCGCTGTTCACGAAAACTTCGCAGGAGAACCCCGGCGGCACATGGCAAAGCGCAGCGACGCCCATGATCGATTTCCCGGCAATGAACAGCAATGCTCACGCGATGCCGCTGCTGGGTCTGCTGCGCGTTTGCGGCGTCGAGCCAGCGCCCAACGGAAAGGGTCTGCTGATTGATCCGCATGTGCCGCGCGACCAGTTCACGCTGGATATGCCGCTGCTGCGCCTCGACATCGCGCCAGGGAGCATCACAGGTGCCTACCGGGCGATTGTGAGCGGCGAGCGCACGCTGTATGTCACCGTTCCCGCCAGTGCGACACGTATCACGGTGCAGACGGGAAAGCAGAATTTCGAAGCTGCGCCGACGACACAGGTTGAAGTACCGCTTACACTGGTCGCAAACGAGGAAACCCGTTTCGAGGTGCGGTGGCAATAATCTCGCTTGCCACGCGCTGGATCAATTCTGCTCGTCCCGTGAAGTGACAATATCGTGCTGAGCAGCCCAGCGTCTAATATCCTGCTTGTTAATAGCGGCAGCCATGAGGTCAGGAAACAAATCGGGTGTGCAGGCGAAGGCGGGAGCATTCATGCTCGCTAAGGCGGCGGCGTTGGTGTGATCATAAGCAGGTGATCCATCGTCGTTGAGCGCCAGCAGCGCGATCAACTGAACGCCTGAATCGACCAGTGACTGGGCGCTCTTGAGCATTTCGAGGCGATTGCCACCCTCGTACAGATCGCTGATCAGAATCAGAATCGTCTCCTGCGGGCGCGTGATCAAGCTGGTGCAGTAGGTCAGCGCCTTGTGGATGTTGGTTCCGCCGCCTAACTGTGTTCCAAAGAGCAGTTCCACCGGGTCTTGCAGTTCTTCGGTCAAATCGACGACTGAGGTATCGAAAACGACCATGTGCGTTTTGACCGACGGAAGCGAAGCCAAGACCGCACCAAAGACACCCGCGTAGACGACCGAGGCCGCCATTGAGCCGCTTTCATCGACGCAAAGGATAATCTCGCGCAGCGCCATCTGCTTGCGTCCGAAACCGATTCGCGTTTCGGGGATGATGGTGTGGTAGTCCGGCTGGTAATGTTTGAGGTTGGCGCGGATGGTGCGATTCCAGTCGATTTCGTTGTGTCGGGGGCGGCGGTTGCGAATGGCGCGGTTCAGGCTGCCGAGGACGGCCTGCCGCATCGGGCTTTGCAGTTTTCGCAGCAAATCGTCCACAACTTTGCGCACAACGAGGCGCGCAGTCGCGCGGGCTTCGCCGGGCATAACGCGGTTGAGTGCCAGCAGGGTTGTAACCATGTGTACGTCTGGCTCGACGGCTTGCATCAATTCGGGTTCAAGCAGAAGCTGTCGCAGATTGAGGCGCTCGATGGCGTCCTGCTGCATCACTCGAACGACCGACGACGGGAAGAATTTGCGAATGTCGCCGAGCCAGCGCGCGACTTTCGGCGCGGAGCCTTCCAACCCGGCGCTGCGTTCCTTGTCGTAGAGTGCTTCGAGCGCGCTATCCATCGCGGCGTCGTCCCCGCTCAAGTCTCCAATGCCGTCGCTGCCATCGCCTGAACTGCTGCCGCTGCTGCCACTGCTGCCGTTGCAAATCGATTGCGCATCTGCACCGAGGATTAAGCGCCAGCGTTTAAGGCGTTCATAATTCGCGTTCATCAACAATCCCTCTTATGTTGAGGCGGGCAAGCCTAGAAGCTGTTTGATCAGCGGCAGTACGGATGCTGCTCGTTCGGCGTCGAAATGATCAATCGTGTCGCTGCCGTCTGCGGCGCGAACCTGGCCCTGACGCGCTCGTTCGCCAATCTGCTGGCGCTCGTAGCTTGAAAAGGTGGCAAAGGTGCGGCGGAGCAAGGGAAGCAGGTTCGGGAACAGTTCACCAGGGAGCGAAGTCACCCACTCATCAATGACGCCCCAGAGCTGATCGTCGTAAATCAGGATCGAGCCGCTCTCGCGCAGGAAGCCTTCGACCCAGGCCGCTGCCTGTACCGGATCGGCGGCGCGGGCGAGCGCCAGTTTCATGCGGCGTGTTCCTTCAGCGGCGTCGAGGCGACGTGCATCAAGCAGGATGCGCGCAAAACGCCCCGCCAGTAAGCCGTGCAGGCTGTCGCGGTCGAGCGCTAGCTGGAGCGTGTCGAACCAGAGCGTAATCTGCTCCTCGTTCTGAAGCAGGCGCAGCGCCGACTGTACACCGAGGATGAGTGTAAACATCTGTGTTGCGGCGGCGTCATCGAGCGAGGCGACCGCTCCCGCCAGCCCAATACACAGACGGACGACCATGCCATCAATGACCTGGGCGACAAGGTTGCGGTCGAGGGCGCGGACGTTGGTGTAGCGGGCGGTCTGTGCCAGCGCGGGGAGCGCCGCCATGAGCAGTGTCACGTCGCTTGTGAGGGTAGCCTGTGTCTCAAGCCGCTTCATGAGATGTGCGGTCGCGTCCGGCAGATCGCAGAGGATGACAAAGGTGAGCAGTTCCGACAGCGCGCGCAAGTCTTCGGCCTGATCCGCGCGATCCTGAGCGAAGGCGGCTGCTCCATCGCGCACGGTGTTGCCCCAGATGCTCGCCTCAATCACATTGATCGCCAGTTCAGGCCGCCATACCAGCACCCAATTTTCGCGGAACGTCCCGGTTTTGTTGACGTTGTAATCGGCGCGTCCCCAGGGGATTTGGAGCAGCAGCAGGCGGTGGAGCAGGTGGCTGCGTTCAAGATCGTTCGACTTGCGCAGGTCGAGTTCAACCACACGCTCGACAGGTTCAACTTTCAGTCGCAGGCGCTTTTGCAGCGCCTGTAAGTCCTGCTGAAGCGGGACGGTTGGCGTTTCGTCGGGGACAGTACCCATTGTCTCGCCGACGATTAGCTTGCGCTCGATAATACGCATCGGTTCTGGCTGCCCGAAACAGATTACGGCCTGAGCCGCCTCGTTCATCTCTGTCAGGCCGGGGACAGGACGGGCGCGCAGCGCGGCGAGTGTTTCGCTCAGGCGCACTGCGTCGATAACCTGCGCTGTCGAAGCGTCGAGCCGTTCGTCACGCAGCAGACGAGCGACGTGTGCCATCCAGCGAATGGCGATTTCGTGGGTGGGTGTGCGCCAGAGGTGAGCGTACCAACCAGGCGACTCGATGCCTGCGCCGTAGCCACTGACGCGCGCCAGCCGACCATGCGTCCAGGGAACCCAGGTGGCTTTCGTTTTGACTTTCGCCAGACCTTTGAGCAGGGTGTTATCGGCTTTGGCGGGCGGCATGTTCACGAGGGCAGGGGTGTGCCACGCGCCGCAGACGACGGCGATGCGCTGATAACTGGCTTTTTCCGCTTCGCGGATGGTCTTGCGCATGTGGGCTTCGCGCAGCATTTCATTGTGCTCGTGGAATGGATCGAGGGGCGAGGTCTGCTCACGGAGGGCGGTCATGGCCTCGAGAATAGCGGCGAATAGGTCGCTGCTGTCGAGGCGCTGCTCGACCAGATGCTCCCACCAGCGCTCACTGTCGTTGTATCCTGCCGCTTCGGCAAGGGCGCGCAGCGGATCGAGGCGGACAGGATCAATTTCGGAGGTGAAGTCCTCGCTGCTGGTTTCCGCGACCGGATCATCGTCGCTGGATACCCCGCTGTCCCCTTCCGGCGAGGTTTTGCTTAATGGCACGGTTTCCTCAACCGGCAGCAGATCGGCGAGGGTTTTAGGATCGGGCTGAAGCGCAAAGGCGTTCGACTGGGGCAAATCCATGAAGCGCGTGGGGATTGCGTAAGCCAATCCGTACCGGAGCGCCTGCCATTCCGGCGAAAATTCGGCGAAGGGATAATAGGCGGCGCGACGGGTGTTTGCAGGGTCGTAGATCAGCAGAGCGACGGGCGGCTGCATCGAGTCCTGCATCATGAGGGGCAGCAGATTGTCCGCATCAGGCGGCCCTTCGACCAGAATGCAGTCGGGCTGAAGCGCTTCGAGAGCGCTCAACAGGCTGCGCGCCGATCCCGGCCCGTGATGGCGAATGCCGAAAATGTGGATGGTCATTCTTCGCTGCGCTCCACAGTTAAAAGTCGAAAGTTAAAAGTTAAAAGTAAAGACACAACCTTACTCCTTTCAACTTTTAACTGTGTTTACTTTGAACTGTCATTTGGTGACTTCCCGGCAGGCGCGATAGAGGTCGTTCCAACCGTCGCGTTCCCTGGCGATGGTTTCGAGATATTCGAGCCAGACGACGCGATCCTGCACCGGGTCTTTGACAATCGCGCCGACAATGCCCGCCGCGACATCTTCAGCGCTCAGGCTGCCATCGCCGAAATGGGCTGCAAGCGAGAGGCCATTGGTGACGACTGATATGACTTCGGCGGTGCTGAGGGTCGCGCTGGGCGATTTGAGTTTGGTCTGCCCATCTTCGGTGAGTCCGGCGCGCAGTTCGCGGAAGATGGTGACGATGCGGCGAATTTCTTCGAGGGCAGGCGCTTCGGCAGGCAGTTCGAGCGCGCGACCAAGACTCTCGACGCGCTGCTGGACAATCTCGACTTCTTCTTCGACCGAGGCGGGCAGGGGCAGCACAACGGTGTTGAAACGGCGTTTAAGGGCGCTCGACAGATCGTTGACGCCCCGGTCGCGGTCATTGGCGGTGGCGATAACGTTGAAGCCTTTGCGCGCCTGCGTCTCGTTGTTGAGTTCGGGAATGGGCAGCGTTTTCTCGGAGAGGATGGTAATGAGTGTGTCCTGCACATCGGCGGGGATGCGTGTCAGTTCCTCAACGCGAGCGATTTTGCCTTCGTCCATAGCGCGCATCATCGGCGAGGGGACGAGCGCGTTCATGGAGGGGCCTTCCGCCAGTAGACGGGCGTAGTTCCAACCGTAGCGGATGGCTTCCTCGCTGGTTCCAGCCGTGCCTTGAATCAGCAGCGTCGAATCGCCAGAGATGGCGGCGCTCAGATGCTCGGAGACCCAGGTTTTGGCGGTTCCCGGCACGCCAAGCAGGAGCAGCGCGCGGTCGGTGGCGAGGGTAGCGATAGCGATTTCGATGACGCGGCGGTCGCCGATGTATTTGGGCGAGATGACGAAGCCGTTATCGAGCGTGCCGCCGAGCAGATAGATCGAGACTGCCCAGGGTGAGAGCGCCCAACTGGGTGGGCGGGCGCGGCGATCCGCTTCGGCGAGCGTGTGGAGTTCTTCGGCATAGAGCGCTTCGGCGTGTTCACGGAGCAGGGGCGTGGTCATTAAGCGAACTCCTTGTCCATATTTCGACGAAATTCGAGCGTGGAAACGGCCTGCTTCACAACCTTGATCCAGAGCGATTGTCGGCTGGTTTCGATATTCGCCAGCTCCCGTAATTCCTCGACACAAGTAGGCGAGAAAAACGTGACGTAGGCAGACAGATGCGCTGTGATTGCGTCGGACAGGTGCGGTCGTTTGCGTGCTTTCAGTGTCTGCTTCAGTGTCGCAAGGAAGCTGCGAGTTAGCGGGCTGCTCCAGGTGTAGCCAAACTTACAGAGATTGGTCACTTCGAAAATACTCTTTCCGCTGCTAGAACTGCGCTCACTGTCCAGGGCGCGCATGAGGAAATTCTCGCAGAGTTGGGGCGAGATGGCTTGTAATACCTGAGCCTTTACGCCTTCTGCGACCTCTGCGTTTTCGAGCAGGGCGAGGGCAAGCAGATCATGATGCTCGCGTCCACTGACATTCGCCAGCGCGGTATGGAGATAGGTTTTGATCGAATCGTCGCTCTCGCTGATCGCCTGCACAAGATCAGGCGCTGACCAGTCATCGCTGAGCCAGAATGACGATGGTAACCGAGTAGCGATACTGAACAGCCAATAGGCGCGCGTACCTAGCTCCGAGTCGGTGCTGGGCTTCTGGTCGATTCCATCGCGAATCATTGACTCGTCACAGGTTTCGGGCAGTGTGATCTCAATCGCCAGTTTTCTGCTCAACAATTGCTTTTGCCAGTGAATATGGATGAACTGCTGCCCGCGAGTGATTATCCGCTGGCGATAAGCCGATGCAGCCAAATTCTTCAAGACCGATGCTGCGTACAGCCCGACTTTGCCAGCGCGATCATCGAGCATCGCTTCGAGAAATGGCTCATCTTCGAGCGTGAGGCTGACTTCGAACGTTTGGATCAGCGCAGAGCGATTATCCGCCTTCTCGCTTTTCCAGACAGACTCGACGAGCGCACGCGCATGGTTGGGATGGCTGGCACGCAGGCGGCGCAGATATTCGAGCCGCGCCGGGAAGCTGGCGGTTTCCCATTCCGTATCATTTTGTGGCAGGACAGCATACGACCAACCCTCGTTCTGTTGGGCGAGCCAACGCCCACGCTTGCCGATTATGTTGTAAAAGTGTTCAGGCGGGGCGGGGCGGTTAAGCGCTGTCAGGAAACGAGGCAAGTATTCCTCGCTGACGCGCTGCCCCCGGCGCGCTGCGAGCGCGATCCATTCGGGCAGAAGGGGGGCGTACTGCGAGAGATTGAGAATTTGCTGAAGGAGCAGCCCCGCTCGCGGTGAACAAGGTGGCAGATCGTTAAGATCACAGGGATCGAGCAGCGGCGTGGCGTCGAGCGGCGCGGTTTGCCCGACACGGCGCTGAAGTGTTGCTGCGCCCGCCAGTGAGAGCAGAATGCGCTCGGAGTCCTGACCTTCAAGCTGCGCCACGAGTTCGCGGAAGGATTCGGGCAGGTTTTCGAGATCGAGCGCGCGGCGCTCTGTGCCAATCAGCCCTGTGGTTAGCAGGTCATTCCACATGATTTATCCTCATAGGAGCAGCATTCGTCCATTGACCCAGGCGCTCAAAGTAAGCAGCCGCTGACCATCCCATTCGCCGAAGAGGGTCAGCGGGTAGCCGCCGCTGAGCGCGAGCAGCTTCCAGCCGTTTTCGACATACTGACCGATGGAGAGTGCATGACCATCAGCGTCGCGCACAATCCAGCCGCTTTCGCCGCGCAGGGGATAAACGTCGCGCAGCAGCATCGGAAATAGGTTGAGCCAGGGCTGGCGCGACAGGGCTTCGGCATAGGCGGTCAGCAGCGCCGGAATGGTCTCGCCCGCGAGCATATTCTGAGTCGGGACGGTTTTGCGCCGCTCCTTGATGATGGCGCGCTGTGGATAGTGGCTGGGATAGTAGATCAGGTCGCCTTCGAAGCAGGAGCCGCCGGGGAGCTTGAGTTCAAAGGGCCGACCGTTGAACGAGTAATCAAGAAGCAGAGCGTTTTGCCTGGTGGTAAGGCCGCGCAGCCACGTTCGCTGAATCTCACCGCGATCTTCGTCGTGGATGCGCTGCGAGAGGACAAGCCACTGATCAGTGACAGCGGGGAGGTCGTGCAGGTCTTCCTGCTTCTGGTTCCAGCCGACGATGGTACGTATATCCGCGCGCAAATCGGGCGGGAGGGTGTGCTGGTGGCGGTAGCCTTCAAGCAGGAGGTAGAGCATCCCGGCGCGTTCGAGCAGCTTACCCGCCCAGCCTGCTCCGGTGCGTGGAAGCTTCGACATCTCCTGAAGCTGGTTGGCGAGGCCGCGCGCCTGCGCATCGACCATGCGGGCGGCGAGCGCGTCCCAGAAGGCGCTTTTTTGTCCAGGCAGTCCGTCGAGGCCGCCGCGCATAAGGTCGCGCAGCCAAAGATCGAGGGCGTCGATACCCGCGCTGACCTTCAGTTCACGTTCGGCGATGCGTTTGTTCTGCGCGGCTGGATCGGCGATTTCACCCGTTGGGTTTTCAGCTTTTTTCGCGGCTCTGGCATCGCGGGCGCTCAGCCAGGTCGTGACCCAGGGGGGCTGTGCATCGAGTAGGAAAGCCGACGGGGCGTCGGCATACAACAGCATCAGGGCAACCGCATGTTTGCAGGGATGAATCTGGCTGGGACAACTGCATTTATAGCCAGAATCGAGCAGATCGAAGCGCACCTGATAGGGAGCCGCACCGCTGCCCTTGATTTCACCCCAGACGGCGCGTTCGCTGGCGTTGAGCGATAACCACGCCGCTGGACGCGCCAGTTTCTGGGCATTCTTACGCATGGCATCGCTGTTGGCGAAGGTCAAGACCTGTTCAGGGGTCATGGAAGGCTGCTATCCTCAAGGCATGGGCGTTCTGTGTTTGGTTTTTCAGAGAACGACCATAGGCTCAAATGAGTGCTTCCTTATTCTAGAGTAGAACAAATTTTCTGTCAAACGCGAGGCGCGAAGGCGCATATTGGCGCTCGTTTGCGCGCTTTAGGAAAGCGGGTGCAGACGATAGAGTTTCGCGGCGTGTGGCGCGATTTGTTGGCGCAGACTGCCCGAAAATTCACCGAGGCTGTTCTGCGCCCACAGGTCACGGGCTGCATAACGACTTCCAGCGCCGAGTGTGGCGAGATCGACTTCCAACGTCGAAGGCGCTTCGCCAAGATTGAACAGGGCGAGATAGCGATCCTCTGAGTCGCTGCTGCGGGCGATCCACGCCACCTGATTCTCGTGGCGAAACAATTGACGATTGTCACGGCTTGAATGCTCGATCTGAAGCACTTCGGCGTTGGTGAGCAGGCCGATGGCAAAGTCATCGCTGGTGGGCAAATCGCCGCCGAACATGAGAGGCGAACGATTCATCACCCAGAGCGTCATGAGCATAATCTGTTCATCGTGAGTGAGCAGCGATTGCCGATCCACACCGCGTTCGGCGCGAATACCAATGTGCCCCAGCGGCAGCATATCGGCGTCAGCCCAGCAGCCCGCTTCGGTGAAGGCGGCCCAGGTATTGCAGGTCTCAAATTGATTTTTCAAATCGTCCCAGCGATCCCAGAAGTCGCCGGAGATGCGAAACAGTTCGCAGTGCTGGCGCAGATGTTGATAGCGGTCGGTCGTCAAATCGACGCCGGGAGAGAGGCTGAGGACAATTTCGCGTCCGCAGCGCTGAAGTGCCTCATAGAGGGCGGCGATTTCGTCGGCGTGATAGGGATAGAGCATGTCGTCGGCCTTGATGTAATCGACATCCCATGAAGCATAGAGCGCGACGATGGAATCGTAGTAGGCTTGCGCACCGGGTTTCGCCATATCGAGGCCGTACATATCCGAGTTCCAGGGGCAGGGGCTGCTGGTATTGGCAATATCCTGAGCGTGAGAAGCTGTGTTGAGGATCGGCAGATTGTGGCGCACGGCCTGGCGCGGTATTCCGCGCATGATGTGAATGCCGAATTTCAGACCCAGACTGTGAACGTAGTCTGCCAGCGGCTTAAAGCCTGCGCCGTTTGCGGCAGACGGGAAACGGTTGATGGCGGGCAGCACCCTCCCATATTCGTCAATGACCAGTTCGGCGTTCTCGCGATAGCCGTGCGCCTGCGCGTTTGGCTCGTACCATTGAATATCGACGACGACATAATTCCAGCCGAATTGAGCAAGCCGTGCCGCCATGAAGTCGGCGTTGGCCTTCACTTCGTCCTCATGCACGGTCGTGCCGTAGCAATCCCAGCTATTCCATCCCAGCGGAGGTGTCATTGCCAAACCGTTGCTGATGCTCATACGTATCCTCTCAGCGGCACTCGATCATCGAGCGCCGAGTCCGTCATGATCTACCTTCATTTTACCCTGTTACGGTGTTCAGCAGTGTTCGATTTGGTATATCGTGGTCAGGATGTTCATGCGGACGCGCTTGGTCTGAGGCTGCTCAAGACCAAGCTGTGCCGGAAAGCACAAAGAACGGAATAGGTGGCTTATGGGCTTTGAACAGGGGAACAGGCTTGTCGATAGGGTATGCTCCCTGCTAGTATTGGACTCCTCGCTCCAAGAGCTGACACGCAGGGGAAGATCATGAGCACATCCGCAGATGCCATCAAGCTGCTGCAACAGGCACAAACAACCGCAATCGATGCGAATCGCGCCATCGAAGACCTGGTTGTCGAACATGATTATCAGGACGTTGCCACGCTGATCGCGCAGGCCGCCAGCGCGCTGCTGGAAGCGGCGACGCTCCTGATGCAGTTGCAGGATGAAGCCGCGCTAGACCAGCTTGAGGCTGCTGAAGACCTGATCGATTCGGTCTACGAGATCATCGACGGCGAAACGGATTAAACGGGAAGCGGAATGGCGCAGCAATGCTTGCGGTAGTTCTTATTCTGAACTAAATTTAACCCAAATTTACCTTGCGTAATGAATCGTCATTTTTCAGGAGACCTTTGACCATGAAGCTGAGACTCTTGCTCCTTTTGTTGTTTGTGGTGGCGCTTGCGCCGCTCAGCAGTGCAGTTGCCCAAGCGCCGCAGCCGATGCAGGCGATTGGCGCTGGGGAAGGCGAAGTGGACATCATCGCCTGGGTGGGTTATATCGAGCGCGGCGAGACCGACCCGGCTTACGACTGGGTGACGGGCTTTGAGGCCGACACAGGATGCAAGGTTCAGGTCAAGACAGCGGCGACTTCCGACGAGATGGTCGCGCTGATGAACGAAGGTCGTTACGATCTGGTGACGGCTTCGGGCGACGCCAGCCTGCGTCTGGTGGCGGGCGGACGGGTGCAGCCGATCAACCTCGACCTGATTCCAAGCTGGAAGACGGTTGATGAGCGGCTGCAAAACGCGCCCTGGTTCACGGTGGATACCGACGGCGACGGCACGCCAGAGCATTATGGCGTTCCGTATCAGTGGGGGCCGAACGTGCTGATGTACAACACCAAGACCTTTGGCGACAAGCCGCCGACAAGCTGGAGCGTGGTTTTCGAGGAACAGACGCTGCCCGATGGCAAGTCAAACAAGGGGCGTGTACAGGCGTATGATGGCCCAATCTATATCGCTGACGCCGCGCTCTACCTGATGGCGCACAACCCAGACCTCAAGGTCACTGACCCCTATTCACTCGATCAGGATCAATTCAATGCTGCGCTCGATTTGCTGCGCCAGCAGCGCCAGTTGGTTGGTCGCTACTGGCATGATGCGGTTGTCCAGATTGACGATTTCACCAATGAAGGCGTGGTCGCCTCAAGCTCGTGGCCGTATCAGGTGAACGCGCTTAAGCTGGCGGGTGAGCCGATTGACAGCGTGATCCCCGAAGAAGGCGTCACAGGTTGGGCGGACACGACGATGATGCACAGCGAAGCGCCGCACCCCAACTGCGCCTATATGTGGCTGGAACACTCGCTCCAGCCGAAGCTGCAAGGCGATCTGGCGGCGTGGTTCGGCTCGGTTCCGGCGGTTCCGGCTGCCTGCGACGGCAACGAACTGCTCGGCCCGGACGGCTGCAAGGCCAACGGCTTTGATAATTTCGATAAAATTGCTTTCTGGCGCACGCCGACCTCGACCTGCGGTGACGGACGCGGCGACATCTGTGTGCCATATTACGAGTGGGTCAGCAGTTATATCGGCGTGATCGGCGGACGGTAAGCGCAGCTCGAAAGTTGATTTGTTTGGAGGGGCACGATATATCGTGCCCCTCCAGTAACTGTTAACGAGGCAATTCATGGCATACAAATTGTGGATTAATGGGCGCTGGACAGAGACGCGCGACGGCAGCCTGATGGCGGTCGAGAACCCGGCGACCGGTGAGCAGATTGCCGAAGTCGTCAACGGTGGGCGCGCAGACGTCGATGCGGCGGTCAGTGCGGCGCGTGACGCTTTCTACGATGGGCGCTGGTCACGACTGACCCCGGCGGCGCGCTCGCTGGCGATCTGGAAGCTGGGTGATTTGCTCGAAGCCAACGCCGAGAAATTCGCGCGAGCAGAGTCGGAAAACACGGGCAAGCCGTATCAGTTCGTCAGCCTGGGCGCAGATATGCCGTTTGGGGTGGATAACCTGCGCTTTTTCGCGGCGGCAGCCCGTGATACGCACGGATCCAGCGCAGGCGAATATATGGCAGGCTATACCTCGATCTATCGGCGCGAACCGGTCGGTGTGGTCGGACAAATTGCGCCCTGGAACTATCCGCTGCTGATGGCAATCTGGAAGATTGGCCCGGCGCTGGCGGCAGGCTGCACGGTCGTGCTCAAGCCTGCACCCGGTACGCCGATCACCGCGCTGATGCTGGCGGAACTGGCGAGCGAAGCAGGAATCCCCGACGGCGTGCTCAACGTGGTCACGGGCGGCAACGACACCGGACAGGCGCTGGTCGAACACCCGGACGTGCGCATGGTTAGCCTGACTGGATCGACTGGGACAGGCAAGAAGATCATGAAGTCGGCGGCAGATACGCTCAAGCGGGTGCATCTCGAACTAGGCGGCAAAGCGCCGTTCATCGTCTTTGACGACGTGGATGTCGAGCAGGTGGCGGCGATTGCGACGCTGACCTCGACGTTCAATACGGGGCAGGATTGTACGGCGGCGACACGGGTCTATGTCGAGCAGAGCCAGCTTGGCAACGTGACCGAGGCGCTGGTCGAAGCGATGCGCGGCGTCAAGGTTGGCGGGCAGTTCGAGGAAAACGTGCGTATGGGGCCGCTGATTTCGGCGGTGCAGCGCGAGCGTGTCAACGGCTTTGTCGAGCGGGCGAAAGCGTCCGGGGCGAAGATTCTGACAGGCGGCGGCGTTCCGCAAGGGATGGACAAGGGCTATTTCTACGAACCAACCGTGATTGTCGATGCCGACCAGAAAGCCGAAATCATCCAGAGCGAAGTGTTCGGCCCCGTGCTGACGATCAGCCCCTTCAAGGACGAAGCCGAAGCCGTACAGTTGGGCAACGATGTGCTCTATGGGCTGGCGGCATCGCTGTGGACGAAGGACATCGGGCGGGCGATGCGGATTTCGCGCGATCTGGAGTTCGGCACGGTGTGGATCAACGATCACATCCCGCTGACGTCGGAGACACCGCATGGCGGCTTCAAGCAGTCAGGCTTCGGCAAGGATTTGTCGGCAGAAGCCGTCGGCGACTATCGTATCACGAAGCACGTGATGGTCAAAAATAGCTAAACGACAGGACTGAGGAAAAGCAAAGAGAAATTTCGTCACAGAAGGCATGAAGATCGATCATTCGAATGGAGGATACCATGATCATCTTTGAAAATGATGACGATGCATACTTGAGTTGGATTCACATGAACCCTAAGGGGTTTGTTGCGAACGCCATCCGAAATGCCAATGGCGCTGAGCAGCCCTATGTGCTGCATCGGGCAACCTGTCGCAACACGATTGCGGAGGAAATCCCTAATTTTGAGGCGACAATCTACATCCGGCTGTGTTCGCTTGACCGACAGGAAATCGATGAGCTGGCACAGCAGCAGTCTCCAGATTTCAAGGATTGTGGAGATTGCAAACCGTAATTGCTGCTCAAGCGCTGATGGATTAGGCGAACCATTTCATGGCTGCACAGGAAAAAACGACTGCCGTTCAATTGGTCAACGTCACGCGTCACTTTGGCGCGGTGCGTGCCGTCGATGACGTGACGCTCGACGTGTACGACGGCGAATTCTTCTCGATGCTCGGCCCGTCGGGGTCGGGCAAGACGACCTCGCTGCGCCTGATCGCGGGGTT
The DNA here is from genome assembly GCA_034432495.1 of Anaerolineae bacterium. Classification (GTDB taxonomy): domain Bacteria; phylum Chloroflexota; class Anaerolineae; order Aggregatilineales; family Phototrophicaceae; genus Flexifilum. The sequence goes on along the minus strand of DAOUCB010000168.1, from coordinate 20,658 downwards.
CGAGCACCCGAACAGCGGGCAGATCATCCTGCACGGGCAGGATGTCGCCAAACTGCCGCCCTATGAGCGCGACGTGAACACCGTTTTTCAGGATTACGCGCTGTTTCCGCACATGACGGTCGGCGATAACGTCGGCTACGGGCTGATGATCAAGAAAGTGCCGAAGCAGGAAAGGGCGGCACGCGTGGTCGAGGCGCTGGAAATGGTACGTCTGCCGGGGCTGGCGGATCGCAGACCGGCGCAGCTTTCGGGTGGGCAGCGACAGCGCGTGGCGCTGGCACGCGCGCTGATCAACCGACCGAGTTTGCTGCTGCTGGACGAGCCGTTGGGCGCGCTCGACCTCAAACTGCGCCAGCAGATGCAGATCGAACTCAAGACAATTCAGGAGCAGGTCGGCATCACCTTTATTTACGTGACGCATGACCAGGAAGAAGCCCTGACGATGAGCGACCGGGTGGCGGTCTTCAATCATGGCAAAATCGAGCAGATTGGCTCGCCCGCCGAGATTTACGAGAATCCGCAGACGAGCTTCGTCGCCGGATTTGTCGGCGTGTCGAACATCGTCAGCGGCGCGGCGGCACAGGAGATCACTGGGGAAGCGGGGACGTTTTCTATTCGACCGGAGAAGATTCGCATGATCGCTTCGGAGACGCCCACCCCGGATGATTCGTTTGGCGTAGAGGGTATGGTGCGCGACGTGGTTTATCTGGGGATGCACACGCGCTACCTGATTGAGCTGGCGACGGGCAGTGATTTGACGGTCGTGCAGCAGAACCTGGAAACGACCTCGATGGATGTGCTGGCAGCAAAGGGGCGCAAGGTCAAGCTGGTATGGCGGCGCGACTTCAACCGGGCGATTGCGACGGAGCGGAGCGCGTAAGCATGGCAGCAAGCGACGCAGCAGCGCCTCGTATCACCATCGGTCAAAGATCATCACTGCGCCGTATCGCCAACTATCTTTACAAACATCCGACGATTTCGCTGATTTTGCTGCTGCTGCCGACGTTGCTGTGGCTGGGCGTGGTCTATTTCGGATCGCTTTCGGCGCTGCTGGTGCAGAGCTTCTTCTATCTCGACGACTTTTCGGGGCGCATCGTCCGCCAGTTTTCGACCCGGACTTACGCTCAACTGTTTCAGCAGGCCAACACCGATATTGTCCTGCGGACGGTCGGCATGGCGGCGGCAGTGACACTGGTCTGCGCGCTGATCGCCTTCCCCCTGGCCTACTACATGGCACGCTACGCCTCGTACCGCGTCAAAGGGCTGCTGTACTTGGGGGTGATGCTGCCGCTCTGGTCAAGCTATCTGGTGCGAGTGTACGCCTGGAAGCTGATTCTGGCGCAGGAAGGGATCATCACCTGGCTGGCGAACGGCCTCGGTTTGGGCGGGGCACTGCAATGGTTGCTCGATCTGCCAGGGATTGGTGGGTCGTCGCTGTCGTTTTCGTACATCGGCCTGTTTGTCGTATTTGTCTACATCTGGCTGCCGTATATGATTTTGCCGATTTCGACGGCGCTGGAGCGGGTGCCCAAATCGGTGATTGAGGCGTCAGGTGATTTAGGAGCGCGCCCCGGCCTGACCTTCCGCAAGGTGATTTTGCCGCTGGCGTTTCCGGGTGTGGTGGCGGGGTCGATCTTCACGTTTTCGCTGACGCTGGGCGATTACATCATTCCCGGCGTATTCGGCAATTCGAGCTACTTCATTGGGCAGGCAGTGTACATCCAGCAGGGGACATCCGGCAATATTCCGCTGGCGGCGGCCTTCACGGTCGTCCCAGTGATAATCATGAGCATTTATCTGCTGCTGGCGCGCAGGTTAGGGGCGTTCGATGCCATCTGAAGCGGCGATCAACCCGCGCGCGCCGCTTGGCCTCAAGGCGGCGACGCTAGGCGCGCTGGTCTTTCTGCATTTCCCAATTCTCCTGATTTTCCTCTACGCCTTCACGACTGAAGACTCGGCCTATACCTTTCCGCCGCCGGGTCTGACGACGAAATGGTTTGGGGCGTTGTTCGCGCGGCAGGATTTCTGGAACGCGCTTGGCCTGTCGCTGGTGGTGGCAGTCGTCGCGACCTCCATCGCGCTGATCGTCGGCACGTTGACGGCGCTGGCGATTTACCGCAGCCGTTTCTTCGGCAAGGATGCCATTTCGCTGATGATGATTTTGCCACTGGCGCTGCCGGGGATTGTCACCGGAATTGCGCTGCGCTCGGCGATCAACATCATCAACCTCGATTTCAGCTTCTGGACAATTGTGATCGGTCACGCCACCTTTTGCGTAGTGACAGTCTACAACAACGTCGTCGCTCGGCTGCGACGTACCAATTACTCGCAGGTCGAAGCGTCGATGGATTTGGGCGCGTCGATGCTGCAAACCTTCCGCCACGTCATTTTGCCAAATATCGCGACAGCGCTACTGGCGGGTGGGATGCTGTCGTTTGCCCTCTCGTTTGACGAGATCATCGTGACGACTTTCACGGCGGGCAACCAGCAAACGCTGCCGATCTGGATCTTTAGCCAGTTGATTCGCCCGCGTGACCGCCCAGTGACCAACGTCGCCGCGATGATCGTGATCGCCACGACATTAATTCCGCTGCTGCTGGCGTATCGCTATACACGGGAAGAAAGCTAACCCCTCACCCCGCACGCGAAGCGTCCTGCCCCTCTCCCACTCAGGCGGGTAGAGGGGCAAGAACGGGGGCGAACGCTGTGCGCCCCTACAAAAGCCTGTATTCGACAAGTTTAGATTTTATAGTGTGCCGCCGAGATTCCAGGGGACGAATTCTTCTGCGCCGACACCCTGTTCCTCGCTTTTCGACTGCTTCCCCGATGCCACGTCGATAATCAAATCGAGCAGTTCATCGGCGGTGGCCTGCAAATCCGCACCATCGAGGACTTTGCCCGCGTTGAAGTCCATGTCATCGGTCATGTGACCGTACATCTGTGTGTTGGTGGCGATCTTGATGCTCGGCGCGGGCTTGTAGCCAAAGACCGAGCCGCGTCCGGTGGTGAACAGGACAATGTTGCAGCCGCTGGCGACCTGCCCGGTCACGCAGACTGGATCGTAGCCGGGGGTATCGACGAAGCTGAAGCCGCGTGTCGTGACCGGTTCGGCATAATCGAAAACGCCCATCAGCGGCGTTGTGCCGCCTTTGGCGACCGCGCCGAGCGACTTCTCGAAGATCGTCGTCAGTCCGCCAACCTTGTTGCCCGCGCTGGGGTTATTGTCGATTTCCATGTTATGGGCGGCGGCGTGCTTCTCCCACCAGTGAACTTTAGCGACCAACTTCTCGCCGACTTCACGGCTGATGGCGCGACGGGTGAGCAGATGCTCCGCACCGTAGATTTCAGGTGTTTCGGCGAGGACGGCGCTGCCACCCTGACGGACGATCTCGTCGGCAACCATCCCGACAATCGGGTTGGCAGTCACGCCCGACCAACCGTCACTGCCGCCGCACTTCAAGGCGACGACTAGTTCGGAAATCGGCTGCGGGGTGCGCGGCGTGGCATTGACCTGCGGCAGCAGCTTTTCGACCATTTCGATGCCCGCTTGCACAGTTTTGCGGATGCCGCCGCTGCCCTGAATGGTCAGGTTGAGCGGCAGATTGGACGGGTCGGCGTCGAGGTGGTAGTTATCGATGACATCCTGAATCTGGTTGGTCTCACAACCGAGGCCGATCATGAGATACGCGCCGACGTTGGCGTGACAGGCAATGCCGACCATCGTCCGCTGCAAAATGGCATAGTCGTCGCCGCCCGTGCGCATCCCGCAGCCGGAGCCGTGTGTGATGGCGATCACGCCATCGACGTTGGGATAGGCGGCGAGGCGTTCCGGCGTGAAGTGGGCGGCGATTTCGCGAATGGTGTGCGCGGAGCAGTTGACACTGCCGATGATGGCGATCAGGTTGCGTGTGCCGACGCGACCGTCCGCACGTTTGTAACCCATGAAGGTGCGGCGCTGGTCTTCGGGCACATACTCAACCGGGTGCACGTCCGAGCAGAAGGCGTAATCGCGGGCGAAATCGCCGACGTGCAGATTCTGCGTATGGACGTGATCGCCCGTGTGGATAGGCTGGGTGGCAAAGCCGATAATCTGCCCATAGCGGCGGATCGGTTCACCGACGGCAACATCGCTGAGCGCGAATTTGTGTCCGCTGGGGATGAAGACGTTGGGCGTGATGTCTGGCGCATTGGCTCGGCGCAGAGTGGTGCTGGGGGAAATCGGTGTTTTGGCGATAGCAACGTTGTCGGCGGGGTTGAGCAGAACAGCGATTTGCTCAAAGGGAACTGCGCCGACCGGAGTGTCAAAAAAGTGAATTTGTCCAGAAGTCATTTTGCTGCCTCGCTGATTTTTGAGTGTCAATATATGGCTGATCGTAAGCCACAAACACAGCATCCGGCAAATATCCAATCATTTGGTTCTGTGCAATCGACGGTTAAATGGTCTATTCTCTGCGCATTGGATACTTATTCATTCAATGATGATGGAGTTTTATGATGAAAAATAGACTTCCGCGCAGCACGCCTGAATCTCAGGGCATTTCATCGTCTGCCATTCTCGCATTTGTCGAAGCCGCTCAGGATCAAATCCAGGAACTGCACAGCCTGATGCTGATTCGGCATGGACAGGTCGTCGCCGAGGGCTGGTGGTCACCGTATGCGCCGGAAAAACTGCACATGCTTTTTTCATTGAGCAAGAGCTTCACGTCGAGCGCAATTGGGCTGGCGGTTGGCGAGGGACGGCTGTCGATTGACGACCGGGTGCTGTCCTTCTTCCCGGACGATGTGCCTGCTGAAATCAGCCCGAACTTGTCAGCGATGCGGGTGCGGCACCTGCTGTCGATGTCTACGGGACACGCGATGGACACGACGCCGCTGCTGTTTGAGGGCGGGGACAACTGGATCAAGACGTTTCTGTCGCTGCCGGTTGAGCATGAGCCGGGCACTTTTTTTCTCTACAACACGGGCGCAACCTATATGCTCTCGGCGATTATCCAGAAGATCACCGGGATGAAGCTGATCGACTACCTGACGCCGCGCCTGCTGGAACCGCTCGGTATCGAGGATACGTGGTGGGAAGAGTCGCCGCAGGGGATCAATATGGGCGGTTTTGGCTTCAACGTCAAAACCGAGGATATTGCCTGCTTCGGGCAGATGTATCTGCAACGCGGGCTGTGGAACGGCAAGCAAATACTGTCTGAAGCCTGGGTTGAACTGGCTTCGTCGAAACACATCTCGAACGGAACTGATCCGAACAGCGATTGGGCGCAGGGATATGGCTTTCAGTTCTGGCGCTGCCGCCACAATGCGTATCGCGGGGACGGAGCGTTTGGGCAGTACTGTATCGTCATGCCTGAGCAGGATGCGGTACTGGCGATCACCAGCGGCGTCGGTGATATGCAGCAGCCGCTCAATTTTGTCTGGGACATGCTGCTGCCCGCAATGGGCGATACACCGCTGCCCGAAAATTCAGCGGCTCAGACGGCGCTCATGGCGAAACTTGCGAGTCTGGAGTTTGCTCCGCCGCCCGGTGAAAGCGCGTCACCGACTGCTGCCCGCGTTTCAGGCCGTGATTACAAGGCCGACGCGAATGATCTGCAAATGGAGCGGCTCTGTTTTGAATTTGGCGACTCTAGTTTCACTGCCGTCTTCACGGTGGCGGGCAAGGATCACCCGATGACGGGCGGTTATGGTCGCTGGGAAGAAGGCTCCACGAATATCATTGCGATTAACCGTAACTTTCCAGAGAAGGAGCACCGCTGTGTTACCAGCGGCGTCTGGACAGCCGAAAACACCTTCACCATCACGACGCGATTCTACGAAACGCCGTTTTATGGGACGGTGATCATCCAGTTTGAGACTGATCACCTGACGATGGAATCATTCCCGAACGTGGCGTTTGTCATGAAACACGAGTTGGTCACGGCGCAGGCAACTTGATTTCTGTAGCGCTGAGGTGCACTGGGGCAAGGCGTGGCAACTGCGCTTTGTCCCTGCCCGCGCTCAGGTTGAATCGCGCGGGATGAGTTCGTAGAAGCTTTCGAAGACGCGGCGTTCCGAGATGTTCGGGTTTTCGATGCGTTCGAACAACGCTTTCGCCATCTTTTCACCGATGTCACGCGGGTCCTGCGCGATGGTCGTCAGGGTGGGGCGGACAATCGTCGCTTCAGGGATGTTATCGAAGCCCAGCACGGCAACATCATCCGGCACTTTGTAGCCTGCTTCCTGAAGCGTGAGGATGACGCCAATCGCCATCAGGTCGTTGACGACGACTAACGCCGTTGGCAGGTCGCCGCGCTCAATCAGTTCGCGGGCGGCTTTACGTCCGCTTTCGACCGAAAAATCGCCTTCCAGCAAGAAACGCGGCTCAATCGGGAGGTTCGCTTCGTTAAGGGCGCGGCTGAAACCGCGAAAGCGGCGCGGCCCCGGCGGATAAAAGTCGGCGACGCCGATATAACCGAGTTTCTTATGCCCACACTCGCGGATCAACCACTGGGTAGCTTCATAGGTGGCACGTTCATCGTTGAGAAACACCACATCGATATTCGGGTGGGTCACGTATTCAGCCAGCACGACGAATGGGATGTGCGTCTGTGAAACGTAATGCTCGAAATCGGCATTGGTCAGACGGATGGGAACCATAATCACGCCATCGACGCCACGTCCCAGAACAATCTCGCAAAAATGTTTTTCGTTTTCGTAAATGTGATCGCTGTTTGAAATCAGGACTTCGTAATCGTGCCGTCGCGCCACATCCTGAACCGCACGGGCAACGACATGGTAGAAACCGTTGGATATGTCGGCGATCAAGAGGGCGATGGTTTGCGTTCGCTGTGTGCGCAGGCTGCGCGCGATGGTATTGGGTCGGTAGCCCAATTCATCAACGGCGGCGAGAACGCGCTGGCTGGTTTCGTCGCTGATTTGCGCTGTCGTTTCGGTGCGGTAGAGCACCCGTGAGACGGTTGGCTGCGACACGCCTGCGAGTTTGGCGACGTCATACATGGTTGGGCGCTTGCGTTTCATTATTTGCTTAATCACCTTTTAGGCAGGAAACATAAGTTATAGATGTTCATAAGATGATGGCTCAAGCCGGAGCTTTGTGAATTGTGAATTTTCGCCAAAAGCAGATGACTTCTTGACACAATTGCAAGCCCATGTTAAATTCCGGTTCTATGCATACGAATACACGATATAACGTGCATTCGAATACACAATTCTTTTACCACTGTTATTGTTATTTTGCGAAAAGAACTCTATGTCTAGCCGAAGTAAGCAAGTCCACCAACAAATTTGTGTTCTCCTGGGTTCCCAACAATCGATACCTTCCTCCGGGGGCGCGGCTTATGCTCCTGTTTCTGGCATGATGCCCTGTTTGCTTGCAGTTATGCCTCGTCTTGAAGTCCGTAAATTCCACGAAAGGGGGTGACAGCACCGCGACGCAACTTTCGTTGCGGGCGGGCGCTTTTGGGCGCTTGCCTTTGTTCCTTCGAACGGTTCCGTCCCAATTTAAAACATGAAATCCGGTCGTGAGTTCTGAATTCGTTATTTGATGAGGAGTTAAAAATGTTCAAGCGTTCAACTTTAGCAGGTGCAGCCGCTGCCGCGATTCTGGGGCTGACCCTCTCCGTCGGCGCGACCTTCGCGCAAGACGCGACCCCCGCCCCGCTGCCGACGCCGACGGATGTTCCGGCGATTGATTTCGGTAGCGGCGGTACCCACATTTCCTTCTGGAATGGTTTGACTGGCTCCGACGGTGCAACGTTTAACGATATGCTGGGAGAATTCAGTAAAGCCCATCCGGAGATCTCGGTCACGGTGGAAGAAATCCCCTGGGATACGCTGTATCCGAAACTCCAAACGGCATTCGTCGCCGGTACCCCCCCGGATCTCATCCTTCTCCATTCGGCTCAAATTCCGCAGTTCGCCAGCTACGGCGTGTTGGCGGATCTGAGCGATTGGTACTCGGACAAGGGTGGCTTCTTCCCGGTTGACGATATTTCGCAGATTACCCGTGACGGCATGGATTATCAGGGCGTGGCCTATGGTATTCCGCTGGACAATCATGGTCGTGGTCTGTGGATTAGCAAGAATGCCTTCGAAAAGGCTGGTGTTGACCCCAACATGGAAGAGCCGACCAACTACGAAGACTGGGTCGCTCTGTTGCAGAAACTGACGCTCGACAAGAACGGCAAGAATGCCGCCGACCCCGCTTTTGACCCCGAAAATGTCGTGCAGTGGGGCTTCACGGTCAGCGAATGGCCGCGCGTCAACTTCATGGCTGCCCTGGTACAGAACGGTGGAAGCTGGATCAGCGATGACGGCAAGACCGTCACCATCAATTCGGATGCCGGTGTCACGGCGCTTCAGCAGTGGGTCGACCTGGTCTACAAGTATCACGTCTCGCCGCCTGAAGCTGGTTTCGATAGCTGGGGCGCTTACGCCGCTGGCGCGCTCGCCATTCTGCCGACCGGCACGTGGTTCCACAACCAGGCTAACCTGGACACCGACATTCAGTCCGAAGTCTGGCCGACTGTCCAATTTGGCCCCACAAAGTCTACCTATATGGGTATCCATACCTTCATGGTTCCTTCCACCGCAACGGGTGATCAACTGGCGGCGGACAAGACCCTGATTCAGTGGTTCAGCGAAAATCAGAAGGGCTGGGCGGCTTCCGGTCAGGTTCCGGCACGCCTCTCGGTTCAGGCTAGCCTCGATCCTGCGACCTACTCGTCCAACATTATCATCGGCAAGACGATGGCCGAATACGGTACGCTCGACTGGTCAAGCCCGACGCTGCTGGAGCTGTTCACGGCGATTGACCCTGAACTGAGCGCAGCGCTGAACAACCAGAAGTCCGCCAAGCAGGCGCTCGACGATGCAGCAGCCCGTATGCAGCAGGCTCTGGATCGCGTTGCGGCTGGTGGCTGATCTTTAGCCAGGTTTCACGCTAAATCGACTGTGGGGGCGGGCGATTCGCTCGCCTCCACAGCCTTATTGAAGAAACTATTTTTTACAACACCGAATAAAGATTCTTGCTGATGTTAGTTGCCAGTTTTTATTGTGATGTTAGAGTATTTAGCAGAAGTATTTGTCCAATAGAGCCATAAAAATTTAATGGTGGCACATTTGTAGCCAGAATGTTCCTTGAGGGATACCTAATATGTCAGAAACTGCTGCAACAACGTCGGAAGCCGCTGTTTCCAAACGGCGTCCATTTCAAATACAACTTCGTACCCGTGAAGCGATTGCGGGTTATCTGTTTCTGGCTCCCTTCTTAATTTTCTTCCTGGTATTCGTCGTCAGAGCCGTCGTCCAGGCCGTCAACATGAGCTTTTATGACTGGCAAATTCTGAAGCCGGTGCATCCTTATGTCGGGCTGGCGAATTATGCTGAGCTTCTTGGCGACTATGTCTGGTGGATCGCCGTCAAAAACACGATTATTTTCACGGTGCTGACGGTACTCGGCACGACCGTGGTTGCGTTAGTGTGCGCTGTGGCAGTGACGCAAAAAGCCAGAGGCGTCGGTTTCTTTCGCGTGCTGCTTTACATGCCGCAGTTGCTTTCGGTCGGCGTGGTCGGCCTCGTGTGGGTGTGGTTACTGAGCACGCAGTTCGGCGTCATCAATTATGGGCTGAGTTTTCTAGGTATCCATCCGATTAACTGGCTGGGTGATGAGAATCTCGTCATTCCCGCCCTAAGTTTGACAACGATTTGGTGGGGCTTCGGCTTCCCAATGCTGATCTTTATCGCGGGTTTGCAGGGCATCCCCGAACATCTTTACGAGGCTGCCAAAATTGACGGTGCCAATAGTCGTCAGGCGTTCTTCTATATCACGCTGCCTTTGCTGCGTCCCACGATGTTGTTTGTGACGGTTACAGGGGTGATCGCGCAGTTCCAGGTGTTTGGTCAGCCTTTCATTATGACTACCGGCGGGCCGGGTCGCGCATCTTACACCGTCATCTTTTACCTCTATCAGATTGCATGGCGTACGTTCCGCATGGGCTATGGCGCAGCGGTAGCGGTCGTGCTGGCGCTGATTATGGGCCTCTTCACCGCCATTCAGTTTAGATTCCTCGGCCAGCGCGTGGATTATTGATTGAAGGAATGCTGAGATGAATATTCGCGAAAGCCATCTTTACCGGAATATGTGGACGTATATTTTCCTGATTATTATGGGACTGTTTGTCCTGTTCCCGCTGGTGATTATCTTCTCGCAGTCGCTGATGACGAACCAGGAAGTGCTGCGCTGGCCGCCGCCGATCATCACGCTGACACCAACGTTTGACTCTTATAACAAAGCCTTCACTCAGGCTGACCTGAGACTGGTGCGGTGGCTTGCGAACAGTATTTACGCGGCATCGGCCTATACCTTCGCGGTGATTGCCATTTGCACTCCGGCGGCTTATGCCTTTGCGCGGCTGAAGTTTCCCGGTCGCAATCTTCTGTTCGGCCTGCTTCTGCTCACAGTGATGATCCCGTCGCAGGTGACACTGATCCCCAACTTTCTGCTGATGCGCGATTTGAAATTCCTCGACACCTTCAATGCACTCATCTGGCCGGGCGCGGCAAATGTGTTCGGCGTGTTTCTGCTGCGCCAGTTTTTCCAGCAGATTCCGCAGGAACTCGAAGAAGCGGCTATTCTGGACGGCGCGACCTATTGGGGACGCTTCTGGCATGTCGTTTTGCCGCTGTCGATGAACGCCGTCACAGCGCTGGGGATTCTGGTGTTTCTGGGACATTACAACGATTTGCTCTGGCCCTTCATCACCATGAACAGCCTGGATATGCGCACGCTTCCAGTCGGTTTGCAGCTTCTGAACTCGTCCTACGCAGGCCAGGATCGCCCGATGGTGTTAGCAGGAGCGGTCTTCGCAACCATTCCGATTGTGATTTTCTACGTCATTTTCCAGCGCCGAATTATTCGCGGTGTCACCATGACCGGCATGGGTGGACGCTAAATTAGGATATAGCTCCCCGCGCCTGGGTTAAGATTTTGGCGGGGAGTATTCATCAGGAATAGGTATGAAGCAGGATCGTGAAAATGATCCTGAAGGGTTTGTGTTTGTTGATCACCTGCTATTTTACTTGATGCTCACGAGGTGCTAGCTGATGTCTGCTTCCCAATCTACGAAAGCGCATGTCTATCTGGACACGAATCGCACCATTAGCCCGATTTCGCCGCTGATGTTTAGCGGCTTCGCCGAGCATATGGGGCGCTCCATATATGAGGGGATTTACGAGCCGGGGTCGCCGCACGCCGACGCCAATGGCCTGCGAACGGATGTCATTGCCGCGCTGCGCGAACTCAATTTTCGGGCGATGCGCTATCCCGGCGGCAACTTCCTGAGCGGGTATCGTTGGGAAGATGGCGTCGGTCCGAAAGATAAGCGTCCGCGCCGTCGTGACCTGGCCTGGCAATCGACTGAAACCAACCAGTTCGGCACGAACGAATTCATCGAATACTGCAAGGCCATCAACACCGCACCGATGCTGGCAGTCAACATGGGGACGGCATCGATTCAGGACGCCGCCAATCTGGTTGAATACTGCAACGCTCCGGTCGGCACCCAGTACGCCGATTTGCGTGCTTCGCATGGCTATCACGACCCATATGGCGTCAAATACTGGTGCATCGGCAACGAGATGGACGGCCCCTGGCAAATCGGTCATCTGGAAGCGGATGACTACGGCAAGAAGGCGCGCGAAGCTGCCAAAATGATGCGCTGGCATGACCCGTCGATCCAACTGGTGTCGTGCGGCTCGTCGAATGCAACCATGCCAACCTATCCTGAATGGGATCGCGTGGTGCTCGAACGCTGCTGGGATGTGGTCAACTACCACTCGATGCACTACTACGCAAGCAACGTCGATGACGACACGACCAGCTTCCTCGCGCTCAGCGCCGAACTGGAAGCCTTTGTCGATACGCTGAGTGGTGTGCTGCGCTACGTCAAAGCGAAGAATCGCTCCAATCATGACGTTTTCCTGCAATGGGACGAGTGGAATGTGTGGTACAAGGCGCGTCTGGGACGGCACGTCGAGGGTGCGTGGACAGAAGCGCCGCACCTGATCGAGGAAGTTTACAACCTTGAAGATGCACTGGTTGTCGCGCAGTGGATGAACGTTTTCCTGCGCAAAGCGGATGTTTTGAAGATCGCCTGCCTCGCGCAGGTAGTCAACGTGATTGCGCCGATTCTGACGACCAAAGATGCGCTGCTCAAGCAGTCGATCTACTATCCTTTCATGATTTTCAGTCGGCTGGCGGCGGGCGCGTCGCTCGATGTCGCCGTAAAAGCGCCCATGCACGAGACCGCGAAATTTGGCGATATGCCGCTGATCGATGTGTCTGCGTCCTATGACGAAGCCAGCGGCGCGAGCGCGATTTTCCTGGTGAACCGCAGCCAGACTGACAGTCTGACGGTCGATCTGCACTGGCAGGATCGCGCGCCCAAGAACATCGGAACCGTCCATCAGGTCGCGGGAACTGATCCCAAAGCCGCCAACAGTTTCGAGAACCCGAACCAGATTGTTGCGACGCAGGTCGCTGCACCGAAGCTTGATGGGCAGACCGCCTCGATCACGCTGCCGCCGCTCTCGTTCACCGCCGTCGAAGTCACGCTGTAAATCGCGGGTCAATGATCCCCGTAGGGGGTGTAACTCACCCCCTACCTTCCATCCCCGGCTTTTCCCTCTGAATCAAGTGCCGTCTATGGAGTAAGTTGCATGAAAAATCATTTTCGCTGGCTCAACTATGGGTTTGTGCTGCTCCTTGTCCTGTTCACGGTCGTCATCGGACAAGCGCAGTCCAGTACGGAAACGCCGGAACCCGCCGGGACGCTGCGCAATCCGCTCAATGATATGGGGCCGGATCCCTGGCTGACGTACTACGAGGGTAACTATTATCTCGCCACAACCACCGGAACTTCAGTGCTGACGATGCGCAAGTCTCCGTCGCTGGCCGGGTTGAAAGTCGCGACGCCCGTGACGATCTATTATGAAACTGACGAGTCGCGCTGCTGCAATATGTGGGCACCGGAATTTGATTTGCTCGACGGGCCAGATGGCCTGCGCTGGTATTTCTATTACACGGCAGGCACAGCGGGGACACTCGATAACCAGCGCTCCTATGTGCTCGAAAGCGCGGGAACCGATCCGATGGGGCCGTACACGTTCAAGGGCAAACTCTACGATCCACAGAACGATGTCTGGTCGATTGACGGCAGCGTCATGACGCTGGACGGTTCGCTCTATTTCCTGTCCTCGACCTGGGAGGGGAATTTTCAGGCGCTGTTCATCGCGCCGATGAGCAACCCCTGGACGCTGAGTGGCAAGCACACGCGGATTTCGCGGTCGCAGTATGACTGGGAGAAAGTTGGTCTGTGGGTGAATGAGGGGCCGGTCGCGCTCCAGCATGACGACAAGACCTTCATCATTTATTCCGCCAGCTATTGCAACACGCCCGATTACAAACTGGGGATGCTGACCTACAACGGCGGCGATCCGCTCAGCGGAAATTCATGGGTGAAGAACCCCGAACCCGTGTTTCAGCGCTCGGATGCCAACGGCGTCTACGGCCCTGGTCATAATGGTTTCTTTAAGTCGCCGGACGGCACAGAAGACTGGATTGTCTATCATGCCAACGATTCAGCCATGCAGGGCTGCGGCGACACTCGTACCACCCGCGTCCAGAAATTTACATGGAACGCCGATGGCACGCCCAATTTCGGCATCCCGGTCTCAACAGGCGAAGACATCACCGCGCCGTCGGGCGACAGCGGAATCGAGCCGCTGCCAGCCTTCCCACCAGAGTCGATTATACGCCTCAAAGCCTTCGGCTTCACCGACGCCTATCTGCGTCACGATAATTTGCAGGTGCGGGTCGATTTCGCCCCGACGCCGCTTGCAGATGCGCAGTTCGTTTTTGTTCCGGGGCTGGCGGATGCGTCGGCAACTTCGATTGAGTCGGTCAATTTCCCCGGCTTTTACTTACGCCACCAGAACAACGCGATTATGCTGATGCAGGATGACAGCTCGGAAGCGTTCGCTGCCGAGGCGACCTGGTGGCTGCGACCGGGGCTGGCGGACAGCAGCGCCACGTCGTTCGAAGCCTATGATCAGCCGGGAAGTTATATCGGCAAGCTGTTTGGCATCACATCGCTGGCGAAAATGACCCCAGCCAGCCCCCAGCGCACGCTCGAAGACGCGACGTTTGCGCAGGAACACGAGTAGATTTTTGCGCCGGGCAGCGCATTGCGCTGCCCGGAATTTTAGTCAGCCGAGTCGTGTGGCTTTGAGGCTGCGCCCGTTCTGCTCAAAAACGAGGCCGGAAATGTGACCATCGCCGAGGTGTTCAAAGGCGACGGCGGCATTCAACCCCTGAACTTGAAATTTGCCATTGGCGAGTGGTCGCAGTTCCAGCGGATTTTGCCCTCCTCTCAGCAGCAGGAGTTGGCTGCCCGTCAGTGCGATGACCAGCGCCAGTTCGCCGACGCGATAGCTGCCTGTATATGCGCTGTACGGCGTCGTCACGTCGATTTCGCGCTGCGCTGCTTGAGGGAAGTAATCCGGCCAGTCATAGACTCTGGCGATACTGCCGAAGATTTCTTCAAGGAGCGTACCACCCTGGTCGCCATTGGTCATGACGACTGCGCCCTGATCACCGCCTGTGTAGTAAGCGTAGAAGTCATTCTTGTAGCCGACATTGTCGCCGCCATGTGCGAAGCGGGCGGAATGGTCGCGCTGGAACAGGAACAGCCCCATGCCCAGGCTGTAGGTTTCGGCGGCGATGACCTCCGTCAGCATCCAATCCGCGACCTGCTTTGAGATCACCCCCGGCTTTCCCTGATACGCTGCCTGGAGCGCCAGCGCAAACCTTGCAACGTCCGAAGGTGTCGTCCACATGCCAGCGGCGGCAAGTTCAGGATATGTGTGCCAGTTGCCTTCAACCAGCGCGCCCGTGTAATAATGCCCCCTTGCGGCGTTGTCGTGGTGCTGTGGCGAGAGCGGATGCTGAAAGAGGCTGCGCGTCATCCCTAACGGCTCCAACGCCCATTCACGTACGAATTCAGGGAACGGCTGACCAGTGAGATCCATCGCCATTTGCTGGGCAATCGACGTGCCGCCGCCTGAATAGCGAAACTGTATCCCCGGCAGAGTATTGACGCGGATAGGATCAGAATTCGCGGGGGGAAGGCCGTCCAGAATTTGCAGCAGCGTCGGCACAGGTTCACGGAAGTTGTAGCCGAAGAAGCCCGTTACGGTCGTCCCGGCGCTGTGACTGAGCAGTTGGCGTAACGTCAGGCGCGGCTGCCAGCCATCAACCGCCGGGACTTTCCACGAGGTCAGGTACTGGTTGACATCGGCATCGACATCCAGCCCGCGTGCTTCGAATAAGCGCAGGATCGCCAGCGCCGCCAGCGGCTTGCTGATTGACGCTGCCTGAAAGATCGTCTCGCTGTCAATCTGCCCGGTTTCGCCGCGTGCGCGCAGTCCATAGCCTTTTGCCCACTCGATTTTGCCGCCGCTGAAGACCGCAGCACTCACGCCGGGGACGCGGTATTCCGCCATGCGCTCTGCCAGCGCATACATTCGCTGATTATCGGGCACACCGGTCTGCTTATCCGTCAGTCCGTTTTCGACCTGCTCAATCTGGTTTTCAGTCACTCGACACAGCCTCCAAAGTGAAATGCCCGCCTGATACTCACGGGGCAGGGGAATTGGGTATCATAGATGATAACTATTCTCGGCTGGATTGGCGCAGGCAGTTTGCCTGTCCGAATGATTTGGAGACGTGATGACGAACCCTGCACCAGAAAATATTTCGCCTGACGATCTGTGGCCCGAAGCGCTCGACGCGCTGGTGGCTTCTGCGAACCATCACGAACTGCTGCTGGAAGATGATCGCGTGCGCGTTGTGCGGACGCATGTGCCACCGGGCGAACGCACCGCCGTGCATACCCATCGCTGGTCGGGCATTTTGCAGGTGATTAGCTGGAGTCAGTTCGTGCGCCGCGACGCCGAGGGTAATGTGCTGGTCGATTCGCGCCTGAATCCAGCGCTTCAGTCGCCGCCTGCGGTGATGTGGGCGGCAGCGCTGCCGCCCCATACGTTCGAGAACGTCGGTGATGTCGAGTTCAACGTCATCACTGTTGAACTCAAGGACTAGAGAAAAAACAGTTAAAAGTTAAAAGTCGAAAGTTAAAAGCAGATTCGCAAATTGGCTTTTAACTTTTAACTTTGTTTACTTTTAACTGCTTTTCTCAGCACTCAGCACTCAGCACTAGAGTCTTTGCGCCAGCAGATAATAGGCATCGTTCCAGCGCAGTTCCTGCTTGAACTGAGGAATCTGCGTCTCGTTGTTGATGCGCAGGAACTCGATGCCAGCCATTTCGGCGAAATCGTTCAGATGCTCGGCGGTCAGGCACAGGCTGAAACCGGTGTGATGCGCGCCGCCTGCATAAATCCAGGCCGCCGCTGCTCCCTTGAGGCTGGGCTGCGGAATCCAGAGCGCACGCGCGACGGGCAGCTTGGGCAGCGGTTCATCGGGCGGGATGACGTCCACGTCGTTGACGACCATGCGGAAACGGTTGCCCATGTCCATAATCGAAACGTTGATGGCTGGCCCGGTCTGCGAGTTGAAGACCAGCCGCGCCGGGTCGGCCTTGCCGCCGATGCCGAGCGGATGTACTTCGAGGTTGACGGGGCCTTCGGCAATCGACGGGCAGATTTCCAGCATGTGCGCGCCGAGGACTTTCTGTCCGCTGGGGTTGAGGTGATAGGTGTAGTCCTCCATGAAGGACGTGCCGCCTTCCAGCCCGCTCGCCATGACCTTCATGGCTCGCACGAGCGCTGCCGTTTTCCAGTCGCCTTCGCCGCCGAAGCCGAGTCCATCCGCCATCATGCGCTGTGAAGGCAAGCCGGGAAGCTGTGCCATGCCATGCAAGTCCTCGAAGGTGTCGGTGTAGCCTTTGAAACCACCCGCCGTCAGGAAGTTGCGCAGGCCGATTTCGATACGAGCGGCTTCGCGCACCGAACTGTGACGTGCGCCGCCTACCTTCAAATCGGCGGCGACGACGTACTGCGCTTCGTAGTCCTTGACGAGCGCGTCAATCTCGGCATCGCTGGCCTGATTGATCACATCAACCAGATCGCCGATGCCGTAACCATGTACCGCGTAGCCGAGCTTCAACTGCGCCTCGACCTTATCGCCTTCGGTGACCGCAACCGAGCGCATATTGTCGCCAAATCGCGCGATCTTTGCGCCCTGCATGTCATGCCAGGCGCAGGCTGCCCGCGACCAGACCGAGAGCCGCTCCTGCACTTCGGGATCATTCCAGTGACCGACGACGACTTTGCGATTCATGCGCATCCGGCTCACCATAAAGCCGAACTCGCGGTCACCGTGTGCCGACTGGTTCAGGTTCATGAAGTCCATGTCGATGTCTGCCCAGGGAATATCCTGGTTGAACTGCGTATGCAGATGTGCCAGCGGTTTCTGAAGCGCGCTCAACCCGGCGATCCAGTTCTTGGCGGGCGAGAAGGTGTGCATCCAGGTGATGACGCCGACGCACTTTTCGGCAGCGTTCGCCGCCAGGCAAACGGCGTGAATTTCCTCAGAGGTGGTGACGACGGGCTTGAACACGATTTGCACCGGAATCGTCCCGGCGCTGTTGAGCGCGCGCACGATTTCTTCCGAATGGGCATCGACCTGACGCAGTGTTTCTGCCCCGTAGAGATGCTGGCTTCCGGTGATGAACCAGACTTCAAACTGATGGAGGTCTATCATGATCGATCAATCCTTTGAGCAGATTTTTTAATCACACGGCGCTAATTTACTAAGTTTTTTCCACGCTGACTCGTCTCAGGCTGGAATCGACGGCCAGCCATCCGCATCCCACACCAGTTGATCGATGCGCATGGTGGGGTCGCCCTGGTGCTCAGCATCGTAAGCGTGATAGACAATATACTCGACGCCGTTGTCCTGCAAGATACCGTTATGACCGGGGCCTTTCCAGCGATCCGTTGGGAAGGTGACCTGCGTCCCGCCGCCGTCGAGCATGGCGACGCCGTCTTTATCGGCGTAGGGGCCAGTCACCGTGTCTGATCGCCCGACACGCACGTTATAAGTGCTGTCTGCGCCTCTACAGCAGAAGTCATACGAGGCAAACAGGTAGTAATAGTCACCCTTGCGGATGATAAACGGCGCTTCGATGGCATCGGTGGAGTCGGGGCGGCGTGCCAGCGAGTAAAGGGTGTCGTCGTCGGCTGAGAGTTTGCCTGTTGCCGCGTCCAGCCGCCGCATTTTGATTCCTGTCCAGAAGCTGCCGAAAGCGAGCCAGGGCGTCCCCTCGGCGTCCATGATCAGGTTTGGGTCGATGCAGTTGTACGAGCCGCCCCGATACGATTCGATCACCAGCCCCTCGTCCAGCCAATCAGGGCTGCCTGCTCGGAAATCGAGCACCGTATTGGTCGCCAGCCCAATCACCGAACGGTTGCTGCCGAACGTCGAAACAGCGTAGTAGAGGTGATACTTGCCGTTGTAGAAGGAAATATCGGGTGCCCAGATGTTGCTTGCGCCGGGAATGGCCTGAATTGCCCAATCCGGTATGTGGCTGAAAACGCTGGGGACAAACGGCATTTCCCACTTGAGCAGATCGACGGAGCGGCGCACGGGGATACCGTTGCCCGTGCAGAAAACGTAATAGGCATCCTCACCCTTGATGATGGATGGATCATGGATTTGATGGAATGCGCCGGAAAGCTCAAGATGCAGCCCGCGTGCGGCTTCGCTGGTACTCTCCGGTGTTGCGTCCTGCATGTTTGCCACCGAACGAACCCCAGCGCTTGCACCAAGACTCGCGCCGATCACTGCGCCTGTGCGCAGCATTTCACGACGGGTGTATTTTCGAGGCATAGTGCGAACGTCCTTTCAAAATGTTCGAGAACAAGAATTTTTATACTTAAATTTGCAATGCATTCGAATACATTCAATCGCGTCAGAGTTTAGCTGATTCAGGCAAATTGTCAATCAAATCGATTTGTAGCACAACGCAAAAAAGGCAGGTCAGCAGCCCGCCTTTGATCCTCATCGTGTTAAGACAGTCGCAAAATGCGCAGTACTGCCTGTTACATCACTGCAACACTGCAATCGGGGAAGGTCAGTGCGAAGCCATACCAGCGCATCAGAAGCTGCTGCGGCGTTTCGAGCGCCTGCACCTGTTTCTCGGCGTTGTAAAGCTGATCATTCTGGATATACGCGCCGTGATCCAGTCGCAGGAGCGAGCCTTCCCATTCGGAGTGGCGCGTTTCGATATAGGCAGCGACGGGCGAGATCGCTTCAGGAGCTTGATAAATCAGCAGGGGACGCCCGTTGAAGCTGGTGATCAGCGCATTGTTATAGGTATGCAGCAGCACCAGCGGAAAGAATTGGCTGCTGCCGTGTGTCCAGACACCCAGTCCAAGTTCGAAGCGGGGGCGGCGCGTGTCTTCATGCCCCATCGTGCTGACGATATGTGCCTCGGTTCGTTCCGGGTTGGCGCGCATCCGCTCCATCGCCCGCGAAACCTTTTCCTGTTCGGGAGCCAGTGGGCTGGTCAGCAGCAGTGTATTGCTGTGCAGCGCGCCTGCCTCCAGCGCGCTCATCTGCCGTGTGGTGGTGATCGTCTGCAACTGTTTGCCCCGGCTTGCGCCGTACAGCCCGCGTCCAGTAATGTGCTGCCAGTAGGAGTTCGTTTCCTCGTCCCAGATTAGCAGGAGGCCATCATAAGCGCCGCGTCGATGAAAGTGGAGGGTCTGCCCGTCCACGATGGGATCAAACAACATCCCGGTATTGCAGGCATTGCAGAAGGTCAGCATCCAGGGCTGGTTTTTGCCTTCGGCGCTGGCAGTGATCGTTTGCCCCTGAATCACATTGTAGGCCAGCACCAGCGTCATCGGCAGGGCGTAAAGCTGCCCGCCCAGCTCAAATGTCAGCAGACGAGCATCCGGGGCAATCGTCTGCGCGATCAATGCATGCTGAAGCGGCTGTCCTTCGGAAATCTCCAACCGCGATGGGTAACCTTCCAGATAATCTTCCAGCATCGCCCGTCCAACATCAAAAGGCGTATTTTCCTGCATCATGAGCGTTCCTCGTTCTGGTTGCGTCGATGTCATCCAATGTGATTAGTCTCGATCATTCAGGTTTTGTTACTGCAAGCTTCGGTCGATGGTTGTATCCTCACGTCCATCATGCGCGGGCTGCATTTCCAGAAGGAAGTTTGATGTACGCTCTCATTCCTGCTCCGAAGGATCCTTCTCAGTGGCAAAGCTGGCGCGACCAGCTTCAGCAGTGGCGTGCCTCCACGCGCGCGCTGCTGAATTTTGATGCATCGCTCTATGAAGCGCCCGAATTTGCCTGGATTGCGCGTACCTTCAATCTCGGTTTCCTCATGCTGTGCGATCAGCTCTTTTATGACGAGGATTACCAGCTTGAATCTTTCCTCGAACATGGCAAACGCGAATTCGGCGGCTATGACGCGCTGATTTTCTGGCACGCCTATCCGCGTATTGGCTTCGATGATCGCAACCAGTTCGATTTCTACCGCCAGATGCCGGGTGGTCTGCCGCGCCTGCGCCAGTTGGTCGATTCGTGTCATGCGCGCGGGGTACGCGTCTATATCGACT
>DAOUCB010000167.1:0-114326 GCA_034432495.1 Anaerolineae bacterium | reverse complement strand
AGCGTGATCGCCACAAACGACACCAGCCCGCGCTCGTCGAACCGTCGCGTCCGCACAAACACAAACAGCCCGATCAGCGCCGCCGCCCCCAGCCGAACAATTCCCGGAATCACGGCTGGCTTGCCTTCCAGCTTGGTCGCATTCATCGGATCGAGCCGTTCCTGCGCCGGGCCGAAGTTTCCCGTTTTGTAGTTCCCGTCAATCAGCGCCCACACCGTTTCATACGACGCCTTGTTGAACTGCGCCGTCAGCGACGGCAGTGTCATCGCCCCGTTTTGCGCGAACAGCAGCGCGTAAACAATCGCGAAAATCCCCAGTGAAATCAGCGAATAACGCAGCGCGGATCGCACCTCACCCGTACCCAATCGTATCCGCCACACCGCGCCCAGAATCAGCAGCGGCGTGAACTTGATCAGACCGCCCACCGCTGCGATCACTGCCGAGCGCACCTCACGCCGATCCATCAGCGCAGCCACCGCCCACAGCAGGAAAAATGCCACCATCGGCTCGAAATCCCACCAGATCAGCACCAGCGGCGCGACGCACAGCGCATAAATCCACGCCAGCGCCATCCCCGTTCCCGCGCCATAGAGCTTCGTGCCAATCCGCCGCATCATGATCAAATTGCCCACGTCGAACAGCAGCATAATCGCGCCGAACATCAGGCCGAAGCCGCCGTAACCATTGCGCCCGAACAACTGGAACACCAGCACATCCAGCAGCGCCGGGATCGGCGGGAATTCGCTCCACCAGTCGCGGAACGGCAGTAATCCCTGGCTCGACAGCGATCCGAGCTGGAAGTAGTAGAAGAAATCGCCGCCTGTCGTCATTCCCCGCTCGATTCCCTGCGTGAAAATCGGCTGGTAGACCATCACCAGCATCAGCCGCAGAGTCACGAATAGAATCAGCAGCAGGCGAAAATCCGCCAGCAGCGTCGAAGTCTGAATCGGGGTCGTACTCTGACTCTTCAAACGATTTCCTTTGCGTCTTTCTTTTTAACTTTGCGTCTTTGCGTTAAATCTTTTTGTTTTTAGCTTGTCTTTTCGAAAATCGCCGCCAGATTGTCCGTATACGCTTCTTTCCAGCCCGGCTCGACCCGCAGCGCGCGCGCCAGTCCGCTCTCCTTCTCGACCACGACCGTCTGAATATCGTACTCCGCGAACGTGTCGCGCCAGCCCTCGCCGCCGATTGCCGTTTGCAGATAATTCGTCAGGAATTCATCCCCGTACAAATCCGTCCGCCCATCGACAAACACCGGTGTATCCGGCAGCGCGAACATCAGATAGCCACCCCAGTTGTAGCTGTTGAACAGATGTCCCTTCGGCGGTTCTTTTTGCAGATATTCGACCGCATCGACCGGCAGATACGCCCGCATATCCGCCGCCACCGATTTCGGTTCCAGCACCAGCAGCACCTTGAGCAGCGCCACCAGGCAGATCACCGTCACCAGCACCGCATTCAGCCGCCCCTGTCGCGGACTCACCCGCTGCACCGATTTCAGCGCCCACCCGCGCTCTGTCAAAATCGAGTCGAGGTGGTAGGTCAGCACCGGCGTCGCGGCGACGGCGAACACGGCAATATTCCGCCCCGCCAGCAAACTCATGAAGGCTGTCCCGCTCACCAGCACAAAATCCGTCCAGCGAATTCGACGTTTGCTCGCGCCTGCCGCGCCGAGAACGCCCAGCAGCAGCATGATGAACGGCCACGTCTCGCGTCCCTGAAAATTAGGCGAATTCCATTCCTGAATATACGCCCGCAGCGCTCCAATACTGACCGTCTGGAACGGCACGAGCAGCATTTGCAGCCCATACGGGTTAATCACCAGCGCCGCCGCCGAGATCAGCGCAATAATGATCAGCTTGCGAATCGCCCTCCAGGACACATAGTCACCTTGCGGGTTGAAAATCCTGCCCAGAATTTCCCCGGCGATCACCCCGCCCATAAAGATGAAGCCAATCGAGAATCCGGCGTGCAGGTTGCCCCATACCCCCATGATGATCGGGATCATCCACAGCTTATCAACCCGTTGCTCAGCGGGCTTACGCCGATACAGATACAGCAGGTACAGCACCACCGTACTCAAAAAGAACGAGATCATCTGCGGGCGTGGCGACCAGAACACCGCCGCCGTCGCCGCGCCGAGGATCAGCGCGAAGGCGCGCATGTAGGCGTTGCCCTCGCACATCTTATAAATGAAGAACATGCCCGCTGTTGCGAAGGCCGCCACGAAAATCGACAGCCCGAAACTCCCTGCGACTTTCCACGCCAGATCGATGATGATCTGCGATCCCCAGCTATGGTTAATCCAGGGCGTTCCCAGTTTGGTGAACGAGAACGGATCGGCATAAATCATGCCCTGCGTCAGCGTATACTCGCCGCTGCGGATGTGCCACCACGTATCGGTATCGACCGGGACGCGCGTCGCCAGCGCAAAGATCAGCGCGAACAAAATGATCGTCATCGAGCGTTGGATCGTCAGTTTACGCAGATTCATAGGCTTTTATGATCGTACAAACCGTCATCCATGTATTTCCAATCGGCATCGTCGCGCATGTAGGCTTTCGCATCTTCCAGAATGCGCTGGAGAAATCCCGAAAAATCCGCCGCCAGCCACTTCGGGCCAATATACGTTCCATTGATCACCGAGTAATCACACACATTGTCGTCCCAAAGCGCGTCGGGAAGATATAGAATCGACTGCGCCTCTGCGCCGAAGAAAATACAGAAATTCTGTCCGCCGCCGTCCGCGCCAAACATCTGTATTCGTCCCTGATATTCAGGCGATTCAAGGATGGTTGGGGACGGAAATTGCAGCATATGATCGACTGTATCGATAAAGTAGGCGTTCCATACGCTCGATAATCTCAATCCATCAAAGCGTGTATAAAACTCCACAAAATCATCAGGAAGCTTCAGTCCAAGTCTTGTTTCAAGCTGCATAATAGCAGCTTGTTTCGTTACTGGCAGAATGCGATTTTCTGCTTCAACAAAATACTGATTTTTAACGCTGAGCGCTTCGATTTGCTGTTCAAGCTCGAATTGCCACCGCTGCCAATCCATCACGTTTTTCCGTTGCCCATTTCTCAGCCCTGTTGCAGACTTCCCTCACCTCACCCACAATAGCACCAATCCCGCAGCATGAACAATAAGGGTGAAGAGACGTCATGGGTTAGGGCAGCGTCTTCAGATACGCGATCAAATCTCGCAGATCGCCAAGACTCATGCGCTCACCAAAATCCTTCGGGTGAATGTCGGCATAATAACCGAACACAACGTAGGCATTTGGATCGAGAATGCTCTCCGCCAGATACTGCTCCGCTGTTTTGCCCGCATTCAGCGGCTCGTTCAGCCGCTCGTTGAGAACCCGCATGTAGATTCCGCTCATCGGCGGCGCAACTGCCATATTCTGATGACATGCCATACAGGCGAAGTACGAATAAAGCGCCTGTCCGTTTGCAGGATCGCCCCCATCCAAGTCCACGCTGCTCAAGTCCAAATCCCGTCCTACAGCGGGATTCGGCGCAGGCGTACAAAAGGGAACACACATTGCCACTTTTCCCGGATTCCACGTTGAATTCGTCGCGCACGAGTTGATAGAGATGAAGTCGGCGGTATAAAGGAATCTGCTGTTCGTCGGATCGCTCAGGCTTGCGCTGTAGAGTGCCGTGCTGCGAACACGCTGCGGATCGTCGATGGTATAGAAAACGGTTCTGCCGCAAACGAGGGCGTCACTTGAGCTATAAACCGATACCTCACCGGAGAACTCAAAAAGAGCTTTGGGGCTTTGTTTCCCAATTGGGCTGTAGGCGAAAATCTGAAATGAACTCCCGCGCTCTGGATGCGTTTGATAAAGCAGTGTGTCATCGGCACGCCATTGAACGCGGCGCGCAATTTCCCCATCACCTGTGGGGATTGTCAGAATACTGCCCGTCTCCAGATTCAGGATATTGATCGTCCGCGCGTCGGTGTAACCTACATCCTGCCCTTGATCTCTAGCCTGAACGTACAGGATGTATTTCCGGCTTGGCGAAAACGATGCGCCACCTGTATCCCGGTCAAAACTCAGCAGTTTTGTCGCTTGCGGCATCGGGTATTGACCGGACTTTGTGAAATCGATGTCCGTTAAGTCGATCTGATACAGGCCGTCGGCAAACGCGCCTCCATAGTGAATGTACGTGAGCGATTGGTCGCTCGGCATCCAGCCAGAAACCGGGACGATGTATTCCTGCATCCCTAACATACTGCCGGGGTTCGCTAGGGGCGCACCGATCAATTCAATCAGCCGTCCGCTCTCTAAATCGAGAAAATCATAGCTTTCGCGCAGCCCGCTGGCGTCAATCGAGTTGTAAAACAGCCAACTATTATCGGCGCTGAGGACGGCTTGATAGTCATAAAGCTGCGGCTTCGCAAACGGCTGTCCAACGCGGGTGTAGGCCAGCGGGAAATAGTTCACGCCGTTCGGAACGCCCGTTGCAAACAGCCACCGTCCATCCGACGAAACAAACATCGTCTCAGGACGGACATTACTTGGAAACGTTTTAGATGAAGCGATGACATTGGGATCGGCAAAGTCGGAGTTAAAGCTCAGAATATAGGTATCTTGCTGGTCACTCACCTGAACGAATACCGTTGCGCTCTCTTGTTGGTGAAGTAGAGTTGGGGTTTCGACCAGTAGCACAGGTATTGTGAGACAAAACGCTAAGATCACGACCCAGCGGAATAATACTGCCATCAGTCAGTCCGAACGAATTCGTTCCCCTTGTTATCATCGCGTTGCCAAAAATCATTGAAAACTTGCGTTTCCCCTCAACACTTCGAACAATCGAACGCTTCGAACACGAGTTTTCTCCCTCGTTTGTTCGAAATCGAACGCTTTTGTTCGAAGAAAATGAGGCCGATTTTATGCCATTTTCAGTCCATTTCGAGGGAAGAATTCCGCACCATGCCCTTCTGCAAGCATGGGGTTTTCAAATCGAACAAAACAAAAATCGAACGTTCGATAACTTTTTCATTTTTCAAAATTTATATTAAATTATAATATAATTTGCCGCCCTCCCTTATACCCCGCTCATGCTCACGACCTTGCCCACCGTCCGCAGCATGATATTCAGGTCAAGCAGCAGCGACTGATGCCGTATGTAGTACAGGTCATATTGCAGCTTGACCAGCGCATCCTCGTCATTGGATCCGTACTCGTAGCGCACCTGCGCCCACCCCGTCAGGCCGGGACGGATAATCAGCCGTGTCCGGTAGAAGGGAATCTTCTCCTGCAACCGGACGACATGCTCAGGCCGCTCCGGGCGCGGCCCCACGAAGCTCATGTCGCCGCGCAGCAGGTTGTAAAGCTGCGGCACTTCATCCAGCCGGGTCTTCCGCAGAAACCGCCCCACCCGCGTCACACGCGGATCGTCCCGCTGGGCGAAGACGGCTCCCGTCTTCGCCTCAGCATCCGTCACCATCGAGCGGAGCTTATACACGCGGAAAGTACAGCCGTTTCTCCCCACCCTGTCCTGTGAGTAAAAGACACTTCCCGGCGAATCAAGCCGCTGAATCAGCGCGATAAACGGCAGCAGTATCGCGAAGGCCACCAGCCCCACCAGCGCAATCCCAATGTCCATCACCCGCTTCAGCAGCGGATACGGGTCAAATGCGCCCTCCACATTCTTGATAGGCAGCAGGACAACCGCCCAGTCATTGTTCACATGCTCAACCGGAACCCGCCCCGTGATTCCCTCGTAAACCAGCGGCATCGGCACAATCGTGATCCCGTTTTCGTAGGCATCCATCACCGCCTGAAACGTCTCGCCGGGGAGATTGTGCGTCGCCGTGATAATCAGCTCACTGATGCGGTCGCGCCGGACGAAGTTCATCAGGTCTGCGCCCGTTCCCAGCACCGGCGTGCCTTCGACAATCTGCCCTACATCGTCGCGGTTCGCGCTGATGATGCCGCGAATGTCGTACTCATCCGCCGCGTATTCACGAATCGCTTTCAGCAGCGATCTTGCCGCCCAGTCCGCCCCGACGATCAGCGTCTGGCGCGGCTGGCTCACCCAACCGACCAGAAATGGGCGCGCCAGCCGCCACAGCCAGATCAGCACAAACGAGGCCACGCCGTAATACAGAATGAACAGGCGCGGCAGCGTAATCGGCGGGGAAAAGAAGAAAACCGCAATGTAAACCACCCACGTTTGCGCCGTGATCAGGAACAAACGGCGCGTTGTCCGCGAGCGGCTTGCCGAGACGCGCAAATCGTAGAAATCGTTAACGCTTGCCAGCAGCAGCCACAACAGCAGCAGCAGAATAAACCAGCCGCTCTGCGAAATGATAAAGTCGAGCGAGAAATCATAGCCTGCGACCAGCGTCCAGATGCGCAGCGCGATCAGAATCGCCGTAATCACCGCCACGATGTCACCCGCCGCGATCAGCAAGCGACGTTCCGAAATTTGAAGCTGCGGTCGCTTGCGCGGCGACGGCGAAAAGAACATAGTTACGCTCCGAGGCGATACAATAAGAGGGCAATTAGCAGGGAAATCGCGCTCACCAGCGCGCCGGGCAGTAGCCAATCCGGTCGATAATCAAAGCGAACCTCATGCAGGCCAGCCTCAATCTGAATCGCGCGAAAATTGAGATTCGCCCTGTAAATCGGTGTTTCCACGCCATCGACCGAAGCGTGCCAGCCGGGATAATCCGTATCCGCCAGCACCAGCCAGCTATCGCGTGTAGCATTCACGTTAATCATCACGTCGCCACTTTGATCCGTCAAGCTGAGAACATCGCCCGACGCAGGCTGCCCTGCATCGCAGTTGCCCTCGCCCAGCATGTGAAGCTGCTGATCCGGCTTCCAGTTCGGGTCGCTGATGGCCGTCTTGAGCGACGCTTCATCCTTGTGCCAGCAGACGGCTGTCAGCAGCCACGCCCTTTCCGCTGACGCATCAAGCGCCTGATGTTCTGGTGCGTAAACCACATCGACACCTGCGGCTTGCAGCAGCGGCTTGCTCTGCGTCGCTTCAATCAGGTCGATATACTCTGCGAAATGCCCAATCAGCAGCGGCTCAAAATTATTTAGCAGCGGCACATGGTCGATGATATTGAGGTTCGGCAGTTCACTCGCTCGCGCCACATCCTGACGCGCCACTGCCGCCTCGTAATTATCGAAACGAAAAAGTTCCTCAAATTTGAGATTCTTTTCAGCGTCTTTCGTCCAGTAAACGCGTGATTGCGCCTCTGTAGTCTGATTTGGCATGTAAAAGCTCGCTGGAACAGTTGGGTTCAACCTCCACCCTGCCCACACTAGATCCGCCGCGACCACCATCAGTACAATCGCTGACCAGCGCCCATGCGCGCTCGTTCCGGCTTCGGGCTGCGAGAGCGTTAGCAGGGAGCCAACCACGCCGAGCAGTCCGGCAGCAATCGCCGCCTGCTCCAGCAGCGACACCGCCCTGATTGCCGAGGGAGCGAAGATCAGCGCCAGAATTGCCAGCACGGTCGCAGTGCCGCACGCCACCAGCAGGCGCATCGACCAACGGCGCAGACGTCGACTGCGTCCCCACGCGGTCACGCCAATTCCCGCCAAAACACTCAGTCCGACGACTGTCCACAAATGCCAGCGTACCGGCCCCTGAAACAGATTAAACGTGGGAATATTCTGGTAGAGAAACGGGAAGATTGGCGTGTTCACACCCAACGCAAACACGAATCCGACGACTACAATCAGGATCCAGAACGGCGCATTTGTATAAACCGTTAGGCGTTCAGCCGATTTGCGTCGCAGGTTGACGACCCATCCGATGATGGCCGCGATTGCCCCAACCAGTGGAATCAATCCGATATATACCGCGTCCTCGAAGAAGGCTCCACCCGTGATATAGGTCCCATTAGCGGGTGTCCCAAAGGCATTCGGCGCGAACAAATTCAAGATTCGCGCCGGTGCATAGCTGAAATTCATCGCATAGTTGAAGTCTACACCGCCGGAACGCTGAGATTGACGCAGTAGTTCCGCCGTCGCCAGCAGTTGCAACGCTGCAATTCCCGCCCCAAGCGCCATGCAGCTAACAACTATCCCCAACCGAAACATAGAGATTGGTCGGTGAAAAACCGTCCACCACAGGGCGAACAACCCCGTCAGCAGCAAGCTGTACCAGGCCGTTTGCGCATGACCCGCCAGCAGCAGTAGCGCCGTAAACAAGGCCAGTAGACCAGCGCTGCGCGGTCGTCCAGCTTCGAGAATGCGCAGAGTCGCCCACAGCATCCAGGGAAGCCAGGCTGCCGCCTGAACGACCGGATATGTGCCTAACCGCGCCATCAGATAAGCTGTCATGCCGAAAGCCAGCGCACTCACGCCGCTGCCGACGGAAGAAAACTTCAATTCTCCGGTGAAGCGCCACATGCCCCAGCCAGCGATAAACAGATGCAGCACAGCGGTCAGACTCATCGTTTGCGCCAGCGGCAGCACAAAACCCAGCCAGCTCAAAGGATAGAGCAGCGAAGATTGATAATTCGCAAACAGCGGCGTCCCCGCTCCGTTATAAGGAATCCAGAGCGGAAGCTGCCCTGCGCGCAGCAGATCGAAGGCATACTCGCGCCAGGGGTAAAACTGAAGCGAAGGCAGCCCCCAGAAAAACACCTCGCCCAGCAGCAGGCGATAGAAGAGCGCCGCTAAGGCCAGCGCAAGGATCAGCAAAGGGAAGCGCGAATGGGAACGCATCAGGTTCTGACTTTCATAACACCCACTAACACCAGTAAAGCAATGAAAGCCGCGCCGGAGACCAGCGCCGCATCCAGAGTCCATCCATTCAACTGCGCGACAGTGGCAGCATTCGGCAGGCCAGTTTCCCCTTGAGGCCAGGACGGTATTTCCCTCGAAATCCTCTTCAGGCTGGGATCGCGGTTGGCATACACGTACACGCGACCGCTCTCCCCTACCGGTTCGAGCAGCGGAATGTTGAGCGGATAGGCCGAAACCACATGAGTCACACCCCAGCGGCCTAACACCGCCGTATCCGGCACGGCTTCACGGTTGACTGTCGCCAGATCGGTTCCGTTGAGCGGCGGCAGCGTCACACTGTAACCCGTGCTGTGGATGCCTCCACCCTGTTCGACCGCTGCAACGATGCCGTTCAACTGGAACGGATCGACGCCGCCAAATATCCGCAGATGATATTCCTCCGCCACCTGCTGCTGCAAACTGTAGGTCGGGGAGTAAATGCGCTCTGCGCTCATTTCAGTCAAACGCTGCGCTAACTGCACCTGATCAGGCGGCAGCCACGCCTCCTGCGTGCGCCATTCAAGCCAACCGCGCCCTGCCAGCGCCAGATCGAGAAAGGTGACCGCTATCAATGCCCAAGCGAGTCGCTCGCCACGCAGCCGATGACTGAAGGCCAGCATCAGAATCAGGCTTACTCCAGCACCGCCGACAATCAGGGCAAGGCCGTTAATCGTCGGGACGCTGATGGTCAGGAAAACACCTGCGATCAGCGCAATAACCAGGCCAATCATAGCAAAAAGTAAGCCGCGTCGCGGATGCCATTCGGCGAGGCGCTGCAAGCCGAAGCCCGCCAGCAGCGGCGCGATCAGCACAATGACGAACCAAGCTCGCGACGGTACCCGAAACCAAAGCAGCGCCGGAATGACTTGAACTAAAGTTCGCCAGAATGGGCTGTTGAGACCAAGCGCGTAGAGCACTGCGACCAACGCTGCCGCGACCCAGAAAGGCCGACGACGCGCGCCAATCAGCGCCAGCACCAGCACCGGAAAGCCCAGATACGTCAGCGTTTCAATATTGCCCGTCTGAGGCGGCAGCACCAAGCCGAGAAACTGCGCCGGAGTCAGCGAAAAGACGCCTGATTCTTCAGCCGTAAGCGCGCCGCGACTGAGGTAAGGTCGCCACGCCAGCAGCGGCACAGTGAACGACAACGTCAGCACAAGAATCACAATTCCTGCGGGGACGAACCAGACAAGCCGCCTCGCTTGCTTCACGCGCAGACATTCTACCAGCGCGTAAGCTCCCGCCAGCAGATAGGCAAAGAAACTCAGACGCACATCCGCCAGCAAAATCAGCGCGCCAAACAAGCCAGCAGATAGCGAAACATACAGGGGCGAGGCGTGCCTCGCCCCTACACTCCCATCACTGTGAACAAGCTGACCAACCGCCCACAGCCACCAGGGAAACCAGGCCAGCGCATAAAGCAAATCGAGATGCCCCGCGCCAGTATGCCCGATCACGCGCGGCGCAAGGGCATAGGCAAGCGCACTGAAGGCAGCGGCAGTTTCAGGCAGGCCGAATGAACGCGCCCAAACCCACATCCCCGCACCTGCGATCAGCAAATGCAGGATGATCATCACATCGAGATGAAGCGCAGGCGGCAATATGAGCACCAGCCATTGCAGCGGATAGGCCGTCTTATTCAGAGGATCGGCGGCAAAGGGCTGTCCCGCCATGATCGTCTCGCGCCAGAGCGGAAACGTGCCGTTCTCAAGCATTGACGTGCGTAGAAATTGGGCAGCAGGCAGATGCGAGGTCACAGCGTCCGAGAAGACCTGTCCGGGTGTATAAGGCAGCGCCCCCGGACGAAACCCGCTCAGCAGCAAAAAGAGGACTCCCAGCAGAAGTGCAGTCAGCTTAAGGCGCATACACCGCTACACTGCCGTTTTGCAGTACGAGATGCAGAGAAGACAAACAGGTGGTTTGTCCCAGCTTGGCTTCTTCCGGCCCATAGAGGACAAAACGCACATTGTATTCCTTGAGCAGTGCCGCGCAGTCGGCATCATCCGCGCCGCTGTACCAGTCGAGCACCTGCTGCTTTTTCGCCTCAGCATTGAGCGTCTCGTAGGGATGCCCGTAGACCACCCGCGAACCGACCCAGGCAGGAATCCATGCACTTGCCAGCGGCGATGCGAGGATCACGTCGGTTTCGGAGGTTCGAGAATCGAGCCAGTTATAGGTCGGTGCATAATCGTATTCCAGAAATATCCCCACTGCCGCCTGCGGATAGCCCGTAATCGCAGGCAGTACGGGCAGGAACAGCATCAAAATCTGGCTGATGGCGATAAACGGCATGAAAACCGACGCTACCGCCGGACGCCAGCGCCGACTGATGCGCGGCAGCCAGACATCCTCAACCGAGCGCGTGACAAAATAGGCCAGCGGAACCATCATGCCGACCATAAAGCGCCGCTGGACATTAATCGGCAGATAAATGGCGACAATAATCGCCGCCAACCAGAGCAGCATCAGGCGATCCCCGTCGCGTTCGAAGCGGCGAATAGCGCGATAGATTCCCGGCAACGCAACCAACAGCGGAATCCCGAAGCCGATGACCAGTTCGAGCAGAGTCGGTGCAGAAGTGACGTTCTGGGTATTCCAGAGCGCCATCGCCGGATTATAAGCGACGGTAATCCCATAGTAGATTGCTACCGGGATGGCGGGTACAACAACCGCCAGCAGCCAGCGAAGCAGGCGCAGGGGAGGCCGTCGATCCTGCAACCAGACAATGCCAACGTACAGGATGAGCGCTCCCCCAATCGGCACGAGCGCCTGGGGATAAAGCAGCGCCAGAATAACACTCAAAAGTGAGGCCATCGGCCAGGAGGCGTCAATCGAGGGATCGTTTTCCGCACCTGGACGATAAGCCATGACAAACAGGCCCGCCAGCAGCGCCAGACAGGCAATCGTCAGCGGAAAATGGACATTCATAAAGGTGCTGTAAAGTGAAAAAGCTTCTGGCACCGCCAGGTCAGGAAAGGCTGTATTCTGTAGCAGCGGCGCGAACAGCCAGCCCAGTCCCGCGCCAAGTACGGCAATCAGAAAGAAAATCCGGCGCGCCCGCACGCGCGTCCAGATGGTTGCACCAAGCTGATAAAGCGCGACATACATAAACAGCGACGCGCCCACACGTGCGACATGAAACAAAACAATCTGCGGAATGGCAAGCAAACGCGAGAGATGCCCCAGCAGCAGATAGAGTACCTGAATGAACGCGCCGCTGTGAGTTTCCGGTGTATCCTGAAAATAGACCAGCCAGTTGCCGTCGAAGCCAAGCCGCATCTTGGAGATATAGGTCGCGCCATCCTGGTAATTATGCAGGATACCCATGAACTGCCAACCGGGCGTTCCATGCAGCGCCACCCAGAGCAGTGGGGAAAACGCCAACAGCACCAACGCGCTGCCCACGATAATCACCCAGCGCCACTCGGCGGACATGATGTGGACGGTCTGTCGTGATTGCATTGAGCTTATCCTGAGGTACGGTGTAGTGGGTTGACTCCACGATTGTGGCATCGATTCCCGCTCTCCCCACAACTATAACGCATTTGGCGAGCGAACTGATTGTGATCCCATTGTAACGGCGGTCACAAGGAATTCGTCTAAAGGAATTCCGAGAAATTGTGAAATTTCAATGCGAAACACGCCAGACTATCCTTAAAATAGGATTATCATCATCATACATCTTTGAGCGGGGTACGACGCATGGGCTTTGATGCTGAAAATTTCGGATTAGGACTGCTGATCGGCTGGGCGACGGCCTATGGGGTCTATCGTGCCCGCAACGAAATTCGTGAAGCCTGGGAATCGATCAACAAAGGGGCGCAAACGGTGCAGAATTCTGCCACCCGCAGCGCCGACAGCCGCTATATCAGCGACCTGATTGAGCTGTGTGAAACGTCACATCTCGCCGGGAGGCTGGTCAAGCTGAGCGAGATTGCCGTCGAACCGCGTTTCATACCCACGCCGGAATTCGGCGCGCCACAGGAAAACGACACGATCCAGAGTGTTTATCGAGTCGTGCCGAACATTCCCGACCACCCGTATCTGCAAGCGCCATTCAACATCGAAACGCTCTCGATCAAGGAACTTGCCACCGGCGCGACCGCGTTGGCGCTGCTTGGCTTACCGGGCAGCGGACGTACCACTGCCCTGCACGCCATCGCGCTGCACAGCCTGGGCAGAATCAACTTCAACCCACCGATGGACAAGGTTCAGGAGCGGCTCAACGCCGAGGAAGCCAAACTCGAAGAGAAAGAGCGCCGCGTCCGCATCAAAGAACGTATCGAAATGCAGGAGCGCGCGCGCGAACGACTCGCCAACGAAGCCGGGCTGGCCTTCAGCAAGGACGCTGACGACGAGGCCATTCAGGCGATTCCGCTGTTCAACCGCCTGATGCCCGTCTACGTCCATTTTGCCGACCTGGTCACGGCGGGGCATGAATTCGGCAGTGAAGCCGACCCCGCCGAACATATCGTGCGCGCGGTGCAGTACACCGTCAAGCGTGTGACTGCCAGCACCATCCCGCGCAACCTCTACAGTCGTTTGAACAAAGGGCAAATCCTGCTGCTGCTCGACGGCTACGACGACCTGCCAGAAGCGGAACGACCTGGCGCGTTGGCGTGGCTGAAAGCGTTCCGCGACCAGTATAAGGACAATTTCGTGATTGTGGCTGGCCCTGCCGAAGGCTTCGGGCCTCTGCTGCACGCTGGCCTGACGCCGGTCTTTATGCGTCCCTGGAGCGATCTCGACAGCAAGCGGGCGGCAGAACACTGGGCACGCCTCTGGCCTCAGATTGGCAAGAAGCGGCGGAAAGCATCTGTCCCCAGCGCCGAAACCATCGAGCGAGCGTATACAAACGCCCGCGCCCTGTCGCCTATGGAAATCACAGTAAATATCTGGGCGACCTACGCGCAGGATACGGAAGCGCTGGGCGTCGAAGGCTGGATGCGCGCCTATATCAAGCGGCGCGTCGAAAACGCGGGCGACCTGATGAATCAGATGGGGCAAATTGCGGCACTCCAGCTTGACGAAGGCTTCATCAGCAGCGCACGCCTGCAAGCGCTCGCCATCGCCGGGGAAGGCACGCCACAGACTCCAGAAACCACCCCGCCACCCGTCGAAGGCTCGCTGCTGCAAGCGGGTGAGGCCACCGACATCGTCGAGGCTGCTCCAATAGATACCAAAGCCGCCAAAGACACCGAAACGACCAGTTCGCAGGGGCGGTTGCTGGGAATGCTGCGCCGCAGCGGGATGCTGGTGCGTTTCCGGGATGATCGCTACTTATTCAGGCGAGGCTTAGTCGCCGCTTATCTCGCCAGCCTGACGCTCAAAGATGCACCGCCCGAAGTCCTGAGCGAAAAAGCAGCGCAGCCTGCCTGGAGTCAGGCCATCGCCTACTCGGCACTCAATCGCTCGCTCGATACGCTGGTCAGGGAACGCATGAAAGCCGCACCCGACCTACTGCAAGAAAACGTCCTCGAAATGGCACGCTGGCTGGCCTATGCGGACGCAGACGTAGAATGGCGCGGCCCCATGCTCAATCATCTGGGCACGATGCTGATCGCACCGAGCCAGTATCCGCTGATGCGTGAGCGCGTCACCGCCGCGCTGATCGACACGCGCGACAAAAACGTGCTGCTGATGTTCCGCAAGGCTGCACGCAATATGGATGCCGACATCCGCCGCCTCGCCTGCCTCGGCATGGGAGCAGTCGGTGATGGCGACGGCCTGCGCGACCTGACGCCTCTGCTCAAAGACCAGGACCCGAATGTCGAACTGGCGGCAGGCATGGCACTGGGCGCGATTGGCACGGAAGAAGCACTGCGCCCGATGGTTCTGGCGCTGACAGGCGGCAGCGAACCGCTTCGCCAGACGATGGCGGAAGCCTTCGCCGCGATTCCAGAAGAAGGCTATCCAACTCTGTATGATGCTGTCACCGAAGAAGACTTCATGGTGCGCCGCGCCGCGATTTTTGGTCTGCGCCGCCTGAATACAACCTGGGCGCTGGTCGCCATTTATCGCGCGTTCCTCGAAGATGAGCAGTGGTATGTCCGCTCGGCGGCGCAGCAGGCCTTTCAGGAACTCACTTACGGGCGCACAACGCCTCTGACCGCGCCCTACCCGAAAGCTGAAGAAATCCCCTGGCTGCAAGCCTGGGCCGCCCAGCACGGCGAAACCATTCCACCGGGAGATGGCGGTCGGCAGATGCTGTTGAAAGCGCTCCAGGAAGGCGACGCCGAGTCACGGATGCTGGCAGCGCTCAATCTGGCGCAGCTTGGCATGGTCGATACCACCCGTGCGCTGTACACTTCGCTGCGTGATGGACGCGAAGAAGTCCGTGCGACTGCGCATCGCGCGCTGGCGGAATTACAATTACAGATAGGTCAGGGACTGCCTTCGCCGCTGTAGGGATCGAGAGAAAAACGACGTGCCAAGTTATGTCTTTCGCCGCCTGCACGACAATGAAGCCGATGCAGGACTCGCGATCATTTCTGAAGTCACCGAATGGCTGGCAAGCAAAGGCGTGCGCCAATGGGCAGCGCCGCTCCCGCGCGAAATCTATATTGAGCGGCAGGAGCATGATGAGAATTACGGCCTGCTGCTCGATGGCGAACTGGCAGCAGTGGTCTCACTGATGGAGTTTCGCCCGGATTACTGGGAAGAATATCTGCCGAAAACTCCCTACCGCTGGCTGGCGACGCTGGCCTCATCGCGCAGGTTTAAGGGTCAGCGGCTGGGTGAACTGGCAATCAGCGAGGCCGAACATTATCTCGCCGTCGAAGGCGTTCCCGCGATTTACCTCGATTGTGTCTATGGTGAGGGGACGCTGCCCGAATTTTACACCTGGTTGGGGTATCAGGCGGTCGCGCGCAAGGATTTGGAGTTTCCCTGGGGAACTTTCGACAGCATGTTGATGCGCAAAACACTGACCGGAGTGCCGAGAGGATAGCGACTTAGGAGGCGCTGGTCGCTTCGACCGTTGCCTCGGAGGTTGATTCAGAGGTGGCAGCTTCGGCAACTGCTTCTAGCGTCGGCACAATCACCCCGTCGGGCAGCCGCTCATTGGCGAATTCACACGGAACGACGCGATCAAAGTCGGTGTGGAACAGATAATTCTTATCGGCAGCCTGCACGACAATCCGGTAGCCATCGGTATCCTGTTCGACAATTTGACTGTTGGCGGGAGGACAGTTGAGGGTGCTGTCCGTCCAGACCACCGAGCGAACATCGACCATTCGAATCCGGCGGGTGGGCAAATTCAGTTGATCCGCCACCAGACGCTGCGCGATGCCGACCAGCTCACCAGCGACTGGGTCTTGCGCAACCAGCGCGTCACCGGTTAAATCAGTGGTCGATCCAGCAGGTGTGGCGGTATCAGTAGGTTGAACAATGTCTGCTGGTGCAGGCAGATTGGCGGAGGTTGCGGTCGGCGGCACAGGCGTAGCCGTATCGGTGGCGGTCGCTGGAATCAAAACCAGCGTCGGCGCGGAAGTTGGATTTCCGCCGCTCGGCGCGCAGGCTGCCCCAACCAGCAGCAGCAGAAACGGAATCAGCCAGCGTCTCATCAATTTCCGCTGATCATCGCCTCGACCTGCTCGCTCGTCACCCCTTCAACGCTGACGATCTTTTCACGACCGCTCGCGCCAGCAACAATCTCGATGTGATCGGTTGATACGCCCAGACGCGCCGCCAGAAATTCGATCAGTTCCTTATTGGCGGACGGATCGCCCGCAGGTGAAGCCATCAGGCGAACTTTCAGCACGCCGTCTTCCTGAATGCCGACCATTTCCGTTTTTTCCGCCTGCGTGACGACGCGAATGTTGATCGCTGCGCCACCGCGTGCGTCGGTGATTTCAAATTTGCGGTTTGCTGGCATAGACAAGCCTCGTTCACAAGACCAAACCCGTCAAATTATAAACCATCGTATCACGCACAGGCCGAGCGCACAAGTTGAACGAGCACCCGGCCTGTGAAAAATTTCCGCAGAAAGTCAACAGGCATGTTTTTTCGCCTGTTGACTGACTAGAAGCGAAACACCTGCATCAGCACAATGATAATGATGAGCACCACCATCGGGCTGAAATCGACACCGGAATTCTGCGGCAGCAGGTCACGGATCGGCTTCAGAACGGGTTCTGTTACATTATAGATGAAGCGCACCGCCGCATCGATCGTCGGATTGCTGCGGTCGATGTTGGGAAACCAACTCAGCAGTGACCGCGCAAAGATCAGAATTTCGAAAAAGAGCAGCAGGTAGTAGATGATTATCACAGTTAGACCTTCTCTCGCTCGCCAAAGATAGCGCGTCCAATACGAACTAATGTTGCGCCTTCCTCAATCGCTACCGGGAAATCATCGGTCATTCCCATGCTTAAATCGGGAAGCGCTGTCCCCAACGAATGCTCCAGCGCGGCGCGCAAAGCGGCTAACCCTGCGAATATCGGGCGCGCCTGCTCCACGTCTTCGACAATCGGAGCCATCGTCATCAGGCCGCGCAGTTTCAGCCCCGGCAGCGCCGCGATCTGTGCAGCCTGCTGCTCCAACTGCTGGCGCATCTCGGCATCCCGCTCCCAGCCGTAAGCCGCGAAACCGGCTTTGCTGGCTTCGCCGGAGACATTGACTTCAAGCAGCACATCGAGCGAACCGCCGCGCTCAACCGTCTCCCGCGACAGCCGCTCCGCCAGCTTGACGGTATCGACCGAGTGAACGACCTGATAGAGCGGCGGAATTTCTTTCGCCTTGCGGGTCTGGATATGCCCGATCATATGCCAAACCAGCGGCAGATCCGTTTGCGCGCTGACCGCCGGAATCTTCGTTGTAGACTCCTCTACGCGGTTTTCGCCGAAATGTTGCAGGCCGCAGGCCACTGCTTCGAGAACGGCGCTCGGTGGGTGGGTTTTGCTGACACCGATCAGGGTCACTGCTGCGGGATCACGCCCCGCCTTATCACAAGCTGCACGAATCTGATCACGCACTCGTAATACATTTTCGGCAATTGTCATCACAGGCACAACACCGCACCGAAACGCCCGGTGCGTCCCTTCTCGGCTCGATGCGAAAACCATTCATCGGTATGTTCGGCGGTACACATCTCCGCCACTTCAATTTGCTCAACACCCGCGCGTTCAAGATCGAGGCGATTCGCTGCCCACAAATTAAGGTAGGCCGTGCCATCCGCCGGATCGCGGCGAATCAAACCGTCGACTGAGCCGAACTGCTGGCGCACCGCTTCGACCACCTCTTCGCCAACCTGGTAGCGATCTGGCCCAATGCTCGGCCCAATCCCCGCCTGAATATCTGCCGGATTTGAACCGTAGCTGCGCATCATGGCGCGCACAGTTGCGCCGGCGATGCCCTGCACCGTCCCGCGCCAACCCGCGTGCGCCATCGCCAGGACGCCGCGCACGGGATCGTGATACAGAATGGGTGTACAGTCGGCGAAGCGCATCGAAAGCGGGATGCCAACACGGTCGGTCATCATGGCGTCGGCTTTTGCCAACCAGCGTCGTCCGGGGACAGGCGCGTTGGCGATTACAATGTCGGCGCTGTGAACCTGCCACACGCTGACCGCCCGCGCGTCATCGACGCCGAGCACCGCATACATGCGTTCATGATTACAGCGGACAGCCTGCGGGTCATCGCCGACGTTGCCGCCGAGATTAAGCGTGGCGAACGGCGCAGCGCTGACGCCGCCTTTGCGCGTGAAAATGCCGTGTTTCAGGGTGCGCCACGTCTCGAACTGATAATACACCAAGCCATCCTGGGAAAGCTGCTTCAAATCTCTCCTCCGAAGTCGTGACGCGATTATAACTTAGCTTAAGGTAGAAAAGGTATACTGCAACTGGATATAGCGTTATACTGTGTAAGATCATGTCGCCGAATTCTGTGGCGAGTTGCGAAAACATAGAAAGGAGGCGCGGTACGCTGACCGGACGGACAGCCAGTTGCCGCCATGAATGATCATGACCTATTCGAGAGAGCGCCGCACTTCCGACAGTATTTCCGTCCTCATCGTCGATGATCATCCCCTGTTCCGCGATGGCCTGCAAAAAGCCCTGGAATTAGAGGACGATATTCAGGTGATCGGGCAGTGTGCCGATGGTGAACAGGCCCTGCTCGCTGCGGCACGTCTCACACCAGATGTCGTTCTGCTCGACATCAACCTCCCGTCGATCAATGGGTTGCAGGTTGCCCGCCAGTTAAAGGCCGAACACAGTCATATTGCGGTGGTTTTTCTCACCGCTTACCACGATTCGCAGCAGGTTCTCCACGCGATGCGCGCTGGCGCATCGGCTTACTGCCCGAAGGATATTACGCCCGATGATCTGATCGGCGTGATTCGCGACGTCGCCAAAGGCTATTACATTATCGGCACGCTCCGTATGGATGGACAGGAAGTTCAAACCTGGATTAGCACCAACGTCGAAGCGATGAGCGGGCCATACATTGTTGACCCGGACGAACACTACATTCCGCTCAGCCCGCGCGAACTCGAAATCCTCGAATTCGTCACCAACGGCATGAGCAATAAAGAAATCGCCAGCCGACTGGGAATCAGCCAGCAGACCGTTAAAAATCACATGACTTCCATTTTGAAGAAGCTGAACGTTCAGGATCGCACGCAAGCCGCTGTTACCGCACTGCGGCATGGATGGGTACGTATTCATACCCGAGGATAAACAACATGGTAGATCGAGAATTCCGAGCCGACTCCCGATCCCGCGATGAGTTGATTGACAACCTCACCGCTGAAATGAAACGCATCCGCGACAAACTCAACGAGTTCAAAATCCAAATAGACCAGACTCAGCTCGTTGTTGACCGGGAGCAGCAGCGCAACAACGATGTCTTCACAGAACTGCGCACCGTTCAGGACAACATCGAAACGATCCCGCGACAGGATATTCGCACCAAATATGACGAAGCGATTGAAGCGCGTTTTCGCCTGACAACGATGCGGGTCAGTTGGAAAAATTCGTCAGCACGCGCGAACAACTGGAACAGGAACAGGTCATTCTGCGCGATATGCTGCAACGCCTTCAGGGGGTCGATCTGGTCGGTGCACCTGCCAGCGGAGCAACGAGCGAAGAAGCAAAGGAAACGGGCAAAGGCCCGCTCAATATAGTGCGTATTATTCAGGCGCAGGAAGAAGAACGCCAGCGGCTCGCCCGGCAGATGCACGACGGCCCGGCGCAATCGCTGACCAACTTCATCCTTCAGGCTGAAATCTGCCAGCGTCTGTTCGACCGCAACCCTGCCCGCGCTGCCGAAGAACTCGACAACCTGAAGTCTGTTGCCAGCGTGACCTTCCAGAAAGTGCGCGATTTCATCTTCGACCTGCGCCCGATGATGCTGGACGACCTCGGTGTTGTGCCAACCGTCCGCCGCTACGTCGATTCCTTCCGCGAGAAGAACGACATTGAGATCAAGCTGGACATCTTCGGCGATGAACGCCGTCTTGCCACCCACCGCGAAGTGATGATTTTCCGGGGCATTCAGGAATTGATGGCGCTGGCACGCGACTATGCGAACCCAACCGAGATCATCATTCGCCTGGACATCGGTGGTACCGTTGTCAAAATTGCTGTTGACGACAATGGACGCGGCTTTGATGCCGAAGCCGCACTGAGCGGCGAGGAAAACTACCAGGACCCGCGTGTGCAAAGCCTGGTGACGCTCAAGGAAAAGTTCGAATTGGTG
The DNA here is from genome assembly GCA_034432495.1 of Anaerolineae bacterium. Lineage (GTDB taxonomy): Bacteria > Chloroflexota > Anaerolineae > Aggregatilineales > Phototrophicaceae > Flexifilum. Next base: position 93,862 of record DAOUCB010000167.1, on the reverse strand, counting down.
CGCGGTTCTGTCTCGATCACCAGCGGTGAAGCTGACGGAACTTCCGTCCGATTGGAACTCCCGGTCAATGATTAAGGTTTTTTGAAGCTCTCCAGCCGGAAAACCTTACTTCTACAGGACAATCTGCCTGTTTGCGATTTAGCAGGTATCGCTTACACTGAATTAAGAAATAATCTCAGTTTGTTTCAGATACTCGTCCGTTAACGCCGTCTTAGGCGCAGGACGCCGCTCATTTCGGAGGAATTCATGGGACGTATGCGTCTATTTTTGATCATTGCGATTGTTGTCGTGGTGGTCGCGCTCGTAGTCGTGTTCGTACTACCGCAGCTCAATCCGCCACCTCCCGCTGTCGTAGATAACACAGGCGATACCCAGGCGGTGGTTCAAGCACCGGAATCCACGCCGCTGCCGACTGCGACGCCGATCATCTTTGTTGATCTGGTCATCGCTGTTCAGGAACTGCCGCGCGGCATCATCATCCCGCCAAACGCCGTTGCCATTAAGCCCTGGCCTCAGGATGCAGCGCCTTTTAACGGCGTTTCGAACATCGAAGACGTCATTGGCAAGCGTGCGCGTACTGACATTTTCCGCGAGCAGCCGATTCTTTCGAATATGGTTGTTGATGACCTGACCGGCGCAGCGCATGTGGGTTCAGACGCGGCTGCAATCCTGCCCGATGGTCTGCGCGCCGTTTCGATCCCGGTTGACCGCATCACCAGCATCGCATACGCACCACAGGATGGTGACCGGGTTGACCTGATTATCTCGGTGCTGTTCGTGGACGTGGACGAAGCCTTCCAGAGCATTGTCCCGAACACGCTGACCTTGTTCAAAATCACGGACGCGGGCATTCAGCTTCAAACGGGTATCACAGGCCGCGTGGACAGTACCTCGCTCGGCCCGGTGATTGTCGGCCCATCTGAGCGCCAGCGCCCGCGCCTCGTCACGCAAATGACAATTCAGGACGCCTTGATTGTTCACATGGGCAACTTCCCGAATGACGGTCGCTTTATCGGTGTCCCACCGACGCCGACGCCCGTTCCGGTCGAAGGGCAGGATACTCAAAACGGTACGCCGCCGCCGCCGACACCGACTCCGCCGCGCCCCGATATTGTGACGCTCGGTGTCACGCCGCAGGAAGCGGTCGTCCTGACCTGGTTGATCGAAGCCAAAGTTCCGGTGACTCTCGCGCTCCGTTCGGCGAGCGATACGGCACGCGCTGCCACCAGTGAAGTCACGCTCGACTACCTGATGGGTCAATACGGCATCAGCCTGCCAGGAAAGCGACCGTTCTCGATTGAACCCGCTATTCGCAGCATCCGTCAGCTCGAAGCAGGCGATCAAATCCAACTGTCTGACAGCACAGGTTAATCGTTAATCCGACAACGCGAATCAGGATGTAATAATGCAGGACAAACAGGAAAAACGCGGCATCAACGTGCTCATCGTCGATGACATTCAGGAAACGCGCGAGAATATCAAGAAACTCCTCTCGTTTGAAGAGGAGTTCAAGGTTGTCGGTTCAGTCGGGACTGGGCGCGAAGCCGTGCGTGTGACGCAGGAGACGCGCCCCGACATCGTGATCATGGACATCAACATGCCGGACATGGACGGCATCCAGGCGACGAACGAGATCACCAAAGCAGTCCCGACCGCCGCTGTCATCATGATGTCCGTGCAAACCGATGCCGACTATATGCGCAAAGCCATGCAGGCAGGCGCGCGCCAGTTTTTGGGCAAACCGATTGACCCGGACGAACTCTACAGCACGATTCGCTCGGTTTATAAGAACTATGAACCGATTCGTCGGCAGGCTCAGGCGATGCAGGACATTCCGATGGAAGTCCGCAAAGCCAAGCCAGTCTCCAGCGAAGGCGGCGAACTTCGCGCCGGGAACATCATTGTCGTTTACAGTCCGCAGGGGGGTGTCGGCTGCACTACCCTGGCGACCAACCTCGCAGCGGGTCTCATGCGCAAGGGCATCAAAGTCCTGTTGATCGACGCCGATTTGCAATTCGGCGACGTGGGCGTTTTCCTCAAGCTGCAATCGCAGTCCACCCTGCTCGATCTTGTTCACAAAATCGAAGACCTCGACACCGATTTCTTTGACAGTGTGGTCGCGACGCATGAAAGCGGCCTGAAAGTGCTGCTCGGCCCGCAGCGCCCGGAATTCGCGGAAGAAGTCGAAAGTGTGCCGACCGCTGTTGCGCGCATCATCGAAAAAATTGCCAACAGCTATGATTTCATCGTCGTAGACACCAGTCGTAAAATCGACGAACAGTTGCTGTCGTTGACCGATGTGGCGACCAAAGTTATTCTGGTTGCAACACCGACGCTGGCAGCGGTGAAAAACACGCGCTTCGTCATCGACCTGTTTGAACGGCTGAACTATCCGCCCGACAAAGCGATGTTCGTCCTGAACCGTGTCGAGGACGAGCGCAGCCGAAATCGCGTCACAATTCCGACAGAAGTGATCGAGAAACATCTAAAACGCACAACTTCGGCGAAGATCCCATTGAACGAAGCGATTGTGCTGAGTGCAGTCAACAAAGGCGTTCCGGTTGTGGCTTCACGCGACCGTACCAAGTCGCCAGTCAAGGAACTGCTGGATTTTTCTGACCATGTGTACACGCTCATGATGAACGCAGGTGCTGAAGAAGAAACACCTGAACCCAAGAAAAGCGGCCTGGGACTTTTCAACAGAGGCTAACGAAGTTCCGCGCCTTGCGTGTAACGTAAGTAAAAAAGCTGAGACTGGAGACGGATGTTATGTCCTTACTGAGGCGAATTGAAAAAGGCGGCGGCAGCGGTGACGGTGGCAATACCCCGCCCCCGCGCGATCCGGGTGACAGCGCACCCTCTGAAGGCAGCGGTGAGGACGCCTCACGTCTGTCGGCGATGCGTTCGCGCAATCAGCAGGTCATGGGGCGTGGTGCAGCGGCACGCGGCGGCGAAAGCGGCTATGTTGACCTGAAAACACGCGTCCAGAACCGGCTTTTGTCTGAACTCGACCAGTCAATGGACTTGACCCGTAAGACTGAAGTCCGCGCGCACATCGAGGAGCTGTTCAACGCCATCCTCGCTGAAGAGAGCATGGTGCTGGCGCGGCAGGAACGTACCCGCCTGTTCGAATCGATTGTCGCGGAAATTCTCGGCTTCGGGCCGCTCGAAGTTCTGCTCGCCGACGAAACGATCACCGAAATCATGGTGAACGGGCCGAAGAATATTTTTGTCGAACGCAAAGGCAGCATCACACGCGCCAACATTGCTTTCGAAGACGATGATCATGTGCTGCGCATCCTCGACCGCATTGTCGCGCCGCTCGGTCGTCGTGTCGATGAAAGTTCGCCGCTGGTAGACGCTCGTCTGCCCGATGGTTCGCGTGTGAACGCCGTCATCCGCCCGATTGCGCTGGTTGGCCCCACCATTACCATCCGTAAATTCTTCAAGAAACCGCTGACAACCGACGACCTGATTCGTTTCGGGTCGATTACCAAAGAAATTGTCGAATTCCTGCGCGCCTGCATCATCGGTCGCTTGAATACCGTCGTTTCCGGCGGTACAGGTTCCGGCAAAACAACGCTGCTCAACGTTTTGTCGAGCTTTATCCCGAATGACGAGCGCATCGTCACTATCGAAAACGCGGCGGAACTTCAGCTTCGTCAGGAACATGTCGTCACGCTCGAAAGCCGCCCTGCGAACATTGAAGGACGCGGTGCCATCAGCATTCAAGACCTGGTGGTCAACTCGCTGCGTATGCGCCCTGACCGCATCATCGTTGGGGAATGCCGTTCCGGTGAGGCGCTCGACATGCTCCAGGCCATGAATACAGGCCATGACGGTTCGCTGACAACGGCGCACTCGAACAGCCCGCGTGATACGATTTCACGTCTGGAAGTGATGTGCCTGATGGCAGGTATGGATCTGCCGATTCGTGCTATTCGTGAACAGATTTCCAGCGCGCTCGACCTGGTTGTCCATCAGGAACGTCTGCGTGACGGTTCGCGTAAAGTCGTGAAAGTCACCGAAGTACAGGGCATGGAAGGCGACATGATCACCATGTCCGACATCTTCGAATTCGAGCAGACGGGTGTTGAAGGTGGCAAAATCGTCGGACGCATTCGCCCGACCGGTATCCGCCCGAAGTTCACTGATCGAATTGAAGCCGCAGGCATTTACCTGCCGCCGTCGGTCTTCGGTGTTGGTCGCTACTAAGCACTAAAAAAACCAGTTAGGCGATCATGGAGTATAGCTCGTGAGTCCAATTATTATTATCGGTATCGCCGTCGTGATCGCGGTCGGCGTGATCGTCTGGGGTATTGTCAGCGTTCGCACCGAGAAAGACATCATTGAAGATCGTCTTTCCCGCATCGAAAACGCCAGCAATGCTTTCATGGAACTGGAAGAAACGCCAGACGAGCAGCCTGCTGAAAAGAAGCCCAGCGTCATTCAGGAACGCCTGGACGCTCTCGTATCGGAACGCACTTTCGGCAAGAAATGGCGTCAGCAGCTTTCCCGTGCAGACCTCAAACTGACGGTTTCCGAATATGCAGCACTCCATGTGATCAGCATGTTCGGCTTTTTCGCGCTGGGCTATTTCGTCCTCTTCGGGCAGCAGATTGTGATGGGTATCGTTGCGGGGTTCGTCGGCTTTTTCGCGCCTCGCATTTACGTATCGCGCATCACCTCCTCGCGTCTGATTCACTTTGAGCAGCAGTTGCCTGATACGCTCGGTCTGTGGGTCAACGCGCTGCGTTCCGGTTACAGCGTACTTCAGTCGATGGAAGCGATTGCGCGTGACGCGCCGGAACCAACCGCCACCGAATTCAAGCGCGTGGTGCAGGAAGTCCAGCTCGGTATCGACATGGAAGACGCGCTCGAACATCTGCTCAACCGCGTTGAAAGCGAAGACCTTGACCTCGTCATCACGGCGGTGAATATCCAGCGTGAAGTCGGTGGTAACCTGGCTGAAATCCTTGATGTGATCAGCCATACCATTCGTGAGCGTATCAAGCTCAAAGGCGAGATTCGCGTGCTGACGGCGCAGGGTCGCATTACTGGTTACCTCATCAGCTTCCTGCCGATCATCCTGGCGCTGTTCCTCTACACGATCAATCCCGGCTACATGGGTAATCTGTTTGAGAACCGGACATGCGGCTGGCCCCTGCTGGGGATTGGTCTGGCGCTGATTGGAATCGGGTTTGCTATCGTTCAAAAGATCGTGGATATCGACATTTAACGGAAGGCAGGGTTCATGTCTCCTATAATCATACTTGCCATTGTGATCGTCGGTGCAGTCGTGTTTGGTGGATTGGTCTATGTCGGCATGAAGGAGGATCGCGGTCGCGACCCACTTCAGGAACGTCTTCAGCAGTACGACGACAAAGAACTGCCGCAGTCACTCGAAGAAATCGAACTCTCGCTGTCTTTTAAAGACCGCGTGGTCTACCCTTTACTGAAACGCCTCTCGCAGATTACGACCAAATTCACGCCGCAAAAGCAGCTTGAAGAAGCACGGCATCAACTCGAACTGGCGGGTATGGGCATGGACCCTGCCGCCTTCTTCGCGATGCGCATCTTCATCACATTAGCCTTCGGCCTCGGTGCGTTCTTCGTCTTCTTCGTCGGGTCTTCCAGCACCGCTCCTGGTACGGCTCTGCTCTACACGCTCGGCGCGACTGCGCTTGGCTACTTCTTCCCGGCAATGTGGCTGAAAAGCCGTATCCAGCGCCGTCAGGAAGGCATTTGGCGCGCCCTTCCCGACGCGCTCGACCTGCTGGTTATCTGCGTGGAAGCGGGTCTCGGCTTCGACATGGCAATGGGTAAGGTTTACGAAAAGTGGGAAAACGACCTGGCGATTGCCTTTGGTCGTGTGCTGCGCGAAATTCAACTGGGCAAGATGCGCCGTGACGCCCTACGCGACATGGCGAATCGCATGGATGTCCCCGACGTGACGGCCTTTGTCGCAGCCATCATTCAGGCCGACCAGCTCGGTGTGAGTATGTCGAAAATCCTGCGCGTGCAGGCTGACCAGATGCGCGTCAAGCGCCGTCAGCGCGCTCAGGAAAAGGCGCATCAGGCTCCTGTCAAGATGATGCTCCCGATGGTGTTCCTGATTTTCCCGTCGCTCTGGATCGTTCTGCTGGGGCCGTCGATCATCATTCTGTTGGGTTCGTCTGAAGTGAACGCGGTGTTTTAACGACATCTTTATGACCGCCTCAGGGAGGCCGAGTAAAGCTCCAACCCGGCTGGCGCGCCTGATCAATCTCGGAATTGATCTGCTTTATCCGCCGCGCTGCGCCGGATGTGGACGTGTGGATGTGCGCTGGTGCGCACAGTGTCAGCAGGAACTCGAACAGGTGGCAGTTGATTTGCGCAAAACAAATCGACTGCCACCTTTGCTTTCCGTCGCCGCTACAGGCATTCATGAAGGCAAACTTCAGCAGGCCGTCCATGCCCTCAAATACTCCGGTGCAACGGAGCTTATGATTCCATTAGGAAATCGGCTCATCAGCGCGCTCACTACGCTCAAATGGCCGATTGATCAGATCGTTCCCGTCCCGCTCCACGCTGCGCGCCAGCGGGAACGGGGGTATAATCAGTCACAACAGCTAGGAGGTTATATGGAGCAGGTTTTGGGCATCCCCTGTGATCCTTCCGCACTCCTTCGCTGGCGCGATACTCCCCCCCAGGTTGGACTCAATCGAGAACAGCGCCAGGCTAACGTGCAGGGCGCGTTTCAGGCGAATACGCCCCTCAGTGGGACAGTGCTGCTGATTGATGACGTGTTTACGACAGGCGCGACGCTGCAAGCCTGCGCGCTCGCCGCGCGTGAGGCGGGAGCAGGCGCAATTTACGCCTTAACGGTTAGTGCAGCGCGTTCCTGAATCGACAAAGGAGCAAAAATGATGGACATTGATATTCAGGGGCATGATCTGAAGGTCACAGAAGGGTTGAAAAACTACGTCGAGCGGAAGTTGGAACGGTTAGATCGCTATCTGCCCAATATTGTCGATATTCGCGTCGAAATAGGGCGCGAGCATACCCGGCGGGGTGAAGATCGATCCGTCGCGCAGATCACCGTGCGCCATCGGCGCGGGGCGATTCTACGCGCGCAAGAGACGATTCCCGGTGAACCTGAAGCCGCCGTCAACGCCGCCGTCGATAAAATGTACAACCAGATTCAGCGCTTTAAGGGCAAACGCGCGCGTAAGGGCCATGGCAGTTACGCTGCGACGCTTGAAGAACTGGGCATCGCCGAAGAAATCCCGGATGTTCGCTTCGACGGCGACCTGGATGAAGAAGTTCCGGCTGAAATACAGATAATTCGCCGCAAAGATGTGGTTGTCATCGCCATGAATGAGGAAGAAGCAATTGAGCAGATGGAACTGCTCGGTCATAGCTTCTTCATTTTCTTCAATCAGGCGGTCGGTGCAATTAACGTGGTCTACAAACGCAGCGCCGGAGGTTATGGTGTGCTGAATCCGCAGGTTGGATAAAACCTGTTTCCAGGGGCATGGAGCGCCATGCCCCTACGGATTTTTCCCCGTTTCCAAATCATTGCTTATTCCATAATCCACGCAAGAGCCAGTATTTCTTAAATTCGTACCACGCCATCAGCAAGCTCAGCCGCAGCCCGTGCAGCCCATCGCTGTAGCCCTTCAGCGTCACGAAGCGCCACCAGAACTGACGCAGCGGCTGGAGCACATAATTCTGCGGCTTTGGGTGGATGCCCTGCTGGCGCAGAATCTGCGCGTCGTAGGCGCTGTAGCGGCGCTGTTTTTCGAGAAACTGTGCCAGATCGCGATAGTTGTAATGGATCAGCGCGTTTTCAAGCGTTCCCTCTTCGCCGTCCAGTACGACAACTTCATGCACCTGCCGCGCCGGATCGTAGTGTGCCGCGCCGACCTTGAGCAAACGAGTCTGGTAATCAGGGTACCAGCCTGCGCCGCGCGTCACTTTGCCGAAGATATAGTTATCGCGCGGGATTCGAAATCCCGCGTATCCTGGCTTCTCGATGCTCGTGCGAACCTCGCCAGCCAGCGCTGGTGGCACCCGTTCATCCGCATCGACAAACAGCACCCAGCCCGCCGATTCGTGTGCCGAATCGAGCGCCGCTTCGCGCTGCTGAGCGTAGTTTTCAAAAGTGTGTTCGATCACCTGTGCGCCTGCCGCCTGTGCCAGTTCTGCCGTTTGATCGCTGCTGTGCGAGTCAAAGACGATGATCTGGTCGGCGAAACGCAGCGTCTCAATGCAGTCTGCAACGTGTTGAGCTTCGTTGTAGGTCAGGATGATTGCGGTCAGCCGCATTAGCGCAGCGCCATTTGCTGGATTGTCTGGTAAGCTGCACGCGCTTCAGGATCGCTTGTCTGTATGCACTTGCGCAGCGTCCCCAGCGCGATCAGGCCGCGTGCCAGCGGGCGTTTCCAGAGGGGATAGTGTTTCTTCGCCAGCAGCAATCGGCTCGTCCACAGGTTAATCAAGCTGCGCGGGCGCACCTGCTGGGTACTCTGTCCAGCGAGATGCGTCACCCGTGCCGACGGCACGCACAGCACCTGCCAGCCCGCATGATGGATGCGCCACTCCCAGTCGATTTCCTCGCAATACATGAAGAACTGCTCGTCGAACATACCTGTCTGCGTGATCACATCAGGGCGCAGCATCATCGTCGCGCCGAGTACGAAATCGACCGGGAACGCTTCACCGCGCTCATACAGCGCTCTGGGATAACGCCCGTTGAATTCGCCTTCGATCAGCCGACCGGGAGTCGGGAAAAATTCGACCCACAACTGGCTCAGCCCCGGAAAGGCGAAGGCGCTGTGCTGAAAGCTGCCGTCCTCATAGCTTAGTCTCGCGCCAACCAGCCCCGCCCGTTCCTGCGAAAGCAGCGCATCGTAAAGCGCGCGCGTCGCGCCCATCTGGGTGAGCGTGTCCGAATTCAGCAGATAGATGGCAGAGGGCAGATCTGGCGCATTCATAATCTGTCGCATGGCGAGGTTATTCGCCGCGCCGAACCCCCGATTTTCCGCATTGGTGATCAGCGTGACCTGCGGAAACAGTCGCTTGAGCGCTTCAGCAGTACCATCCGTTGAGGCGTTATCGACCACATAGACAAGGGCTGTCAGGCCGCTGGTGTCGAGGTCAGCGTACAGGCTGCGCAGCGCGTTAATCGTCAAATCGCGCGTATTCCAGGTGACAACGACGACCGCTAGATCGAGCATTAGCTGCCTGCTTGCGCCAGGTCGATCCCTGCCCCGCTGACGAAGCTGCGCAGGCTGCTTAAATCGTCATCGGAGGCGGCAACCACCTTATCCTGATTCAGCAGTGCCTTGAGCGTACCCGCTCGCGTGCCATTGCCGACCGAGATCAGTGTATCAGTCAGTTTTTGCTGCTGCTCCAGCGTCACCTGCTGCGGGATCACCAGCACCTCATACGGAATCGTCGCCGACTGCCCCAGCACAGTAATCGCCAAACGGCTGCCGGGGCTGGCAGTTGTGTCATAAACGCTGCCTGCGATCCCTGCGGCGTCACACGTCCCCGACGCGACATCGTGGATCATCTCACTTGCATCGGTATAGTCATTGACCGCTTTCAGGTCACCGATGGCAACGCCGCCATCCTGAATCATCAGCGATGGAATCAGCCACGAAAACACGTCGCTGTAACCCAAACGGCAGAAGGTGTGTTTAGCCAGATCCGCGACTTCAGCGATCTTCGCGCCCGAATTGACAATGATGCGTGCCTGATCGCCCGTGCTGCTCCTTGCGCCAGCGCCGCGCTGAATCTGCAACACCGCGCTGCCGCAGCCCTGAGCGAAGGCCGCTGCGTAAGCCAGCCCGCTCAGCCACGCCGCCGTGATCGTTCCTTTTGGCGAAGCACACAGCGCTGCCAGCGCTTCCGCGTCACTGTTCACGATCTCAACTGAAACGGTCAGCTCGGTTTCTTCAAGCAGCATGGTTTCGAGCATGGTCACGGCCTCGGAGGCGGTCGGTTCTTCGGTCGCATCCGGGGCAGGCGTCACCGGCGAAGCCAAATCCGGCAGCGCGACAAAAACAATGTGCAGTGGATTCCGTGTCGTGCCCAGTGGAATCGCAGTTGGAATGGGCGGCAGCGCTGTCGAGCGCGGCGTCGGTGTGATTGTAGGCTTCACCGTCGGCGGAGCATACGGCAAACGACGGCAGGATGTCGCCAGCAGCGCGAGGCAAACAGCCCCAATGATGAAAGAATATGTTTTGGCGTTAATCGGCGCGCTCCCTTGCCACAGCGGGTGACGTAATGAATAGTTCTGGTTTTATCGTAATCGCCTTCGCCGCTTTACGAACTTAAGGCTTCGTCAGTTCAACCGACCGCGCCCCAACATTGTTGTTCACGGGCGCGATTTCGACCTGTTCGTGAATCAGACCCGCCCAGCAATTCTGCGGATTGTAGGCTTCGAGATCAGTCATACGCACCGCACCCCAGACCACCGCTTGCGCCCCGGCAGGCAGGTAGCGATAGGTGTCGCCATTGACCGGATCAGTCGCCAGTTGCAGCGTCTTATCGTCGCCCAGCGCCCAGCGCCAGGGATAATCGCTCATGGCGGTCGTACAATCGATACCAACGCGCCACGCCCCTGCTTCGTCCGGCAAACCGAGTGTCGAAGCGCGCTGATCCCATTGATAAACTGTGCCGGGAACCGGGCCAGTCGTGCGAATCGGCACATCGCCGTAATTCTCGACGGTCAGTTTGAAGACCAGCAAATCACCGACGGGCAGCGAAAGCGTTGTCAGTGCCAGCGACGCCGGGTCATCTGGTACTGCCACCAAATCTCCCGCGTGATCACGATCCGTCAGGAAGCGTTCTTCCCAGGGGCGCGTCTCGAACACAACCGAGACACCTGAATTCTGCGGGACAATCTGCGCATACGGTTTTCCGCCCTGCTCAATCGTCAGTGTCGCCGTGCGTTCGACAATCTGTCCGACGGCATCCTGCGCGGTAGCAACAACCGTATACTGCCCGTCCGCCGGAGGATCGCCACCCAGATCAACCCCACCATCGTAGTCGAACAGATGCCGTCCGGCTTTCCCCGGCAGAATGTCCTGCTTGAGTTCCGCCAGGTAGAACTGTTCGCCATCCTGCGCCTGAAGGTAGGCTGTCAGGGTAGCGTCCTTCGTCATAAAGGCATTGATGGCAGTACGGTCAGCAATCCCATCCTGATTCGGCGTAAAGGTCGTCGGGAAAACCGAGAACTCTGTGAGCTGCGGCAGAGTATCGTCGCCGTTCTCGATCACCAGCGTGCCGCTGCGTTCGTCCGTGCCTCCCGCTTCATCGACCGCCTGTAACTGCCAGTGATAGCTGCCGTTCGGCATCAGGCGGCGCACAATTTTCTGGTCGCCGAACGCCTCGCCGGGCAGGGTAAAGCCATCGACCACGCCGCTGAAGGCCACATTATAGTTGTCCGGGATGCGCGGCTCATTCTGGCGGAAGGCATACGTCTGCCCGTTGTCACCGACGAAGGTGATGCTGACGTGGGCATTACGCGACAGTCCATAGGTCAGAATGGTAATATCGTCGCTGCCGTCGGCATTGGGCGAGATTGTTTCTGGAGCAAAGGCTGCGTCGAGAATCAATGGGCGCGACGGCGCGATCAGCATTTGCCCGATCACGACAATCACAACCACCATGACCAGCGCAGCAATCAGTGTCAACCAAACTGGAATACGCATCAAATCTGCTACCTGTCTTGTTCAGACCGCGCACGAGTCTAGCTTACCAATATCTATTCTGCCAGCTAGAGTCGCGCTGCCCGCAACGCATCGAGAACGCACGTTCTACGCTTTACCCCATCTTCGCAATAGGGTAAAATAAAAGTACGTGTAATTCCCCCACCTGCTCGAAACTGAGGCTCACATTGACCGATCCAATTGGTGCAAATGATTTCTATACCATCGAAAATGCCGAATCAGACGCAGATGGTCTGATCGAATGCCCGATTATCCCGCTCCGCGACGGAGCAATTTTCCCGAACGTGATTTCGCCGATTTCGCTGTTCGGCAAACGCGCGATTAATGCCGCTGAATCCACTCAGGACGCCCAGCGAACCGTAATCGGCGTCGCCCCGATCAATCCGGACTCGATTGATCCCGGTGCGGATAAGCTCTATACCATCGGCGTCGAAATCGCGCTCGGTCGCATTTTGCGGATGCCTGATGACAGCTTCAGCGCGCTCGGTCAGGGTCGCCGGCGCGTCGAGATCGTCCGCTTCACTCAGGCGCGCCCCTATCTGATCGCCAAAGCCCGTCCGCTGGCAGACATCAACCCGAATACGCGCAAAACCAGCGCCACCATGCAGGCCGTCCTGAACCTGTTCAAACGCGCGATTGAACTGAACGACAATATCCCTGAAGAAGTCCTGCTCTACGCGCTCAACGCTAATAACCCCGGCTGGCTGGCAGACTTGATCACCTCGACGCTCACCCTGCCGACCGAGGAACGCCAGCGCCTTCTGGAAACGCTCAACGTCGAAGATCGGCTCGATCACGTCGCTGAACTGCTCGGTCAGGAACTCAGCGTGCTTGAACTCAAGGATGAGATCACCAGTCAGGTGCATCAGGAGATGGATCGCACCCAGCGCGAGATTTACCTGCGCGAACAGTTGCGCATCATCCAGAGCGAACTTGGCGAAGAAGATGTTTTCCAGCAGGAAATCAACGAGGTTCGCGAGCAGATCGTTCAGGCTGGGCTGCCGCCCGAAGTCAATGAAAAGGCGCTGAAGGAACTCTCGCGGCTGGCGCTGATGGCTCCAATGGCTCCCGAAGTCGGCATTGTGCGAACCTATATCGACTGGCTGACGGGCGTTCCCTGGAACAAGGCCACCCCCGATCAATTGGAAGTCGCGCCCGCGAAGGCCATTCTGGAGCATGACCATTACGGTCTGCCCAAAGTCAAAGACCGCATCCTGGAATATATCGCCGTGCGCAAACTCGCGCCGGAGCAGCAAAACAGCCCGATTCTGTGCTTCGTGGGGCCGCCCGGTGTCGGCAAAACCTCGCTCGGCAAAAGCATCGCCTCGGCACTGGGGCGTGAATTCGTGCGCGTCAGCCTCGGCGGCGTGCGCGATGAGGCCGAGATTCGCGGTCATCGGCGCACCTATATCGGCGCGCTGCCGGGACGCATCATTCAGACCATGCGCCGCGCCGGGACGGTCAACCCCGTCTTTATGCTCGACGAGATCGACAAGCTCGGCATGGACTTTCGCGGCGACCCGGCAGCCGCGCTGCTCGAAATCCTCGACCCGGAGCAGAATTTCGCTTTCTCGGACCACTATCTCGACGTACCATACGATTTGTCGAAGGTGCTCTTCATCACGACCGCCAACGATCTCGACCCGCTGCCGCCCGCTCTGCTCGATCGCCTCGAATTGATCGAATTCAGCGGCTACATCGAAGAAGAAAAGATAGCTATCGCCCGCCAATTCCTGATTCCGAAGGCGCTCGAAGTTAATGGTCTGAGCAAACACAAGCTGCATTTCACCGACGCCGCGCTGCTCACCCTCATCCGTGAATACACCTACGAGGCGGGTGTACGCAATCTCAACCGCGAGATCGCCAATGTCTTCCGCAAAGTCGCGCGCCTGATCGCCGAAGACAAGCGCCACCCTGCGACCATCGAGGTCAAACACCTGAGCAAGCTGCTTGGCCCTGCCCCCTTTGACGACATTCGCGCCAATGATCAGGACGAAGTTGGTGTGGCGACGGGCATGGCCTGGACGCCTTTCGGTGGCGACATTCTGACGATTGAAGTGCAGGTGCTCCCCGGCAAAGGCAATCTGATGCTAACGGGATCGCTGGGCGACGTGATGCAGGAATCGGCGCAGGCGGCGCTCAGCTATCTGCGTTCGCGCGCCGAAGAACTTGGCGTTCCGCACGACGATTTCGAGAACTTCGATGTTCACGTTCACCTGCCCGAAGGCGCTGTCCCGAAAGAAGGCCCCTCGGCAGGCATTACGCTGGCGACGACCATCATCTCGGCCTTCACCGAACGCAAGATCCGCAGCGACTTCGCCATGACTGGCGAAATCACGCTGCGCGGCAAGGTGCTCCCGGTTGGCGGCATTAAGGAAAAGGTTCTTGCCGCGCGCCGCGCACTGATCAAGCATATAATTCTACCCAAGCAGAATGAGCGCGATCTGGTCGATGTCCCGAAAGATGCGCGTGCGGATATGAATATCTACTTTGTCGAAAATATGCAGCAGGTGCTCGATCTGGTGCTGCTGCCCGAACCGGAGGGTGAACGTAGGCTAGACCGCCTGCGCCGGGAGCGCGACAAAGAGTCTGAAGACGACTAAAAGAGAGTGCTGAGTAAAAAACGGCCTCCACGATAGGTATTACACGAGTAGAGGTGCACGGCTGTGCGCCCTGTGAACAAGAACGTTGGACAGAGTCAATGGCTTCGGATGATCTATGGCAACTCATCAAAAATGGGCGCTCGGAGCGGCTTGACTGGCTGAGCGAGAACGCGCCGCTCGACACGATGGCGACGCTGCTGACCGCAATGGCGAACAGTCACGGCGGCACGCTGGTGCTCGGCATCATCGGCCCTACCTCGACGCTCGTCGGCGTGCGCGATCCCGGCAACGCGATTGACCGCGTCATTCAGGCCGCCCTCTCGATTGAGCCGCCGCTGATTATCCCCATGCCGCGCACCGTCCCGCTCAAGGACAAGCAGGTGATTGTCGTCCACGTCCCGCCGGGGATGCCCCACGTCTACGCACTCGATGGGCGCTACCTCAGCCGTCAGGGCATCGAGAACACCGCGCTCAAGCCGCGCGAACTGCGCCGCCTGATCATCGAGCGCGGCGAACTGAGCTTCGAAACCGAAATCGCGCACGGCACCAGCCTTGACGACATTGACTGGGATAAAGCGCGCGCCTATGTCGCCAATCTTGGCGGCATCAACGAAGCCGAAGTCGAAACCGCTCTGTTCCGGCGCGGCTGTCTGACGAAGGAAGATGGACGCCTGCGCCCCACCAACGCGGGGATTCTCCTGTTCGGCAAAGACCCGCAGCGCCACATCCGCAACGCCGAAATCACGGCAGCACGCTTCCCCGGCGACAGCATGAGCGACAGCTTCAAGCGCGAGGATATTGTCGGCACCATCCCAGACCAGATTCGCCGTGCCGAAGCCTTTTTACACGATTATTTGCGCAAGGAAGTCAGCATCGGGCGAACGATGGAACGCACCGAAAACTTCGAGTATCCACTTGAAGCCGCCCGCGAATTGGTTGTCAATGCCGCCGCCCACCGCGATTACAGCATCGCCGGGGACGGCATTCGCCTCTTCATTTTCCGCAGCCGTATGGAAGTCACCAGCCCCGGCGGACTGCCCGGTCCTGTCACCATCGACAATATCAAGGATGAACGCTTCTCGCGCAATCCGGTGATTGTCCAGGTGCTCTCGGATATGGGCTTTATCGAGCGGCTCGGCTACGGCGTTGACCGCGTGTTTGACCTCATGCGCGAAAAACATCTGCGTGCGCCCGAATTCGAGGAAACTGCCGGAGGCTTCCGTGTCTCGCTCTACAACGACCCGCTGCTCGAAAAACCCGCTTCCGCGCAGGAAGCCTCCAGCGATCAGTTCCAGCTTGACGGAAACTATAAAGGCAAGCCCGTTAATTCGCGGCAGGAAGCCGCCCTGATTTATTTGATCCGTGACGGCAACAGCCGCATCACCAACAGCGATTTGCAAACGCTTTGCCCGGACGTTCACCCGGAGACCATCCGGCGTGATCTTGCGGATTTGGTCACGAAGGCCATTCTCCGCAAACTCGGTCAGAAACGCGGCTCGTATTACATCCTGAACAACACATGAAATGGATTGCCGCATTTTGAAGACTGCCCTATAGTTGTACTGTCGAACTTTCCGAAAGGATTGACACATGTCGTCGCGTATCACTTCGTTTATCCTGCTGCTGGCTGCACTCTTTATCGTGACAAGCTGCAACATGGCAGCGCAAAGTTCCGTCGCGGAACCCGTCGAGCAAATTTCGACGCCTGCGCCAGACATCACCTGCGATCAGCTCGTCACCTTAGCAGAAACCTCAGTCGGGCTGGTCTGCGACGGCATCGGTCGCAACCAGGCCTGTTATGGCAATCATCTGGTATCGGTCGGCTTCCGTCCTGATTCGAACCTCACCTTCGTTCAGGCGGGCGACAAGGTTGACCTGCTGTCAATCCAGCGGCTGAGCACCTCGCCGCTTAACATGCAGACGCATGACTGGGGCATCGCCGTCATCAAGGCGCAGGCCAATCTGCCTGACGCGCTGCCCGGTCAGAACGTTACATTCCTGCTCTATGGCGACACCACCCTCGATAACCCCACACCTGATATGCACGCCGTCACGGTCAGCACGCGGATTGGCAATACAAGCTGCTCCGATGTGCCCGATTCTGCTGTTTTGATCCAGTCGCCCTCTGGTTCAGAGGTCGCCATGAATATCAACGGCGCGGATGTGACGCTCGGCTCGACCGCCTACGTCACCGCCAGCCTCGATACGCAGCGCATGACCTTTGCCATTCTTGAAGGTCAGGGCGTAATTTCCGCGAACGGCGTCACCCAGATTGTTCAGCCCGGTATGAAGACCGGAATTCCGCTTGGCGGCGCGGATGGTCTGCACGCCGACGGCCCGCCCTCTGCGCCCTCGCCTTACGATTTCAGCACCATCGGTCTCGCCCCGGTCAATCTGCTGGATCGCAAAATTGTTATTCCGCCCGCTGGCGAGGTCAACCAGACCCCCGCGACCGACACTGCGACGCCGGTTCAGCAGGTCATCGCCACCACCTGCGCGCCGCGCACCGACTGGCAGTATCGCTATGTCATTCAGCGTGGGGACTACCTCTCGACCATCGCGCTCAAGATCAACATGCGGACAGCGGATCTTCAGGCCGGGAACTGCATCGAGAACCCGAATCAGTTGATTGCCGGGACAACCCTGCGCGTCCCTTACCCAATTCCGACAAATACGCCCGCCGCCACGTCTACGCCAATACCATCACCCACTTCAGCAGGAATGGTCGGGCCAAACCTGCGCGCGGATAATAATCCCATCGGCTATCGTGATTGCACCAACGTGCGCTGGGATGTGGACAATATCCAGGCAGTTTACTTCGAAGGCCAGGGAGTCGCGGGTCACGACTCGCGCCAGGTCTGTCCAGGAAAAACCACAACCTATACCCTGCTTGTCATCATGCAGGATGGCACGCGCCAACCCTTCCAGATCACCATCAACGTTCAGGCGGTCTGCGGCAACCAAGTTTGTGAACCGGGTGAAAGTTACCAGACGTGTTCAGCGGACTGTCTTGGCTAGCTCAGCATTTTGGGGACGCGGCGAAGCCAGCTTCGCCGCGCCCTGCCCGCTATTCCTCGCCCTGCTTTTTGTGGTATCCTAACGGCGCAAATTTCTGAAACAAACAGGAAGCTGGTAATGCGCCGATTTTTCGTTTTATTGCTGCTTTTAAGCGCAGCCTGCAACGCGGTGAGCGCACCACCGACGGCAACCCCACCGCCAACCGATACGCCCACGATCACACCTACGGCTTCAGATACGCCGACTGCCAGCCCGATTCCACCCACTGATACCCCTACGCTCACGCCTTCGCTGACGTTAACGCCCACCGAAACCGCGACCTTAACTCCCAGCCCGACAGCCTCGAACACGCCGGGGGCGACAACAGGTTTTATTTCTGATCAATGGCAGTCGCTCAGTTTACCGAGTGACATCAAGGCGCGGCTCGCCAGCCCGATGATCGCCTTTATCAACACCAATAATCGCACCGGCAGCAATGCCACGCCGCAGCCAGGAAATGATATTGAGACGCTCTATTACGTGTCGCCGACCAATTCGGCCTCACGAATTCCGGTTATGCAGCTTGATTCTTCGACTGGGCAGGAAATATTTATCGCGCCCACCGGCGATATTTTCGCCTATCTGGTCTCCAAAGGAACCAGCAACACGACCGGGTTGTATATCGTCGATCTGACTGCGCCGGGAGGCTGGGCATCGCGTATCCTCCCCATCCGCACGCTGACGCAGCGCGGCATTTACAACGCGCCCGTTTGGTCGCCCGACGGCTCGCAGATGGCGATTGCCCTTGCGACGGGCTACGATATTGACATTTTCACCGTCGGGCGCGACGGCTCCAACCCGACCGACCTGACGCAGCAGGGTTCGTATGATTTCTGGCCGGTCTGGTCGCCAGACGGTTCGTATCTGGCCTTCGTCTCCGACCGCGCCCGCTGCCCAAGCTGGATTCCCGGCGAAGCTGGAACCTGCGACGGCACGAATACACCGCCCCCCACCGGAGGCAACGTCTACGTGCTCGAAATGGGAACCAAGCAGGTGCGCCAGCTTTCTGACCAGTGGGTGACCGAGCCACCGAAGTGGGCCAACCCGCGCACCGTCGTCTTTTCCAGCGGCGATCCGCTGCTCGGCGATACCGACCACGCCATCTACGCCGCCGATGTCGGCAGCGGCGATACCCGTAAGGTCACACTCAACAGTGGAGATGTTCCGCTGAAACTGGCAGAAGCCTGGTCTCCGACCGGGCAGGAAGTCGTCTTTCAGGCCGCCGGTACCACAACCGACATTGTGCTGGCAACTGTCAACGGCGTAGAGCTGGGACGCATCAGCGACCTGACCTTCGCCCGCTACGGCATGACCGCTGCCTGGTCACCCGACGGCGCACACGTTGCCATTGGCGGCATTCGGGGTCAGTGTCCTTATGGCGTTGTCGTGGTCGATAACAGCCTGAAGTCAATCTCGCGCAGCAACCCGCCGCCGACCATGTGCGATCCGGTTTATTCGCCGGACAGCCGCTTTCTGGCCTTTTCCGGCATCAACCCCAAAGTAGACGGGCGTACTGATATTTATGTCGCCAATCCAAATGGGCTGAGTCTCGTCAATTTAACTGGCAGTCTGCGCGGGCAGATTGACTTGTTGGGTTGGGTTGGAGGTCGTTAGCTAATCCAGCACCGAATCGGTAGGATTGGCGTTTGATTATCGTAAAAATGCGGTGATTTTCGCTAATCTGCTGTGTTGGAATCCGGTGAGGAATTTAACCATACTCAAACGCGAAGGAGCAATCTTATGACGCAGCTAAACGAGCGCATCGCCGTCGTCACCGGAGGCAGCCGGGGTATTGGGCGCGGCATCGCGCTGGAACTGGCACAGCGCGGCGCAACCGTCGTCGTCAACTACCAGCGCAACGCCGACGCTGCCAACGAAGTCGTCGAGCAAATCACCTCGGCAGGGGGCAAGGCGCAGGCGGTACAGGGCGACGTCAGCCAGGAGGAGGATGTCAACCGCCTGATCAAGACGGCGATTGATGCTTATGGCAAAATCGACATTCTCGTCAACAACGCAGGAACCACCCGTGACAATCTGATTATGCGCATGAGCGCCGAAGACTTCGATACCGTCCTGGAAACGAATCTCCGCAGCACCTGGCTCTGCGCCAAAGGCGTCGTCCGCGACATGATGCGCAAGCGCTACGGGAGAATCATCAACATTACCAGCGTCAGCGGCATCATGGGCAACGGCGGGCAGACCAATTACAGCGCCAGCAAAGCCGGGATCATCGGCTTCACCAAAGCCCTCGCTCGCGAAGTCGCTTCACGCAATATCACCGTCAACGCGGTCGCACCCGGTTTCGTCGCCACTGACCTGACCTCAGCACTGCCGGAAGACATCGCCAAGAAAGTCAACGAGAATATTCCGCTCGGTCGCTGGGCAACGGTTGAAGATGTGGCGCTCGCGACTGCGTTTCTCGCCTCGGAGGATGCCTCATATATCACCGGGCATGTGCTCAACGTCGATGGCGGCTTAGCAATGTAGGAGTGCAATCTTATGCCGGGTATTTTTTCAAAGATTGTCGCCGGGGAAATTCCAGCGGATATTGTGTTTCAGGATGACCGCGTAACCGCTTTCAAGGATATTCATCCGCTTGCCCCAGTGCATATCCTGATCATCCCGAATAAAGAAATCCCCACGGTCGATGATGTAAGCGAAGCCGACGAAGCACTGCTTGGTCACATGATCATCGTCGCGAAGCAAGTCGCGCGCGATCTGGGCATCAGCGAGAGCGGCTATCGTCTGCTGATCAACTGCAAAGAAGACGCTGGACAGGACGTGTTTCACCTGCACATGCATCTGCTTGGTGGGCGCAAACTCGGCCCAATGCTGGCAAAACTGGATTGATGACAATGGTGAGAGAAGATTAATCTTCTCTCACCGTGATTACCTCAACTTGCAGGCGTTGATTCAGCGGTGGTTTCGGCAGTCGAAGTCACCGTTGCCTCTGCCGTTGCAGCGGAAACTGGGGTCGATGCCTGGGTGGCTTCGGCAGTAGCTTCGCTGGTCACTTCAGCCGTGACCTGCGGCGTCGGCTGTGACGCCAACCGCGCGATTTCCTGATCGATGCGCGCGAAAATCGCATTCGTGTCGCTGATTGGCTGCTGATTGTCGTCCAGAGGCACCACCCCGTTAATTGTGAAGGTCGGTGTCCCCGAAAAATTTAGCAGCGAAACCCGCGACTGATTGGCTGCCGCCAAGACAGTTCCGGGTTTGCCACTGCTGATACAGGCGCTGTAGTCCCCTTGATTCAGGCTAAAAGCCGCCACACCCGCGTTAATGCGATTGTTGGTGAAAGCTTGGTTACCGAATTCACCCTGCCAGTCGAACAGCGCGTCGTGGAACGGCCAGAATTTGTCCTGTTCGTCAGCGCACATGGCGGCTGCCGCCGCGCCCTGATCGTTGGCAACGTCTCCGAAGCCATACAGCGGTACGTAGGTGAAAGCCATCTTGCCCGTTTTCACACGCTCCAGAATCTGATCCGTCCCAGCCGTATTGAAATCACGGCAGTGTGGGCAGCCAAAACTCGCGTATTCGGCAACCTGCACCGACGCGCCAGGGTCGCCCAGACGCGGGAAGCCCTCAGTCGTATGCGACTGTTGAATGCCGTCGTAGCGTGTCAGCGCGCCCTCAGGAATCGGTGCGCCTGCTGGAGCGTTGACTATCAGAAAAATAATAACGATGACGGCGACGACCGCCCCTATAATCACGCCATAGGTGATCAGTCGCTGGCGCTGACGCTCGCGCTCCCGCTCCTTGCGCCGTTCAACGGTGCGTCCGCCTGTGCGTTCCCCTTCCTTGCGCCGTTCGCTGGCACGCGTACCAGAGCGTGATGTGATCCTCGGTGCCGTTTTCTGCGGCGGCTTGGAGGTTGTTTTCGGCTTGTTACTTTCTTTCTCTTTCGCCATACCTGCCTCAATCTGCGATGCAAAACTGCCGCTTAAGTCTACAACGCGAAAGGCAAACTGCAAGCATGATTCATGGGCATTTTGTTAACGAAAGCTTTAACTACTCGTTGTGCTATCGGCTGAGAGCACGAAGGTGTAGGAGTACCCAACCACGCGATTGCCCGCGTCGTAGTATGGGATCAACGGCAGGTCAAGCGAACCTAATGCATGGCGCAGCACCGTCTTCACAGTCAGCGCGCTTTTCTCCTCAAAGTAGATGATATAGCGCTGATGCGCCTGAAACGTCGGCGGATTGTGTCCGAACTCGTCGGACTGAATCGCCTCGAAATTGGCGAGATTGGGCATATAAGTGATCATCCAGGGCGTCCAGGCCGAACCTTCGCTCGCCGGATGCACGTAGATCATATTCGTCGGCACATCGAGATGCAGGGCGTCAAAAGACATGACATTTTCCAGATTAGGCTTATAGTTGCGCGGCATATCCACGAAGTAAGTGCGCAGGTTGGTGACGACAATCACGACCAGAAACACAAGCGCAGCGCCTACAAAAACGGGTCGCGGCATAGCCGCATTGTCCAGCGCAGGCGCGAGTGGCCTGATGATCCACTGGGCAAACGCGTTGATTGTCACGGTCAGGCCAAGCGCGGAAAAGAGCGCGATCATGGGGATCACCGGAATCATATGCTGGTAACGCGGCGGAAAGGTGCTGATGATGCTGAGGAAGAAGATCGCGCCGAACCACCAGAGGAGCAGCAGCGCAAATTCTTTGCGACGCACATTGCGCAGCGCGAAGATCAGCCCGACATAATAAAAGACCGCCCCGACCGTCCCGCTCAACGGCCCAACCACAAATTCCGAAGTCGCGAGAATGCCGTCGTGAAAGACCAGCAGCGAGCGGAGAATTCCGCGAATGAACAGGCGGAGATAAAAATCGGGACGATAGTAAAAAATTTCTTCCCCGACATGAAACGGCGCGAAATCGCGAAAAAGTTCTTCGGGCGAAAAAAAACTAAGACCGTAGTTGATGTTCGGCAGCAGGCTTTCGAGCATCTTGTAACGAAGCGACTCCGGCGCAACCAAATTAACATAGGTCAGGTGTGGCAGGATCGTCGCCAGCGCGAGGACGAGGACAATCAGCCCACCCACGAACAGCCAGCTCGCTTCGTGAGCGGCAGCCTGTTTGGCCTCCGCAGGCAGTTTGCGCAAGCGGGTTAGCAATTTGACGACAAGCAACAGGGCGAGGAACAGTCCCGCGAGCAGCAGACCCAGTCTGCTGGCGGTATAAGTGTAAAAACCCAATCCTGCGACAACGCCGCACAAAGCATAATAGAACACACTTTCGCGCTGAACGGCGAGATAGAGCAGATACAGCGACAGCGTAACCGGCAAAATTGCCTGAGCATTGTTGTAGCCAAGCCGCTCGAAGGCGATGAAATAGGGCAGCGTCACCAGCAGCAGTCCCGCCATGATCGCTGTCCTGCGGTCGAACAGATCACGTGCCAGCAGGTAAAGCGGAATCACGGTGAGGAGGCCAGCAAGCACCGACGAAAAGCGCCAGCTCCAGAGCGAGTCGCCAAAGACGCGCATGACAGCGCCCTGATAAAAGGAACTCGCCAGCGGATAGGTGTAGACGCCTACGTCAAAGAAGGACTGCCCTTCCTCACCATGTGCAATCGTTTGCGCACGTGTGTAAAAATTACCTTCATCGGGCACGAGGGTATTTGGTACGCTGTCGAGTTGGCTGACGCCGATCAGCAGCCCAACGATCAGCAGCGCCGCGATCCACAGAGCATCCCAGCGCTTGAGACGCAGCGACAGCGCTGTTCTCGATTGACGGTCATAGCGAAAAGCTACCCACAGCAGGAGCAGCAGCACGACAATCCACAAAAGCAGCGAACCCATCCCGGTATCGATCTGACCGAGTCGGGAAAGCAGCAGCACAAACAGAACGGCAGCCGCAGCTAGAAACGGCGAATGACGGACGATGAAACGGATAAGTGGCGGGTGAGTCGGCGGCGTGACAGGTCGCTCATCCCAATGCGGCAGGCGGAAGGGTGCAAAAGACACCCACAGCAGCAGCGCCGCCACGATCAGGAGCAAAATACCCGTCAGTACATTTTCCAGATTGGGCAGGTCAAAGCGAAATAATTCCTGAAGCAAGGGGGCAAACGCCTGCGGGACGACGACCGTATCAATGTTGGCAATCAGGTATTGGGCGATCACCAGACAAATCAAGCCCGCGATGAATAAGAGCGTGCGGCGGCGTTGGGTCGTCATCGAGCGAGTAGACCTTTCAGATAGAACGGTGTCCAACGACACGTTCATTATCCGCTAGGGAGCACTCTCCCGATTATGCCGCAGTTCTTCGAATTACGAGTGTTGACGCCATTAAATCGAAAATCGAATACCCACATGGCACCAAATTGATCTGACAAATCAACGCCTTTTCAGGTAACATTGGAGAAGATCAAGTCTCTGGTTTTCCCGCACATTTCTCTCTCCGCTGGCTGTCGGATGCATTCATCCTGCAACCTCAGCGATAAAGGAAACCTATATGCCTATAGATACTTTTGGTACACGCGGCACGTTTGACACCGGAAATGGCGAGGCCGTCATTTACCGCCTGAGTAAACTGGCTGCACAGAACGTGGGGCACATCAACAACCTGCCCTTCAGCATCAAGATTCTGCTGGAAAATGCGCTGCGCAACCTTGATAATTTCGAGGTCACGGAAGATGCGGTGCGCGAAATCGCTAACTGGAACGCCGCTTCGCCCCAGCAGATCGAAATTCCGTTTAAGCCCGCGCGCGTTGTCCTTCAGGACTTCACGGGTGTCCCGGCGGCAGTCGATCTTGCAGCGCTGCGCAGCGCGATGGGGCGCTTCGGCACAGATCCTCAACGTATCAACCCCGGTGTCCCGGTCGATCTGGTGATCGACCACTCCCTGCAAGTAGATCGCTTTGGCACGACCGACTCGATCCGTTTCAACGCCGCCAAAGAGTTCGAGCGCAACCGCGAACGCTATGAATTCCTGCATTGGGGCAAGAACGCATTCGACAACTTCCGTGTCGTCCCTCCCGCAACCGGAATCATCCATCAGGTCAATCTGGAGTTCCTGGCGCATGTCGTCTGGACGAACACTGAGAACGGTCAACTGGTCGCCTACCCGGATACGCTGGTCGGTACGGACAGCCACACCACCATGATCAACAGCCTGGGTGTGCTCGGCTGGGGCGTCGGCGGGATTGAGGCCGAAGCCGCCATGCTCGGTCAGCCGATTTACATGCTCATGCCGCAGGTGATTGGCTTTAAGCTGCATGGTAAACTGCCCGAAGGCACAACCGCCACTGACCTCGTGCTGACGATCACCCAGATGCTGCGCAAGCGCGGTGTCGTCGATAAATTCGTCGAATTCTACGGCCCCGGCTGCGGCAAATTGAGCCTGCCCGACCGCGCAACGATTGCCAACATGGCACCCGAATATGGCGCGACCATGGGTTTCTTCCCGGTCGATGACGAAACACTCAGCTTCCTGCGCCGCACTGGGCGCGACGAAGCCCTGATTACGCTGGTCGAGCGCTACACCAAAGAGCAGAACCTGTTCCGCACCGATGATACGCCCGACCCAGTGTTCACCGACGCGCTGGAACTCGATCTCGCCACAGTGCAGTCAAGTATGGCCGGCCCGAAACGTCCGCAGGATCGTATTCTGCTGCGTGACATGAAAAGCACCTTCGAGAAAGCGCTCGGCACACCCGTCGAGCAGCGTGGTTTCGCCCTCTCGTCAGAAGCCGTCAGCCGCCACGCGACGGTTCACGATAACGGCAACACCGAAGAAGTTGGGCATGGCGTGGTCGTAATCGCGGCAATCACAAGCTGCACCAACACTAGCAATCCAGCGGTGATGATCGCGGCGGGCTTGCTAGCGAAAAAGGCTGTCGAGAAAGGTCTGACGACCAAGCCTTACGTCAAGACCAGCCTCGCGCCCGGCTCGCGTGTCGTGACCGAGTATTACGACAAATCCGGCCTGACACCCTACTTGCAAGCACTCGGCTTCCACACCGTCGGCTACGGCTGCACGACCTGTATCGGCAACAGCGGCCCGCTGCCCACGCAAGTCGCTGAAGCAGTCCAGGAAGGCGAATTGGTCGCCGCCGCCGTCTTGAGCGGCAATCGCAACTTTGAAGGTCGCATCAGCCCGCTTGTGAAAGCAAACTATCTGGCTTCGCCGCCGCTGGTCGTCGCTTACGCGCTGGCCGGAACCGTCGATATTGACCTGGTGAATGATCCAATTGCCGAAGACAAAGATGGCGAACCGGTTTATCTGCGTGACATCTGGCCGTCGCAGGACGAAGTGCTGTCGGTCATCCAGAACTCGATAACGCCGGAGATGTTCCTCAAGCAGTACGGCAACGTCTTCGACGGCAATGAAACCTGGAATGCGATTTCCGGCGGTGATAATGCCGTCTACAACTGGGATAACACCAGCACCTACATCCACGAGCCGCCTTTCTTCATCGACATGCCGAAGGAACAGCAGCCCGTCAAGCCGATCCAGGGTGCAAAGGTGCTGGCCTACCTCGGCGACTCAATCACAACCGACCATATCTCTCCCGCCAGCGACATTCCGGCAGACAGTCCTGCGGGCAAGTATCTGATCGAGCATGGCATCGAGAAACCCGACTTCAACACTTACGGCACGCGGCGCGGGAATCATGAAGTCATGATTCGCGGGACATTTGCCAACATTCGCCTGCGTAACAAGCTCGTCCCTGGCAGCGAAGGCGGCATCACCATGCACCTGCCCGACGGCGAAGTCATGAGCATTTTCGATGCCTCAGAGAAATACATCGCTGAAGGGACGCCGCTGATTGTGCTGGCAGGTGCAGAGTACGGCACAGGTTCGAGCCGTGACTGGGCAGCCAAAGGCACGATTCTGCTGGGTGTCAAAGCCGTGATCGCCAAGTCATTCGAGCGCATTCACCGCAGCAATCTGGTCATGATGGGCGTGCTTCCGCTTCAGTTCAAAGACGGCGAAGACGCGGCAACGCTCGGCCTCACTGGGCGCGAGACCTTCGACATCCTCGGCATCAACGACGATCTGACGCCGAAACAGGAAGTCAAGGTGGTGGCAACCGCAGCCGATGGCACGACCACCGCTTTCAACGTGATCGCCCGCCTTGATACTGATGTTGAGGTGCATTACTACGCCAACGGCGGCATCCTGCAAACGGTGCTGCGCAAGTTCCTGAATTAACTGAAGATACGGCACAGGGGCGACCTGCTGGTCGCCCCCGGCTTGTGGATGCGAACGGATTTCCCTTCCGGCAGGGCTTCCCTCATCACATCCGTTGTTCCCTTCATGCTTGATCCGGTCGCGTGGCGAGGGGCGCGTGCCGCGTCCGGCAGCGCGTCATTCGTGTGTGATGTGGCGCTCAGATGTGCTAAACTCCCCATGTAACCAACTTGCACACCGAGGTCAATTTCATGCTGACGAACTATCCCGTGCGTTTGTCTATCCCGGTTGCGGATTTCGCACGCGCGAAACAATTCTACGCAGAAAAATTAGGGCAATTCCCGTTCGCCGAAGATATGTATGGACTGAGCTACAAAAGCGGCGAGACGTACTATACCCTTGTGCGCTCTGACAGCGCAGGCCAGGCGACCTACAGCTTAATGACATGGCTGGTGACCGACATCGAGACAGTATTTCAGGCGCTCAGTGATGCAGGGATCATTTTCGAGGAATATGACCTGCCCTTTCTTAAGACCGTCGATGGTATCGCCACACTGAGCGGGGATCGGGTAGCGTGGTTCAAGGACAGCGAGGGGAATCTGCTCGCCATTGCACAGTTAGGCACAAACTAAAGTGAGCCACTCTTTATGAGCGATAAAGTCACGATCTATTCAGACGGCGGCAGCAAGCCCAATCCTGGCCCCGGAGGCTGGGCTGCCCTACTGATTTCCGGCGAACATGAGGCCGAAATCAGCGGCAGCGAAACCCATACGACCAATAACCAAATGGAACTGACGGCGGCGATTCGGGCGCTCGAAGCACTCACCCGCCCCTGCGAGGTCGATTTCTACACTGATTCACAATATCTGCGCCAGGGCATCACTGAGTGGATCAAGACCTGGCGTAAAAACGGCTGGATGACTTCCGCCAAAAAACCCGTGCTGAATAAGGATTTATGGATCGACCTGTACGATCTGACACAGAAGCACCAGATCAAGTGGCACTGGACACGCGGTCACGCAGGAGATAAATTCAACGAACGGGTCGATCAACTGGCGACCGCCGCGCGTCTGAATCTCAGCTAAACACTGACGGAGCACAAGCCATGTCCAAAATGTCTGACCGCGTTGCCGGTTTTGGCACGACGATTTTCACCGAAATCAACCAACTGGCGGCGCAACACAACGCGCTCAATTTTGGACAGGGCAAGCCCGATTTCGACGGGCCGCAGGACGTGATCGCGGCGGCAGTTCGTGCGCTGCAAGCTGGCGACAGGAATCAGTATGCGCCGGGGCCAGGCGCGCCCGCGCTCAAACAGGCGATTGCCAACCATGCCAGCCGCTTCTACAACCTCGACATCGACCCGAATATCGGTGTGGTGGTCACGGCGGGCGCGACGGAGGCGGTTTTCACCTCGGTACTGGGGCTGGTCGATAAAGGCGACGAAGTAATCGTCATCGAACCCTATTTCGACAGCTACGTGCCGAATATCACGATGGCTGGCGCGACGCCGATTTTCGTGCCGCTGCATCCGCCGGAATGGACGTTCGACCCTGACGAACTACGCAAAGCCTTCAATGTCAAAACACGCGCCATTATCCTGAACACGCCGCACAATCCCAGCGGGCGGGTTTTCACGCCTGAAGAGCTGACGCTGATCGCGGATTTGTGCAAAGAACATGACGTGACTGTGATTTCGGACGAAGTCTACGAACATCTGACCTTCGGCGCAGAGCAGCATATCCCGATGGCGACGCTGCCGGGGATGTTCGAGCGTACGGTGACGGTCAGCAGTCTGGGCAAAACTTTCAGCGTGACGGGCTGGAAAATTGGCTGGGTTTACGGCGCGCCAGAACTCGTCACCGGAGTGGCGCGCGCCCATCAGTTCGTGACCTTCGCGGTCAACGCGCCGGCGCAGGAAGCTGCGGCTTATGCGCTCAGCCTGCCGGGAACCTATTACGAAGAATTTCAGGCGATGTACACAGGCAAGCGCGACCTGATGATGACCGCACTCAAGGCCGCAGGGCTGAAAGCGCGTCAGCCGGACGGGACATACTTCGTGATGGCGGACTTCGCCGACGTGTTCGACGGTGACGACATTGACTTCTCGCGCTACCTGACGTCTGAAATCGGCGTGGCGTGCATCCCGCCGACCTTCTTCTACAGCACTGAACACGCGCACATGGCAAGCACAATGGCGCGCTTCGCCTTCTGCAAATCCGACGACATGCTGCGCCAGGCTGCCGAACGCCTCGCTGGATTGGTGAAGTAAAGCTTACAGCGGTCAGCGGTTAGCAATCAGTCATAAGAATAAACGTATATCCAGAAATGGTGTGTCGTAAGTACAGCCAATAAGTCATGTGGGATGAAAACCGGGCGAGGCGTGCCTCGCCCCTACAAAAGTAAGGGCAGACACACAGGTCTGCCCCTACGAAAACGTTCCGTGTCTTTTCCATGGTTGTACTTAGGGTGTTACAGGTAATCGGGCTACAAAAATCGCCTACAGATCACTCGTTTTATGCATGAGCCAAAAGAAAAAGCCTTGTTCCCGTCTCGGATGAGAGGGCAACAAGGCTTTTATTTTGCCGGATTGCTGAAAAGCCGACCGTTGATAGTTCTCTTTACAGCGGCATCGCTCCAGCGACAATAAACCCGCCGAAAATAATACTCAGCAGGACGCTGACAACAGCCATCGTCACGATCATCACGACGGAGGTGATCCACTTCTGATTCGAATCGCTGAAGACGTGCAAACTCTGAAAGCCATCCGAAATGACGACCACTTCATAGATAAAGAGCAGCAGCGAAATGATTGCGCCGCCGCCAAAGCCAAACAGGTTTACAATCAATCCCAAAACGCTCGACAGCAGGGCAATCGGTGCCCAGACAAGCGCGACGGTGTAAGCATGTTTCACCAATGAAGCATTGCCGCCCCGCGTCAGCGCATAGCGATAGGAAGCATAGCAGCCGACGTAGAGCGTCAGCAGCGAAATCGCGACGAAGAAGAACGGCGTTAGTAAAATCGCGATGATTCCCAGTAGGGATGTTCCAAAACGCACCAGCAAAAACAGTGCCGTGAAAATCGACAGCACCGCCCCAGCCACCGCCGCAATCCCCGAAATCAGCCAGAAACGCCACCAGGTCGCGCGTTCGACTTCCTCGGCATAGACACCCGGTTTGCGCATGACCACGTCGAGGCCGATGCGCAGCAGCGCCACGCCATCACGGGCGAGATTCTCCCAGGTGGTCTGCTCTGGTGCGCCCGCAATCTTGATCGGGATTTTGAACGCACCTGGCCCTTCATCGGCGGCTCCCGGCGGCGTTTCCATCGTCGGATCGAGCGCGCGAATGCGCGATTTCGCCGTGCCAGTGGACGAGGGCGCGGCGGCAGGCGCAGCTTCAGCGACCGTCTCACGCGCCTCAATCCGATCCAGAACTTCACGGGCTTTGGCGTTACCAGGATTAATTTCGAGTACGGTCTTCAGATACTGCTTACGCAGCGTTGGATCGCTTTCGGATGCTGCCAGGTAATACCATGCCTGCTCGTTCTCCGGGTCGATCTTGACGACTTCCAGTAGCAGTTCACGCGCCTTC
This sequence comes from Anaerolineae bacterium, assembly GCA_034432495.1. Lineage (GTDB taxonomy): Bacteria > Chloroflexota > Anaerolineae > Aggregatilineales > Phototrophicaceae > Flexifilum. Next base: position 63,738 of record DAOUCB010000167.1, on the reverse strand, counting down.
GCTCGGTCGCCTGCCTGAAACGCCGTAATGCCTTCTTGCAGCAAATCTTCTCCGGGAAACATAATTACCCCTTTTTGAGTCGTTGCCTTTTAATGCCTATTATACGGTTGAACTTCAGCAGCAGTATCAAGATCGCGCGCGATAGGAGGATATTCCCTGTTTGTCGGGCAGCGCATGACCGACAAAGCCAACGCTCAGCCGTGTATTCGGGCTTGAGAAAATTGCTTACGACCAGTATAACAATGCATCGATGATGACAGGAGTGAGCGATGCAACGGTTCATCCTGATAGTTCTAGCGCTGGTCACCCTGCTGGTGACCGCCGCCTGCAATCTGAGCAATCAGGCGGCGACACCCACCGCTGAAGCTACGGAAATCCTGACAGATGAAGCGGTTCCGCCGCCAGCGGCGAGTGTCACCGCGCTGCCCGGAGTCGCGGCGACACTCGATGCGACACGTACACCGTTCAACAACAACGTCGCGCCAACCACTCAATCACAGGCCACCGCGCTGCCCAATACCTTCCCGACACCTGCCAGCGGTGAACGCGCTGACATCACCTTCCCGACGAGCGGCGGTACGGTCTATGCGCCGACAGTCTACGTGAGCGGAGTCGCCCATAACTTGCTCCAGGATCAATTCACGCTGCAAATTTTCGACAGCAGCGGACAACCGCTTACTAATGGTCAAACCATTCCGTTGAGCAACCCGAACAAGGTTGCGGATGTTCCCTGGTCGGCCTCGGTGATGGTACGCAGCTATACTGGTGCAGCCCAGATTCGCATCCTCGCGCAAATCAGCGACGGCACTGAAGCTGTTGTTGGCTCCGTCAATGTCACTATCGCGGCAGGAACGCCGAGCAGCGCTGTTCAGCCATCGGGCGAAACTTACGTCGCCAGCATTACTTCGCCCACTGACGGCAGCAGCGTCTCCGGCGATCCGATTAATGTTACGGGGACAGCGGGTGGCATCGCCGAAAACCAGTTCACGCTGCTGCTGCTCGATGGCAGCGGAACCGTTATTAACAGTCAGGTGATTACGTTGAGTGGCGCGGAACAGAATTCTGTTCCCTGGTCAGCGGCGATGGGGACGAGCGGCCATCACGGCAGTGCGGAAATTCGCGCGGTCGTGGTCAATAACGGGCAGCAAATCACGATGACCAGCGTCAAGATCAATTTGCAGTAGAATCGATCTGAAATCACAGGGAGTGCAGCCATGCGAATTGCGATTCTGGCGGACATTCACGGCAACTCGATTGCGCTCAACGCCGTCCTGGCGGATATTCAGGCACGCGGCGGCGTCGATGGCTACTGGATTCTCGGCGACCTGTGCGCTATCGGCTTCGACCCGTCCGGCGTGCTGGATCGGCTGGGGCTGCTGCAAAACGCACTCTATGTGCGCGGCAATGCGGATCGCTACGTCACCACAGGCGAAACGCCCGAACCCACCTTCGCGCAGGTGGCGGCTGATGCCAACCTGATTCCGCTGCTGGCTGAAGTCGTCGGGCATTTTAGCTGGGTCAAGGGCAACGTCACAGGACGGGGCTGGCTCGGTTGGTTAAGCGCGCTTCCCACTGAGCAGCGCCTGACGCTTCCTGACGGGCGGCGCGTCCTGCTGGTTCACGGCACGCTGACGCGCGACGATAACTATGGTCTCAACCCTGCACTCACCGACGAGACCGTCCGGCAGGAAATTGCTGGAAGCGATGCTGATCTGATCTGTGTTGGGCATTTTCACATGCAGATGAACCGGGTGATTGACGATGTGCGGGTGATCAACCCTGGCGCTGTGAGCAACAACTTCGCGCCTGATTTACGCGCAGGCTACGCCATTCTGTCGGCGGATATGAGCGGCTACGCGATCCGTTACTACCGTGTCGCCTACGATCTCGAAGCAGCGAAAGTCGCCAGTCGGCGCAGCGGAGATCCTGGTTCGCCCTACCAGCTTCGCTTCTATGAAGGTCAGGTGCGCGCAGGTTGGCTCGATCACTGGGATGGAGTGTCGCACAGCGTCACTATCCACGAATAATGCGTGTTGTGAAAGATATAAAAACGAGACATTTGTTCGCATCCAGAACTCAATTTGTGATATAAAGTATAACATTCATCATCCTCGAACTGCGAAAAAGGCTGTTATGAATCCGTCCTCTCAAAAACAATTTATCGCCATCGCCGGGAACATCGGTGTCGGCAAAAGTTCGCTCACTCACCTGCTGTCTGATGCGTTCGGCTGGGAGCCGTTCTATGAGGCTGCTGCTGAAAACCCGTATCTGGCGGATTTCTACGCCGACATGAAACACTGGAGTTTTCATTCTCAGGTCTTTTATCTCGGCAAGCGGCTCGAACATCATCGCCAGTTGATCGATTTTCCCGGCAGCGTGGTACAGGATCGCACGGTTTATGAAGATGCCGAGATTTTCGCGCGGAACCTGTATGTACAGGGGCAAATGTCCGAGCGCGATTACGACGCTTACCGCCGCCTGTATCGGGCGGTCAGCAGCTTCCTACCTCCGCCCGACCTGATTGTCTATCTGCGCGCCAACGTCAATACGCTGCTGGAACATATCAAGCGGCGCGGCAACGATTACGAGCGCAGCATCGCCCCGACCTACCTTGAGCAACTAAATACCCTCTACGAAGCATGGATTGGCGACTGGACGGCCTGCCCCGTCGTCACGATTGAGATGGACGGCCTTGATTTCCTCCAGAACGCCGCTGACCTCGACCGGATTATCGACACGATCAAAAGCTCACTCGTTCCACAGATTCGTTAAATTTCACGATGAAGCCTCAATGGACAAACTTTGCCCCCTATGCTATACTGAATCAAACGGATTGATATGATTAATCTGATGATTTCTTTTTGGATTTCGGTGTAATGTCTGAATTCGACCTCGACTCCGACCTGCTGGAATACATTGTGCAAGAGGGCTTCCAGCCAGGTGACCGACTCCCCACCATCAACGAGCTACAGACGGATGAACGCTTAGGCATCAGCATCAGCAAGGTGCGCGAACAGTTGGAAGTCGCACGTGCACTAGGGCTGGTGGAAGTTAAGTCCAAGACCGGCATGAAGATGAAAACTTACAGCTTCAGCCCGGCGGTTCGCTTAAGCCTGTTCTTTGCGCTGGCGCAGGATCAGCATAACTTCGAACTCTTCGGCGAAGTCCGCAACCATATCGAAGTCGCCTTCTGGAATGAAGCCTGCGAACGGTTGCAGCCTGAAGACAAGGACATCATGCGCGAATGTCTGCTCAAAGCACAGGCCAAGCTCAACGGCAAGCCCGTGCGCATCCCCAACGAAGAACACCGCACCTTTCACCTCACCACCTTCCGACGGCTGGAAAACCCCTTTGTCATGGGCATTCTCGAAGCGTATTGGGATGCCTATAACGCCGTCGAACTGAACCGCTATTCCGATTACAGTTATCTCCAGCAGGTCTGGACGTATCACGAACATATCTTCGAGGCGATCTGCGCGAGCGATTATGACCGTGCCAAAGAATTGTTCATCGCCCACACCAATCTGATTCGCTTTCAACCCCGGATGCAGCGTATCCATTCCCCGCCCGATTCGGAAACCGAGTAAAGGAGAAGTTGTCGTCTAATATTTTCGCGTTTTTTGTTGATCGCACACAGTCATAGGAAAGAAACATGGCAATCGATATTCAACCCGAAGTTCATATCAGCGGCTATAAAGCCGGAGTCAACGACTTTGCGCTGATGGTAGCAACCAAGAATGGGTCGGGCAGCCAAACCTCGAACCTGGTCTTGATTCGCTCCCTGTTCAGGATGGGCATTCCCGTCAGCGGTAAAAACCTGTTCCCGTCGAATATTAAAGGTCTGCCGACGTGGTACACCATCCGCGCCAGCAAAGACGGCTATATCGCGCGGCGCGCTACGACTGAAGTCACGGTCGCCTATAATCAGGATACCATCGCCGAAGATATTGCCAACGTGTCAGATGGCGGCATCCTCATCACGAACAAAGACCTGAAATACGCCGTCAATCGCGATGACATCACCCTCTACGAAGTGCCTGTCAAGGAAATCATGAAGCAGGCGGAATTCCCGAAAGATTTCGCTGACCGCATCGCCAATATGAGCTATGTCGGCGCGTGCTGTTACCTGTTCGACATCCCACTCGAAACTGCCTACGAAGCGCTGCTCGACCAATTCAACGGCAAAGAAAAACCCGCCAAAATGAACCACAGCGTCATCGAACTGGCTTATCACTGGGCGGAACAGAACCTGACCAAAAATACGACCTTCCGTTTCGAACCGATGGACAAAACGAAAGGTAAAATATTGATCGAAGGCAACGATGCGGGCGCGCTTGGTGCGCTCTTCGGCGGCGTGACCGTTGTTGCCTGGTATCCGATTACGCCTTCGACCAGCCTGGTCGATAACGTGATGGCGCACATGGCGATGCGCAAAGACCCGGAGACAGGCAAGAGCACCGTCGCCGTTGTTCAGGCGGAAGACGAACTTGCCGCCGCTGGAATGATCGTCGGCGCGGGCTGGGCAGGCGGGCGCGCCATGACCTCGACCAGCGGCCCCGGCATCAGCCTCATGAGCGAATTCGTCGGCCTGGCCTATTTCGCGGAGATTCCCTGCGTCATCTGGGACATTACGCGTATGGGTCCCAGTACCGGTTTGCCGACGCGTACCAGCCAGGGCGATGTGCTGGCGCTCTATTTCCTCAGTCACGGCGATACCCGTCACGTAGTGTTGATGCCCTCCAACGCCGCGGAGTGCTTCGAAATGGGCTGGCGCTCCTTTGAACTGGCGGAAGGCTTGCAGACTCCCGTATTCGTCATGAGCGATCTCGACCTGGGCATGAATCTGTGGCTGAGTGACCCCTTCGTCTACCCCGATCAGCCGATCTCGCGTGGCAAGCGCCTCGATAAAGTTGAACTCGAAGACTTCTTCGCCGAAAAGGGTGAATGGTTCCGTTTCCGCGATTATGATAGCGACGGCGTGCCGTATCGCACCGTTCCCGGCACGGATCACCCGCGTTCGGCCTTCTTCACACGCGGCACGGGTCACAACGACATGGCGACCTACAGCGAGCGCAGCGACGACTGGGTCGAAAACCTGTCGCGCATCCATCGCAAATTCGAGACTGCCAAAGGCTTGGTGCCTGCGCCGGTGATTGACTACGATGCCAGCAAGCCGATTGGCATCATTTCCTATGGTTCGAACGACGCTGCCATTCAGGAAGCCCGCGACCGCATGGCAGCAGATGGCGTCGAAACCAACTACCTGCGTCTGCGCGCCCTACCCATCACCGATGCAGTGATCGACTTCGTCAAGAAACACGAGCGCGTCTACGTGATTGAGAACAACTTCGATGGGCAAATGTGGCAGATTCTGCGCATGGAAGTTCCCGGCGATACCTCAAATATGACATCGCTCGCGCTCGGCGATACCCTGCCTATGACCGCCCGCTGGGTTCACACCCGGATTTTTCAGGAAGAGAGTAAGTAACCGTCATGACTGAGACACCCGCACTCAAACGAGAAGACTACCGAGGTCAAAAGAGTACCCTCTGCCCCGGCTGTGGTCACGACTCGATCTCGAATCAGATTATCAGCGTTGCCTACGAACTTGGCCTGCCCATGTGGAAAGTCGCAAAGCTGAGCGGAATTGGCTGCTCCAGCAAGACGCCTGCTTACTTCCTGCGCGGTTCGCATGGCTTCAACTCTGTGCACGGGCGTATGCCGTCGGTCGCGACGGGCGCAACGCTGGCGAACGCTGACCTGATCGCCATCGGCGTCAGCGGTGACGGTGACACCGGCAGCATCGGCTTCGGTCAGTACAAGCACGCCGTCCGCCGCAACGTGCCAATGGTCTATATCATTGAAAACAACGGCGTTTATGGTCTGACCAAAGGTCAGTTTTCCGCCACCGCCGACGAAGGCCAGTTCCTCAAATATTATGGCAAGAACGACCTGCCGCCAATTGACCTGTGTCTCGAAGCGGTTATCGCGGGAGCGACTTTTGTCGCACGTTCGTTCTCTGGCGATGCCAAGCAGGTGCGCAGCCTGCTCGAAGCTGCCATCAAGCATAAAGGCATGGCGGTGCTCGACATTGTCAGCCCATGCGTGACCTTCAACAATGCGCCTGATTCGACCAAGAGCTATCCCTACGGTCAGGAGCACGAAATTCAGCTTCAGGAGATCGAAATTCTCGCGCCCGGCTACGTACCTGATCGCGAAGAAATCACCGTCGGCGATTATGCCGAAGGCGAGATCATCGAAGTCGATCTGCACGACGGCACGACGATTCGATTGAAGAAACTGGAAAAGGGTCATGATCCGCGCAACCGGATGGAAGCGATTCGCGTGCTTCAGGAAGCCGAGCGCGATCACCTACTCACAACCGGCCTGATTTACTACGAAGAGCCACGCGACACACTGCCGGAGTCGCTCAACCTGACGCCGACTCCGCTGGCGCAGCTCAAGGGAGACGCCCTGCGCCCCTCGAAGCAGGCGCTCGACGACGTGATGAAGCAGTATATGTAATTGCTGTGTTTCAACGCTCAAATTTAGGTAACTGCGCAAGTAAGACACAGGGGCAGGTTTCGAAACCTGCCCCTGTGTGTTTCCACCTACTGTTCACAACACTTATGCCGGCTTATTCTGCAAAATGGCTTCGATGCGCTGGTTGATCTCGTCGGTGATTTTCACATCGAGCGCCTTGAGATTCTGATCAACATGAGAAAGCTTGGTCGCCCCGGTAATGGCGCTGGCAACCAACGGATTCTTAAGCGTCCATGCAATCGCCAACGCCGCTGTCGTCACGCCCATTTCCTGCGCCAGCGCTGTGATCGCGCGTACTTTGTTCAAGTTATCTTCTGTCAAGAATTCGTCCTTGAACCACGACGCCTGCGGGTCATTGGCGCGGCTGTCCGCCGGGATGCCATCATTATATTTTCCGGTGAGCACGCCTTCAGACAATGGGCTGAAGACCACAAAACCCATCCCATAACGAGCGACGGCCTCTTCCAAAGAACCCTCGACAAAATTGCGATTGAGCATGTTGTAGACGGGCTGCTCGACCACGGGATGATTCATGTTCAACGTCTTTAACGCCTCATACGCCCCATCAAGGTTCTTTGCCGTCCACATACTCGTCCCCCAGTACAGGACTTTCCCCTGATTGATCAGATCTTCGATGGCGCGAATTGTCTCATCAACCGGAACTTCGGGATCGGGGCGATGGCAGAAGAAAATATCAACGTAATCCATGTCAAAGCGTTTGAGCGACTTGTTGACCGATTCGGTGATATGCTTACGCGACAGTCCTCGGTCGTTGACGTCATCGCTCATCGGCCAGTAGGCTTTGGTGCTGATGACCAGATGACTGCGGTCATAGTCCTTAACCGCCTGCCCCACAATCGTTTCGCCTCGCCCTAGCGAATACATATCCGCCACATCGATGAAGTTGACTCCCTGCTCAATCGCGTGGCGAATACAGGCAATCGCCTGCTGTTCCTCAACATGGCTGCTGCCATAGGTCAGCCACGCACCCAGCGAAATCGCGCTGACTTTGAGACCTGATGTGCCAAGTTTCCGATACTCCATCTGTGACTCCGTTTCCCTTGATCACGAGGATGCCAGTATAACGCACCGCCCCTTGTCATATCGATCCATTAAGGTCTGCATTCAAAAGACACAATCGCTATTTATGCGTCAATCCCTTAAAATGAGAAGCAGAACAGCGCTATGAGAAAGGCAGACAGTGGCAAACGCGATTCGGATTGCTCCATCGCTTCTGGCGTCCGATTTTGCTCGGCTGGGCGAACAGATCCACGACGCAGAAAGCGCAGGTGCTGACCTGTTTCACTTCGATGTGATGGACGGACGCTTCGTTCCCAATATCACGATGGGGCCGGTCGTTCTGGAAGCAGTGCGCCGTTCGACATCGCTGCCGATTGATGTGCATCTGATGATGGTCGAGCCGGATCACATGCTCGAAGCCTTTGCCAAAGCTGGAGCTAGCCGCATCAACGTCCACTGGGAAGCCTGCCCGAATTTGCATCGCACCTTGCAAGCGATCAAGGCACTGGGCTGTCAGGCCGGTGTGGCGATCAACCCGCACACACCCGCATCATTTATCAGCGAAATCCTGCCTCTGCTCGACGCCGTGCTGGTCATGACGGTCAATCCGGGCTTCGGTGGGCAAGAATTTCTGCCGGAAACGCTGCCGAAAATCCGGGCATTTCGCGAAATGGTCGCAGGTCGGCAAATTGAAATTGCAGTAGACGGCGGGATCAATCCCGAAACGGCGGGGCAGGTCACCGAGGCTGGCGCAACCATGCTCGTCGTGGGCAGCGCCATATTCAACGCACATGAAACGGTCAGCGACGCGCTGATGAACATGCGTCGGGCGCTGGAAAAAGAAAAGCCGGTCTAGACCGGCATTCAGGGTGGAATTGATATCGAGTTGGAAATTAGACTTTTGCGAGCGTCTTAATGCATTTGGCGCACAACATCTTCGGTGTATTCACCCCGTTGACCATCACGTGAACGCGCTGGATATTCGGTTTGAACTGGCGGCGCGAATGCCGCATTGAGAAGCTGCGGGTATTTCCGAACATGGGTTTCTTCCCGCAATTGTCACAGACTGCCATCAGCTTGCCTCTGTTGCCCTATCACGAATAGGCTGATGCTATCATAAAGCCCACCCATAAACAAGGGGGATTGCCTGCTGACAAACCGCAAAGAACGTATCCATTTATAGGAAATAGACACACGCTTCTTTTCCGAATTTTATTGACAGGATGTCATTCATGATTACCAGACAGGCGTTCCGCGCCAACGATAACAGCACCGTTGACGGTTATCTCATCAAGCAGTTGTTTGGCTCCGGGCTGGCCTGGTTGGAGATCAATAAGGATCGTGTCAATCAACTGAACGTGTTCCCAGTCCCGGATGGCGATACCGGGACGAATATGTGGCTAACCATGCGCCATGCCTATAGCGAAATCGCCCACGTCGAGGAGCCGCATATCGGTAGACTCAGCCGCGCTATCGCCGACGGCACCCTGCGCGGCGCGCGTGGCAATTCCGGCGTGATTCTGTCGCAGTTGTTCGCAGGCGTCGCCGAAGTGCTTGACGGTCACGAGACGATGGATGCCGAACTGCTCGCGCTCGCCAGCAAAACAGCGGTGGATCGAGCCTATCGCTCAGTCGAAAAACCTGTTGAAGGCACGATTTTGACCGTCTCACGTGAAATCATGGAAGCGGTCGTCAAGAATTACCAGTCTACCCACGATTTGATCGCGCTGCTGCGCCGCATGGTCTTCGCGGGGCGCACCTCGCTGCGCCAGACGCCCGAACTACTGCCCGTCCTCAAAAAAGCGGGCGTAGTCGATTCGGGTGGTCAGGGACTCGTCTTGATCTTCGAAGGGATGCTGCGCGCCCTGTGCGGTCGCAACGTGATCGCCGAGGCGGCAGCCCACGCCTATACTGTCCCACAGATGGTCTGGCAGGACGCTGTCGCGCCTGAAGATGAAGAAGGCTATGGCTACGATGTGCAATTCCTGATGCGCGGCGAACGCCTGAGCGTCGAGAACGTCAAGCAGGCACTCGCAGACATGGGCGGTTGGTCAACGCTAGTGGTCGGTGACCCGCGCCTGATCAAAGTTCACGTTCACCTCCATGATCCCGGTCAGGCGCTCACCTACGCCATCAGCAGCGGCGCAAGCATCGACGATGTGGTTGTCGAAAATATGCAGGAGCAGTACGAACATTACGTGCAGGAGCGAATGCATCAGGCCACACCGGTTCGGACGGATATTGAAGGCGCGGCGGTGATCGCGGTCGCGAGTGGTCGCGGAATGCGCGCCGTCTTCGAGGAACTAGGCGCAGCCCACGTGATCGACGGCGGACAGACAATGAACCCCAGTACTGGCGACTTTCTCGAAATCATTGACGCTCTGCCCAATTCCGACATCATTCTACTGCCCAACAACAAAAATATTCTGCTGGCAGCGCAGCAGGCCGCCACCTCTACGCATGGGAAGAATATCGCTGTCGTTCCCAGCACGACCCTGCCACAGGGCATCGCAGCCATTTTCGAATACACCAACTTCACACCGGATGATCCATTCAGCAGCATCGTGGACGGCATGACTACCATTCTGTCGAGCGTCATCACCTGCGAGATCACCACCGCCACCCGCAGCGTCGATCTGGAAGGCGTGAATGTCCGTCAGGGACAGTGGATCGGGCTGATCAATGATGTGGTCGTGGTCGCCAGTGATGACCAGACCGCGCTGGTGCACGAGTTGCTCGAAAAAGCTGCGGCAGACAAATACGAGCGGATTACGCTATACTACGGCAGCGACACCAGCGAAGCGCAGGCCAACACGCTGGCGCAGAGCCTCAAAAACAGTTTCAGCGAACAGGAATTTGAGGTCATCAGCGGCGGGCAAGCGCTCTATCCGTATATCATCAGCGTTGAATGAATGAATATCCATATCGTCACCGATAGCTGTGCGCATGGTCAGATCCCTAGCAGTGTCACAGTCGTACCGAACACGATTACGCTACAGGGGAAGTCCTACCGCGAAGGCGTCGATCTCAGCCCGGAAGATGCCCTGCGCCTGTTCAGTCATCAGGCGTATGCGCCGCTGATTCACGTCCCTACCCAGGCCGAATACATCGAAGTTTATGATCGGCTGGCGAACGATTACGACGCGATTATCTCCATCCACGCCTCACGCGAGATTCTGCCCGGTTGGCAGAATGCGCGCGCCGCCGCTCAGCAGGTCATGGGGCGCGTTCACATCGAACTGATCGATTCGCGCACCATTTCGGTCGGTCAGGGGATGCTGGTACGGCTGGCGGCGCGTTCGCTGGCGGAAGGCGAGCCGCTGGACGAAGTCGTCCGTATTCTGCGCGGCGCGGTTGACCGGATTTACTCGGTCTATTATGTCGAAGCAACCGATTTTCTCATGCAAAACCGCATCATGACGCCTGCACACAGTATCCTCGGCATGATGCTCAACCTGAAGCCGATCCTGACGGTCGAGGAAGGTCGGCTCGTACCGATGGAAAAAGTGCGCACGCGCGTGCAAGCGATTGAACGGCTGGTCGAATTCGCCATCGAATTCACCACCGTCGACGACGCCATGATGGTTCAGCACCGCCCCGGTGTGACCGACCAGACCCGGATGCTTACCGACCGCCTCGCCGCCGAATTCCCCGACCGCCACTTCCCCAGCAGTCTCTATGGAGCCTCGTTGGCAGCCTTAATCGGCGCAGAAGCGACCGGATTAGTCATTTTAGAAAGTGAAGAGACGGACAGCGACAGCGATAGTTCTATCGATAGTGATAGTGACGACGATAGCGACAATTATGACCCCTAAAAAAATTCGTTTTGTGACCGACAGCACCTGCGACCTCCCGGCGGATCTGGTACAGAAATATGGCATCGGCGTGATTCCGACTTTCGTCAACATTGGCGATAAGAGTCTTGCCGATAATGGCTCGGAACTGATTCGCGAAGATTTTTACCACCAATTACCCAGCTTCAACCCATTTCCAACGACTTCTGCCATGCCCCCCGCGCTTGCGGAAGAAATTATTATGCAGACTTTTGCCGATGCCGACCATTTGTTCTTAATTTCCGTCGCATCCAAGCTCAGTGGGGTATATAATATAATGCGACTGAGCGCTGGAAAATTACCGCCCGACCGCGTGACCCTGATCGACAGTAAATCGGTCACGCTGGGATTGGGTTTTCAGGTACTCGCCGGGGCTGAAACTGCCGAAGCGACCGGCGATGTCGATCAGGTGCGCGCAGCGGTGGAACATGTGCGCGAACGAGCGCACGTTTACGCCGCGCTCGAAACGATGGAGTTTTTGCGCCGCAGTGGACGCGTCGGTTGGGCAGCAGCAGGCATTGGCGCGCTGCTACAAATCAAGCCGCTGCTCGACGTCTACGACGGTGAGGTGAAATCGGGCAATCGTGTGCGCACGTTTGGGCGCGCCATCGAAGAATTGATTCGTTTGACGCATGAACAAGCGCCGCTTGAGCGTCTGGCAATTCTGTATATTAGTGACCAAAACGACGCGGAAAAACTTCGCGACCGCCTGACCGACATTGCGCCGCCGAACACGCTGATCGCCAGCGTGACCCCAACGATTGGCGTGCATGTGGGTACCGGTGGAGTAGGCGTGGTTACTGTAAGCAAGTCTGGGAGTCCGTGATGCCATCTGCGTTAGAAACACTCGTCAAAATCCTCAAGCTCGAACGCGAGCAGGGGTTTAAAAATACTGCCGTCATTGGCGGACTGGAAGCCTTCAGCGCCAAATGGAAAAACGACGCGCATTCGCAAGCGCGCAAGCCAGAACATCATATTCTGGTCGATGAACTGTACGACATCCTCAGCGGCTATGAGATGCTGGAACCACGCGACGAGCGCCCGCCCAGGGTCAGCTACATGCTTGACCGAATTATGGGGCGTGTACCACCACCGCCGGAATATCTGGCACGCCTGCCCGAAGTCTCGCCTCCCTCTCCCCCTGTGCCTGAGCGCGTCATCGAGGAAGCGTCAGACGAAGTGCCGCGGGCCGCGCAGCAGCCTGCCCAGCGCGAACAGCGTCAGGAGCGGCGCGAGAAGGATCGTGGCAAGCGCAACCGCCGCGAAGAAGGCCAATCGTCCAAACCTGCCGCCGAAAAAGCGCCCGAAGCGGCGCGCGAACATGAGCAGCCGCGTGAGCGTGAGCAATCCCGTGAACGCCAGCGTCAGCCTTCGCAGTCACAATCCAGAGGCAATTCCGAAAGCCGAATCGAAGACGATTTCGGTCGTCTGGAGTTCGATACCGGTGGGCCGCGCAAGCCCGCCAAATCGGACTTACCCGCACCCGTTCGTCTCGCCCGACCGCCGCGCAAGCCGCGTAAAGCGATGGACATCACCGAAGCGGCTGACATCATGCGCGGGTTGAGCGCCTCCATCGACAAGGTCAAGGGCGTCGGCCCCAAGATGGCACAGCTATTGAACAAGCTTGGCATCTTCACCATCAACGATCTGTTGTTCTTTTTGCCGCGCCGCTACGACGACTACACTAAGCTCAGCCAGATCAACCGCTTGCAGCCCAACGAACTCGCGACTGTCATCGGTACCGTGCGCCACACCGAAATGCGCATCGCGCGCGGCGGGCGCAAGGATTTCTTCATGGTCATCGACGACGGCACGGCGCAAATGGGCGTGACCTTCTTCGGTCAGTATTTCCTCAATCGTCAGGTACGCAGCGAACAGCAGGTCGCACTGCGCGGTCAGACCTCGATGTTCCAGAACCGCATCCAGATGACCAACCCGGAAATCCAGTATCTTGAAATGGAAGACCTTCAAAAAGTGGGCATCGTCCCCGTCTATCCGCTGACTGATGGCCTCAACCGCCGCACCCTGCGCAAGCTGATGCAGAAAGTCGTCGAGTATTGGGCGGATCATCTGCCCGATTACATGCCTGAAGGCACACTCGACCGCGCAGAACTGGCGGATCTCGGCTGGGCAATCAAAAATCTGCACTTCCCTGAAAGCTGGGATCACCTCGATCATGCTCAGCGTCGCTACATCTTCGATCAGCTGCTGTTGATGCAGCTCACTATCATGGCGAATCGCCGTCTATGGCAGGCCGTTCCCAGCCAGCAGTTACAGGTCAGCGATGAGCAGTTGCAAGCATTCACCGACGCCGTCTTCCCCTTCCCGCTCACAGGAGCACAGCGCCGCGCCATCGACGACGCGCGCACAGACCTGAGCAAGCCCGTGCCCATGAATCGACTGCTGCAAGGCGACGTGGGTTCAGGCAAGACCGCCGTCGCGACGACCATGCTCGGCATCGCCCTCATGAACGGCAAACAGGCCGCCCTCATGTCACCGACCAGCATCCTCGCCGAGCAGCATTATCGCGGTATCAGCGCGGCTTTTGAGCGCGTCCCCCCGGAACTGCTGCCACACGGCGGCAAACCCGTCATCGCGCTGCTGACCGGATCGATCACCAGTTCGGAACGGGAAGCAATTTATCGCGGGCTGGCGGACGGTTCCATCGACATCGTGATTGGCACGCACGCCATCATTCAGGAAGGTGTCGAGTTCAACGATCTTGCGGTCGCCGTCATCGACGAGCAGCATCGCTTCGGCGTGGAACAGCGTGGCGCGCTGCGCGGCAAAGGCACGAATCCGCACCTGCTGGTGATGACGGCGACGCCCATCCCGCGCACGCTGGCGCTAACCATGTACGCTGACCTCGATCTTTCAATCATCGACGAAATGCCGCCAGGACGTATCCCGATCCGTACACGTGTCATCGAGCCGCCGCAGCGTGAGCGCGCCTATCACTTTGTCGAAACCCAGTTAGAAGAAGGCAGGCAGGCGTTCATCGTCTATCCGCTGGTCGAAGCCTCGGAGACGATTGAGGCGCAGTCCGCCGTTGAATCGTTCGAGCATCTGACCAAAGTCTTTTTCCGACATAAGGTCGGTCTGCTGCACGGTCGCATGAAGCCCGGTGAAAAAGACGAGATCATGGAGCAGTTCCGCAATCACGTTTTTGACGTGCTGGTGACCACTTCAGTCGCCGAAGTCGGCGTGGACATTCCCAACGCCAGTATCATTGTCATCGACGGCGCGAACCGCTTCGGGCTGGCGCAGTTGCATCAGTTTCGCGGGCGTGTGGGACGCGGCGGACATGCTTCCTACTGCCTGCTGGTCTGCGATTCGCTGCTGCCAGAGGCCCGTGACCGTCTGCTGGCGCTCGAACAGACTAACGACGGCTTCAAGCTGGCTGAAATCGACTGGCAGTTGCGCGGCCCCGGCGACCTGATTGGCACACGCCAAAGCGGGCAGGCTGACCTTAAGCTGCTCGAACAAATGAAGCCTGAACTGGTCGAACTGGCGCAGCGTGAAGCCAAAACGATCTTCGAGGACGACCCCGAACTCACGCTGCCAGAACATCGCCTGCTCCGCGAGCGTATCGATCAGTTAACCAACGAGCGCAGCGACGTGAGCTAAAGACAGCGCTCAGCGTATTGTTCGTTCGGGGCGACCCGTGTAGTCGCCCCGAATGCTGCATGGCAGACGGCCTCGCCTGCCAATCGCTTCAGCCTGTAGCATTAATGCTCCAAATCCTTTAAAATACGCTTCTTCATAAACTGGAGAGATTGAATGGCGGTTCGTGCGCTTTATCCCGGATCGTTCGACCCGATTCACAACGGTCATATTGACATCGCCCAGCGCGCAGCGCGCATCTTTGACGAGGTCATTGTCGGCGTTTACGATATGCCCAAGAAAAAGCTGCTCTTCGACGCGGATGAGCGCTTCAAGCAGGTCACAGAAGCATTTAGAAATAGTCCTAAAATCACTGTTGTTAAATTTTCAGGAATTACTGTAGACTATGCAAGAGAGCAAGGTGCGATGGTGCTGGTTCGCGGGCTGCGTGTATTCTCCGATTTTGAGTTGGAGTTCCGCATGGGGCTGGCGAATAAAAAGCTCGCGCCAGAGATCGAAACCGTCTCGATTATGACGGACATTCAGCATATTTCGATCAGCAGCAGCACCATCCGCGAGATTGCCGAATTGGGGGGCGACGTTTCGAGCATGGTTCCCCCGTTTATTGCCGAGGCGCTGGCAAAACGGTTTGCCGAGTTGCGCGACAACCACAACAGCCCCGGCTATATGTATAGTATCCGGGACTAAGGAGGGAGCGGTTATGGATATTCAACATCTGGTGGATCGTCTCGAAGACCTGATCGACGAAGGGCGGCACATCCCCTTCAGCAAATCGACGATGATTGACGAGGAACGCGCGCTCGAATTGATCGACCAAATGCGCATCTCGATCCCGGAAGAAATCGAAAAAGCCGCTCGTGTTCTGGCACAGCGCGACCGCATTCTGGCGCAGGCCAACGAAGAAGCGGCGCGCGTCGTTCAGCTTGCGCGCGAACGTGGCGATCAATTGATCGACCGTGAAGCGCTGGTGCAGGCATCACAGAGCCGTGCCGCCAATATCATCGAAGCTGCCCGCCAGGAAGCTGAAGGCATCACCAGCGATGCCGATGGTTACGTGATGGACAGCCTGAGCAAGCTCGAACAAGACCTGATTAAACTGCTGACCATCGTCCGCAACGGCATCAGCGAAGTCCACAACAAGCCTGCCGAACCCGCGCCGCAGCGTCAAATCGCCGCGCCGCAGATCCGGCAGTCGGTCGAGGTCGTGGCGCGTCCGGCAGCGAATGGCGCAGCCGCCAGCGTCGAAGAATAGTCCTCCCGCTTCCGGGAAGCGGCAGTTCGAGGGGGAGTTCGGCGACTTGTGAACAGTCGTTTAGTCGATCAGGTCGCGCTCCCTCAGCCAGTCAAAAATCAGCTTATCGACAGGCGAGCTTCGCGTCCAATCGCTGTGAACTAGCCATGCCATTTCCTCGATTTCTGACGCGGGTTTTAGCTCACCCACATAATCCCCCGTATAACAGGTCATCCGCACGATTACTCCAGCAGCTTTTCCGTGCGCCTGCGCCTCGAATGTCTCCAGGTAGTGCAAGCTGCCCGTCATCAGATCAACGCTCAGTTCTTCACGGATTTCGCGCATAAGCGCCTGCGCATCGCTTTCGCCCGCTTCGCGCTTGCCGCCGGGGATATAGTAGGTACCCTTGCCGCGCGAGCGCGTACTGAGAATTCTGCGATCCACAATCTGAATCCAGGCCAGTTTGTCGATGTAAGTTGGGTTCATAGAAAGTCAATCCTATAAAAAAGGGGCGAAACGCTGAACCTAAGGTTCAGCGTCTCGCCCCGCAAAAGCGAATATCTGAGAAAAGCTTCAGGCGTTCTGCCCGACCAGCCCACTCATCAGCAGCACCGCCACGCCTGCCACTGCCAGCCCCGCAATCGGTGTATGCAACTGCGTCCCGGCGAGGATCACCGCGCCAAAGCTCAGCCCAGTCGCCAGCAGACGGGTCTGCAAGACTTTGGCGTTCGTCGCTGCAACCGCACCTGCCAGCGCCACCATTAGCGCCAGAATTGGAATAAAGATGATTCCCAGCGACATCACATCCGGCTCAAAGCCATAGGCGAACCAGACGATCCAGCCACCGAGAATCATGGCGAGCAAGGGAACGAGAATATCCGCCAACAGCAGTTGCAGGCCATCGACAGGAAGGAATTGACGCAGAAATAACTCCTGCGAATCTGAGCGAAACACGTGCAGCAGGCCAAACGGTGGCGCAACGCCCACCACAACCACCCACAGAATCCAGACCTGCGCCGGAAGCTGGCGCACGATGATCTCGATCCCCAGGCCGGTGAGCGCTGCCCCCCAGATCAGACAGGTCAACAGCATGAAGGGATGGCGGACATACGAGAGCGCCGCCCGTGTCACAAAGGTCGAAGTTCCACTGGCGCGCGGCAAACTCATGAACGGCTTGCGCGTCACCTGCCGCGACTGCATACGGATGCGCGCCTGAACGTCGATCATCCGCCAGGCCAGCAAACCCAGCGCCTGAATGCGCGCATAGAGAATGCTTTCGTCCACAGCGTGAATCATATTGATGCGGTCACCCATCCAGAAGGTCACAGCGACACCAACCACCGCCAGCACGACTAGCAGCGGCAGCGCCCACACAGGCGACTGGTTGAGCATCACCAGCACCGCGATTCGCCCCGGCCAGAGCACAGCATCCGGCAGAAAATAGGCGACAGGCACGAGCACAAGCGGTACAACCCACAGATAACGCAGGCGACCGATACGTGGGCTGATCAGGCGGCTGAGGCCAACCATCCAGCCAACGGCCCAGGTCAGCACAATCAGGGGAATGACGGTTGCAACCAGACGCAAGGCCGCCGGGCCAAATTCCTCTGGCAAAAGCGCCCGTCCGATGAGCAAACCAAAGATGATCACCGGCAAATTGAGCAAAACCAGACGAATACCAACCTGACGAATAAAGCCGACAATCACAGGCGCGGCGCGCGTAATTGGCGCTCCAGCGACATAAGCCATATCTGCAAAGGAGAGCTTGAGCGGCGTGCTTTGCAGCGCGTTGACCATCACGTAGACCTGGACGACAAAGACCAGATAGGTGAAGCCAACGAGCAGTTCACCAGAGGTCGCCACTGGCAGCAGCTTACCGATGCCCGAGGCCGTGTCGTAGATGAACGCAGCAACCGTATACAGCCAGAAGAGACCGATCAGCACCAGATAGAGGACATAGAGATTTTGCGAGAATGAGGCGTCCTGGGGGCGATATCCGAGGACACGCAGCCAGTAGACAGCCGTATCTTTAAACTGCCGCCAACGCAGCCAGAAAAGGGATTGTACGTCGCGCATCGCTTAACGCTTCTTCTTCGACTTGGGAGCGAAGGATTTCTTCTCCTGGACAGGGGCAGCAACTTCTTCGCTGTTGTCTTCCTGAGCGTCGTCTTCGTCCTCATCGTAGTCATCTTCGACATCGTCCTCGATGTCATGACCGCGCCGCCGAAGAATCGCCGCGCGCAGCAGGTTATCGAGAGTCAGGTCGTTCTTGACACCCAACTGCTCCCGCATATCATCCGGTGTGCCGTGCGCGATGACCTCACCCTGCTCCATAATGAAGTAGCGATCCGGGTAGGCATTGGGGGGCAATTGGTGACTGCTAAGCAGGATGCTCATGCCATCGTTGCGATGACGATTGAGTTCGATCCAGAGTTCATCCGCTGAAACCGGATCGAGCGGGCCAAGCGGCTCGTCGAGCAGTAGAATCTTCGGCCCGATGAGCAGCGCCATACACAGCGCCAGCTTATAGCGCATCCCCCGTGAGAACGAGAACGGGAAAGCATCTCTGTTGCTGAGTAGTCCGTAACGGTCGAGCAAATCTTCGGCCTGCTCTTCCCAATCATCGCGTCGGTGCGCCTGCGCATTGAACTGCAAATGCTCCCAGGCAGTCAGTTCATCGTAAAACGGAGGCGTGTCGGGCACCAGAACAATGTGCGACCGGACAAAACGCTCGTTATGGTCAATTTTGTCGCCCATCAGCAGAATTTCGCCATCGGTCGGGCGCGTCCAGCCAGCGATGCATTTCAGCAGGGTCGATTTGCCTGCTCCGTTGCGTCCAACGAGCGCAATTAATTCACCCGTCTCGACTTCGAGTGATACTTCCGTGAGTGCGCTGAATGAGCCATAGCGATAGCCGACATCAGTGACTTGTAACAGCGGCGCTTCTGCTTCCGCCATGAGTTTTTCCTCGTTATCCGTGTTGAAGAAGCGTATTGTACAGCGTCGGAACGTCCTTTGTCTACGCCGCCTACTCTGTGACAACGACAGTCGCAACCTGCGCTCTTATTTGAGTCGCAGCGGAAGCGGACGTATCTGAAAAGGTGATAGGCAATGGCTGAGGATCTTGCCAGAAATAAACACCCAACATCAGCGTATAGGTTCCCGGCGCAAGATTGTCAGGCAGCTTAAAGCTGATCTGGCTCAGACGGTAGGGCTGTCCCAGAAACCATTGACTGGTCGGGATTGTGTCGGATGTCAGACCTGCATCCTGATGTGCTAGAATACCGCCCTTATCATTAAGTTCAAGCACATAAGAGTAGTCGAGCAGCGGCGGCTTTTGAGCCTGCCACCACGTTTTGACAATCACGATGTCGCCAGCATGATACTGATTCTTTTGCACGCCATCGGGCAGCAGCGTGAACAAATCACCAACCATTAACGGCGTTTCGCTCGTAGGTGGTGCTTCATAAAGCCGTACCGCATAAGCACCGAAATCGTATTCTTCAGACTGCACCCGGTCGCTGGTTAAAGGCGCAAGCGCTTTGCCAGGGACAGGAATCCAGTAAGGGCGTACATCCCAGACGCGTGGCACTGCCTTGACATCGGCGTAGTCGTTGGGTGCGTCCCAGATGAATTCATCAGAGTTCAAGCTCGGCGCATCGAATTTGAGATGGTAGCCAACTTCCTGCGTAATTGAACTGCCGAGGCCGCCGTAGGAAAAGTTGTACCAGATGCGGTCGCCAGGACGATATTCAGCAGCAATCGTCTGAAGCATGTCTTTATGAGGTGTTTTCGGCTCTAAAAAGGCATTCGAGTGAAAAATCATCCCGCTGACGGCGATCACACCAACCAGTGCCGCCCCGATCCTGCGATTCGACAATGAGGCAACCGCTACTCCGGCTAGCAACGCCAGCGCGGGAATAACGCTCAATACATAGCGCTGATTGTAAATTGGGAAAGCGAGGTTGAGGCCGAACATCAGCACGATGGTCAGAAACAGCCAGGATGTCGCCGCAATCAGCCAACGTTGCTCACGAAAGCGCTGATTCAGATGAAAATGACGGACAGCATTCCAACTCAATGCCAGCGCCAGCACAATCAGCAGCAGGACAAAGGCAGGCTGTTTGGCGGTATAGATTTCAATAAAGTTGCCGATATTGGGCAGTGTCGTTGGCTGGGTCGCACCATATTTGCCGAGGACTGGCGCGTTAGGATCGCCCGTGCGCGCCCGTTCCCAGAATAACTGATCGAGTACAGTTGGAATCCAGGGCAAGAAGGCGATAAAGACGACGACATAAGCACGCAGCAGCGCGATCAGCTTATGGCGGTAGAACCACACCACAATGGCGATCTGGGTAAAGAGAACAAAGGCCGAAAAATAATAGGTGTAGGCCATCAGCCCAACACAAGCGATATAACCCAGCAGGCTTTTCGACCTCCCTTGCAGGAAGCGAGTCAAAAAGACCCAACTGAGCGCCACCAGCATGACCATCAGGGCGTACATGCGCAGTTCGCGGGCGTAGTAGATGAAGATGCCGCTCGTTCCCAAAAAGACCGCTGCACCAATCCCAGCCCAGCGGCTCTTGAACCAATCGACACCCAGACGATAGCTGAGCGCGACCGTGATCAAGGCAGGGAATGCAGCAGTCAGGCGCATGGCGAACAGACTCTGACTTCCCGTGATGGCAACCCAGGCCGAGACGAGCAGGTAATAGGCAGGCGGATGCACATCCTGCGCCGTCGCCCGTACAAGCGCGAATGGCCCCTGAATCGCGTACATCCACGAGAACCACTCGTCTGACCACATGCTTTCCAAATCGAGATGGACGACGAACATCATCCAGGCCAGCAGCAGGACAAACACCAGTATGAACATCAAAGTGAGCGAAGGACGGCGCAAAGCTGCCGTATTTATTGCTCGAATTCGTTTGAGCAAGGCTCATTTTCTCCAACTGTGACAAGCTGCAATCAGCCCTTGAGCATTTTACGTGGTGAAGCCCTGAAAAGCAGGATTGATTATCAAACGTTAATCAATTGGAATCCAAACTGTAACTCGTGTGAATTGATCAGGGCTGCTTTCGACAGTTAACGAGCCTCCGATGACCGCCATCATCGTGCTGTGGAGCGCCAGGCCATGACCGCTGCCGTGAAACGCAGCCTCTTTGGGCGCTTCATTCGCCCTTTCAAATCCGATGCCGTCATCTTCGACGATGATCGCCAGACCTTCCCGGCACAGCATTTCAACACAAAGATGAAGAGGACGTTTCGGCTGATTGCCACGCCCATAGACTGCTGCGTTGCGCATGGCTTCACGTACAGCATAGTAGATCACCTCTGCCATCAGCAGCGGGATGTTTTGCACAGCCTCATCTGACTGGGGATCGATGTTCCAGGTGACACCATCGAAGGCGCTGGCAAGTTCGCTTTCGAGCGCTTTACGCAACGCGGGCATCAGCCCAAGCTGTGCGACTTCGGGAGCCGATGCAGCAGGAAGCTCGTGAAGCAAGTCGGCAATCTGGTGATGAATTTCCGCCAGTTGCTCAACGACATCCTCTGAACCTGCTGGCAGGGCGAGCATGGTGGCGTGCAGACGGGGCAGCACCTCATCATGCAGCATTCGGCGGGCACGCCGATCCACGACCTGATTTTGAGTAAGGCGCTGACGCTGGAGTGCCATCAGGCGACGCGACATTTCGGCGCTGGCCTGGGCATCGATCAAACGCTCGCCACTAGCGCGAGCGATTTCGATTTCTTCCTGGGTATAAAGACCTCCGTTGCGCTTGTCGCCGAGCAACAGCACCCCGATCAAACCGCGCTCACTCCACAGCGGAACCGCCCAGGCGGCCCCATACTGCGTCGGATCGACCGCGACGCACATCGTTTGCGGCGTCGTGAAGCGCTCGGCCAGATCAATTGGTGACGGCGTTTTGATCTGCGACGGATAGGCGATTGACTGTCCAATCAGCGGCGCGAACGCCCCGACCGGGAGCAGAGAAGCACTGCTTGCGCCCAACACCTCGTCGCACAGGGCATAAAATGGTATCGAAATGTCAAAAACGGGGGGCAAACGGTCTGTGGGTAAGCTTCCACTCGTCATGTGGTCATACAGACGCTGGCTGGTGACAAAGGGACGCAAATGATCAATATAACGGCGGCGCTCGACGTAGGAACTACGGCTGAACAGCGCGTAAAACAAAGTCACGATGAGCGCCATCAGGAGGATGGTGTAAACAGGCGGCACATCAAAGAGCAGGCTGGCACTCATCACGCCGCCGAAGCCAAACGCCAGCAGTATGGCGTCGCGCCAGTGACGCATAAAACGCTGCTGCGGCAGCGTTTTCCCCGTGAAAACCTCATAACGAGCGACGGCCTGCCCCAGACAGAGCACCGCCAGCGTGATTAAGCCGGAGATGACCAGATCAGCATCAGCGATACGGATGACAGTATCCACCCTGATATAATCGCGCTGGCGAGCGTAGTAGATGACGCTGGTCATGACCGCCGCGACCAACACTCCGACGAGCAATTGAATGACTGAGGTGGCGATCAACCAGGGCTGTGCGCGCCGCCGCGCCTGATCACCCATCATCCGGCGTGCCGGGCCGGGGCGCAGCAACGCATCAATCGACAAGCCAATGCTCAACAGCACACAGACAGGATAGAGCAAAATCAGGAGTGGAATATTAAACAGCGACAGCGTTGGGACAATATCGAGGCGGAGCGCCTGCGCGTAAGTCGGAAACGGGTTAGCGAAGAGCAGCAGCACCCAGAGCGTAATCGTTAGCGGGGTATTGAGGGCATAGAAATAGCGATGCCGCCTGCGCAGCGCGGAAGTTCGATCTTCCCAGAAACCTGCATACCACAGCAGCGCGGTATACCAGGCAAACGGCAGCGTAATCACCGCGCTGAGGCCAAGAATCCACCAGAAATTCATCGCTCCTTCGAGCGATGTCGGGTTGAGGATAAGAATGACGGTATGGCTGACGAAAAACGCACCGCCCGTCAGCAGCCCGCCACCAATCAGCCAGATGCCCCACGAACGCCGCTCGGCATTAAAAAGTACCATGAAGCCGAGCCAGAGCAATAGAATCGTGTTGGCGAGCGAAATCGCGATGACCGCCCAATAAGCGCTAAAGTACAGCAGCATGGCAGCCCTACCCTTCCCAGGCGACCCACGCGCCGCGTTCGTCCATCACGAAGGGCTTACCATCGGCGTCCCATGTGATCAGCCGCCCCGCGTTAATGATCAGCGCCGCCCGTGTGCGCGCGACTTTTTCATCGACGGTGGTCTCGTTTAAACCCCAGACAGCGTAAATCTGCCCGTTGGTGCGGCTGACCGTGCGCTTATCCTGAAAGCCCAGCCGTCCAGCGATCTGCTCATTGGTCATGCCCTGTGCCAGCATCTTGGCGACGACCTGCTCGTTCGGTTCCAGCAGCGCCATTGGCGATTGTTCATCCTTCTGGCGCACTTCCTGCACGCGTGCCTCGATTTCCGGGTCAATAAAGCCGCGCCCGCTGACCGCATCGCGGAGCAGAGGCACGATCATGGCGGGCAGCAGATAGTTCGACTTTTTGACGTATGCGTAGTGGCTCAAAATGCCGGATTTACGGAAAGCGCGGTAATAGGCATCATCATCCTGAATCGAATAGAACACGACGGGAAGGCGCGGGAGTTCACGCCGGATGGCAACCGCCGCTTCAATGCCGTTGATCTGCCCTGCCAACTGCACATCCATCAGAATCACGTCGGGCTGCTGCGCAAGGCAGAACGTCAACGCATCCTCGCCGCGTGGAGTCACGCCAATGACTTTGATCGCGCCTGTGTTCTCAAGACCGATGCGCAGCGCCTCGCGCAGTTTATCGCCGTCTTCAACAATCAGCAGGTTCAACACTTGCGAACTCCAGGGTCAATTCATATTTCCCTATTGTCTCATTCTACTGGCGATCTCGATCAAGCACTTATGTGCGCAAAACTGCGTCCTCAAGTCGTCGCACCACTCGACACTCATGCCTAGAATGACATCATCAGGAATTTCAGTAGAGGCAATCCCATGCAAAACACCCTGCTTGAGCCACGACGCTTATTCAATAATTTCACAATTATCGAAGCCATCCTGCGCGACCGCGCCATCTTCTTCACAGAAATCCGCGACGAGATCAAGCTCGGCAGCAAAATACGGGCGATGATGCTGTCGTGCATCGGCTTTCTGGCGGCCTACGGCGCGGTAATGGGCGCGGCACACAGCGTCCCGCAGGCGCTGTCGTCGATGATCAAGCTGCCAGCACTCTTTATTGTCACACTGGCGATCTGCACGCCCTCGCTGTACTTCTTCAACCTGCTGTTCGGGTCGCGGCAGACACTTGCGCAAAACGTTTCCCTGATATTGACGGCGATGACGACAACCGCCGTGCTGCTGTTCAGTTTCGCGCCGGTGACACTATTTTTCCTGCTGACAAGCAGTGAATACCCGTTCCTGAAGCTGCTCAACGTAGGATTCTTCGCTATCGCCGGGCTGATGGGCGTGGTCTTTCTGCGCCAGGGGCTGGTGGCCATTTCGCAATGGGACAATACGTCGGGGGCGCGTTCCCGGCGGATTGTTTTCCTTCTATGGGTGGTCCTGTACGCTTTCGTCGGCAGTCAAATGGCGTGGACGCTCAGCCCATTTGTCGGCGATCCGGGTCAGCCCTTCATCCTGTTTCGGCAGGTCGGCGGCAATTTTTACAGCGATGTCCTGAGCAGCATCAGGCAGCTTCTCAGCTTTTGAAGTCCGGGGAGGTTTGCGCTAAGGTATCTGCCGTTCTTATGAGGTGCGGCAGTGACCCGACCAGCAGCCATCCCATCCCACACGGGAGCAGCCTAAATGAGGCTGGTCTATCTCACGCTGGGCTGGTCGCTGGGGATTGTTCTCGCCGCAAATGCTGCTTTGCATCTGCCCCTGATCTGGCTAGCACTCGCGCTGATCGCCAGCATATTGGCATGGCGAGCGCGACGTGTCGAAGTTTTTGCTGTCCTGCTGTTCATGCTCGGCGGGCTGCGTATATCCACGATTCCGCTCACCAGCGGAATCGCCGCCTTTAACGGCCTCGGCGGGATGACGATTGAAGGCACAGTCGTCGGCGAACCGGACAAACGCGATGATAAGGTATTGCTGCGGGTAGCAGTCGATACCGTGACGCGGGCGGGAACCACGACCACGACCGATGGTCTTGTACTGGTGTCCGCGCCGCCATTGAGCGATGCGCGTTACGGCGACCGGATCAGCGCGACCGGACTCCTTTATGAACCGGGAACAAGCGACCGCTTCTCGTATGCGGATTATCTATCGCGGAGCGGCGTCTTCAGCGTTATGCAGGAGTCGGCAGTGACGGTCACAGAGCGCGCCGCTGGAAATGACTGGTTGAGCGAGTTGATCGACCTCAAGGGGCGCGCGGCGGACACAATCAAGCATGATCTACCGGAGCCACAAGCGAGTTTGCTCGTCGGGATGCTGTTGGGCAATCAGCATGGAATTTCGCCAGATGTGAGCGACGCTTTCGCAAAAACGGGCGCGTCGCAGGTGATCGCCATCAGCGGCTTTAATATGACAGTCCTGAGCGGCGTCGTGATCGGCTTTCTGAAGCGGTTACGGATACGACGGGGAGTTGCGGCAGCGCTCAGCATAGGCGTAATTGCCGCCTATACTGTGTTCGTGGGAGCGAATCCGTCGGTGGTACGCGCCGCCATCATGAGCGCGCTGCTGGTGATTGGCACGGTTTTACGGCGCGAAACGTATCTCCCAGCATCGCTGGCATTCGCGGCGCTGGTGATGTCGCTGCTCAACCCGCTGGTGCTGTGGGATGTCAGCTTTCAACTGAGCTTCTTCGCTACGCTGGGGATCGCGCTGTTTGCGAGGCCGCTTTCGGCGCGCTTTGATGCAGTTTTGACGCGCTGGCTGCGTCCGACGGTGGCGCGACTGTTGAGCGACGTGCTGGCCGAGCCGCTGGTCGTGAGTCTGGCGGCGCTGAGCCTAACCCTGCCGCTAACCATGCTCTATTTCGGACGGGTGTCACCGTTTATTCTGCTGGTCAATCTGCTGATCATGCCGGTGCAGCCTGCCCTGCTGCTGATCGGTGGCGCGGCGACACTGAGCGCGGCAATTTCTCCCGTGATCGCGCAGATTTCGTACTGGATTGACCTGCTGCCGCTCTCGTGGACGGTCGGAGTCGTACGGCTGTTCGCGACGCTGCCAAGCTATGAAGTTTTCGTCTCGGCAAATCTGACTTCTGCCTTTTTCATTGTGGTTTTGGGAGCAGCCATGATCAAGGGGGTGCAGCCGAAATGGACGATCCGACTGGACTGGCGGAAACTGGCGCTTTTAGGGACATTCTGTGGCATTGGAATTATGCTGCTGAGCGTGGCGCTGTATGTCAGTAAACCGGACGGTCTGCTGCATGTGTGGATGCTCGATATGGGCGAGAGTGACGCCGTACTCATTCAGACGCCACGCGGCGCACATTTTCTGATCGATGGCGGACGCTATCCGTCTCGCCTGCTCACGGCGATTGGTGACCGCCTGCCCTTTAACAAACATTCGCTGGAAGCCCTGTTCATTACCCAACCGGATGAAGCTCAATTCGGAGCACTGCCCGACGTCATCGACCGCTATGACATTGGCGTCGTGATCGACCAGGGGCAGCCGAACTTAGGCGAGATGTTCAAAACGCTGTACAGCAAGCTGGCGGCGCACCCTACAATCAATGCGCGAGCTGGCTATGCGCTGACGACCAACGATGGCGTAAAGATCGAAGCGCTCAATCCGACGGTACAACCCGGCCTGGGCGACTCGCTGGATCGCAACGCGCTGGTTTTACGGCTCGACTACGGCAATGTGAGCTTTTTGCTGACGTCGGAACTGAGTACGGCGGGGCAGGAAGCTTTGTTAAAATCCGGGAAAGGGATCAACGCATCGGTGCTGCAAATTCCGCAGCAGGGCGCAATTCGAGGACTTGAGGCTGAATTCGTCCAGGCAGTCGCGCCGCAAATTGCCGTTGTGCAGGGCGATCATCCCGACCCGGCGACACTCTCGATGGTGGGAGATGTACCGCTCTACCGCACCGACGAGAACGGAACGATTGACCTGAGCAGCGATGGTCACAATTTATGGATTAGCCCCGAAAAACGCCCCCGTGAGTAAATCAGGAGCGCCGCGATTCCGCTGACGAGACAATCGACGGCGAAATCGTCGAGCGAGGCGCTGCGATCCGGGACAAGCTGTTGAAGCAGTTCGGTGATGCCGCCGAAAAGACAGCAGATTACCCATGAAACGACCAGAATATGCGGAGCCAGCGGAAGCGCCCACCACAGCAGCACGAGCATCACACTGAAAGCAACCACATGTCCGGTGGTCAGGAAAAGTTCGCGGCTGGGGCTGGGCGGGCCGGGCGGCGCAGGCGGCCCAACGACGGGCTGACCGCTCGATTGCAGCAGCGTAATTGTAACGAGGATCATCCAGACGATTAGATAAAAACGGCGGAGCATGGGGTGTCGCAGCGTTTCGACCATGCCCGCCATTTTATGCGTGGGGTACGCGAGTTACTTGACGCGAAGCCTACGATTAACGGGCGCGAACTCCATCGTGCACAGGGTTAAGAAGCCAAATTTGTGGAGAATCACCCTGATTCATCCACTTATGGTATCGTTGTCTCGTGAATATTTTCGGCTAAAGAATTGGTTGCGATGCAAAAACATGTTCATTGGCTGCTGCTTCCGCTATTCCTGCTGACAACCTATTTGTCTGCACGCAGCTTGACTATGGACGCACTCTGGCTCGATGAATGGTGGACTATCCACATTTCAGGAGGAAGCAGTGAAGGGCCGCTGACCTATCCACAAACCTGGGAACGCGCCGCAACCGAAGATAACTACTGGCCGCCGGGCTACATTCTCGCTTACGCGACCTGGGGAAGAATCTTTGGTTGGAGCGCTTACATGGGGCGCGTCTTTTCCCTGTTGGCAGGCTTACTGGGAGTCGCGTGGGTTTTTAGGCTGGGAACTGATCTCTTCAACTGGCGAGTGGGCTTACTGGCTGCGATTCTGATTGGCACCAGCGCCTATTTTATTTACTTCCTGCACGAACTGCGCGGCTATGTTTTCTTCGTGCCGTTGATCAGCATGACTGTCTGGGCTTACTGGCAGAGTATCAGCGGTCGAAAGCGGCGGCGCAACACTATGTTTCTGTTTTTCGGATCCTTCGGACTGTTGTATCTCAGTTATCTGGCAGCACTGACGCTGGTTGTACTCGGTATTTATCATCTGCTGTTTGTAGCAAAAAACCGCCGCTGGCTGGCGACAACCCTGACGATGACACTACCGGGTATCCTCTTTCTCCCCTGGTTCAGCATCACCTTGAATGCAATGGCTTACGCTACACAAGACAAGACACGCGCAGTATTTGCCTTTACGCCTTTGCAATCTGCCAAAGGCATTCTATATATGTTCAGCAACGGCTGTATCGCGCTGCTCGCGCTGTTTGGATTGTATAGTTTTCGACGGACTTCCACCCTTCTGTTCGCCTGGTTCTGGGGTATTGGCATTTTCATCCTGCTGATTGCCGTGAATGCACGCTACGGAGTCGTGTTGGAAGTGCGTTATCTGTTTCCGATCTGGCCTGTGTTGGCGGTGATTGCCGGATATGGCGCAGATCGTTTGCTAAGCGATTATCGACGGCCTGCGCTGATAATGGTCAGTGTGTGGGTGGCGGCGGGTATCTGGAACAGCGTTGATCCACAGTCCATTCAGGATATGCACAATCCGCACTGGCATTTGCCCTGGGATGTGCTGACTCCGCAGGTCAAAACCTATGCTGAGCCAGCCGACGCACTAACATTCGTCCTGCCGGATTGGACATGGAGTGTTTACCATACGGGTGTCTACAATTACTATCTGCATGGTATTCCGCTGCTGCGACACACACTGATGGAGCGCCCGATCAATGTCGGGTATGAGAATTACAAACAGCAGGTTCAAGCGCTTGTTGCGGGTAATCCTCTCCTGTGGGTAGCACATACCCCTGCCCAGCCGACCCTGCAATTTGACATCTTTAAGCGACTGCTAAGCGCGCAGAATTATCTGTACTGCGCAACGGTTTACGACTCCCCAATTTTACAGTTTGATTTATACAGTTCTCCCACCGTCAAAGGTCAGGTAGAACCGATAAATTTCGGTGCCGACGGGATTACGTTGGCTTCGATCCGCGCTGCGGTGCATACGGATCAGGAACGGCTTGACGTGACGCAAATCTGGTCGGTTGCTGCGACTATACCTACCTATACTTATTCGGTTGGGCTGCACATTGACAACGCCGAAGGGCAGCTTGTCGCTCAAGCAGATTATCCTTTACCGCAGCAAGCGCAGTCCTGTACGTGGTCGCAGATTAATCTCAGCGGGTTAGCCCCCGGAAATTATCAACTGCTGGCAACGGTCTACAACACAGGGACAGGTGAGCGGCTGATGGCAACAAATAACAAAGCGATCAACGAGGTTGATCGCTTCATGATCATGGACTTCAGCCTGCCATAGGCGGCGAGTCAGGCCGCTTCGTTTCCCATTAATGGGCGTAGAGCTTCTGGTACAAGCCCGCATTGTGGAGCAGTTCGCCGTGCGTCCCTGACTCCATGAGACGACCGTGATCCATGACGAAAATCAGGTCGGCGTTTTCAATGGTCGAGAGACGGTGAGCGATGATGAAGGTCGTGCGTCCGATCATCAGCCGTTCGAGCGCCGCCTGAATCAGACGCTCCGACTCGGAGTCGAGGGCTGAGGTCGCCTCATCGAGAATGAGAATCTTGGGGTCTTTGAGGAAGGCGCGCGCAATCGTCAAACGCTGGCGCTGTCCACCAGAGAGATAGCCGCCATTCTCGCCGACTTCGCTGTAGAGTCCTTTGGGCAGGCGCTGGATGAAATCCCAGGCATTGGCAGCACGACAGGCTTCGACAACTTCGGCTTCGCTGGCGTCGGGCTTGCCGTAGCGGATGTTATCGAAAATCGTGCCGCTGAAAAGAATCGGCGTTTGCAGCACCATGCCGACATGACGGCGTAATGATTCGAGAGTCAGGCCGCGCACATCAATCCCGTCGATGCGCACACAACCTGAATCAATATCGTAGAAGCGCGGAATCAGGCTGACAACGGTGCTTTTACCCGAACCGCTGGGGCCAACGAGCGCCACCTTCTCGCCCGGTTCGACGACAAAGCTCATATCGCGCAGCACAGGGCCAGGTTCGTCTTCGCCGGGATAGGCGAAGCTGATATGCTCGAATTCGACGCGCCCTTCACAGGTGTCCAGTTCAAGAGCGTTGGGTTCGTCGTGAATTTCAGGATTCATGTCCATGACTTCAAAGACGCGATCCACCGCTGCCATCGAAGTCGCAAAAACGACGCCGAGTTCAGAAAAGCGTTGAAGCGGCGTATAGAGCGAAGGCAGGTACATAGTCACGGCAATCAGTTCGCCAACGGTCAGTGTACCGTTGATGACCTGAATTCCCCCGTAGAGCATCACGATCAGGGGAGCGATGTTAACGATTACACCCGTGATGGCGAGATTGACACTTTGCAGATAGACCCGATGCATCGAGGTCGAGAGAAGTTTCTGCGAATCGCGCTCGAAAGTTTCTTCTTCGTCATGCTCACGTCCGAAGGCGCGCACGACGCGATTTCCGGCGATTTTCTCCTGCACGTTGCCGGAGAGCGCCTCGATTTCTGCCTGAACCTGCAAGCTGGAAACCTTGATGGCATTTTGCGAGCGCATGAAGAAAAAGAGGTAGAACGGGAACGTAATCAACGCGACGAGCATCACGCCAACGTTAATAGTCAGCAGGAAGTAGGCGATAAGGAACAGCGAAATCAAGTCCATCCATATGTTGGTCAGCGCGCTGCCGACCAGGTTCTGGGCAATTTCGATGTCGCTGATCAGGCGCGAGACAATCGCACCGGATTTGTGGCGGTCAAAGAAGGAGGCCGACAGGCGCAGAATCCGATAATAGAGTTCATTGCGCAGGTCGAGCACCGAGATGTAGCCGGATTTCCCGGCGTAATAATGACGGATGTAGGTCAGCGGCGTCCAGAAAAAGACGAAAACCAGGATAAGGCCGCCGACAGAAGCAAGCAGATCAGCGACTTTTTGCTGGGGTGTGAGCGTTGTGCTGAGAAAAACGTCGTCGAGCAGAAAACGAGTCACTTGCGGAACGAACAACGGGACGCTGAACTTGACGATTCCGCCGATGGCAGCGGCAACAACCTGCCATTTATAAGGGCGGACATAACTGAGAAAGCGAACAAAATTGTTTGGTGCTGACGCGGTTTTTTGTGACATTGGCCTTTGGACTTGGGGTCTGGTTTGGGTTGCGACTTTCACATTATCGGATTCGATATGAGCCAGCGCAACCCTGGAATGGATATAACCAAACGGGGGAATTTGATGGGGAAAACGTAAGAATTTCGGCGTATGTTCGCGTTAGTGCTGAGCGATTAACCAGAACATGAAAAAGTAAACCGCAGCAATCAGCGAGGTGATAATCGCCGGACCGACTGTCCGGTTTTTGCGCGCCCGTGTCATGCCCACCGCGATGAGCGGAAAGACGACCATACCCACATTGATGACAAACATGCCGAAGTCTTTGTTGCCAATGATGGGACGACCGCCGCGAACGCTGGTGGCGCTCACGCTCAGCTTGGCAACAATCGCGAACAGCAGCGTCGTCGCGACCAGCAGCGTCGGCAGCATATTCTTGTCCGGCATCGTGAACAGCATAATCACTGCGAAAAAGAAGATAAGGTAGAGAAAAATACTCCAGACAAGGATTTGCCCGCTTCCGGGCAAAAGCAAGGTAACGATGTCTTGTGGATTAAGCTTCATGAGAGATAACTCCTGCCGCCGAGGTTCAGAATAATATTATCACGCAAACCGATTATGCTACTATAGAGGTAGCTTGACTTTGTAAACGGATTTGACGATGCTGCGTTTTCGTGCACGCTTCCAACAGCAAACGCAATATGTCAGGCAGTGGTGGCAAACCACCCCGGCGATGACTCGCGCCCTGCCGACCTATCTGCAACGCGCGGTCGCGAATTTTATCAGTTATGGTTTGCGGCAGGCGGCAGCGCTCTCGTATTACGCGATCTTCTCGATCTTTCCACTCACCCTACTGATCGCCATCCTGCTGAGTCATCTGGTTGGCCCTGTTGTCGGCGCGAATGTCAGCATCACCACCGCACCTATCGGCATCGGCATTGAGCCGTTTCTACCCCCAGCCGCCACCTCAGTCCTGAAACTATTCCAGGAAAATATCTCGCAGGCGGTGTCACAGGGGGCATCGTTCAGTATTCTGGCGATCATCGGACTGATCTGGTCAGGATTAGGGTTATTTTCGAATATTACGACTTCGCTGGATTTTATTTTTCACGTCCCTGCGAACCGCAGTCTGTGGCGGCAGCGTCTGACAGCAGTGGGCATGGCCGTCGCGCTGGTCGTGCTGATCGCCACCTCGTTTCTCACATCGGCGGTGCTGTTCCTGCTCTCGGCACTCTCGTTCGCACGCCCTAGCCTGTGGATCAGTATTGGTTCGGTTTTTCTGCCGCTGGGTCTGGACATGGTGATCTTTGCGCTGCTATTTCGCTTCGTTCCTTCGCGCCGGGTTCACTGGGATGCGGTGTGGCCCGCAGCGATTTTCGGCGGCGTTGGCTGGGAGCTGGCAAAATCAGCTTTTGGCTGGTATCTGCTCAATGTCGCCAATTATCAGTTTGTCTACGGGACGCTTTCGACAGGCATTGTGCTGCTGTTCTGGGCTTACGTAATCGCCTCAATTTTCCTGCTGAGCGCGGAATTCTGCGCCCAGTTGAATGAATGGATTCTGGATCGACACTGGCAGCAGGAAACAGAGCAGTTTTTAGAGGGCAAAGCCTCACCGCGCCTCCCCAAAGCCGAGAATGTAGAGTAAACTAGGCATAAATCTTTGCAGTCGCGTGACTTCAGCGCCTGTTCGCTTGCTGAGGAAATGGTGAGCGTAAAAATCCAATTGGCCTGCGCACGACGAAAGCTAGTGCGTAACATCAACCGTGAGTTCACTAATGACGGATAGTCCTGAAATTGTTCCAGAAAACGACGCGCCGATTGTGGACGAGCGGAGTATTGCACGGCGCATCGCATTACAAGCCCTGTACGAAATTGACCTGGCGCATCACCCGGTCAGTGAAGTTCTGACCATTCATTTGCAAACGCAGAAGCCAAGCCGCAAAGTCGTGCGTTATGTTCAGGAACTGGTACATGGGGTTGTCGATAACGGCGACACGCTCGACGAAGCGATTAAGCGCTATGCCCCAGAATGGCCGATTGACCAGATCGCATTCATCGACCGCAACATCTTACGGATTGCGATTTACGAATTTGCAGTACGGGCGCATACGCCGGTGGGCGTGGCGATTGACGAAGCGGTTGAACTGGCAAAGCTGTTTGGCGCAGATGGCGCATCGAGCTTTATCAATGGTGTCCTGGGCGCGGTAGCCGACGATCACAAATGGTTGCAGAAAGTCCGGCAAGTGGAGAACAGCGAAGATGGCGACGAAACTCCAACAACCCCCTACTCTTCCCCCTGAATTACCGCCGGAAGATGATGGGCATGAGCTGCGCATGTCGCTGCTCGAACATTTGGAAGAACTGCGTGACCGCCTGTTTAGGGCCGCGCTTGGTTTAATTGCAGGAACGGTGATTGGCGCTCTGTTCGCGGGCGATATTTTTAAGTATCTGCTCACACCGTATGGTCGCCCTGCGCAGGTACTTGACCCGACCGGATCGGTCACAAATTATTTCCGCGTCGCGCTGACGTTCGGCGCAATTATCGCCATTCCGTTAATCACCTATCAACTACTGCTGTTCATCCTACCGGGCCTGACGAAGCGCGAAAAGCGTATTCTATTGACTGCGCTCCCGGCAATTACGGTACTTTTCCTGATTGGCGTCGCGTTCGCGTGGTTCCTTCTGCTGCCGACCGCGATTGATTTCCTGGCGAATTTTCATTCTGACATTTTCACGACGCAGTGGACTGCCGATGGCTATCTCGGTTTTGTGACCTCGCTGCTGTTCTGGATGGGAGCCGCGTTTGAAACCCCGCTGATCTTTTTTGTCCTGTCCTTCCTGGGCTTCGTCAATTCGCCGCTCCTGATCAAAAACTGGCGAATTGCCGTCGTGGGTGCGGCAGTGGTCGCGGCGGTCATCACGCCAACAGTTGATCCGGTCAATATGTTCCTAGTGATGGCTCCGCTGCTGGTGCTGTACGTCCTGAGTATCTTCCTGACGCGCATCGGCAGCCGGTTAGGCAGCCACACCTCTTGAGCATCATCCGCATCTTCGGCGTCCCGATGGACTTAGGGCAGCAGCGGCGCGGCGTGGATATGGGGCCGAGCGCCCTTCGCTACGCAGGTTTGCAGCAGCGCCTGAGTCATTTGGGACTGGAAGTTCAGGACGGCGGCAACGTCGCCGTCCCGGTGCTGGAAGAAATCAGCCATGACCCTGAGGATGGTCACGCACACAACGCCAGCGCGATTAGCAAAGTGTGCCACGAAATTCATGATTTGGTGCGCGACTCGCTCGAAGCGGGTGAGCGCGTGATCACACTGGGCGGCGATCACAGCGTCGCACTGGGTACAATTTCCGCTGTATTGTCGCAGCCTCAAAAAGTCGGCGTGCTGTGGATTGACGCGCACGGCGATTTCAATACTCCGGAAACCACACCTTCCGGCAACGTGCATGGGATGGTTGTCAGTTCGCTGATGGGCATGTCACCGGATGTGCTGACGATTGGTGATGTGCAACTGCGTCCTGAGCAAATTATCCAGATTGGCATTCGCGATCTCGATGCGGAAGAAAAAGTCGCGCTGGCGCGCAGCGGTATTCGCGTCTTCACCATGCGCGAGATCGACGAGATGGGCATGGCGGCGGTCGTTAGCACCGCACTGGCAGCGTTGGGGAACGTGGACTCGCTGCATGTGAGTTTTGACATGGACTCGCTCGACCCGAAGGTTGCGCCGGGCGTGGGAACCCCCGTCCCCGGCGGGCTGACCTATCGCGAAGCTCATTTGCTGCTGGAAATGCTGGCGGATGACGGACGGGTGCAATCGCTGGATATTGTCGAAGTCAACCCGATCCTCGATGATAGCAACACCACCGCGAAAGTCGCGGTCGAACTGGCGGCGAGCCTGTTTGGCTCACGGATTCTGTGAAATACTGCGATTGGTTCTTGGATTTCTCCGCTCAACGTTTACAATGCGTTTGCGAATAACGAATCCTTAAAGACCAAAGACCTCCTCCATGCTCAATCTTTTCAATCGACGCAACGGCGCGCGGCGCGTCCTCGTGCTGGGACTGGACTGCGCCAGTCCCCATTTGATTTTCGACCAGTTCAAAGATGAACTGCCGACGTTTTCGAAACTCGCCGCCAGCGGAACCTGGGGCGAACTAACCTCCTCGACCCCGTGCATCACTGTCCCCGCCTGGGCAAGCATGACCAGCAGCCGCGATCCGGGCGTACTGGGGGTGTATGGCTTCCGCAACCGCAAGGATTTTTCCTATGATCGGCTGGTGACGGCAGACAGCGAGTCGATCCCGGTTAAGCGGGTGTGGGATTATTTAAGTGACGCGGGCAAGCAATCGGTGCTGGTTGGCGTACCGCAGACCTACCCTCCTCATCCACTCAATGGATACATGGTGACGGACTTTCTGACGCCGGGGCGCGAAGCAGGTTTCGCGTATCCAGCGATTTTAAAAGCTGAAGTCCTCAAGCAGTATCCAAACTATAAATTCGACGTGAGCAATTTCCGCAGCGACGATAAAGAACGGCTGCGGCAAGATCTACTCGATATGACAGCGATGCAAACCGGGCTGGTCAAGCACCTGATGAAGACCAAGCCCTGGGACTTCTTCATGTTCGTCAATATCGGCGTAGATCGGCTGCATCACGGCTTCTGGCATTTTCATGATCCGGCGCATCGTTTATATACACCGGGAAACCGTTACGAGAACGCGATTCGCGATTACTACAAGATGATGGACAGTTTCGCAGCGGAACTGCTGGAGATCGCCGGAAATGAAACGACGGTGCTGGTCGTAAGCGATCACGGCGTCTCGCGGATGGACGGCGGTATCTGCATCAACGAATGGCTGTGGCGCAACGGTTGGCTGGCTTTCAAAACACCGCCGAAGAATGGCAGCGGTTTAACGGCCTTTGAGGACTGCGAAGTCGATTGGGCGAATACGCGTGCCTGGGCCAGCGGGGGGTATTATGGCCGGGTGTTCCTCAACGTGCAGGGACGC
Source organism: Anaerolineae bacterium (assembly GCA_034432495.1). Lineage (GTDB taxonomy): Bacteria > Chloroflexota > Anaerolineae > Aggregatilineales > Phototrophicaceae > Flexifilum. The sequence goes on along the minus strand of DAOUCB010000167.1, from coordinate 27,145 downwards.
GAACCCAACGGAACGATTGCGCCGGAGCGCTACGAGGTCATGCGCGACTTGTTGGCAGCGGGGCTGGCAGCAATTCCCGATCCGAATGGAGAGCCGCTGAATACACAGATTTTCAAGCCGCAGGCAATCTACCAGCAGGTGAATAACATCGCGCCCGATTTGCTGGTGTATTTCGGCGATTTACACTGGCGGGCGATTGGCAGTCTGGGTCACGGGAAGTACTGGTCGCTGGAAAATGATACCGGGCCTGACTACGCGAACCATGCCGTTCAGGGGATGTTTATCCTCAACGAGCCGGGGAAAGCGGGCGCGGGACGAGTCGAGGGGCATCAACTGATGGACATCGCGCCGACTCTGCTCGACCACTTCGATCTGCCGATCCCGCCAGAGATGCAGGGACGCAAAATCTAGCCGAGTTTTTGCGCGAAAAAGGCCAACATTCGCCGCCAGCTATCCTCAGCGGCAGCAGCATTGCCGGATTTCGCGTCGCGACGTTCCTGATTGAAAAAGGAATGAGTCGATTCCGGGTAGATTTTGATGTCGTGGTCAATGTGATAGCCGTCGAGCGCTTCATCGAGTTTACGCCCGGCTGACGCTGTGAAATCTACGTCGGGATAGGAGCCAACCACCGGGCAAAGCCGCTCGACTGCTGCCAACGGTCGCGGATTCATGGCGTAGAACGGCGCGATGGCTTTCAGGCGGTCGTCGCCTGCTGCCCAGGCAACCGCGAAACTTCCTCCCATGCAAAATCCGACTGCACCCACGCGCTGACTATCCACTTCAGGCAGCGTTTGCAGATAGGTGAGCGCCGCACGAAGGTCTTGAATTGCACCGTGGTGGAGCGAATTCATGAATAAATTCGCCATAAAGCGCGCCATGCAAACCATATGATTGCGTCCAGCGAACAAATCGACCGCCAACACGGTATAGCCCTGCTCTGCGAAGCGTCGGGCAACACCGCGAATGTCGTCGTTGAGGCCGTAGGCTTCGTGAATCACCACCAGCGCGGGAAATTTACCTGCGCCATCCGGCTGCGCTAGATAGGCACTGAGTCCAGCCGTACCGCCGGGAATCTGAACATCTTTAGTCACGAGCGCCATAATCCATCCCTTGAATGAACTCGTTTTGAGTCGAAGGCTTACTTTTAGCACAAACGCTGTTTGAACTCATCAGGGCTTGGGAGTTTCGCTCAATTGAATTTCTGTCGGCTGGATCCGGCTGGCGCGCTGGCGCTTGAGAACGTTGGATTTCAACTGACCGCAGCCTGCATCAATATCGATGCCGCGCCGGATGCGCACAGTCGCCGGGATGCCATATTCAGCGAGGATGGCGATGAAGGTGTCAATGCGTCCTTGTGCTGACGGGCCGCCATGATAGCCGCCAGTCAGGTTGAGCGGAATCAGATTGACATGGCAATGAATGCCCTTCACCAGACGACCGAGCGCGTGCGCCTGTTCCGGCGTGTCATTCTCGCCCTGAATCAGCGTCCATTCAAACGACATGCGCCGATCTGTCTTTTCGACGTAATAGCGGCAGGCGTCCATGAGGTCAGCCAGCGGATAGCGTTTGTTGACGGGCAGCAGCGCCTCACGTTCGGCGTCGGTCGCGGCGTGCAAGCTAACCGCCAGCTTGACCTGCAAGCCCTCGTCGGCAAATTTGCGGATCATCGGCACGAGGCCAACGGTGCTGACGGTGATGTGACGCGCACCAATGCCCAGATCGCTCATCAGGCGGCGAATCGCTTCGAGGCTGGCATCGTAATTGTGAAACGGCTCGCCCATACCCATCAACACAACATTGCTGAGGCGGTCGCCGCGCGCTTCCAACTCGCGCGCAAAAAAGAGCGCCTGCTCGAAGATTTCGGCGGCGCTCAAGTGTCGCGCGAAGCCCATTTGCCCGGTCGCGCAGAAAACACAGCCCATCGCGCAGCCTGCCTGCGTCGAAATACAGGCTGTGCGTCGTTCGTCGTCATATTCCATTAGCACGGACTCAATCAACTGGTCATCGTGCAGATGGTAAAGGCGCTTGATCGTCCCGTCATGACTGACTTGTTCAGCTTCGAGTGCGAGTGTGCCGAGAACCGTTTCTTCGGCAAGGCGGGCGCGCAGACCCACAGGCAGATTGGTCATGGAGTCGAACGAGTCGACTCGTTTTTCGTAGAGCCAGGACCAGACCTGTTTTGAGCGAAAACGAGGTTCTCCCCAGCCGGTGAGCAAATCAGCTAACTGATCGGAGGATAAAGTATAGAGGTCAATCATCGTCGGTTACCTAATCGATAAAACAAGAACAGAAGCAGCGCAAGCAGTAGAACCAGAAAGGTCACAATTCCGGCCTGAAAACCTGGCTGCGCCACGGTCGTTTGCAACTCTGTTGGGACAGGTGTTGCATCAGGGAGACTCCCCGCAGGACGGGGGGTCACAGAAGGCGGCACAGGCAGCGGTGTTTCCGAAGGCGTAACGGTCGGCGCTGGCGCAAAATTAGATACGCCAAAGGGCGTGTTGGTGATCGTCGGCGTCACTGATGGCGTGATCGTCAGCGTTGGCGACGGTGTAAACGTATTACTGGCGCTCGGCGTGATGGAGGGTGTCTGGGTAGCGGGCTGATAGGGTGTAATCCCGTAGACCGATTCCGCAGCACGCGTGAAAATCCACTGCTGCCAGGCTGGAATCAGCACCGAAATCGACGATCCTACGGCTGCTTGATAGGCGGCATCAAAATCAGCGGCGTCCACACGCGCCAGGTCAAACAAGCCCTGAGGCGTGATCTGGTTGGCAATGTATAAGACCATGCCAAAACTCTGTGCGCGCCAGAGCGTCGATGCCTGAGCTGCCTGCATAACTTCAAGATTAAACAGCCCGCCACTGCGCGCGGCCTGCTGAGCGGGCGCAAGCAAATCGTTTTTCGGCGTTGGCGCATAAAATTGAGCCAGTCCATCGACAAACCAATCAGGAACAGCCTTATCTTTCCAGAGGGGCGCGTAGGCGTCTCGCACCAGAGTTCCGACGAGGAAATCTTCGGCGCTGGTATCCGGCGGTCGTTGAAGCAGCCGATACTTCTTAAACAAGGCGTCAGTGATGCCATCCGTACAATAGACGAAGGATTGGTTATCCTGAGAGAGCGCGATCAGGCGATCCGGCTGCTCGGTAAAGGGAACGCAGTCCGGCGTCAGACCGTCGTAGACGATCACGTTTTCGCGTAGCGGAAGACCAGTATTTCGGCTGAGAAGCGCGTTGACCTGTCGAAGGGGATCCAGTAGGGGATTAAGCGAACGCGGCACGGCGATACTGAACTGATTATTCGCGCTGACGGTGCGCGCCCAATCAACGCGCGGGTCAGAGAAAACAAACGAGTCCTGCAGCGTCCCTACACTCCCATCCGCTGCCGTAAATGACCACTGATAGCTAACGGACGTGAACAACGGCAGCGGATCATCAAGCGGGATATGCCAGTTATAGACAATTCGTCCCTGCGGCTCTGAAAAAACTATTGCCGACTGAATCGCATTAACCAAAATTGAGATCGGCTGATGCCCTTCCGGAGAAATCGTCAGGGATGCCGAAGTCAGACTGGTTGCTGGAATGGTCAGATTCGCGCTAAAGCGAATTGCTTCGGGGAAAAGAATTTCGACTCCGCCGTCACGCACAAACCCCGTGACGTGCAGTGTCAGCAAAAGGGGGAGCAGAGGCAGAATACTCATCAGCCTCATATCGATGTTCCCAGAAGCACAGCAAGAGCAAGCTGGACAAAATTGTAGATGAAATGACCGAGAATCGAGGCGCTGGTACTGTAGCGCTGTCTCAGCCAGCCCAATCCCAGCGACGTGACGAAGATGATCACCGTCGCCGGAGTGAGGGTATACTGCGTGTGCAGAATGGCAAAGAAAAGGCTCGTAATCCAAATCCCAAAGACGGGTTGAAGCGCTCCACGAAAGAAAATTTCCTCTCCAATAGCAACAATCGCCGAAGTGATGAAAGCAAGCGGCAGCGAATTAAATGACTGCGCCAGTTGGTCAGAAGCGGCGGTTTGCTGCTGTAATTCCTGAGGAGAAACCATCTGTGACCAAACTAAACTCGTGGCAATGGCGACCCCGAACAACAGAAAGCCGAGGCCAACGCCCCAATTGATGTCCTGGCGGGTTGGAACGCGTAATCCCAATCGATGAACGACCTGAAGAGGCGTTCGGCGAAGCGCCAACCCGACTCCTAAAATCGACGCGAACACCCAGACAACATCCTCAAAGAACAAATCGCTAAAATCGACGCGATTTACCTGAAGATCCTGCGCTAACCCAGCAAGCCCACCGCCCGCCACAAAATTCCCAACCGTCACGCAAATGATGGCACAAATGAGAACACAGGCCGTTGTATGAACAATCGATTCCGGATTGTAGGTCGCATCAGCAGGCAGAATACGTCGGATGCGCGCGCGCAGACTTGCAGAGGAAATCACCCCAACGCTGAATACGCTGAGCACCATTGCTAAGGCAAAATTGACGACTGCCGCTGCTGGATCAACGGGAGGAAGCTGCGCTTCTGTGGCAAGCGGGTTACTGGCTATTTCCAAAATAAAGAGACCGTAGAGGAACATCAAGCCAGCCACGCCATAAAGCAGCCAGCGCAGTAATCCGCTGCGGGAATTTACAACCTGTTCCTGATTGGCACGATAGATCGTAAAACTGATATAAGTCAGCCCACCGAGAAACGTAAAAATGCTCGAAACATCCATATTGCCATCTGATCAGGTGTGAGAATAAGGCACATTATACACTGCCTTGGAGCGAATTTCCGGCATTGACCGAGATGCTAATGCTTGCTAGAATGAGCCTACCACCTTTGGAGGGATGACCGAGTGGTTTATGGTAGTGGTCTTGAAAACCACCGTGCCCTAACGGGTACCGTGGGTTCGAATCCCACTCCCTCCGCTTGGTCGTAACATCTGGGGAGGTGCCAGAGTGGACGATCGGGCCCGCCTGCTAAGCGGGAGTACGTGGGTAACCGCGTACCGCAGGTTCGAATCCTGTCCTCCCCGCACGACAGGAAGCTATCCGAACAGTTTCCTGAGCCGAGACCGCTCGAATTTCGAGCGGTCTTTGCTTTCTTGCCTTTACCAGAACTTTTGACTGCGCCCCGTACTTGGTCTGAAATATCGTGCAAGTACGCAAACGGAGCGCGTAACTCCAAACGTATACTCCCCGCAGAGTCAACAATGACCCTCTCAACCATGTGACGCAGCAGTTCTTTTTGATCGCTGCAGTCAAGTCGATTATACACGATCCCTACCTGAGCAATGATCTTGAGCGCCGCATCCAGATTATCAATATGAATCTGCTGCTGTTTTTCCACGCCTTCAAGACTGACCCGGATTCTTGCTCGTCGATCTTGCCACTCCTGCCACTGACTATCCCAAAGACTCTCGGTGACTTTGCCAGCGGCGTAGAGACGCATCATGCGAACTTCTTCCTCATCAACTGCTTTTAGAGCTGCATGAAGTTGTTCGCGTTCATCCGGTCGCAGATGTCCCATCTTTTCAGCAATGTCGTGCGTGTAGGCGGCACGGATGGCAGGCAGAAGTTCCGGGTCAACCTGTACATTCATCAATGCAGTTGGGATTTGAGCGTCGATCATACTGCACAGAAAATTGATGTCGCGGCGAGCGATACAGTAGTACGAAGTTCCGCCACCGCTGCGAGAAGCGTTCGACGTGGAGCAGGTTAACCTGACCAGACCCCTGTTAGGGGCATCGAGATAGATCAAGCCCTTGAGCAGATATTCGTGCTTGCGCTCCCGCCCACGCTTCAAATCGCGCTGATCAAGTATGGCAAGACCACGCTCAAATTCCTCGGTGGAAACGATAGGCTTCCAGTTACCCAGAATCGTTTTAGGTGGGATTTTCCCTGATTTGCTCGTTACCCAACCTGCGTAGGTCCAGTTATGGAAAATAGCAGCCAATGTGCTGGTGTTCGCTACGCGTTTGCCATTTGCTTTGACTTGAACAAAGGGACGACCGCTGCGGTATCGGTACCCACGTGCATGAAGCGATTCGCAGATTTGTTCAAGAGTCAGTTCATTGTCCAAAAGCAAATCCCAAGCATAGCGCCAGACGGCAGCCCGTTCCGGGTCTTGCTCAATCCAATGATTGTGGCGACCTTGCAGTCGCTTGATATCACCCATTACTTTTTCTTCTGCATTTCGGTAGCCATCCGGGGCAACACCACAGAAACCGCCGCTTTGCCGTTTCGCCTGCAAGCCACCTTTGACACGTATCCCCAGCAAGGTCGATTCACGGCGGGCCAGCGTGAATGATAGAGCGACAATGACGCGGTCATCAGGATCCATCGGATCGAGATCCGGTGAGTTGGCAAAACGTACTGCCACACCGTACTCATTAAGCTCATCAATTGCCCGAAGGGCTTCCGTATCATTGCGTCCAAAGCGGTCTGCACGTTCAACAATCACGTGCGAGAACTTGCCTGCACGCGCATCCGCCAGCAGCCGCTGATACCCTTCACGGTTGGGGGTCTTGCCCGTCAACACATCAATGTACTCGTCGAACACTGGCATCGATGAGTGTTCGAGTACATTCGAGTCGATTGTGAATTTCTGTCGAGCACGCGATAGTTCGGGCTTTTGGTTCTCGTCGCTGCTCGTGCGTAAGTACACCGCCCAACCTGGTTGCGGCGCGGAAGGTGTCCCCTTTTTTCTTTTCTCGTATGCCATCTTGAATACCCTTGGTCAAGCCTAGTTCAACCGATCCTTGCTCTCACGATAACCGATTTCTTGGTCGTCCTGTTTTTCAGCGGCGATTTCGACGAGAAATTCGCTTGTCTCGTCGCGTCGAACTCGTGAGAGTATTTCAGCCACTGTGAACAATCGCTTGACCAGCAGGTTTCCATCTGATGGGTTCGTCGCAGCAGCGATAGTGGTATTCATGCGGACTTTCCCACCGATACCAAATCGGAGGATGGTGCGGCTAACGAGCGCATCCACTCACTCGCGCCGCCGTCGCATGGATAATGTCCTACGCAGTGATGTTGATCCGCTAACACCATAAGCAGAGAATAGGATTCTCGGGGGCAGACTGGACATCGCCAGAGTGCCGCATGTGCGTTTGCTGCAAGTGGTTCTCCTAGCGACACCGTTACACGATCCCGCAGATCGATCGTCGTCTGCTCGTCCTGCGTCATTTGCCCGTCTCCCGTTCGGTGTCGATAGATTGCAATTCCCGCTCACGCTCGGACGCGGCTTGTTTAACCAGCGTATAGATGAGATTGGCGAGCGGGCGATCCTCTTCCTCTGCCCAAGCCTCCAGCTCGTCATAGAGCGACTGGGGAAGCCGAAAAGCAATTCGCGCCGCAAATGGTGCATTTCGATTCATGACCTATCTCCTGATGACTCAATGTAGCCTCAGCGTAACCGACAGTCACCCAGGCAGCATGTAGTTCTACGACGTCCGCGTGGCAAAGGGAGTGACAACGCCAACATAAATTGACAACCTAAGAATTTTTGTCAGTCGTCGTAGAATTTCACCGTGTTTCAACCGTACATGCTTAAAATGGACTTAATTCCTCTTTCTTTCCGCATCGCAAACCTTTATACTGGGCTTCCGTTTACGGAATTCACACATACAAATGACCATGAGGTTCATCCTTGGCTATACGACCACACATCCACCGCTCGGTGGAGTTTGCTATTGACGCGCTTGGCTATGATTTCAGGGCGTTCAATATCGACGATTTTTTACGTCATGTCGCGCGACAAAGGAACCGTCCAATAAGGGTGTACACCGTTCCCCTTTCACTGGACTTGTTCGGTTTCTGGTATCCAACAGACGGGACCGACTTCATCGCAATAAATGCGAACCTCTATCACGTGCATCAGCTCCATACCCTGCTTCACGAACTTGCTCACATGTTGCTCGGTCATCGCGGAACGGATTTGCGGCTGCTCCTCGCACCAGATCTCGTCCAGCAGCTCAACATCGTTCGTGCAGAAGGTCATTTGCGCTCAGCAAGTACGGAAGAACAAGCAGATCGTTTCCAAGAACTTGAGGCTGAGCAATTTGTCATGGCAATTCGTCAGAAACTGGTTGCGGTTCGGCGGTTGCAGGAGCTTTATGGTGAGCCGACATCTATCCGCTCCATGCAACCCTACGTGCGTGGTCTGGACTTCAACAGCTAGGGTGCTATGTCCAATCAGACGATAGTTCTTGTTTTGAGTGCAGCGCTCGGGCTATTCCTAGTTTATCGCTTCATACGTGCGCTAAAAGATCGAAAGGTGACCGATCGGGCGTCGCTGCACGCATGGGCCGTCTTCTTCCTGGTGTCCCTAATTGCCATCTTAACAATTGACTCGGTCAGCGAACGGCTCGATGGGTACTTTAGAGGATTGCCGGTCACTGTGTTGACGCGAAGTCTCTTGATGCTGGTGACCATTGTGGTCTTTTTCCGAGGGATCGAAGGTTTCTATGAACGCCGCCCACGGCTGGCGAAATACCTAATGTGGCTCACCACAGCGGATATCGGAGTCTGTGTTGGAGCATTCGTCTGGTTCGTTATGTGGCGGTTTGTATCTGATGATGCCATGATTTACCTCATCAAGGACCTGCGCGACATCATGATGATCGCCTGGACGTTCCTGATTTTTGTCCCATTCAGCGTTCAGCTCTGGCGAAGCGAGCAGGTGCGTCCGATGAAACTCCATCGAGCGCTAGATCTGGGGTTCTGGATTGCTTTTCTCTTCGACAGCGTCACGGGGATCGTAGTGTCAATAGCTGTCCTCTTTGAAGTGCGCTGGCAGACCTATCTCTGGATAATGGATCGATCCTTTACGTACTTGTGCTACCTACTGATGCTCGTAGCACTCTTTCCCTACCGCTGGCTGATGCCCCTCTTTTATCCAGGAAAACTGCTGTTGTATTTCCGCCTGAACCGCGTAAAGCGTAACATCAAACGCTGGTCGGCAACTCAGCCACTCCAAGCAGACCTCGCGCCTAACCTGGCACATCCAGACGAGGTCGAGCTTGCTATTTACCAGACTGTCATCCAGATACTGGACATGTATCCTTCGATGACCGGAGGCGGAAGAGCTTTGCAGGAACAAATCCAGCGGTTTGTTGAGGCCCAACTTTCATATAACGAATTCGCGCAGAAGCTTGCGAACGTACACGTATGAATGACCCGATACCAGTTCACCATAATCGGTTTGCAGTAATCGTCGGACAAATCCTGAATCCCTTTTTGCTACCAATTCCAACGCTTTTGATTATCTTGAACGATCAGCCCATTGGTGAGGTTCTAAAGTGGTTCGGACTGGTTATGGGGATGATCCTTGTTCCTGGAGCTATCGCCACGGCGTTGACCGAGCGATTTGTCAATCCAATTTACAAGCGCCGCACAAGGGGACCTTTATACTTGGTTGCATGGATCAGCGTGCTGACCTGCCTAATCGTCATTCTTGGGCTAAATGCGCCGCCGATCCTAGTAGCATCGGTCGCAGCGCTCGCGGTGTGGGTGCCGTTGCAATGGGCTGTCAACACCTGGGTCACTAAGATTTCAGCACACGCAGCGGTCGCAGCCGGTTGTCTCACCACGCTGATAGTGTTGGACAAAACGGGTACTCCCTTGATCGAAATCGTACTGCTCGCGCTGATGATCCTTACGATTTGGTCGCGGGTTGTTACTCGACACCACACCGTTACTCAAGTAGTCCTTGGAATACTCGTTGGCGCCCTGCCTGTCCTCGTCGTTTTCCCTCTAGTGCTTTCGTAATCTTCGGAGGATATTCACTCGTCCAATCAGACGCAGAACCCGGTTCGTATCGGATGGAGTCAAAGTTTCCGCGTTTTCATCGATCTCACGGACCAGCGGTGACGCTCGATACGCCGCATTCTGTGCCAGAAAACTCCGGCATTCTTCTTCCGAGATGCAGTCAAAGTAGTCAAGCGAAATATTGTAGAACCGGCAGATACGTCGCAGGCTGTCAAGGCGTGGATTGTTCGTGCGTCCATCCAGCATATAGAGCAGACTTTGCGCGGAGAGATCGATTGCGCTTGCGATTGTGGTGATGTCGTATGCATTTCCATCTGGAGCCGGTATTGTCTGAATCAGTATTCGGAGTTGTTCACGAAACGGAAACGGATCATCGAGCATCGCTGTTTGCATTCCCGCTTGTATCATCTATAGGATCATCATTTCCCCCTCGCTGCTTTTCCTCCTCTTTGAACATTTTGATGAGCGCCAGAATATCTTGCTGCGCGTCTTCAGATAACCCGCTTGCGCGGAATGCGATTTCATTGAGCGCTGGTTGTGCCTGAGGTGATTGATCAGTCAGAAGCGCATAGCACTCTTCTGCTGTTTGGGTTTCAAAGTAGCGCAGCGGAACGCGAAAGAAGCGACACAACGCACGGAGGGTATTCAGCTGCGGATTGCTTATTTTCCCGCTTCGCATTTGCCCTACCGTTCCCAAGCTTATTCCTGTCGCATCGCTCACTTCTTGCAGCGTAAATGGCTGTCCGTCTACACGACGGACAGCGTCAAACAGGATTTTCACTTGCTGAGCTAGGGGCAGATATTCATCCATACACGACTTTTTCACTATAATGAATTTGTTGACGTTTTCCCCAACAATTCTATAATAGAACCAAGTCTTTAGCAATACCCTTTGCCAGCATTCCTCCGAACTCGCCTCATTTTATGCCGCCATGCTTGGCAATTCACAAGCTGTAGCCTCAACATTGTTGACTTTGTCGCTTTCATTTTGAGGAGCAAGCTACGCATTCCTAAATGTTTCAAAGGGCAACCTGTAGTTTGAGGGGTTCAACCGATTATGCGTTCGATCAAAATGATTGTCGTCTCTACTAACGCACTTACCCGGAGCGGGATACAACATCTGGTCACACGATCCGAGCAGCCCACCATCGAGGTCATTGGGCGATTCAAGGATTTCAAGGAAACAAATAGTTTCCTACATGAGCATGTTGTCGATGTCCTCTTGATTGACGATGCATTACCGGCGAATACGAACCTTATCCGCGAAGTAAAGTCGTTGCTTAGCACGAATTTCGGGTTAGAAGTGATCGTGATATTGCAGCGACCAACCGCCAGTCTGGTCCAGCGCCTGCTGGATCACAACGTACACGGACTTCTGCACAAACAGGATGATTTGGAGCAGTTTCTAGCGCAAGCGGTTCTGCTCGTGCGGAGCCACGGCACCTACCTTTCGCCGGGAATCTCGAATTGGAGAGTCAGCCATCACAAGCTGCCAACTACGATGGATCAGCGCGACTATGACGTCCTAAGACTGCTCGCCGACGGCTTTGAGCCAAAGGAAATTGCTGAACAGATGGGGGTAGGCAGCAATACCATTTATCGTACGCTTCGCGCGTTGCGAGATACCTTCAACGCGCAGAGCAATGCGCATCTCATCGATATTGCCCATCAGACCAATTTATTCGATGCGCAAAGTGCGGATTGAACGGTCTGTAAGAAATTTTCGCCCCATGGCAATTTTCGCCTTCGGAATGTCACCGCGAATCATGTACCCGAGCTTCTCTCGTGATAGGCTAGGAAATGACTTGAAGTGAGGGCAATTCTGATGGCGATCACGCAAATCCTCATCGCGGATAGCAGCAGCTTAACCGTATTTGGTATCGAGGCGCTGCTGAAGGAACGTTCCGACACCATTATCGAAAAAGCCGAAAATGGCGATGCCCTGCTCGTCGCGGCAAGAACCGATCCACCTAACATCATCCTGCTGGGAGATCGCTTTGATCCGCTGATCGATACGCTCGCGTTGGTAGAAAAGTTACTCCAGATTACGCCGTCCTCCCGCATTATCGTGATGAGCACGCTGAGTGATGGTTTGTTCATTCGCGATCTCTTCGCTATCGGGGTAACCGGCTATTTGATGGTTGGCGATGATCTGACCACCTGTCTGTCCACTGCGCTTGAGACGGCACTGCGTCAACGCCTTTACCTCTCTCCGACCGCGAACGCGGAATATCTCGTCGCCATGCAGAGCCGTAATCGTGATTGGAAGCTGGATTCAGAGTCGCGCACGGTCTTGCGGCTGCTGGCGCGCGGCTGCACGGCAGGGGAGATCGCGGCGCAGTTGCAGTTGAAACGCCGGCGCGTCTACTGGGTTACGGAAAAGATGCGCGCTCGGTTCGGCGCGGCGACCAACGAGCATCTGATTACCCGCGCGGCAGCCGAAGGCTTTGCCGGGTTTCCTGATTAGGTCGAATTCGTCCCGCACGTATCCGTAAAATTCCCAACCTGAAACCGGAATCTTCCAGTCGTCCCGTCGCTTCGCTTTGCTACGCTGAACGCAGCGTAGAATGATCCGGAGTAATCGTATGCGACGATTGGTGCTGCCCTTGTTGGCGGCGCTCTGCCTTGCGGCATGGGCTGCCGCTTTCTTTTTGCTCCGCGCTCAATCGAGCGCCGACCAGATGACCCTCCCCACACTGATGGTGCTGCCGTCGCTGACGCCAACCACGACGCCATCGCCAACCCTGCCGCCGTCGCTCACGCCCACCTTCACAGCGACGGTTACGGCTGCACCGTCCGAAACACCTACGCCCACCACCCTGCCCACGCTCGATGCGCGCGTGCTGGAGATTACGGTGGTCATGCCCGGCGTCAAGGTTCCACCGACACTCACCTCGTTTCCAGCAGGGACCGTTTTGCTGCCCGCGCCGCCACAGCCGGTCGAACCGCTGCCCGACGCGACCGATACAGCGCCGCCATTTATGGGCTGGTACAGCTTCGAGTCCGACTATCCGACCGTGCGCTACTCGCCGCCCTGGACTCCGCGCCTCGCGCCGCTTGCCAGTCGCGGTCAATACCACCGCACCGAGAGCGCTCATGGCACTGCCACCTTCTGGTTTGAGGGGCAGGCGCTCCGGGTGCGCTACGTGGCGGCGCAGAACATGGGCATGTTTGAGATCGTCGTTGATGGCGTCGTGCTGGACACGATTGACGCCTATGCCGACACGCTGCGGTTTCCGGCAACCGGAGTCTACTTCGTCAGCAGCGGCACCCATCGTCTGGACATTCACGCGCTGGGACGGAAGAACAGCGCCAGCGAAGGCACTGTCGTCGGACTAGACGCGATTCAGGTCTATCGCGCGGATGCGAATACGCTGATCATGCCGCCACCCTCAATCACCGATACGCCGACACCTTCCCCACAGCCCGCCGCGCGCATTCAGTTGGTGGGCGCGCCACCGACGGTGCAGCCGACCGGAACGCCGATCCCGCCGCGTGTGCTGAGGGCAGAGGTCGTGATTGCCTACGACGAGAACGGCAATCACACCGTCGATCCGGCGGAAGGGGTTGCCGGCATTTCCGTGCGCGTGGTCGAAATCAATACCAACCGCATCATCGCCAGCGGCTTTACCGACACACGCGGGTACGCTGCCTTTGAAATCGTGACCGACGCTCCTGCGCAGATCGTCGTGCCCTACTTTGGTGAAACGTGGCAGCTTCAGCGGAACGGGAACAATGCTCCTTCTGCTTATACGCTGCTGCTGACGCCGGGGAACCAGCCGGGCTTGATCCCCTAGAGGCGTTTGATGAAGCGATCCTTATTCTTCATTCCAATTGTGTTCGCGCTCACCGCGCTGGCGTGTTCCGGGACGCTGACAGGTGTGACCAGCGCGCCGGTCTACATCTGCCCAACACCGGTCGTGATTTTGCCAACGCCGCTGCCTACGCTGGTGCCAATCCCCGGCTATCCGACGTTGATTCCATTTCCAACTGCGCCACCCCCACCAACGGTGACACCTTTTGCCATTCGCCCACCGGACCCGTTCTATCGCGGCGATGCGGTCTTCATTCGCAGCCCGCAGGCGGCGCGATTTCGTCTGGCGACGATTTCCAGCCTCAATACGCTGGCGGGTCGCACGGTGGCAGTGTGGGAAATCGAAATCAAAAACCTGAGCGGCGGGACCTATGACGTTTTCCCCGCTTATCAAAGCTACGTCAGCCACCTAGTCAGCGGCGACACCGGCGTGTGGGGCGCATCCCGCGATGCGGCGGTCGAAGCCGGGCTGACGCTCACCTACGAAGCAACTAGCCTTGCGCCGGGAGAAACCCGGTCATTCACGCTTGCCGCCTTCATTCCGTATGGCACCGCGCCGGATCGTGTCACCTTCATGCTTGATCCGACAACGCGTTCGACTCCGCCACCGCTCCTGCCCGGCAGCAACGCGCTGGTCTGGCGGGTGGAAACCAATACGTATTGCAGTGGCACGATTGCCGATCCGCCCGCAGGCGCTCTGCCGCCTCCATAATCGAAAGGGGAAATTGAGAGATGCCAATCGTCGATGATGTGCTGAGTGGGCTGCAAATCCAGATCGATACCCTCTGGTACAACCTGCTCTTTTCGCTGGCAGGAATGGGCTGGAGCTTGCAGCGCGCCTTTCTGATGATGGGCTACACCATTGAACTGATGAATCAGTGGCTGATCGACAATGCCTTCACGCCGCTGATCGCGCAGACCAACGCCAGCCTTCAGGTCGCAGTCAGCCTGGCGTTCGTCGTCGCGCTGTTGGTTCTGGGGATCACCTATCTGTTGGCGGCGTTCGCTCGAATGCGAATTGTCGAACCCAGGAACGCGATTGCGTGGTATCTGGCGGGGGCGCTGTTCTTCGCGCTGGGTCCCAGCCTCTACCAGGGGATGAGCGATTTCCGGCGCGTGCTGTCCGATGCTTTCTACACCAGCAGCCTGACCGGGCTATCCGCCGCGACCGGGAGCGCGTTCAATTCGCTCTCCAGCGTCAGCAGCAGCGACATGGGCTTGCTCAACCTGTGCGATAACTTCGGCTCATACATGCCAACGTGGAATTACACTATTGACGGGCTGGACGTTGCGCTGTCCTACCTGCGCGCGGATGGCATTGACCTGATGGGCTACCCCTCGACGCCGCGCGACCCAGCCTGTCAGCCGCATCCACCCGACCCAGCCACCGGCTTATGGACGGCAGGTAACGTGCCGTGGGAGTGGCGGCGTCCGGGTTCCTTCTTCGACAACACCCGCGATCCCGCCTTTTTCCCAACCATGACCGCGACCGAGCGTGCCGACTCTATTGCGCTGGCGTCGGCAGCGCAGGGTCGTCTGCTGACGGCGTGGCCGCTGATCCTCTTTGGAGACACCGAGCAGCTCGTCTATCTGCTGCTGACCATCGCGCAGGGGCTGACCTTCATCTCGTTTGGCGTCGCCATCCTGTTCGCCTTCTTCAAGAAAACTGAAGTCATCGCCCGCTCGATCATCGACCTGTGGATCGAGCTGGTCGTGCAGACGGTGGTGATTGCGCTGATTCAGGCGCTGGTCGTGACCTTCTTTCTTGCCGGAACAGCTAGCGGCAACGGCGTTGTTGTGCTGGGTGTCGGCTTAATCTGCCTGATTTTTATGGTGATTGTGCTGTTCAGCGGCGTGAAAGCGGTGTGGAACGCCTTCAACCGGCTGTTCAATGCCTTTGGGCAGGCGACCGGGGGTGCGGTCATCAGCCCCGGCGCAGCGGCGATCACCACCGCAGTCGGTGCCGTAGGTGCGGTTGGCGTCGCTGGCTTAGCGGCAGGGAACGCGGTCAGTATTGGATCGAGCGCACTGGCGGGCGCATCGGCGCTGCAAAGCGGCGCAACGCCTGCACAGGCAGCCGGCTTGACTCTTGGCGGCGTGAAGCCGCTCACGGATGCGGCGCGCCAGTTGATCCGTCTTCCCGGTCTGCGCGGAACAGCGCTCGGCGACGCCGCCGAGCAGTTCACCGAAGGCGCAGTGACACGGCGTGTCGCCCGCGATGTGCCGCTGGTGGGCAAGGCGTTGGGTCCGAGCCTCGGCGCGAAGCTGCTGACTGATTACGATCCGGCTGCCGCCGAGTATGACGACAAGGGTCGCCTGACCTACCGCCCGATGCTCGTCCCGGCGGTCGGCGCGGGCTTGGAAACGCTGACCTATCCGTTGGGAACGCAGCCAATCAAGCGCGCAGGCGCAGATGAGGCACTGGACTGGATCGAGGACGAGCACGGCGAGTTATTCCCCGGTTTCACCCCAGTCAAGCGAAAGCGCATGGGCATGTTCACGCCTATCGCGGTGACTCCGACCGAGGCATCCGCCGATGAAGAACTTGCCCGCGAGCGCGAAACCTATGCTGACGACATGCGCGGGGAAGAGATGGAACAGCACATCTCGGACGTGGCGCAGTCGAATTCCGGGCGCGATTCCGGCAAAGCGGAGGGGGAGCGCGTGGAGCGCGCGGCAGGACGGTTGGAGGGCAGCGCGGAAGCCCTCGAACGCGCCGCTGGAACGATGGCGGGCAGTCTGCGCCTGAGCGGAACGACCGACGTGACCAGCGTCATGGGCGACGTGATGCGGCTGCTCGGCGGGCGGGGCAGTTCCGGTGTCGATCACCTGACCGTCGCTGGACTGATGGCGCGCGCCGTTGGCGTCACCCCGTTCGAGGATGGGAAACCGCCGGTGCGTGATGATCTCGCCCGCTTCGGCATGTTCGTGGACAGCGCTGCAAGGTTGGGGCTGACCCCGGAGCAAACCGAACGGGTCGGGCACGAAGTCAAGGAAACCTCGGATCGTCGCTTGACGGCGGAGACCCGAACTGACCTAATGGCAGGCGCGGTCGCTGCCGGGCAGTCACGCGACGACGCCGAGCGCGACGTGAACCGTTTGGAGATCGCCGCGCGGCTGCTCCCGAACGCGATCACTGCCTACGGCTCGATGTCTATTCCGCCTTCGACAGTCGCGCCGGAAGTGAAGGTGGAGCCGACTATCACCCTCGAAGCCGACATCGAAACCAGCGACTACGACACGGCGATGCGCTCCAGCGCATCCATGAACGGCAGCGAGACACTGCTGGGAGGAACGGAATGAGCGAGACGCTGCGTTATTACACGATCAAGGAACTCCGCGCGCTTTCGCTCGACGAACTGCGGGCGTTGTGGGAACTCGTCCCGACCGACCGCCAGCGTTCCTATCGCGCCGCTTACGACCGGGAGGTGAAGTCAGCAGGCGCGGAAGGCTCGGATACGAAGGAGCGCAAGCTCGCGCTTGCACTGCTCAAACGCTATCACGAGGCAGCGCTGGTCCCCATCGGGATGCGCTGGGCGCGTGCGCCGAAGCGCGTGCAGGATGCGGCGCGACAGGGGGAATCAATCGATTCTTCGGAACGGGCGGTGGCTGCGAAAAGTAGCAAACCCTCTGCCAGAGTGCTTGGCTTGCTCGGCGCGCTGATGTTGGGCATGATCGCGCTTATCCTGCTGCGGGGCACGGGCGGCATGGAAGTAGCAAATAGCAATCTGGCGGCAACCGCGACACTTCCCGCCGACGTGACGCCAACGCCGCTGGCACTCGAAGCGCAGGACGACGTGATCCAAAGCGGCGACGCGAGCCGCGCGCCGTTCTACCCGATCAACCTGCAAATCACGTTGCCGGAGGAAACCGTCCCGCGCGTGTGGGTGGTGCAGCGCCGGGCGGTGCGTGCGTCGGAATGGAACTTCGATCCGAACCCGGATACGGCGTCATATCTCAATGGGATGAGCGTCCGTCCCGTGATTGGCATTCCCTGGTCGGAAGACAATGCCGCCTGGTTCGCCGAGATCGACACGGGTGCAGAATTTCGTTTGCAGATGAACACCGGCGCGATCCTGAACTTCACTTTTGAGGATAAGCGCGAAGTTCGCCGCAGCGACACCGGCATCTTCCGGCAGGTCAATCCGGGATTAGTCGTGCTGCTGCTCGGGGAGACCGATGCAGATGGGCTGCCGACGGCGACACGCACGCTGGTCACGGCGACGTATCCGGTGGAACAGGAGCTTGGACGCGCTGGTGAACTCATTGGGGCACTGGAGCAGCCGACTATCGAAGTGACGCCAACGTTACTCCCGACTGCCACGCCAACACCGATTCCATTCATTGGGCTGGACGTGCAGGTGATCAGTGTGACGACGAGTGATGGGCAGCTTACGATGCGGCTGCGATTGTACAACGGCGGAAGCACGCTGCTACCGATCACGCCCACCGATGTGTGGTTAGCGTTAGGTTACATCGAAAACCCGCCGGGACCGCGTATACCCGCCGAAGCGCTTACGCCGTTCGATTTGCTACCCGGTCAGGCAGCCGATATGACGCTGGTCTGGCTGTGGTCGGATGAGCCGTATGGCAGCTTGGGGATCGGCTCGTGGCGATTTGCGCTGAAATTTTGATTCAAATCAGCGCGAAAAACCGTTCATAACCCTGCATACCAATCATGTCTCGCGGGCGGGTATGTAGGGTTGCTCATCCTTGTTTGAATCCTTGAGAACAATGCTCAAGCCAACCACACATAATAGGGAGAGACCAATTACCTGCAACAAAGGCGACGGGCTGCCACTATAAACGATCATCATCGTCAGCCCATTGTGAAGCGCATGAAGAAGGATTGCGAACAGAATTGTCTTTGTATGTAGCGTAACGACACCCAGTAGAAAACCTAGGCTGGAACGGACGAAAAGTTCAACACCTTGATTGGGATGAGATATGCCAAAGAGAAAACTACTACTTAGCAGAAGCAATAAAATCGATATCGATGAGCGTAAACCAAACAACCTCCCCCAGAGCGCAAAAAGAAATCCACGAAATACGATTTCTTCCCAGAAGCCTGTTACGAACACTCGGGCAAAATCCAGACGTGCCACGTCGATTAGTCCAATTGGCGTACCAACGATGTTCAATAAAACTGTCGCCACGAGAAACAGCGAAACGATTCCTATTCTTTGAAAAGACGAGTGTGTTGGGGATACTCCCATCGAGGTAAATCCAAAAAGAAGGACTCCGCCGATAAAAATGCAAATCCCCAGAACAAGCTCTCCGATTAGATGCGAGTCGACATTCTCTAGCCTTATTAACGAGCTTTGTGCCGCGATCACAAGGGATACGAACGATATCACTCCCGTAGCGATAAGAGTTCCAAGTTTGGAGCTTTTGATTTTTTCGTCCCAGGACATTGAAATCGTCGTCCACCAATTCATGAGTGTAGTCGCTATCCGGTACTTTCTATTATCGCAATATCGCGTTTCATTTTACTTCGGCTACCTGCAATACTCCTCAAACTGCCACTAAAAGACTCCGGAAGTTGATCAGCCCCACACTGCCAACCGACGACATATCTGGGTGAAGCAAACCTCTCACGCAGGCATGGTTTGCGGCAAACCCGGAAGCTGTCATCCGGCGACCGGAATTTTCCTAACCATGAACCGGAATCCTCCAGAGGTTCGCAGGCCTCGCTTTGCTACCCTGAAATCGTGTCAAGGTGAAGCCCATTCGTGCCGGATGACCCCACCACGCGAACGCGCTGCCACTAGAGCAGTCGCTTAACCGTCACCGCGCACACCTGCCCCTTGATACTTCTCGTCCATCGAGGAGGAATTCGTATGAATTTGTCGCAAGCCATTCAGGATTTGTTCGGCGACATCCGGGATGTGGCGCAGATCATTGCTCCCATCGCAGCCATCATCGGGTTCATCGGCTTAGGAATCATGTACATGGGGTCAAGCTGGCCCATCATTGGCGACTGGAAGCGCGACAACCCCAAAGCCGCGAACCAGGTCGTCATCGGTCTGCTGTTTGTCGTCTTCGCTTCCAGCGTCACCGCTCTGATCTCGTTCACCTGAGCCGTCTTGTCCACCAGCGCGGAGGTGGTGCGCCTCCGCGCTTTTCGCTTTGGAAAGGGAATGATGGCAGCCGATTTCAAATCGCACATCCTCAGCCGTGATGAGAAGGGCTTCGGCGGCGTCCCGTTCAAACGGCTGCTGCTCGGTGGCATATCGGGCGGCTTCGCTTACGCCGTGTTCCGCTTTGCGCTGCCCAACATCGCCATTCCAGCGGGCGTCATCGTCGCCGTGCTCCTGGTTGTTCTGACCGCGCCGCGCGGCGGGCTGCCGCTGTGGATGCGGCTCTGGCTCAACCTGCGCGGGACGCTGCTGCTGTCAGCGGCAGCCAATCGGAATGGTTTCGCAGCGGAACTGGCGAAGCTGCTCGCGCTTTCACTGGAGTCCGCCGAATTGGATGGGCACGCTCTATTCGCGCCGCCTGCCGGGTTGGTCGAAGTCGATCTCTCCGAGTGGGTGACGTTCGCTCATGCGCGTGATCTGGACAGAGGGGACGGACTGGTCTTTGTCAACGCGCCTCTCAGTACGGCGATGTTCGATGAGGAGGCGCTATGAGCCACGTCCGCACCTTCCTGATTGAGCCGTTCGACATCATGCTTCACACGACGGAAGACGGCGTCGCCACGCTGCAAGCGCGCTTCTCGACCTGGCTGCGGACGCTTTCCGGCGAGGCGCGCTTCCTGTGCTGGCAAATGCCTGCCACACTCGACGCTAAAATCGCCACGCTCGATGCGACCCAAGCTCACACCGACGATGCGCAGCGGCGCGATTTACTCATCGAGTACCGTCGCGAATACGAGCGCATGAACGCGACCGCAGCCTATCAGCGGGCGCTGTGCGGGATGGCGCTGTGGGATGACCAGAACCCGCGCGCGATTGCCGGTGGGCTGGCATCAGCGTTCGACACACCCGTGACCGAAGCGGCGTTTCCGGCGCTGTTCGAGGGACAGTATGAACTGCGCGACCGTCCGTTCTGGCATCTTGCGCCGTCCGGTCGTCCCGGTGGGCGTCCGTACTGGGCACTGCTGACGTCGTATGAATTTGCGCCCGCGACGTGGAACTTCTTCCGCCCCCTGCCGCCGCTGCTGCGACTGAACTTTCCGCTGGCGCTGGCAGTGGACATCCCGAAAACCTATGACCGCAACGCGGCGATTGACGCGATTGAGAGCATCATTCAGGCGTATCAGGTGCATCTGGCAGGCGTGCGCGGCGAGGACAGCCGGTCGGTGCAGCGCGTGACCGACTGCCGCCGCGCCTTGCAAGAGATCAACAATGGCGACGCGCTCCATCTGGTGCAGATCGCCATCGCGGTTGCTGCGGACGATCTGGATACGCTGAAAGAACGGATTGCGGCGGTTGTCAACGAAACCCGCGCCTGGTTCTCGCTGCGACAGGAGATGGGTGAACTACTCGCGCAGGCGGTGGGCTTCTTCAGCGCCAAGCGCACAAAAGACGTCAATATCCCTGAAACGACGTGGCCGGTCACGTCACGCGAGCTGACGCTGATGCTCGCGCCGCTCGGCTATCGCAAGCTCTCGACCACCGATGGCGTGCTGCGCGGCGAAGCGGTCGGCGGCGCGTATCCGGTCTTCCACAACTCGTGGCGGGACAAGCGCGCCACCCATGAAGTCTGGGTCGGACAGTCCGGCTACGGCAAGACCTTCGCGCTCAACTGCTACCTCACCCGTGAGTATGCCGAAAATGGCATCTCGTTCGACTTTCTCGAACCGATGGGGCACGGACGACATATCGCCGAAGCCTTTGGACTGCCCTGGTACGTCCTAAGCGCGAGAGCTACCCGCCTCAATCCGCAGGACGTGATGTTCCCGACCCTGCTGGAACAGGTCAGCCATACCACCCGCCTGTACGAGACGGTTTTGGGACGGCAGCTTTCTGGCGGACAGCGCGAGAATCTGGAACGCGGACTGCTCGGCGAAGCGCTGGAGACGCTCTATCGCGGGTTCCCCGACCTCAATCGTGTCTCACCTGATCTCGCGCCGACGTGCGCAACGGTCTGTGACGTGCTGTCGCAGCTGGGCGACAAACCTGCCATTCAGTCCATCGCCCGCGATTTGGCAGATGAGATTGCCGGGCTGTGTACCGGCTCTGGACCGTGGTCGTCATTTCTGAACGGGACGACCAACATCGACCTGACACGCGGCGGACGCAACTGGATCAGCCCGCGCGTCTTCTCGTTCCACGAACTCGAAGGCGACCCCATCCTGCAGGCGCTGGCGTACACGCAGGTCTTGAGTGCCATCCGCCGGGATAGCCTGATCGACGAGCAGCCGCGCATCATCGCGGTGGATGAGGTCTATCGCCTGATGCGTCATCCCTCCTTGCTCGACTTCCTGATTGAAGCCGCCAAGACCTTCCGCACCCGGCGCAAGAAAGCGCTAATGGTCGATCAGTCGAGAGCAAACTCAACGCGAGTTGTGGCTCAAGCTCAATAGAAGCGGCTTGCTCCGCCTGATATTCTGCGGTGTCACGCCAACGGGTGTTGCGGTTGTAGGGATATTTCCCCGCATAGTCCCTGTACCAATGCCCATCCCCGAATTTGTAGGCGTAGCGTTCTTGCAGCGAACGCCAGGTGTAGTCAGGGAAGACACGCAGGATTTCCCACTGGTCAACGTTATGGCCAATCATGTCGCGCAGCTTCTCCAGATCGTCATCGTCCCAGAAATAACCCGTGCTTTTGTGGGTGGTGCTGCGCTCAGAGGTGCTGCCATCGCGCCAGTAAACGGTGATGCGTTTGGTATGTCGCGTAATCTTGCTGATCTTGATGTAGTGGGCGAACTGCTCGAACAGATCGCGCTTTTCCTCCCGTGGCACATCGTTCCAACGTTTGATAATAATCTCTAGCACCGGACGCGCTTCCACCAAGGAACGGGATTTGTGTTCATTGGACTGGATACGAATCAGTTCGGCTCGTAGCCCTTCTAACTCATGTTCGGCTGCTTCGTAGCGTGCCTGCGCTCGCGCCACCATCTCCGCGTTGGTCAGCAGTCCTAACGAAGCGATGATGTTGTCTTTCGTCTGCTCTGTCTGCCGGATGGCTGCCTGCACACGTCGCACATCCGCCTGATCCACATTGTCCAGACTCGCCAGCGCTGCCTGCCACAGTGCCTCGTCAATCGTGGTCGCGTACAGCCGCTCTAACAGCATCTCATCTACTAGCACATCCACTATCGAGGCTTTGATGTTCCAGACATTCGAGCGGTAGGGGTACTGTGAGAGCTGGTATTTGTAGTGTTTCGCTTCCGTTCCCCAGATACATGCCAACCGCCGGTGGGGGTACTCCGGCAGATCATCGGTGTAGGCAAGGTAAGCATACGTCGGTTTCGGTTCTTCCCGTTCGTCTTTGTCGTGGCGTATCCAGGGACGGTAGGGGACATACTGTGGATTCGGTTCACCATAGAAATCCACTGGCGAGAGCCGGTTGTAGGCATACATGAACAAGTCGAGCGGGATAATCCCTTCGTGGTTATTGAACTGGACAATCGCACCCTTGTGAATCCAATGACCGATGTAAGCCACATTCACCAGCATATTCCGCAAGCCATCCTGCGAAGGGGTCAAACCACCTGTAAAGGGGGAGCGCCGCTCCAGATGATCGGTCACTTGAAACCCTTCAGGGATCGTCTCTTTAGGGATGTCGGGTAGGTAAGGACCGTTGCGGTCAATCTGCTTCCAGGTCGCGCTGAAGTTGCCGTCGTTCTCACGGAACAACTCAAAGTAGCGCAGCATCACATCAGCATACAGCTCAAACCGTTTGTACTTGCGGTAGTCGGGATTCAATGCGCCGTTGGGTAGATGGCTGCGTCCGTCCATCATAAAGCCGGGCAGGATTTTGCGTCCGGTCCACATGCCGCTGGCGCTGCGACGGTGACGCGCTGCCACGAGCCTGCCGCGTATCTGGTATTGCAGATAATCCGCTGCCCGCTGTGCTTCCTCGCGGAACATCTTCATGTGGGAGGAACCCATAATTGGGTGAGCAAAATCAAAGATCATCATCGGGGTCATGACCTGCACATTATTGCGTTTGCAGGCATCAATGAAGATGTTGGTTTCGATCATCGTCACATCACGGAAAAAGCGGTCGACATCCTGCGCCGCGACCAGTCCAATCTGCCCGGTTTCGATCAGGTCATACAGGGTGGACATGCCTTTGCGCTCGCGGATTTTCTTCGTCCCGCTGACCCCTGCGTCCATGTCAATCATGAACACATTCTCACGCACCCAGCCCTGCCGCAGTAGATGTTCAATCATGTCCACCGTTTGCAACGTGGTCGAGATATTGCCAATTTGTCCCTCAGATGACTGGCGATAGTACACCGCCGCAGGTCGTCCAACAGGAAGTGGCTGGAGTTTATACGGATCTATTGGCTGTTCCGGGCGTTTCAGTGTTCTGGGCATCGCTCATTCCTCCTTCCAATGAAAAACGCCCTGCTCCCGCGAAAGTGCTACGGCAAGAGCAAGGCGCATATTGTACAATGCTTCCTAGCCCTGCGACGTGTCATCTGCACTCGCGGGGTCAGCCAGATCGGGGTGGTGGAACACTTCGGTCTGGCGCAACAACGAATTATTTTTAGTGTACTCACTTTCGCCCAGTCGCGCAACAATACGCAGCATGGAACGATACACCGACAGCAGATTGATGCCATCGGTTTGTGGTGTATGCGGTTGTTCATCTGACAGTCTCTCAGGCTTCAACGGCTGCCTCCTGCGTGATCTGGTTTTTGTGATAGCGGACTGCCTCCAGAATAAAATGCCGCGCCATGTACGAATCGGGTAGCCGAAGTTGCTTCGCCAGTGCCTCAATCTCAGCGCGTTCCCTGTCCGTCAGCCGCATCGCAAAGATTCTTTTACGGGTCACCTGCCGAATAGGTAGGGTAGGGATTGTTGGTTTCTCCATCAGTTGCGCTCCTCCGTTTTACTCATGGTTCCAGCGTAACACACCGCCCCTGCGCGAACCCCGCATTTTTCCAGTTTCGGGTTAGCAATCTTGCGAAGGTATCTGAAATATTTCGGTGCTTCGCGAGAATCGAAAAGCTGACTGCTCAGTGTGTGGTACGCCCACGTTTTACTGATGTAGTCAGCTTATCAAAGTCAGATTGTGCGACCCATGTAAATTTGGCAAATCTGACCGTCAAAATTGGCAAATCGCCCGTTAATTTTACCGGCAAACGGAAAAACCGGGATGCAGTCATCCTTTTCGATTATCACTGAAGCCGAAATAGAGCAATCGGAAGCTCAGACGAGCCTGTAATTGGTATCCAGCGCCTCATTCAATGTCAGGAGCGACGCAATGCGCCGGGCGATATGCATAAACTCGCGGGCTTCCTCC
Organism: Anaerolineae bacterium; assembly: GCA_034432495.1. Classification (GTDB taxonomy): domain Bacteria; phylum Chloroflexota; class Anaerolineae; order Aggregatilineales; family Phototrophicaceae; genus Flexifilum. The sequence continues at coordinate 2,141 of DAOUCB010000167.1, read as the reverse complement.
GGCTTGAGCGGGCGACTCAGAACCGCTGTTTCGCGGTAGCTCAACCACTTCTTCAGCACCTGATAGCCGCCGAGGGTATATTCCCAAACGTCGATGGGTACACCCCGCCAGTAAGTTGTGCTGTTCAGGTACACATCAATCAGCCCATCCTTCTCGACGGCGCGACCACGCCCCGGCATGACGGCGCTGCCTGCTCCGAAGTAACCCCAGTTTACATTGATGGTGAAATCAGGTGTACTGCCTTCAGCCATCGTCAAGACCGCTATAGACTGTAAATCCTCACGCGGGTTGCCCTGTGTCACCCCCGGAACGGGTGTTTCGACATCCAGCAGCGCGGCGACCTGACGACCCAACGCCGCCGATGCTTCCAACGCCTCTACAGTTTTTGGCAGCGGGACACGGGGCCAGTCCTGGCGCAGCGCCCCGGCATTTTCGACGCGATAGACCGGCGAATGCAGCACCGCCAGCGTGTGATAAAACAGCAGTTCCGCGCCATCTTCAGGGGATAGACCAAACCCGGCGAGATAGTCTTTTGCTTGATCGCTCAGGTTGGGCTTACGTCCACCAGGTGGCATTTGCTCCGCCTCGAACAAGCCTAACTGCGCTTGCCGCGAAGCATAGAGGTAGATGGGGAAACCACGAGCGCCGCTATCCATTAGATTCAGATCGTTGAGTAAACGAGTGAATATAGGGGCTTCGATTAGGTTTTTTCGTGTCCTACCCGTTGTGAATAAAAACATATTTTCCGGCTGAACATGCGGTAAATACTCAGGGCGCGGACGATCCAAGATTTCCTCATCCCAATACAACCACCGTATATCGAGTGGGCGATAGGCATACTGCATGATTTTGTCTGCATCATAGATATGGTTGGGATTTGACTTTAGATAAGTTTGAACATTTTCTATCAAGTGGTCTTTATCAATGCTGACAACCACATCATCCCGACTCGTTTTCACTCCCGGAAAAGATATTGGAAATAATTCGGTTACTTTTGCCCACGCAAAATAATCCACACCGACGGTATGCGGCATGAACGGCAATCCAATTTCCGGCGATGGCGCAACTTCCTGATACACTCCTGCACTTATATCAGTGGTTTCAGCCTGTAACTGCGCCCGTTTTCCTGTTCCCCACAGGTGACGGAAGCGAACGGTTTTCGCGCCTTCATGCTGCGGCTTACAAACCAGCGTGGCAATCGCCGTCCCCACCTGTATTCCTTCACGGTTGAACTCTGTCGAGAAAATACTCGGATCCGGTTTGCCATCGGGCGTGGTCTTGCCCGTTTTGTACTTGTCGCCGTTCAGGTTGTCGATGGTCACAATGTCGAACGCTTCCAGATAACGTTCACGCATTCCCGGATGCGATAAGCCATCCAGCCACGAATAATTGCTGATAAAGCAGACAATCCCGCGTTGGGTATTCTCCGCAATCTGCCGTTCCGCCATACGATAGAAGCGTACATACAGGTCGTTCAAACCCTGCCCCTGCGGGCGCGGCAGATTCGGGTTCTGCGTCGTGCGATAAGCCTGGCTCAGAGAGCGTTCTTCTTCTATTGCGACCCCTGCAAAGCCGGAATAGGGTGGGTTGCCCAGAATGACGAGGATCGGGCGGCTGCGCTTCACGGTATCAGCGGCATCACGTTCCCTTTGCAGTTCGGGGAACATGAGCATCGTTTTCGGTTCTTTAGTTGGCTCCCACCCGTTCAGGGCATTAGTGAGATAGACCCCGGCACGCTGTCCCGGATTCAGCGGCGCATGGAGGGTATTAAGCAGCATCCCGATTTGTAAATGCGCGACGACGAACGGCGCAGGCAGAATCTCGAAGCCGAAAACGCGCTCACGCATTGCCTGCTGCACCGCCTGTGCTGCCAGCGCATCGCCATCCCGCGCCTGCAATGACGCATAAATATGCCGCAAAACAGCCACGAGATAGGCTCCCGTTCCGCAGCACGGGTCAAGCACATACACGCCTGGATCGGCTAAGCCATCGGGGATGCCGAGTTCCGTTTTAAGCGCCAGATCGACACGGGCAACCATGTACTCGACCACTTCCGGCGGGGTGTACCACACGCCAAGCTGCCGCCGCAGTTCCGGGTCAAAGGCTTCGAGGAACGGCTCATAAAAATACTGCACCGCCGC
>DAOUCB010000166.1:0-31069 GCA_034432495.1 Anaerolineae bacterium | reverse complement strand
GCGGTGTTGTTGACCGGGACGCCGCTGCTGTCGCTGTCGCCGGAATTGGAGACGGTGCGCCCGCCGATGAAAGCGCTCTGCGGGCGTGTTGGCGCGGGCGAAGGAATCGCTTCGACGGCAGGGGGCGGCGTCTGCGTTGGGAGCAGGGTGCTAAAGGTACAGGCCATACTGAAAATAAGGCCGAAAAGAGCAGTGAGTAAAAGTGAATGACGCGCCTTCATGGTTTTCTCCACGTTTGGTTCTTGTTATATTGTATTAGACGTTTGAAAATCGTGCAGGGAACCTGACGCGATCCCTACGCAAAGCCTACGCTAATCGAACCTGCGCGTGGGTTTTTGAGGTCGATAGGGTCGAGTTGGAAACAGGGCGCAGCACGCTGCGCCCGTTCCCCGTATTGAATAGTGAATCTGCATAAACCCCAAGCGGTGCAGCCAACGGCGATTCGTTTTCGGACAAGTCTACGTGGGTCTGCCCCTAGAAAAACCCACCGGATTTCGCTTGGCTGTCTACGAGGGTGAAGGCATTCTTAGCGCGGCTGGAGCGGCTGGTGCAAATCGGGGGCGGGGTTGTTGGGAGCTGGCGCTGCGCCCTGACCGTGCGGCTGCGGCGGCACTGCGGGCGGACGCACTCCCAGATCGAGGCTGAGCGAACAGGCTGACAGATAGATCACGAGCAGGAGCGCCGCCAGCAGCCCCGAAAGACGATGATTTTTCATGGTACGCGAACCTCAATTTGCTTTTCGATACTCAATAAAACACCGCCGCACCCCGAAAACACCTGACGCTCTCCCTACGGAGCGGTTACAAATCCACAATCTCTGCGTATAGATCAAGATGGAACTTTGGCGTGATACGCTGTGTCTAATCTTGCAAAGGAGCAGGCAGACTTATGCCGGAGCACAACAGCGACCCCGATTTCGCGCTGATTCAGGCGATGGCTGGGGGCGATTCAGCGGCACTCAACGAACTGTATACGCGGCACGGGGCGAACATCCTCAACTACCTGACGTCGCTGCTGCATGATCGCGTCCAGGCGGAAGAAGTGCTTCAGGATGTGATGCTGGCGGCCTGGGAACACGCGGCGCAGTTTCGAGGTGAGAGCAAAGTGCGCACCTGGCTGCTGACGATTGCCCGCCACCGCGCCATCAACGCGCACCGCCGCGCCACGCCCGATTTCGTGCCGCTGGATGACTCGGCATACACCGCCGATACCACGCCGCTGGAGAAAGTCGAACGCAAAACGCAGCGGCAGGCATTGCAGGCGGCACTCCAGCAGCTCCCACCGTTTCATCAGGAGATTCTCGTGCTGATTTTCTATCATCAATTGTCCGGGCCGGAAGTCGCCGAAGTATTGGGCGTGACGGTTGGCACGGTCAAAAGCCGCCTACATCGCGCGAAAGAGATGCTCCGCCGGGTTATGCTTTCGATGGGGGAAAATACCAATGCACAGTAATTGGGAAGAAATGCTCCCCTTTTATATCGCCGGGACGCTGCCGAAAGCTGATACGCGTCGGCTCGAACAACACCTCGCGACCTGCGACGACTGCCGCCAGTCACTGGACGAATGGCGGACGATTGCGGCGGTGGTGCGCAGCGAGGCCGCTGGTCAGATGCGCGCGTTGCCACCGCTGTCGGCAAAGGTGCTGAATGCGGTCAGGCAGCGCCCGCCCAGCCGTCTTTCAGCGACTGAGTTTGTGCCTTTCGCTGCCCCGGCGAGCGCCCGTTACCGCGCCACGTCGATCACGCTGGTCGCGGCGGTGTTTACGGTGATTCTGTTCGGCGGGCTGCTGGCCTTCATGCTGCGCGGAACGCAGGATCGGCAGGGAGGCGTCGTCCTCGTCCCGACCTCAACCAGCATCATCACTGCGACCCTCGAAATCACGGAGGGCAAGCTGTCACCGTCGCCAGAACCGAACCAAAGCACGCCGCTCGCGCCAACCGACGTACCGCAGATTATCGTGATTGAGCCGTCAATCACGCCGTCGCCGCCGCTGGTGTTCAACACGCCCGTTACGCCGCTCGTGTTCAATACGCCGATCATCCCGACGCAGAGCATCCCAACGGCACAAGCGCCGAACGTGATTGTGTCGTCACCGACGCTGCCGTTGGTTTTCGCAACCAATGTGCCGCAAACGTTTTCGCAGTCGATGCTGGGAACGGGCGGCGGCGGGGCAAGCTGCACAATTCGGGCGGCGATCCCGAACAGTGTGGTCAACCTGTATGCTGGCCCCAGCATAAGCGATGCCATCATCAACACCTTCAGCAGCGATGACGAATTGATCGCGTTGGGCAAGAGCGCTAACGGCTGGTATCAGGCGCAGTACGCGCCGGATAACAATCAATGGGTGGGCTGGGTGCGGCAGGAACAGGTCTACATTAGCGGAAGCTGCGACGCTCTGCCGCTGATCACCGCCGATTACCCGGATGGAGCGACGCCGACTGCCAGTGCGATTCCGCCGATTGTCGATGCACCTGCCGTGACGATCACGACCGACGGAATCAATCTGCGCGGCGGGCCGGGAACGAATTACGCGGTGATCGGCTCCGGGCGCTTGGGCGAAAGCTATCACGTCGAGGCGCAGTACAGCAATGGCAGTCAGGTCTGGTATCTGGTGACCGTGCCGGGGGCGCGCTCGGCCTGGCTGCTGAGTACACTGGGGCAGCTTTCGCCAGCAAGCGCGCTTATCCCGTTCGCAGCGAGCATCCCGCCGTCACCGATGCCGACCGCGTCCCCGCTGCCACCTCCGACCGCAACTGTGAGCGTAAACATCAGCGCCGGTCGCTGGTCACAGACGATCACGGTGCTGGCGACGACCTGCGTCGGCGGCACGACGGGAACGAGCACAACGACCCCCGTGACGCTCGCGGTCAGCGGTGAGGCGATTACGCTGACGTATGCTGACGCGGGCACGCCGTTCACGCTGATTCACAGTGGAGATCGACAGTATATAGGCGGCTATTCGACGGCGAACAACAGCGTCAGTGTGACGCTGACCTTCACTTCATCGATGGGGTATTCCGGGACGGCAACCACGACGCAAAACGATGGCTGTACCGTGCAATCGGCGTGGAATGGACTGTTTCAGGGTTCGTGAGAAATAGGCTGAGAGGGGCGAATGATGGCGAAACGGGTTTTGATCCTGATTCTCCTGCTGATGACGATGGTGGTGGTGAGCACAGGCAGCGCTCAGGCGCAGGATGGCGAGTTTCTAGGCATCGACGCGGGGAGCTACACGCCAGGAAGCTGGATCACGATGCGCTGGCATGTGATTGACGCCGATATGGCGATTCTGGAAGTTTACGATCTCGCGCAGCCCGACAAGCTGGTACAGCTTTACGACAACCTGCCGACGCAGGGCGTCCACGACTTCTTTCTGCCCGCGACGCTGACCAGTGGTGTGCGGGTTGTGCTGTGGGCAGCGGATCGTCCGAAGGGCTACACCCCGGTGACAATGTATGCCCGTCTGCGTTCGCAGGCGCTGACGCTGCCGATCACGACTCCCGTCCCGGTGCTGCCGCCGACGCCTGTCTGCGAGACCAAATTCTACTTTCCGGGCGACATTTCATCTGACTGCACGCCGATGCGGCAGGGGCTTGATCAGGCGACGTATCAACCGTTCGAGAACGGGCTGATGCTCTGGCGCAAAAGTTCCGGTGACGTGTGGGTGCTGGAGAAAAGCGGGCTGGCGCTCTATTATCCCGAAACGCTTTACGGCTTAATGGCGGACAACCCGATCCATGACACGCCGCCTGTTGGGCGCAGCGCTCCTGCGAACGGATTCGGCAGAGTGTGGGGCAACGTCGAAGATGTGCGTGTGGCGCTTGGCTGGGCGCTGGGTGGGGAAGTCGGCTACACGATGACGGTGCAGTACGCAGCGGAGCCGTTCAATGCACCGTACTTCTTCATGACGCTGCCGGATGGCTCGGCGGCGAAAATTCTCAGCGGCGGGCGCTGGACGCTGGAAACGCCGTAAGGGCTTGCATCAGGGGCAGACACGCAGGTCTGCCCCTACAAATCCACCGAAATTCACTTCGTTGTTTACTTCGTCACCTGACTGAATCCCTGTAAATCGATGCGCTTCCCCGCAAAATGCAGCGCTGCCGTTAAAACATGGACAAATAAATTAAGCTTTGTAGATAAACGCTTGAATTCCCAATTCATTGTGACTATCATAATAAGTATGATAAAAACAATGAACAACACAACACGTACAGAACGACCCCTGATCCTTTTCACCAACGACGACGGCATTGCTTCACCCGGCCTGTGGGCTGTGGTGGAAGCGTTCTACGAAATTGGCGACGTGCTGGTCGTCGCCCCAAGCGAGCAGCAGAGCGGCACGGGCCGCAGCCTTCCGGTGACCAGCGAAGGGCGCATCCACGAAGAGCAGCGCCTGATCAAAGGCGAAATGAACACCGTCTACTCGGTCGATGGTACGCCTGCACAGGCAGTTCAGCACGGCGTGATCGAACTGGCGGATCGGCTGCCTTCACTGGTGGTATCGGGCATCAATTACGGTGAGAACTGCGGCAACGGCGTGACGATTTCCGGTACGGTCGGCGCAGCGCTCGAAGCAGCAAGCCTGGGTATTCCGGCGCTGGCGGTGTCGCAGGTGACACCGCGCGATTTGCACCTGAGCTATTCGACGGACGTTGATTTCAGCGCTTCGGCTTTCTTCGCGCGGAAATTCGGCCTGTGGCTGGTGGAACACGATATGCCGGACGATGTGGACGTCCTCAAGCTGGATGTGCCGCTGGATGCGACGCCGGAAACCGACTGGAAAATGACGCGCCTGTCGCGCCGCCGGGTCTACTGGCCGACGCGCCCGGAGCGGGTCGCGCTTTCGGACGTGGGGCGGATGGGCTATCGCTTCAACTATGATCCCTCAAAGGCCGAACCCGATTCGGATGTATATGTGGTGCTGCATGAAAAACTTGTCTCGCTGACGCCAATGAGCCTCGACATGACCTCGCGGACTGACCCGTATCGCCTGCGCCAGTTGATCACGGGCGAGCGGCAGTATGCAGAGAAAGCGCGCAAGAAGAAGCTCGCGCCGCAGCTCGAAGAACTTCAGGAAGCCATCAACGGCAAGTAAGCTGCACTCGAAGCGCGCACAGCCGTGCGCCCCTACAAGCGGTTTGTGGTGAATATAAAGGCGGGCGGGGACGGAACTTGATTTCGCCCACCCGCCTTTTACGTTTATAATCAGGCATATTCGCCATTCAAGGGCGAGGCACGCCTCGCCCCTACAGAACCCCTGACCTGTGAAATCAATTGCTGCCTGCCTGATCCTGTCCCTGTGCCTCTTGCTGATGTTGATGCCCGTTTATGCGCAGGAGCAAACCGAAACGCCGAATGCGGGGCTGTCGTTTAGCTACGGTACGTCGGTCAACGGCACGCTGAGCAACGACAAAGCGAGTGTTGTTTACACGTTTGGCGGGCTGCGCGGCGACGTGATCGGCATCGACCTGACGGTCACTTCCGGCGATCTCGACCCAATGATCACGCTGATGGACAGTACGGGCAAAGTACTGGCGTTGAGCGACGACGCGGCGATTGAAGGGCGTGGCAGCCGCGATTTGCATCTCGATTCGCTGCATATTCCGCGCAGCGACCAGTATTCGCTGGTGGTGGCGCGCTTCGGCTACGGGGTAGGCACGACCACAGGCGGTTATACACTGGCAGTCAACCGGATCGGCGTGAGTTCGGCGTCGGGGAGCGCCTTACGCTACGGCGATTCGGTTTACAACACGATCACCGACAGCACGCCGCAGGTGTACTACAGCTTTCAGGCGGCGCGCGGCGACGTGATCAGCGTGCGGATGCAGCGGGCTTCCGGCGATCTTGATCCGGCGATCCAACTGGTCAACAGCCAATCGCAGATCATCAGCCAGAACGACGATGCTCCCGGCACGCTCGATGCGGCGATTAACGGCTACATCGTGCGCGAGTCGGGCGTGTATGTGATCATTGCCTCACGGTTTGGCGAGGCGGCAGGACGGAGCAAAGGCTCGTTTGTGCTGACGCTGAATTCGGGCGCGGAAAGCGGACTGGGACGGAGTGTTGATCTGGCCTTCCCGCTGCTGCCGGGAGTCGCGGTGCAGGGAGCGATCACCGACAAGAACGACGTGCAGTTCTACTCGTTCACAGGCAAGAAAGACGACGTGGTCAGCATTCGCATGAACCGGATCGGTGGCGAACTGGATGCGTATCTGGCGCTGCTTGACCCGTCTCGGCGTGAGATCACGAATGACGACGACAGCGGCGGTGGACAGAACGCGCTGATCAACAGTTTTGTGCTGCCGATGGACGGCACGTATACGGTTCTGGCGACGCGTTTCGACCGGACGCAGGGAACAACCGTCGGCCCCTACGAAATCCAGATGGATGTGAGCGGCAACGCCTTCCAGAATGCGGCGAATGTGCCGCGACTCGAAGTTGGTGCTCTCGTGCAGGGGGTGATCACGACGAGCGCGCCGCAGGTGGTTTACGTATTTGTCGGGCGGCAGGGCGACAATTTGACAATCACGATGAATAAGGTCGATGGCAACCTTGATGCCCGTCTGATCGTCCTGAATGCCGATCAGAAGCCGATCAGCAGCGACGACGACAGCGGCGGCGGGCAGAATGCCCGGATCGATCCGTTCACCGTGCCGACGACGGGCATCTATTATCTGGTGGCGACGCGCTACGGCGGCAGCAAAGGCGACGCCAACACCACCGGGACGTTCACGCTCTCACTGGCGGAAAAGACAGGCTAAATCGCCCGGTAGTATGCACAACCCGCGCTGATGCGATCTTCCTCTTTCGACGCTATACTGTGCCGAAATACGCTGTAATTGTTCGGGGGTCACCGTATGAGTGAAGCTCCAGCAGTACTGGAAGTACGCGGTTTAACAAAGCGCTTCCCCGGCGTGCTCGCGAATGATCACATCGACCTGACGCTGCGCAAGGGGTCGGTGCTGGGCTTGCTCGGCGAAAATGGCGCGGGTAAAAGCACGCTGATGAACATGATTTACGGGCTGTATCAGCCGGACGAGGGCGAAATCCTCGTCAATGGCAAGCCCGTAACTATTCACGACCCGAACGACGCGATTCGGCTGGGGATCGGCATGGTGCATCAGCATTTTCAACTGGTGCCCGTCCTGACCGTGACCGAGAACATCATGCTGGGCGACGAAGCGACACGCGGTTTGTTTCTGGACAGGCGCAAAGCACGCAACCGCATCCTCGAAATCTCGCAGCACTACGGGCTGGACGTTGACCCGGACGCACTGGTTGAAGACCTGCCGGTTGGTGTGCAGCAGCGCGTTGAAATCATCAAGGCGCTCTATCGCAAAGCGGATATTCTGATCCTCGACGAGCCGACGGCGGTGCTGACACCGCAGGAAGCCGAGGGTTTGTTCGAGATCATGCGCTCGCTGCTGGCGCGCGGCGTAAGCATCATCTTCATCAGTCACAAGCTGAAGGAAGTGCTGGAAATCTGCGTTGAGATCGCTGTGCTGCGCAATGGGAAAGTTGTCGGTCATGCCGATCCCGGACGCGCCACTGAGGAAACGCTGGCGGAAATGATGGTCGGGCGCGAAGTGCTGCTCGAAGTCGAAAAAGAGCCGGCCAAACCCGCCGACGCGGTGCTGATGATCCGCGATCTGGTGGTTCACGACGACCGCGATCTGGAAGCGGTCAAGGGGGTATCACTGGAGGTGCGCGCGGGGGAAATCGTCGGCATCGCCGGGGTACAGGGCAACGGTCAGACGGAACTGGTCGAGGCGATTACCGGACTGCGGGCGATTCTCGGTGGGCGGGTGACGATCAACGGCGAAGATGTTACGCACGCCGCGCCGCGCCGCATCACCGAAGTGGGGGTGGCGCATGTGCCGGAAGATCGGCAGAAGAACGGCATGGTCAGCGCGTTCCCGATCAAAGACAATCTGGTGCTGCAAACTTATTATGTTGATCCGTTTTCGCGCGGGATCATCGCTAACGAGCGCGAGATCGAGGAGACGGCGGAAAAGCTGGTCAAGCAGTATGACGTACGCACGCCGAACGTGTTCGTGCCGATTGGCAAGCTCTCCGGCGGCAACCAGCAGAAAGTCATCATCGCGCGCGAGTTTTCGCGCAACAACCGCCTGCTGATCGCGGCGCAGCCGACGCGTGGTCTCGACGTTGGCTCGATTGAGTACATTCACAAGCAGATTGTGCGCCAGCGCGACGCAGGCGCGGCGGTGCTGCTGATCTCGGCGGAACTGGACGAAATTCTGTCGCTTTCCGACCGGGTGGTGGTCATGTTCGGCGGCAAGATCATGGACGACATGCCGATTGAACGGGCTTCGCGCAACCTGTGCGGTTTGCTGATGGCAGGCGTCAAGCCTGAAGGAGCGGTCAATGAGTGAGTCGGTACGCCGTCCTCCGGCAGTGGCGCGGGCATGGCAGCGGATTTCTCCCTCACTCGTGCCGATTCTGGCGGTTGTGACGGCGCTGCTGATCACGATTCCGTTCATGATCATCACGGGCGGCGGCGGTGACGTCGGTAAGGGGCTGAACATCGCCGGAACGGCCTACAGCGCCCTGATTGAGGGATCGCTCGGCGTGGTCATTAACCAACAGGTGGGGCGCGACAATCTCGATCAATTTCTGGCGCTGGCGCAAAATGCGCCGATGAAACAGGCCGATTTGCGCAGACTGTCACGCTCGATGACTGACCTCTCGACGGTTGGCGCTGCAAGCACACGCCGATATGGCGATTTGCTGGCGAAATTGCCCGATATATCGACAGATGATCTCAAGGCGCTGGCAGGCAGCCTGCCAGACATCGCCGCGCTGGGTGTCGATAAAATTGAGATGATGAAGCCGCTGGTCGAAGCGCTGGCGCAGATGGATCGCGATGAAGTGACGACGCTGGCGGAACAGCTCGCGCCGCTGACCACGATCCCGGCGGATCAGAAGGCCGATTTGCTGACGAAACTGCCTGTGCTGAGCCAGTATTCGGATGCTGATTTGCTGGCGGTGATGCAGTTGGTCAACACCGACGGGATTGTGCGTGTGCAGCGGATCGTCCAGCGGGTTGATCTGCTGACCGAAGCTGGAATCAATCCGGTGGGCGCGGACGGCAAACTTTCGCCTGACGCGCAGGATATTGTGGCAATTGCCGCGCTCAGCAATGGCGCGGATACGGCGAAATCGGCGGTGGCGACCTTGCAGCAGTTGGATGCTGCGGGCGTAGTCGATGTGGATGCGCTGGCGAGTCAGGTTGAGATCGTGCGGCTGCTGTACAGCGACGGTCTGCTGACGAACGCAGATGTGACGACCGCCGTCACGACCGAACTCGATGCGGCGCTGCAAAACAATCTGATCGTCAGCCGCCCCGGAAATCGGCTGATTATCAACCGTTCCAGCGCGCTGACCGGATCGATCATCAACAACAACAATACGCCGGATAACCCGAACGACGATTATCCTGATGCTGTTTATGTGCGGCTGGGGAATTCGGCGCTGCTGTTCTTCCCGACCAACCTTGAAGAAATGCTCGTCCGCTCGATCCCATTCATTATTGCGGGGCTGGCGGTCGCGCTCGGCTTCAAGGCGGGGCTGTTCAACATCGGCGCGGAAGGTCAGCTTTACGCGGGTGGAATATTCGCGGTGTGGATCGGCTTCTCGCCGATTTTCGCTAACCTGCCGCTGATCATTCACCTGCCGCTGGCGCTGATTGCCGGAATTATCGGCGGAGCGCTGTTCGGCGCGATCCCCGGCGCGTTGAAGGCTTACACGGGGGCGCACGAGGTCATCACGACGATCATGCTCAATTACGTCGCTGTGCTGCTGGTCGATTGGCTGATTAAATCGACCAACCCGATCATTCTGCTTGATCCGGCGGCGAGTACGCCACGCACGCCTTACGTGGTCGATTCGGCGCGTATCCCCTCATTTAGTTCGATCCCTTCGTGGGGCTTCGTGGTTGCCGGGATCGTCGTGCTGCTGCTCGGTTTATATGCGCGGCGGGATCGGCTGCGGCGAGACATGCGCTTTGCTATTCGTCCGCTGATCTACGGCGTGCTGACGGTGATCGGTGGGCTGTTTCTAGCGTGGATCGGCTCGCGTGGGAAACTGCACATCGGCTTGATCTTCATGCTGCTGACGGTCTGGTTCGTCGATTGGTTCCTGAACAAGACCACGCTGGGCTTTGAACTGCGCACGGTTGGCTCGAACCCGGACGCGGCGCGCTATGCAGGCATGAGCGTCAAGCGGAGCATCATTTTCGCGATGGCGCTGAGCGGCGCGCTGGCAGGCTTAGCGGGGACGATAGAGATCACGGGGGTACAGTTCAACATGCAGCCGCTGTTTTTCTCCGGCCTCGGCTTCGACGCGATTGCGGTCGCGCTGCTGGCGCGGACGAACCCGCGCAGCATGATTCCGGCGGGGCTGCTGTGGGGGTCGCTGCTGGCGGGGGCGGGTTTGATGCAGGTGCGCGCCGACATTTCGATTGATCTGGTGAAGATCATTCAGGCGCTGATTATCATGTTCATCGCCGCTGACGCGATCATCCGTTATGTGTGGCGCGTGCCGCAGCCGAGCGAAAAGACGGTTTCGATGTTCTCGAAGGGTTGGGGGAGTTAAAGAGAAAGTGCTGAGTACTGAGGACTGAGTGCTGAGGAAAAGCAGAAAGACAGTGCTGAGTGCTGAGAGGATTACCATTTAAAGTTTTGTTACACCCCTCACCCCCGACCCCTCTCCCACGCAAGCGGGGCGAGGGGAGAAAAACGACGCTTTTCTTTGCGCTGTTCGCGGATTTAGGAGAGCAAGTAAGCGTAACACTGTTTTAAACGGTAATGCTCTCAGCACTCAGTACTCGGTACTCCTTTTTAAAGAGGTATCTATGGCAACGACGACATTTGACACCCTCGTGACGCGCACTTCGTGGCGTGAGCGAATCCAGATCACGCGCATCACGATCTTCGCGCTGCTGTTTCTGCTGATGGGCGCGTGGATGATCCTCAGCGGGCCAGGGAGCATCGCGGACAGTACGACGACCAAGCTCACGTTCGGTTCTGGCGTGCCGGACATCCTCGTCTCGACGCTCAGCTATACGCTGGTTGTCGGTGTATTGTATGTGCTGGGCGGGATCGTCGGGCTGATTCCCGGTGAGAGCCGGACGCTTTATCGCGTGCGCTGGGTCTGGCTGTTCATCAACGGGGTACTGATCATCCCAACCGTGCTAATCATCGCAGCGGCGGGCAACAGCACCAACGTGACGGTGATGCTGCAAGTGAGCCTAACGCTGGCGACGCCAATTGTGCTGGGGGCGCTGGCGGGTATCTGGTGCGAACGATCCGGCGTGGTCAACATCGCCATTGAGGGTATGATGCTGGCGGGCGCGTGCTTCGGCTTCGTCGCTTTCACACTGCTTGGCCCATCGCTGGGAACGCCGACAGCGCAGGCGCTTGGCGTGCTGGCGGCGGTCGCGGCAGGTGGGGCGATGGCGCTGCTGCACGGCTGGCTTTCGATCACCTTCAAGACTGACCAGATCGTCAGCGGCACGGTGATCAATATTCTGGCGGTCGGCCTGACGTCGTTTGTGCGCCGCGAGGTGCTGCTGTCGTCGCAGGCGGGGCGCGACACACTGCAACCGTTCAATATTCCGGTGTTGTCGAATATTCCGGTGCTGGGGGATGTGTTCTTCAAGGGACAGCCGATTTTTTACTCGATGTTCGTCCTGCTGATCGTGACGCACGTGGTTTTGTTCTACACGCGCTGGGGGCTGCGCACGCGTGCTGTTGGCGAGAACCCCCATGCCGCCGATTCGGTCGGCATCAACGTGCAGCGCAACCGCTGGATCAACGTGTTTATCGGCGGGCTGATCGCGGGGCTGGCGGGGGCGTGGTTCTCGCTGGAGCGGACGGGCGCGTTCGATGACAACATGACGAGCGGACGCGGCTTTATCGCGCTGGCGGCGATGATCTTCGGTAAATACACGCCGGTTGGCGCGCTGGCGGGCGGGCTGCTGTTCGGCTTCTCGGACGCGCTCGGTCAGCGCTTTCAATTTCTGGGCGTGCCGGTGCCGCCGCAGTTCTTGCAAATGGTTCCCTACGTGATTACGATTGTCGTGCTGGCGGGGCTGGTCGGCAAGGCGGTTGGCCCCAAAGCAGATGGCATTCCGTTTGAGAAGGAAGGGACGTAAAAACTCCTTGCGGAGACTGCAATTGATGAAGTGGAAATCGATCCTCATTTTGCTGTTGGCGACCGCCATTGGCGTGACGACGACTTACGCGCAAAGCTGCGAGTCGCTGACGGGCGCGCTGGAGGCGTTGGCAGCGAAGTGCACAGCAATGGTGCGCGGCGACCTGTGTCATGATGGTCAAATCATCTCGTTCGATGGGATATACAATTTTACGGTCGATGCGCTGGCTTTAGGCGAAACGCAGGCCAGCTATCCCGATGTTGCTGCCGGACGCTTCGTGAGCATGGCGTTTATCGGTGGCCTTGAGGTGCAGCCGATTGTCGAAACGAGCGCTGGAGGACTGCCAGAACGTGTCCCTGTCTACGTCGTCGTGAAAGGGACACAGGCCAATGTTCGTGAGCAGCCGCGCACGGGCAATCCTCCGGTCGCGAAGCTCGACGACGGCACCAGCCTGAATGCAACGGGCATTTCCCCAAGTGGAAACTGGGTGCGCGTGCAGCTTCCCGATCAGCCGATGCAGGCCGCCTGGATCAATAAGCCGCTGCTGGGCAGCGATTACGATATGGAGGCGCTGGCGGTCGTCGCAGCGGACGACCCCGTGCCGCAGTACCCGGAATTCACGCCGATGCAGGCGTTCTCGATCAGTGCGGGGTCGCCGTGTGCGGGCGTCGTGCTGCAATCCAGCGACGACCCGGCGCGCCTTCAAATCAACGGGGTTGTGCTGGACTTGAATGAAGCGACGGCTTTTGTCCAGAACACAGGCACGGCTCTGACCGTTCAGGTGCTTGAAGGAATCGTGCAGGTGCAGGCGCAGGGCGTGACGACGACCGCCGTCGAAGGGGCGCTGGTGGAAGCTCCGCTCAACGCAGCATCATCGCCGGAGGAAACGCCCGAAGCGACGCCCGACGCACCGATTCCGTATGCGCAAGCCGCGCTGGAGCGCTTCAACGGAAACTATTTACAGCGACGAATCGCCGCCGCGCCTGACGCAAGCGCGCAGGCGATTGCGGACGCGCTGGTTACGCCTCTGAGCGGTCGCTGGAAGATCGACTATCCGCCGCCTTATGTCTACAAGAGTCTGGAAGGGGGCGACTGCGGCGAACTGAAGATCAAGACGCCCAGCCCGATCTTCGAAATCACGATTTCGGACGACGGCAGCAGCTTATCGACGTTCAACAAAGACATCACGCTCGGCGCGGGGGTGCGCGCGCATCCGGGGCTGTACGAACTGAAGGACTTCAAGTTTGAAGTGCTGTCGCCGACCGAGATGACCGCCACCTATGATACGAATCCGCTGGCGGCCTGCACGAGCATCATCACGATCAACGCCCACTGGATCGGCCCGGCGCAGTAGGGGCTGAAACGGATGGGATCGATGAAGGCCAAGTGGAAACGCGCGCCGATGGATCAGCGCCGCGTAACGTCGGATCGCACACTTCCGAACGCGCGCTTCGCCCGCAAAAATCTGTCGTCATCGCTGCCGCCGCCGCTTCCGAGCCGAACGCGCCGCCGCTCACTCAAGCCGCTGCTGCTGTTCGTCGGGGTGCTGGTGCTGATGGTCGGCCTGGGCGTGACGGTGGTGATCGTCGTCGGGGCGTATCTGAGTAACGAGCAGCAGCAGGCGGATATGGCGTGGCGCGCAGCCTATTACGGTCGCCCGACGCTGCCATTTTCGACGCTTGCGCCGGATTTCGACCCGCAGCAGGTGATCGGGACAACTTCGCCTTATCTGACGACACCGCTGCCGGGACTCGGCGGCGGGCTGGTGACGGAGTCCGACAATCCGCTGCCGACAGGTTTACCTCAGTCGCAGCCTGCCGATCCGCTGATGACGGGCGTATCGCTGGCGGCGCTTGACGATCCGCGCTGGCGAAGCGGTACGGCGACACCGATCAGCAGCAGGTTCGAACTGCGCTTGCAGCCATCGCTGGCGAACAATCCGCCGCTTCAGACCATCAGCCAGAGGGTTTTATGCGCCTTCATCACCGAGGCGGACTGGGGTGGGTGGGCGCAAATCAAGATTGGCAACGTGATCGCCTGGGTCGATACATCCACGGTGAAGTTAGAGGCAGCACCATGATTTTGCATATTGTTTCAAAGAACGCATGGGCGCAGGCGCAGGGCGAGGGCGCTTATCGCGCCGACTCGTTGGCAGCGCAGGGATTTATCCATTTTTCCCTGCCGGAGCAGGTCGTCGGCACGGCGAATCGCTTTTATGCGGGGCAGACGAGTCTCGCGCTGCTGGTGGTCGATCCGGCGAAACTTCAGGCGGAACTGCGCTATGAGCCGCCCGCAGAAGCGCCAGAGAGCAGCGAACGCTTCCCGCACCTCTATGGCGCGCTCAACCTCGATGCGGTGGTGCGTGTTGTGGACTTCCCGCCGGATGCCGATGGTCACTGGTCTGCGCTGCCTGTGGGGATTCAGCGCTAAGTGAGTCTTGACCCGTCTGCGGCACGGTGCTATCATGAATACCAGTACGTGCCTGTAGCTCAGCGGATAGAGCATCTGCCTACGGAGCAGAGGGTCGGGGGTTCGAATCTCTCCAGGCACACTCAAGCGAATTCAGACTTCAACAAAGTCAGAAAAACGGCGGATAATTGTCCGCCGTTTTTCTTTTGGGGATCATCCCTTCACAACAAGGGCGAGGCATGACGGTATTGAAAAAGCCCCTCTATTCCCGGCCCTGTGCAAACAAGTTTGCCATCCCACGCAAGACGTGTCTCAACAAGTTGAGATTCGAACAAGTTCGGGAGAAAGGGAGAAAAACAACCCTGCGGGTCTTCTTGCAGGGCGAGGCGTGAGCGTATTTCAGAATTGGCGGAATGCACAGATTTACCTCACCCCCGACCCCTCGCTACGAAGTTTTAGGGGACGACAGTTTTAATGAACGAGTCGGATTTTGCCACCAGGGGTTTCAACCCCTGGCTAGCGCTTCGGTCGGGAAGTCCACTAAAGGGACTTGCCCCGACCGGAAAACCTGGCTCTGGAGCGACAATAGATTAAAAGTGTCGTCCGATGAACTACGAAGTGGAGAGGGGAGACACGCAAGGGCGCAGCACGCTGCGCCCCTACAGATTGCCAGCGATTGTGACCAGACTGTGCAAATGATATGATTCTGAAAAAGACTCGTGCCTCGCCCCTACAAACCATCCGTCCACAAGCATGACACTTTTGTAACACCCTCATGGCGTGCCGCTACAGACTGGTCGTCAGGGGATTATCGCCTCAAATAATCGCTTATGCCTCGCTGCTGTCGTTGAGGGAAGCTGTCGAGGTCAAGCCGCCCAGCCCCGCTGCTCGCGCGCGAAGGGCAGCCTGTGCCCGGTCGGCGACCTGCAATTTGCTGAAGATGTTCGAGACGTGATTGCGTACCGTCTTAATGCTGATCACCAGTTTTTCGGCGATTTCCGCATTCGTCTGTCCGTCGGCAATGAACGCGAGAATTTCCCGCTCACGCTCGGTCAGTTCAGGGAAAAGTCCTGGGTCTGACGCAGGTTTCAGATCCGTGAAGAAGCGCATCAGACGCGCAGCAATCTCCGGGCTGAACAGCGATTCGCCGTTCGCGACCGCCCGTACTGCCCGCAAGAGTACGACCTGATCAGCGCCTTTCAACACATAGCCCCGTGCCCCGGCGCGCATCACGGCAAAGACGCTGTCATCATCCTGGAACATGGTCAGGACAAGGATGCCGATGTGCGGGCTGACACGCAGAATCTGGCGGGTCGCCTCAATGCCGTTCAGGTCAGGCATTTGAATGTCCATCAGAATCACATCAGGCTGGTGTTCAACCGCCAGGCAAATCGCTTCCCTGCCGCTGGCAGCCTCAGCGATGACCTCGATCTCCGGGATCGATGCCAGCAGCGCCCGCAGACCCTCACGAAACAGGGTATGGTCATCGGCAATCAAGACGCGGACACGTTCCATCAGGCTTCTCCTGCGACGCTGACAGCCAGGGACGATAAAGGCAATAGAGCCAACACGCCTGTCCCACCCTGTGGCAGCGCTATTGTACGCCATGTCCCGCCTAATTCCTCGGCGCGCTCACGCATTGAGGTTAGGCCCACGCCTGCCCGAACGACCCCAGGAAGTCCGCGCCCATCATCCATGACTTCCAGGCATAAGTCGCCCGGCAGGGAAAGCCGCACGCGGCAGTGCTTCGCCTCGGCATGGCGACTGACGTTGGTGATCGCCTCCATCGCAATGCGGTAGGCCGCTACTTCGACGGCAGCGGGCAGCGACGGGATTTCAGGCGCTTCCAGCGTGATTTGCAGCCCCTGCGTCTGATTGCACGCGGCGACGTGTTCCTTCAACGCGCCCACTAAGCCAAGTTGATCCAGCGCGGGCGGGCGCAGATCATAGGCAATGCGTCGAATGTCTGCCAGCGCGGCCTGCATCTGCGCTTTCAGTTCGGTTGCCATCGTTTTGACCTCCGCCGCATCGCGATCCGCCAGATTATGGATGGCGTCCAGCCGGAACGACATTGCCGCGAGCACCGGGCCAAGCCCATCATGCAGATCGCGGCGCAGGCGGCGGCGTTCTTCTTCACGAGTCGTAACGAGCCGCTCGCGCGAGTGCTGCAAATCCTGCGTCAGGCGCACGTTGTAGGCGGCGACCCCTGCCTGACGGGCGATGGTTTCCAGCAAACGCCGATCAATCTCGGAGAAAGGTTCGCCGGGGGCGCGGCGCGCGAGGATCAGTTGCCCGACCGTTTCCGACTGATACACCAGCGGCAAAATCTCCAGATTGGTGTCGGGGTGATGTTCCGGGGCAGCCGTCGCCGAACGCTGGTAATCCGCCGCGATCTCGAATCGATCCCCCTGCTTCAGCGTGATCGCGGCATAGGGCAGCTTGAGCGCTTCGGAAACGGTTTCGACGACGGTCGGCAGCACCATCTCCGGGGCAACGACGACCTCCAGCCGCTGCGACAGCCGACCGAGGACGGCATACGGAGCATCGCGCTCGCCGTACATCAGCCGGTTCACGCGCCGCTGAAGCCGTTCGCGCAGCGGCTGAAACGAAATGGCAATAATGCCCGTCCCCACAAGTGCAATCGGCAGACTGCCTTCAGCTTGCAGCAGCAGCCCCAGCCCGCCCACGATGGCGGCATATCCGAGGATGACGAGCGCACTCAAGGAGCCGTACACCACCGTGCGGTTGATAATGACATCAATATCCCAGAGACGGTAGCGCAGGATGGCGATCCCGGTAGCCAGCACAATGCCAACCAGCGTGACAAAGGTCATGACGATGGAGAATTCCAGTGCAAACGGATCGCCAGGCGCAATGAACCAGGCAATGCCGCCTATCACATTGCCGACAATCACGAAAACGCCAGCATAGACCAGCCATTTGACCTGTGCGCGTTCCACTCCACTAGCGCGACGATACCGTGCTGCAACCGCGGCGATTGATCCGAATACGCCGACCAGAATCAGCGGCGCTGAAGTGGCAATGAGTGCATTCATGGCGTCCGCCGCGCCCGATATGCCAAAGGGGTTTGGACCTGTTATCCCCAACGCTTTGGATGGCTCCGGGGAGAGCGCGACGGCCACTGTGATCATTGCCGTGCCCAATGCGGCTGCCCAGGCGACTGGACGCCAGCGCATGGAGAGAAGGCGTCCGTTCGGGAACAGCAGCAGGAGGAAGGTGAACGGCAGCAGGGTATTCGGAATCCAGAGCCAGAGATCAAGCCACCACGCCAGCGACCCGCCTGGCAGAACCCCGGTGGTGACGACGAGTTGGTCGTAGAGGCTGTAGCCCGCTGTCAGCATATTCAGCGAAGTGAGCAATCCCGTCGCGCAAAAAAGCCATCCAATGGGATTTTGGGGATGGCGCGATGCGACCAACACGCCGACGACGCTGTAGGTAATCGTGAGCACCGGCGCAAAAAACTGGTGGCTGAAGGTTGGATGATGCTCATCCGCGATCAGTGCGAGAATGCTGAATATCCAGCCAATCGTCACCAGGCTCACTGCCAGTAGTGCAATCGACCGGGACAGCCGTCGGGCGGTTTGCTCGTTCATAGTGACTAGCTTTCTGAACCTATTGACACGCATATCGTATCATGAACCGCTGCGGCGCAGGGGTTACTTATCGGTGCGTGTGAGGCGGATAACCGGAATGGTACGGTTGGCGCTCTTTTCGTACTTGACGAAATTGCTGCTGGCCGCTTTGAACATTTCATACAACCGGTTGCGTTCCTCACCTTCTATGATGGTTGCCTTAACGTTGAACTTTTGGCTGCCAACCTGGATTTTCGCGTCTGGATGGCTCGTCAGGTTGAAATACCAGCCGGGATTCCAGGTCATGCCGCCAGCCGATGCCGACACCAGATATTCCTGGCTCTCTTCGATGTAGACTATCGGGTTGGTGTGCGGTTTGCCCGATTTTCGTCCCGTAGTCGTAATCAGCAGCAGCGGCATTCCGGCAGCCTGATTCGCTAACTTGCCACTGGTCAGGCGATAAAGCCCGACATGCAGACGATTTGCGACTTTCATACCGCGTAACAACAACTTGGATGGCATCTCCAAACTCCTCTCCTTGAAATCGACTCAAGAGCCTCAACTAACCCCAGCCGCTTGCCACCATTGCGATGCCGATCAACAGCGGCGCGACGTAGTGGATCGCGGGATAATACACTTCGCGCGGGCGAGCGATCAGGATGATCAGCAAGTAGCCGAGGTTCCAGATCAGAGTCGCCCAGCCCACCCACGCTGGGAGCAGCCCGGTTTGCAGCAGCGCCACGCCAAAAGCAGCCTGCGCCAGCAGCGCCAGCACCACGTAAGCCACGACCTGCGGGTAATTCCAGTCGTCGTTGTGAACAAAGGTCGTCTCGGCGACCACCACCAGCGCTGCGGCGAAGAGATAGGTCGCCATACCCAACTGCGCCAGATAGCTATCCCCGGCAGCGCGCAGCAGATCCGCCAGCAGCACCAAGCCGAGCATTGTGAGCACGGTCGGCAGGATGACGAAGCTCCGTTCCCAGCGCAGATGAGCAGCCCGATTTTGGATGGGCCAGTTCTGCATGGCTCTGCCCGTGAACAGGATGCCGCCGATCTCAAACGTCGTGAACGTCAGTACCAGCAGGCTGGCGGCAATCGTACGCTCGGACATCCCCTGCTCACCGACGACAATCAGCAGCGCCAGCAGCGTCAAGGCAACGCAGATGACTGCAACCGTGAGGACACGATAGGGAGACCTGAACCAACGGCTCATGCGGTTTCCTCTCGCATGGAACGGCTCACGACAGGGGACTGTCGGCGCGTGAGTTGGAAAATCAGCGCTATGCTGGCTGCCAGCCCGCTGATCAGATTTGCCCAGACGATGCCATTGCCTACCGGCGGAGCGGCACACCCGTTGGGACAAAGAGTCATCAGTGTGAAAAGGCCGCCGCCAAACGCGGTCAGCAGGCTGAACAGCAGTGACACGATCAGACCGCCCCGGCTGCCTTGCGCGGCGGCAAGCAGCGCCCAGACCCAACCGCCGACCAGAACCATGTACACCAGCATCGTCAGCGCGATGGTCGCAGGCTGGCTCTCCGGCAGGAAAGCACTGAACTCCGGGACATACAGCGCATCGAGAAAAGTCAAGCGCGCTATCAGCGTCACAAAGGCGAGGATACCCAGAGTGACCGCGCCATTCAGGGACATAAACCAGCGTCGCATAGAGTTCTCCTTCTCGATTACGCAGCAACGTCCTGAGCTGAAGGATTTCGCTGTACTTCGTGGTCGGGACTGCTGGGGAAAAACTTTCGGATCGGCAGCAGCAGCGCGATCAAAGCGACAAGGCCGAATCCCCCATAGACAGCGCCGATCTCGGGTCGTCTCGATGGCGCGAACAGGAGGGCGGTCAGCGCTAGCGCCGCCACCAAGAGCCACATGGCAAACCAAGCCCAGCGATCCCCATGACGGAAACCGACCCAGGTAACCACCAGCCCGAACAGCGCAAGACTGGTGAAGCCCACGTACAGCAGTCGCTGATTAAGTACGTAAGCGTCCGCGACTCCGGGATAGGCTGTCGTAAATTCCTGCCATGTAACGCCCGTGTCCTTCTGAAACTCACTCGCGTGATCTTCGACCCCGGCGACGATCACGATGTCCAGCACCAGCAGGGCACTGAGCAGGAACAGAATGACCCATGCGTAGCGTTGATAAGCTTTTTCTCGCGCTTGACCTGCGGCTGCCATTGCAAAATTTCCTTTCCCTCATTTGTCAAAGCAGTATCATGTCGATAAAGATATTGCCCAGATTGAATGGAAGCTGCTGCCAGTGATCGCCGTAATCCGCCGTGTGCCACACATCACCGCTGCTCAAACCGGCGTAGAGATGCCCCGGCGATTCCGGGTCAGTCGCCAAAGCGTAAGCCATGTAATCGAGCGGCTGAGGCAGCCCGCCGCCAAGTCGTTCCCAACGGCCTGTGCCGTGTTTGCGAAAAAGGAAGGCATTGGCTTCGCCGGCAAAATGACCGCGCGGCATTTTGTGAAGCTGCGGGAAAACGGCATGAGGTGCCGCCGATGCATACCAGATCGTCGGGTCTGCCGGGTCGGCAGCCACAGCGATGCCGTACAAACTCCAGCGCAATCCCCGCAGCGGCTGCTTCCATGTCAAGCCGCCGTCGGGACTAACCGCCGCCGGCCAACCGCCACCCGCCTGATACGCCCAGTTGCCATCCGTCTGGTGAAATCTCAGACTGTGACAGTCGAGGCTCGTCCCTTTGAGACGCCCCTGCCAGGTCTGCCCACCGTCAGCGCTGCGGAACGTGCCGCCTACCTCTACGCCAGCGATCACAAGATTGGGATTCGTGGGGGAAACGGCTAACCCCATCACGTAAGGATCGCCGGGTTCCGCCGGTGTAAACCAGAACCAGCGCCGCAGCTTTCGGAAGGATTCCTGCTCCGTCCAGGTCTGCCCGCCGTCACGGGTGACAAAGATGGCAGGCGGCTTTGTCCCGGCATAGATCACTTGCGGGTCGGAACGACAAATGGCAATAGATTTGACGACATGCCCTTCCATCCCGACAGAGTGCCACGTTCTCCCCCGATCATCGGATCGAAGCACCCCGTTACCCCATGTCCCTGCATAGGTGACATTGGAGTCGTTCGGATTGGCAGCCAGACAACATACTTTTGTGTCCTCCAGCAGGAACTCGACTGACCAATTCCCACGAGCATCGCATTCGGCTCGTGCCAATCTGCTGCCGTTCGTTGAGAGAAAAATCCGGTTCATCGCCATCACCTGCGAACTGGACGCACTCACTTTGATGAGTGCGTCCCTAGGAACTGCCTATCAAGCGGGGTTACTGCGTCAGCTTGAGAACGCCGCCCGTTCCCTCGGGCACGAAAGCGGTGCCGAAGGAGACGTACAGCGCGCCGTCCTTGCCTTTGGCGATGCCGAACGGTGCGGGCAGCCCCTCGGCAATGGGCGTCGCGCCGTCCGCAGTGACCTTGACGACGCTGCCGGGGCCTGGCCCCTGCGCACCGAAAACCGCGAGCTGCACAGCGTAGAGCGTGTCGCCATCCAGCAGAATGTCGCTGACATTATTCAGACCGCCGAAGGTTTCGACCAAATGGTCGCCTGACCAGTGTTCGATCCTGCCTGCACCTGGTGCCATAGCTGCGCCGAGGAACCCGACATACAGGTCGCCATTCGCAGCCACTTCAACTGATGTGGGGACGGGATCATCCGTCCACGCATGAACAAGCTGCAAGCCACCGTCCGCTGTCCACGACAGCAAATCGTTGCCGCCTGCGTCGGTGATAAACATCGTCCCGTCGGTTCCCCAGGCAATATCGGAAACGTTGGTGTTGTACCCGGCACCGTCCGGGTCGTGGGCTGCCTCGAAGGCGTTCAGGTTGATGATGGTTTTGACGGCGAGGGTCTGGGCGTCGTATTCGACGACCGAGTCTGTCCAGAACCCGCCGATATTCGCTTCACCGCTGCCGGAGTACACCACCCAAAGCGAATCGCCGTTGGGAATCACCCGGTACAGCCCGACGGTCTCGGCTGCCATTGCGTAGCTGGGGAAACCGCTGATTCGGTCGGTTGCAGTTCCGTCGGGGGCGAGGGAGATGACCCGTCCGGTCAGTCCGATGTGAGTTGCCGCTTCACCTTCCGGCCCTGCCATGCTAATGACGATTTCGCCGCCTGTGCCCGCGACCGCTACCAGCAGATTGCCGTCGCTATCGAAGGCAATCCCGCGCGGCGATCCCAGATCGCTGAGGATGACCTCGCCGGGCAGCGGCGGCGTTTCCGCTTGAGC
This sequence comes from Anaerolineae bacterium, assembly GCA_034432495.1. Taxonomy (GTDB): domain Bacteria; phylum Chloroflexota; class Anaerolineae; order Aggregatilineales; family Phototrophicaceae; genus Flexifilum. Next base: position 8,637 of record DAOUCB010000166.1, on the reverse strand, counting down.
CAAGGCAGGGACGACCCCCACCATCAGCAGGATAAAACCCATAATCAGGATTAGCACTCGTGTACGCATCATTCGCTCTCCTTTATCCGCCTACTGAGCGTTCACAGGTGGCATGACGCCGAGCTGCTGCATCAGGCCCATCATGTCCGCTTCGACCCAATGTTCAACGAACTTTCCATCGGCGATGCGCCAGATGTCGATGCACGACCAGGTAACGTGTTTGCCTGTGGGGGGGATGCCGAGAAATTCGCCGGTATGGGTAATATCTCCGCTCAGACGATGAACGACTTTGTCTCCTTCGCCAATCATATCCAGCGAAGTTGTCCGCCGATCTGCGAAGGCAGCGAATTGCGCATTGTAGAACACGCGCACCCCTTCGACGCCAGGCGGCAGGCCGATGGAGGGCGTGTGATCGGTGTAGTCAGGGCTGAAAAAAGTGAGTGCTGACTCCAGATCGCCAGCGTCGATGAGATCCGCAAATTCCCGAACCAGTGCTTTGTTTGCTTCGACTGACATGATAATAAGCTCCTGTTTACTAACGAAGATCATTTCGATCACGACGGGCGTCGCTGACATTCAACCTGAACATCTATAGAAGCGGCATACTTTCGGATCGGCGATCTTCTCAATTGGCTATGCAATTAGCCTATGACATGGGGCGTCCCGCTGTCATGAGCAGGCGTCACGACCTGGACGGGAAAAATGCCCGGAGCGGTCGGAAAACCGTCCCGCATCATGCGAGTTCGATACGTCCCCAGCTCCACAACTCCCGCCACTGCACCCGGAATCAAAAAACGATGCTCATGATGAACATCGTTTTTGATTTTGGGGATTATCCCTTCACAACAAGGGCACGCCGTGAGGGTGTTCAAAAGCCCTGAATTTGGATTATGCAGGAATCCTGATCGCAGGTGGCTACAGGCAGTTCACTAAAATAGACCGTGAATTTTGATTTCCAGAACACATCCTTAGGCTCAAGCGTTATACGAAACCCCTTTTCCACACAAACGACATCCGACGGATCCGTTTTGCGATTCGATTTCCAGATCGAAACACATTCCCCATTGTTCAGCGGATCGGCCTGCCATTGTGCCCCAACGACCGTCCCCCGATCATTGCTCAGACGCACATTGTTCAAAGGAAAGGGTTCGAGGCCGATATTAACGATCACCAGACTTTGATCGGCATGGCGCGCGATTAAAAGGGTGTATTGTTTAGGTGCTGCCGTCATCGAAAGAATAGTGGTTGCGGCTTCGAGAGTGATGGGAACGGTGGTCGGAGCAGCAGCAGGCGCTCCTAAGGTCGGTTCCTGAGTGGCGGGCAGAATCGTTGGCGTCATCGTCGGAAATGGTGTTGGCGTTGGCGTTAATGAGGCGACTTGCTGAACAATGACGAGCGCGGTGGTTGCGGGTGCTGAAGTCAGCAGAGGTTCGCTGGTTGGCGCTCCACTTTGTTCGCGCGCCTTGAGCAGCGCGAAGATCACAACAATCCCCACCAGAAACAGCCCTCCGGCAAGCATCAGCGCGCGCTTCCAGGAATTGCTTGCTGGCTGAGTGACCGGAATTGTCGCGACACCCGCTGGCGATGGCACAGCGGGCGCAGGCGTGGTATGCAGCGACGGAGCTTCATTGCTCTGCGCTGGAACGGGTAGTGCCTGTTGGTGAGCGTGGACTTTCTGAGGAAGTAACACCAGTGACGGTCGGCGTACCTGACCAGGCGCAGGCTGTGGATTGGGCTGGTAGCTTTCGACCGCCGCCTGAAGAGCCGCAGAAAATTCGGCGCAGGTCAGATAGCGGTCAAACGGCTCTTTTTCGAGCGCACGCAGGACGACCTGATCGAGTTCTGGCGATAGCGCGGCGTTGAGCTGGCTGGGTGCAGGCGGCTGCTCGGAGAGATGCCGCATCGAGACTTCGAGCGGCTCTATTCCCGTGAACGGGGGTTCGCCCGTCAGCATCTCAAAAAGCGTGATCCCCAGCGAATAAATATCGCTCTGCGGAACGACGTTCGCCGACGAAACGGTCTGCTCCGGCGCGATATAGTGCGGCGATCCGAAGACTTCGCCGCGTGTTCCCACATCGCCGAGCAGCGCCAGGCCAAAATCAGTCAGCAGCGCTCTTCCGCGATTATCGACCATGATATTGTTCGGTTTGACGTCGCGGTGAATCACGTCGCGGCTGTGGGCGTAATCGAGTGCAGTGCCAATTTCCTGCATGACGCGCACAATGTCGCCCATCGGCATGACTTCGCCTGCGCTTTTGTAGTCGCGAATCAGCCAGCCGAGATCAGCGCCATCAACGTACTGCATCGCCATGTAGTACATGCCGTTGGCTTCGCCAAAGCGATAGATTTGGACGATATTGGGATGCTCCAACCGGGCAATCGATTGGGCTTCCCGCTCGAAACGGGCGGTGTAGTCGCTGTTGTCGCGCAAATCGGAAGCGATCACTTTGAGCGCCACATAGCGTTTGAGCTTTACGTCGAGCGCTCGGTAAACCTTCGCCATCCCGCCAGCACCGAGCGGTTTTTCGATACGGTATTCGTCAAAGGTTTTGCCGAGCAGACTATCAGCATTCATTTCGCGTTTTTCCGGGTCGGTTCATGGAAATGGTAGGTTTGCAGCCAGTAGTTCAAGGCGTTTGCAGCTTCCCGCCAACGGTATCCCGCCAGGATACCTTCGTGACTCGCTCCAGGAATAAGTTCGAGCCTCCCTTTGCCAGAATATATCCTGGCGAGTTCTGCGCCCTCCTCCTTCGTGATCTCGCTGTCCAGTTCTCCGTTTAAGACCAGATAAGGTACCTGGATCGCCAGATACGGGATGTTGAATTCGCCATTGAGCAGCGCGAGAAAACACGAGAGTGGTTCCGCCTGCCGTGTGAAATGGGCATTGAACTCGCTCATCATTTTCGCGGACATATCCGGTGCCGAAGTCAATGGCTTTCCCTCCACCAGCTTGGGCATATCGAGCACATGCTGTGGGATGTCCTGCGCGTTAAAGAAGGCACGCTTTGCGCTGATAAGCACCGCGCCAACGGCTTCGACTTTCAGACTGAAGGCGATTTGAACAAGCTGCGCGCCCATGCCAAAACCGATGAGAATGGGCGGTGCGGGCAGTGTCTTGATGACCTCCAGAATATCGCGGGAATAATCCCACTGCGTCATGCCCCAGAGTTCGCAGGGCTTGCTCTTATAATGCCCGCGTAAATTGAGCGCGTAGCTGTCCCAACCTCCATTCGAGAGATACTTCAGGTAATTCTCGAATATCCAGCTTCCACCATACGAACCGTGAATAAACAGAAGTGGAGACCCAGGGTTTGCATTTTGAGGAGGATAGTGTTCGACGACCAGATCATCGACGAAATATTCCTGTGCAGCCATGTTGATTGTTCCCATTATTTGAGTGCCAGCCGCAGCTTGTTGACCACTTCCGCGCCTGTTTGAAAGCGATCTTCAGGTCGTTTTTCAAGTAGTTTCAGGATGATGGCTTCGAGGGCGGGTGAGAGCGACGGATTAAATTGACGCGGCGATGGCGGCGGTTCCTCGATGTGCATGAGCGCAATGTCATTCGGGTGTCCTCCACTAAAGGGAACATGCCCCGTGACCATCTCGTAGAGGACAATGCCAAGCGAGTAGAGATCGGACTGCGGAACGGCGTTTGCCGAATTGATGGCCTGCTCCGGCGACATATATTTCGGCGACCCGAAAATTTCGCCGAGTGTCGGGATTGCCATATCACGCACCAGTCCAAAATCGGTCAGGAAGGCGCGTCCCTGACGATTGAGCAGGATGTTGCCCGGTTTGATGTCGCGGTGGATCACGCCCTGACCATGTGCGTAGTCAAGCGCCGACGCGACCTGAGTGATGATGCGTAGTAAATCAGGGTAGCCCATATTGTGGCTGTCGTGACCATAATCATTGATCAGCCAGTCGAGGTCAACACCATCAATAAAGGCCATCGCCATAAAGTAGACCGTTCCTGACAGGCCGAATTGATACAGGCTGACGATATTCGGATGGTTGAGTTTGGCGACGGTCTGCGCTTCGCGCTTAAAACGACGCGTGTATTCAGGGTCTTCGACCACACCGGGATCGATCACCTTGATGGCGACGACACGGTTCAAATTCGGATCGACGGCGCGATAAACGCGCGCCATGCCGCCTTGTCCAAGCAGCGACTCGATGGTGTAGTCGCCAAGCTGTTGACCTATGAATGGATCGCTATTGAGCGCCATTGTGTTTTCTCCAGATAATCGTTAGGCGGGTGGCACAGATGTGCTGCATTCCCCGGCAGCGATCTCGCAAACGGCGATCTCGGTGCCGTTCCATAAAACGTGGAACTGCCCGGAACCCGTCCAGAAATTCGTGTTCTGATTGCGGGTTGGCGTGAAAAATGCATTCGGGCGACAGTTTTCAGGGCGAGCAGGATTACGTACGTCGGCAAAGGCAATTTCCATACAGCGCCCCGATTCCATCGTCCAGTAGGCCCAGCGATTGCCCTCAAAACGTCCTGTCGCGCCGATGCGCTCAAAAACGATTGGACGCGAGTCGATACTCCGATTCGAGTCATTCATCCAGAAAAAGGCGTCATTGTTGTAAATAAACCGGACGGGCAGCCAATCGGACGGGGCAGCGGTTGGGCCGGGCGGCGTGTCCGTTGCTATTGGCACAGCATTTGGGAGGTTCTCTGTCGCGCTGGGTGGTATTGAAGTCTCTGTCGGCGGGATTGGTGTCGCAGAAGGCGGCAACGGTGTCTCTGTTGGCGGAATCGGCGTAGCAGAGGGCGGAAGTGACGTCTCTGTGGGTGGAATCGGCGTAGCAGAGGGCGGAAATGACGTCTCTGTGGGTGGAATGATCACATTGATTGGCGCGGCGGTGTCGGTGGGCGGCGGCAGTGTCGGGCTAGGTGGTATGTTGGTGGCGGTTGGTGGGACTGTGGTTTCGGTGGGCGGCACAGGCGAAGGCGAACTCACGACCGCAGCAATCAGCGGAGTGGGTGATGCTGCGGCAGCGGGTGCATTGCCAGAGGACGAGAGAATCACAGCGATTACCAACAGAGCTACGAGAGTCACCCCTATCGCGACGATGTAAGGCAGCAGGCCGCTTATTCGGGAAGGCTGCGCGGACGCTTTCGCCGTCTCATCAACAGCTTGTGTGACCGTCTGCCCCTTGGCCTGCTGCATCGCCAGTTCCTGATGGACTTTATCGAGGACGGTCTGCATCGAAACGTGTCGAACCGTTTCTTCCTCATTGCTGGCAGAATCGGGCAGAATGCTGACCGCCTGGGGAGAGCGCAGCATTGCTTCGAGGCTTTGGCGCAGCGCGGCAGTAAATTCAACGCCGTTTGCGTAGCGATCATCCGGTTCTTTGGCGAGCGCTTTGAACAGCACGCGCTCGACTGCTTCCGAAAGTTTAGGATTGAAGAGGCGCGGCGAAGGTACGGCTGCCATGATATGCTGCATCGCCAGCGCAGTCGGCGAGGGATCGTCAAAGGGCACGGTTCCGGCGAGCATTTCATAGGCGACCACACCTAAAGAATAAAGGTCAGACTGCGGCACCGCGTTGGCGGAATTCTGGGCTTGTTCGGGCGAGATGTAGTGGGGCGTGCCGAAGGTATCTCCCACGGTGCCTTCGCTCACGCGCAGCGCAAGACCAAAGTCGGTCAGAACCGGGCGGCCATTGCGCTCTACCATGATATTTGACGGTTTCACGTCACGGTGGATTACGCCTTGCTGATGTGCGTAGTCCAGCGCGGAAGCCATCGCCTCCAGAATACGCACGACATCCGCGTAGGGCATGAGTTCATGATGCTCAGCGTAATTATGCAGGACGGATTCCAGGTCGGTGCCGTCGATATATTCCATGACCAGATAATACAAACCATCCTGATTGCCAAAATAGAATATATTGACAATATTGGGGTGATGAAGCGCAGCGACAGCTTGGGCTTCGCGTTCGAAGCGCTGAGCATACAGGTCGGATTGACGCAAGCCCTCGCCAATCACCTTGACAGCGACCGGGCGTTTCAGTGAAACGTCCAGCCCCTTGTAGACGCGCGCCATCCCGCCCTGTCCCAATGCCTGTTGGATCAGGAAATTGCCTAACTGCTGTCCCAGTAGGGGATCAACGGCTCTCAATGACAACCACTCCAGTCGTTCACAATGTTTGTTTCATCTTCATTGTAAAGTCGCTTCTTATACTCACGCCATAAGGTCATCCCCAACTCAGACGCAAGGCGAGGTGTTACATTCATGCCAGCATGTCGTTTTGTTCATTGACAGCGATGCAGACGGAGCAATAAATCGCAATTTGCGGTGGCAGGAGTAGCGCGGTGCGTATTCTTCACTGGGTTTATCCAGCGCTTGTTGGGCTGCTGCTGGGAGCACTCCAGACAGGCCTGTACTTTCAACTCTCGTTCACACTCTCGTCCAGCTTCACCACCTTTCTGATGGTCACGCTCTGCTGGTTGATTGGCAGTGCAATCGGGGTTCGCCTTTTACAAAGGATGCGCTTTCCTCTGAACGGTTTTCTGCTGCTGGCGCTGCTTGCCTATTTCGCCTGCGTCATTATGTTGAACGCCGCACCATTCAATACTCAGTTGTGGCCGCTTTATGCCCTCCTCATCATCATCACGGGCTTGTATCCGGGGATATTTTTTGCCCGTTTTGGCTCAGTCTACCGCGCGCGTGAACTGTTTTTCCGCGAGAATAATGGTTTTATCCTCGGCCTGATCAGCAGTACGTTTTTGTTCCTGCTGTTTGGGCGGGCTGCGCTCTGGGTGACGCCGATCCTGATGTCAGGCATTGTGTTTTTCAGCACCAAGCCTAGCGAATAGATGTCCGAGCGGGCATTCAGCGGCAGATCGTCGGCCTGTTCGCGACTCATAGCGGCGGGCGTGCCGATCAGGTCGTCGTTCATCGGTGCGGAAGCGATGTCTGTTCCAGCCCCCACCTTTCTGCACGCTTGCGCGCGCCTCCATTTCGTCTGCTTGCGATTGTTCTGATTTTCCCTGCTCTCCCGCCCAGTTTCATTCAGTTGACAAGCATAGGAAAAGAGTCTATCATCGATAGTAGTTGATTATTTTTTCTATCATGAATATTTATGCAGGAACTTAGAATAATCTTGATTACTGAACCAGTGACGGCACGGTCCGCATCGCTGACCCGCACCCTGCGTCAGAGAACTGAACTGCGATGATGCAGACACGTTCATTCACCCCGTCCAAATGGGTATTGGTGATGGTTGTCTTCGGTGCCTGGCTGATGTCAAGCTGCACGATTGCGACGATTCGCCCACTTGATCCCACGACTGGCAAGGCGGTTATCGGTGACGAAAGCCAGCAGTTCAACGCCGCGAATTTGGCGGGTGAGCTTTGGGATTCTCAGGTGATCCCGGCGCTTGAGCAGAGCGCAACGCCCAGCGATGAACTGCTCAACGCCCTGCGCGAAAACGCGACAGCCGCCTCGGAAAAATACGGTCATCGCCCCGGTACGAACCAGCCCTACAGCTTCATGATCACCGGGACAGGGACGGTGATCGAGGTGAATACGACTTCGCGTGCAGGCGTGGCGACTGTGGATACCACGAACGACGGTCAGGCAGACCTGACGCTGGCAATCGGCCCGGTGATTCGCGGGACGGCGCTGCGCGATGCCATGCCTTTCATCGACTTTAACCAGTTTACGAACCAGATGGACTATGCAGCCGTCTCCAACCAGTTGAATGCCCTCGTCAACCAAAACGTGTTGACGCCGCTGGGAGACATACACACACTTCAAGGCAAAACGATCCAATTTTCGGGCACGTTCACCGCTGGAACGAAATTTGACGCCAGCAGCGTTGTCGTGACGCCGGTCATTCTCACGGTGACAGGGTAAGCCCATGAACCCCAGTTCTGAAGCCGTCATTCTTCAGGCGGAACACATCTCGAAAGTCTACCCCGGTACGGTGGCGCTTCAGGATGTGAATTTCACGATACATCGCGGCAAAGTGAACGTCTTGATCGGCGAGAATGGCGCGGGCAAAAGCACGCTGATGAAAATTCTGGCGGGTGTCGAAACCGCCACCAGTGGGCGTCTGCTGCTGAATGGGCAGGAGATCACAATTCGCACGCCGCGCGACGCAGCCCATCACGGCATTGGCATCATCTATCAGGAACTCAACCTGTATACCAACCTGAGCGTCGCCGAAAACATCTTCATGGCGCATGAACTGACGACGACGCTCGGTACAATCAAGGAGAAAGAGCAGCGCCAGATCGCGGCTGAACTCATGCAGCGCCTGGAGCAGCAGATCGACCCGCAAACGATTGTGGGCGACCTGCGCATCGGTCAGCAGCAGATTATCGAAGTCGCCAAAGCGCTGGCGCAGAATGTTCGCATTCTGATCATGGACGAGCCGACTTCAGCACTCAGCAACACCGAAGTCGAAGTTCTCTTTCGCATCATCCGCGAACTGAAGGCGCATGATGTTTCCATCGTCTATATCTCGCACAAGCTGGATGAACTGCTGCAAATTGGCGACACCTTCACCGTGCTGCGTGACGGGCATCTGGTCGGCGAAGCGCAGGCAAGTGAAGTCAGCCTGAACTGGATCGTTGAGAAAATGGTCGGCAGGCGTCCACAATCGCTGTTCACACGGGAC
>DAOUCB010000165.1:0-10579 GCA_034432495.1 Anaerolineae bacterium | reverse complement strand
TAAAACTGTCCTGTCCTCAACCCTCAGGGCGAGGGACTTTCCCTTCTCCATGAGGGAGAAGGGGCAGGGGATGAGGGCAAAATGACCATAATCTCTTATTTGCAAACACGCTCCGAGAGCGAATGTTTCCGTGACCGAGATGATGCGGAAATTGTGTCCTTGGTGAAGAAATGCGTTATGATGGTTCACAACGGGTCGAAACGTACCTATAGGAGCAATTATGTCATTGCGATTTCACGAGATCGCCGAAGCGAATCACCGCATTCTCAATCCCTTCACCGACGAAAAGCTGATGCTGGTGGGCGACATCTGCCGCCTTCAGCCGGGAATGCGCCAGTTGGATCTGTGCTGTGGCAAAGCCGAAATGCTGTGTCAGTGGGCGCGGCGCTGGGGGATTGAAGGCGTCGGCGTGGACATCAGCACGGTGTTTCTGGCAGCGGCGCGCGAACGCGCGCTGGAAATGGGCGTCAGCGACCGACTCACGCTGGTCGAGGGCGATGCCGGGACGTATGTCGCCGAAGCGGGCGGCTTCGACGTGGTAAGCTGCATCGGCGCAACCTGGATCGGCGACGGGCTGGTGGGGACGCTCAAGCTGATGCTGCCTGCACTCAAGCCGGGTGGTCTGCTGCTGGTGGGCGAACCGTACTGGATTGAACCGCCGCCGGATGACGTTTACGCGGCGATGGAAATGGACAAGGACGAATGCGCGTCACTGCTGGGCACGCTCGACCGGATCGAATCGGCGGGGCTGGAACTGGTCGAGATGGTGCTGGCGGACGGCGATAGCTGGGATCGCTACGTGGCAGCGCAGTGGCGGTCGATTGATGACTGGCTGCGCGCTCACCCGACGGAGGCAGAAGCCAGCGCGCTGCGCGAATGGAATCAGCACTGGAAACGCATCTATCTGCAATACCAGCGGGCGTATCTGGGCTGGGGTGTGTTCGTTATGAAAGTGTAATCTGGGCTTCGCTCGACGGCTGTACGATCTTTATGTTGGATGGATGGCACAAGTCTTAAAATAGAATTAAATGTGCCGTCATAAACCTTAAGATGACAGCACAACCGGTCGAGTCTGTCAGGAGTACATTATGCCATTCAGCAGCCGCTGGATCGTTGAAAATCGCGTCATTTACACTCAGGTCGTCGGCAAGCTGACGAGCCAGGAAGCGCTGGAAATGAGCGAAGCGCACGCCCGGTTCCTCGACGCTGGAACCGCGCCTGTTCATCTGGTGGCAGATGCAAAGGAGCTTGACAGCATCCCGATCAACATGCGCCAGAATGCGCAGATGGGGCAGTATCCACGTCATCCGTCGCTCGGTTGGGTTATCATCGCAGGCGGAAACAGCTTCGTCAACTTCATGATCGCCACGCTGGGACAGGTGTTTCACATGCACTACGCCAAGCGTGACTCGCTGGCGGATGCGCTGAGCTTTCTTGCGACGCAGGATGCCAGCCTACAGTTCGATCCGGCAGCGAAGTAACGACGCTTAATCGAAATTGGTTCTCACGCGCTGCGTGTGGAACGTGATTTCGGTGGGTTGACATAGAACACCTTTTCGCATATCCTATGTGCAACTAAATGGTTGCACATAGGAGGCGGGAATGGGTGATATTCAGGTTGAACGGAGCATCTGGATCGACGCGCCACCGGAGCGGGTGTGGCAGGCGATCAGCGATCCTGACCAGATCGCCAAGTGGTTTCTGCCGCCCGCGATGAGCTTCGGGATGAAGCTGGCTGAGGATGGCACGCTCTCGGTCATGATGGGCGAGATGGGTATTGCTGTCGCGCGGTTGGAAGGGTTAGACGCGCCGCGCCAGTTGACGAGCACCAGCCTGCCAGACGATCTGATCGCCGCGACCTATTCGCTCGAAGCGGACATGAACGGCACGCGCGTGACTGTCCGGCTGAGCGGTCTGGAAGCGCTGCCGCCTGCTGCGGCACAGGAGCGCATCGCACCACTGGGCACGGGCTGGTCGAAGGCGCTGGAAAATCTGAAAGCGTTCGTCGAGGGGCGGACGCTGCCGCACCCGGAAGGCTTCGTCGCTGCGGTGAACGGCTTCCGGCGCGAAGCCGCGCAAGCGCTGTCGGTTGAGCGGAGCATCTGGATTGACGCGCCGCGCGAACGGGTGTGGCAGGCGATCACCGATCCGGCGCAAATTGGACAGTGGTTTTCACCGGGCACGGAGTGGCGCGGAACCGGTCCGGAGGTCGGCGGCAGGTTTGCCGTCTATGACGCCGCAAGCGACAGCGAGATGTACACCCAACTGATCGATGCGGTCGAAGCGCCGAGCCGCTTTGTCACGCGGCAGGAAGACCCGCCGCAGCATCTCACTATCTGGACACTCAATGAAGAAGACGGCGGCACGCGCCTGACGCTCACGTATACCGGCTTCGAGAAAGAGTCGGACGACGCGCGCCACAACAACATGGAGCAGAATGCCTTTGGCTTTGGCATGATGCTGATGAACCTGAAAGCGCATGTCGAGGGCGAAGCGCTGCCCCTTCCGGGCGGGTTCTGATTGTGTATGTTTAGCAATTATGAGCCTTGATTGCTAAAAATAACCTGTCAACCAGCCTAAAACCCCTGAAAACTCATGAATTTTAGCACTCTAATACATAGAGTGCTAAAATTTTGTGTGTCGGGGAATGTGTAAACGTGTGAGTCATTATCGGGCGCATCGCCGTGCGCACCTACCACCGACTCACTCGATTGACCACGCCCTGCATGTCGAATACATCAGGGGAGTCAGGCGGTGCTCAGACTCAGCGGAATGCGCGCCTTCACGGTTGTCTGGTTCGGACAGGTCGTCTCGATGCTGGGGAGCGCGATGACACGCTTCGCCTTCATCATCTGGGTTTGGGAGCGAACAGGTGAGGCGACGACGCTCGCGCTGATTACCCTGTGCGGCGCGGTGCCTTCGGTGCTTGTCAGCCTGTTTGCGGGATCGGTTGTGGATCGCGGCAATCGCAAATGGATCATGATTCTGGCGGATCTCGGAACGGCGATTCCAACGCTGATTCTGCTGATTCTGCTGCTCAACGGCAGCTTGCAGGTGTGGCATCTGTACCTGACCGCCGCCGTCGGTGGGTTGTTCGGCCCGTTTCAGGGGCTGGCCTTTCAAGCCTCAGTCACGACGATGATCCCGAAAGACCAGTACACGCGCGCCAATGGCATGATGTCGCTCTCTCAGTATATTTCGCAGGTCGGCGCGCCTGTGCTTGCCGGACTGCTGCTGAGCGTCGTCGGGATTGAGGCTGTCCTCGCGTTCGACCTCGTGACGTTTCTGGTGGCGGTGATCAGCGCCGGATTGATCGCTTTCCCACAAGCCATCCGCCTTGAAGAAAAAGTGCGTTCTTCTTTCCTGAGCGACGCGGCTTTTGGCTTTCGCTATATTTTTACGCGTCCTGCCTTACGTACCCTGTTCCTGATCATCCTCGGCTTTGGCATCTTCGAAGCGCTTGGCTTTCCGCTGATCGCGCCGATGATTCTGGCGCGCACGGGCAATAACGAGGTCATTCTGGGGACGGTTCTCGGTGTGATGGGCATCAGCGGGCTGCTCGGCGGGGTTCTGGTCACCTTCTGGGGCGGGACAAAGCGCCGGGTTCAGGCGCTGCTGATTGGGACAGCACTCACGGGCTTGCTGGGCGATTCGCTGATGGGACTGGGCAGCAGCCTCCCTGTATGGCTGATTGCCGCTGTCTTCATTGAATGTTTCATTCCGCTGGCGATGGGGTCGAATCAGTCGCTGTGGCAAAGCAAAACGCCGCCCGAAACGCAGGGACGAGTCTTTGCCGCGCGGGGATTGGTCAATGAGCTAACCGAGTCGCTGTCGCTGATTTTCGCCGGGCTGCTGGCGGATAGGGTATTCGAGCCTGCCATGCGACCGGGCGGCGCACTTGCACCCATCTTTGGCGGGCTGGTCGGTACGGGCGCTGGCGCTGGCATGGCGCTGCTGCTGATCCTGTGCGGCCTGCTGTGCGCGCTGGTCTCGGTCTGGGGTTCTCTGACAGGCGGTATCGATCAGATCAACGCCCTGCCGGATCACGAGGAGCAGGCAGCAGTCTGACCACGTGTTGACCTGGCTGAAATCGAATCGATCAGGTTTGCGTCGCCTGATCGGGTGGTTTAATCGTCCAGCCCATTTGTTGCAGCAGGGCGATCTGGTCAAGTTCTGACACCATGCTGACGATTTTGCCGTCTCTCAAGGTGAAAATGTAGATGGCAGTTCCGGTGATCGGTTTGCCGGTGGGGGAAACGGGAATTTCCAGGCGACCAAAGGCCGGAAGGCCGAGCATCATCCCGCTGTTGGTCGCGTGAAAGGTCAGGCGGACGACCACCTTGTCCGCCTCCGCGACCATCTCCTCGACCGTGAAGTGCAGGTCAGGAAACCCGGTTCGCATCACCATCAACTGACCCGCGAACCCGCCGACGAGCAGGGAACCCGGCATGAAATAATCGGTCAGGGTCTCGGTACTGCCTGTGTTGAAGACGGCCTCAATAAATTCCTGAACAAACGCCCTATTCTTATTCGTTTCAAGAGTCATATATCCACCTCAAAAAGTCTACTTCTGTTCCTTTTGCCCTATTCTAAATGAGTCTCCCACCCCATAGGTTTTGTTTCTATTAAGGTTGTGTGAAGTATTGGATCAAGCAGGGTATTGATTTACGCATCTGCCCGCCGCAATCGCATCCCCGTGAGTCTTTGTGCGTGCTGCCCTCTGCCGCCTCACCTTGCTCTACACAGCGCAGCCCCGCGAGTATCTGGTCTCCATGCGGCGCGAAACGTGGGCGAGCGCGCTATAATGCTGGCATAAGTTCGCAGCGCCTGACAATCCCCTTGTGTCGGGTGAATAGACCGCGCTGCGGCGCGTTTCTGGGAGATGCGATGGCAACCGCACTGATTAACGGCAATGAGCTTTTCTACGTCACCATCGGAACAGGGCTTCCCTGTCTGGTCATGCATGGTGGCCTGGGCTTCGACCACACCTACCTACATCCCTGGCTCGATCCTCTCGGCGACACACTGCACCTGATCTACTACGATCATCGCGGCAATGGGCGGTCGGGGAGTCCACCAAAAGAGACGATGACTCATGCCCAGTTCGCGGCAGACGCCGACGCGCTCGCCCAGCACTTGGGCTTCGAAAAAGTCGCCGTTATCGGTCACTCGTATGGGGGCTTCATAGCGCTGGAATTCGCCCTGCGGCATCCCAACCGGATCAGCCATCTGATTTTGCTGGATACCGCACCACGCTTCGATTACGCAAGCGAAGTTATGGAGAACGCTCGGCAGATGGGTGCGACCGACGAAATGATGGCAGCACTCGCAGAAGACTGGGCGACCGACGAGGAAATGCGTGTGCGCTTCCCAGTCATCTGGCCGCTGTATTTCCGCAGCTTCGACCCCGTGATCGCGGAAAAGCTGATCGAAAAGACGATCATTCGGGTGGCAGGCAGCGCGCGCGATGGGGAAACAGCAGCCTATAACGTCGTGCCTCGGCTCGGCGAAATTCATATCCCAACCCTGGTTCTGGTAGGGCGTTACGACTTCGTTTGCCCACCCTCACAGGCGCAGATTCTCCATGATGGCATCCCCAATTCGGAGCTGGTCGTCTTCGAAAAGAGCGGTCACCTCCCCTATGTCGAGGAGCCGGATGCCTTCTTCGCCGCCGTGCGCGATTGGATCGGACGATAGCTAAAAATATCGTTGCGCACGCCCTGTGTTGACTTGGCTGAGCGGGGCGCGTACAATCAGCAGCATAAAGGCTGTGACGAGAGTGAAGTAAGCGTCTACACGGCGGTACAGAGATCGGGAACTGCTGAGAACCCGTCCGCACGCCGACGCCGAATGGCCTCTCTGAGCCGCAAGGGTAGCGTCGCTGGCTGGCGATTGGCTATCTGCGCCGGAACATGCCACCGTTATCAGGGCAATGGCTCAACCTGTGGTTGAGCAGAACGAAGGGAAGCTGAGACAAGCTCGGCTTAACCGGGGTGGTATCGCGGGCGTGTTGGAAACAACGAAGCGCTCGTCCCCAATGATGGGGACGGGCGTTTTTATTTTAGAAAATACGAGGAAAAACATGGCTGTTCGAGGACGTATTTTAACGGGCGACCGCCCCACCGGGCGGATGCACCTGGGGCATTATGTCGGTTCGCTGGAGAACCGCATTCGCCTGCAAGACGAGTACGAGTGCATGTTTATCGTCGCGGATTTGCACACGCTGACGACCAAGCCGGAGCGCGAAGCGATTGCCAACATCGGCAGCAACGTGCATGAAATGGTGCTCGATTACCTGAGCGCAGGCATCGACCCGGAGAAAAGCACGATCTTCCTGCAATCGGGCGTTTATGAGACCTACGAACTCAACCTGATCTTCGAGATGATGATCAGCGTGGCGCGGCTGGAGCGCGTACCGAGTCTGAAGGACATGGCGAGCGCCGCCAACCTTGATTCGATGCCGCTGGGGCTGCTCGGCTATCCCGTGCTGCAAGCCGCCGACATTCTGCTGCCGCGCGCGAACCTCGTTCCGGTGGGCAAGGACAACGAGTCACACATCGAAGTCACGCGCGAAATCGCCCGCCGCTTCAACTACCTGTATGGGAACGGTGAACCTGAAGGCGATATTTTCCCGATCCCCGACGTGCTGATCGGCGACGTGCCTTCGCTGATTGGGACGGATGGGCAGGCGAAGATGAGCAAGTCGCTGGGCAACGCGATTTTCCTGAGCGACGACGAGAAGACTGTCAACGAGAAGGTGCGCGGCATGTTCACCGATCCGAATCGCGTTCGGGCTGACATTCCTGGTCGTGTCGAGGGCAATCCGGTGTTCATCTACCACGACGCGTTCAACCCGAATACGGCTGAGGTTGACGACCTGAAGGAACGTTACCTGAAGGGAACGGTCGGCGACGTGGAGGTCAAGAAGAAGCTGGCGCTGGCGATCAACAACTTCCTCGCGCCGATGCGTGAGCGCCGCCTGAAGTATGAGGCGCAGCCCGGTCTGGTCGAAGATGTACTGATCGCGGGGACGGAGCGAGCGCGTGGAGAAGCGCAAAAGACGATGGCGCTCGTGCGCGAGGCGATGGGGATGTATCGGCTGCCGGAGAAGCAGTAAACACAGTAAAAGCAGGACTGAGGACTGAGTAAAAGATAGTGCTGAGTGCTGAGTGCTGAGTGCTGAGTGCTGAGTGCTGAGTGCTGAGTAAAAGATAAAAGAGTCAATGCAAGGGCGCAAAGGCGCGAAGGTGAAAAAAATCCAGCGGGGCGCATGGGTGTTCATGCGCCCCGCTGGATTCAGGCTTGCGCGGTGTGAAGCGTCTTTTGCGGGCGACCGTAGGCCGATTCGTTATCGATGGCCCAGCTCCACGATAGGGTCGGCGTGATTTTGAGATAGCTGCCTTCGCCGAAACGCCCGAAACGCTCGACGGGTTCGGCGATGCCGTAGATGCGAATCGAGCGCGGCGTCCAGGGATCGACGGAGACAAGGTCGTCAATCACGAGGGCGATGCGGCTGCGCCCAGCCTGAATATTCTTGAATTTGCGCGTCTGCGGGAGAAACCTGCCGCCGATGTAAAAGATGCTGCCGTCGAACTCGTAGCCGACCGGGACGACATCGGGCTGCCCGTCGCCGTTGACGGTGGCGAGGCGTGCCAGATATTGCGACTGGATGTACGAAATCTCGTTCTCAGTAAACATGAACAATCCCCTGCATACCCATGGAAACGCGATGATTGCCGATCAGCGTGGCGCTGGAAAACGGTCGTGCGGACAGGGGAAGGCTGTACAAAGGTACAGGGTTGAAAAACAGGACTGAGGACTGAGGACTGAGAGCGTCTTTGTAAATGGGAACATTGCGTTTTGTTCAGTACCCCTCTATCCCCGACCCTTTCGCGCGAACAAGTTCGCGTTACGCAAGCGGGGAGAAAGGGAGAAAAGCAAGCGCACGGTTCCAGAGATTTCTCTATAAAACATCGGGGCTTGAGGCGAATCAAGCGTCATAAAAACATTCACAAACACGCTCTGAGGATGGAGGACTGAGGACCGAGCAAAAGCGAAAAGATTCAACGCAAAGGCGCAAAAAGAGACTCAAACGGACGCGTGGGACTTCATGTGCCCGTTTCGACGTTCTTCACTGCGTTGGGGAGGGTGATGATTGCAAAATTACGAAATAGGTAGTAATGTAATTCGATATAAAGCAAGATGCTTTGCGGGATAGTGTTCAAACTGCTGGCAAATGGAGAGCAATGATGGCTGATTTGATGGTTCGAGTGCTGACCCCCGATTACGAAACCTGGCTGAATGCTTTCGTCAGCGCGGAAACCGGGCTGGTTGATGCAGGCATTAATCAGTGGACGGTTTACCAGGATTCGTGGAACAGTAACAACGTGATGGTTCACTTCAGCGCCGATGATCTGGATCGGGCGATGGCGTTTTTCGGTTCGGCTGAGTTTCAGGACATCAACGACCGATCAGGCGCGACCGGGCGCACGTTCTATGCTGCTCAGGAACAGGCTCCGGCGAAACGTGCTGCAAAGGCGGCTCCAAAAGCGGCTACGAAGTCTGCGGCGACACCCAAGAAACCTGCCGCCAAGCGCGCCACCAAAGCGACGTCAAGCACGACTGCTAAACCGGCGAAAACACCTGCCACCAAGCCGACGACGACAACGAGCAAAACTCCCAAGAAATAAGGCGCTGTCTGCTCGTTCCTGCGTCGCGCTCCGCACTTCTACGCAAGCGCGGGCGCGGCATTGGGTGGGGTTTTATAGAAACACGGTGAATAAATCGCTGAGGTCGGTGGCGTTGGCGGCGTCGCCGAGCAGCGGCGTCACGCCGAAAATCTCCTGAAGCGTGCGCAGCAGCGAGCTATGGGTGTAAGGAATGTCGTTGGCGTAGCCGACTTTGACATTCGGCGAGAGCGCGATCAGCCCGATGGGGCCATCGCCGCCCGCGCCTTCGTCCCAGGTGATAAAGACGATGCCGCCGTTCTGGTAAGCATCCGACGCGAGGATCGGCGGGAGCGCCTGAGCCAGCCAATCATCCCCGTTCTGGATACTGTTCGGCGTCGCGCAGCCGAGAAGATCGTGCATATCGTGGCAGGTATTGGGCGTGATGAAGTTGTAGCGCGCCAGCGAACTGCTGACAAGGTCGGCGCTGAGTTCTTCGTAAGGCCGCATGTGGGCGATGCAGTAGGCTGAATGTTTGTCATTGCCGCCGGTTACATCGTCGAAAAAGATCATCGGGTTATGCTTGGCAGCGTAATGATCGTAGCTGACCAGCGGGCAGACATCGCCGAAGATGCCTTCCTGATAGGTTTTCCAGGAAATCCCCGCTGCATCGAGCAGCGTCGTCAGGTGATCGGTTGAAGCCTGATGATTGGCGGCCGGGTCGCGGTCATCGGCGATGCCGAAGTCCGTCCCGGCTTCGAGCCAGAGGTAATTTGGTTCGCTGGGATGGACGCCGGGTGGGTTGTAATATTGTTCGGCGTGCGCGCCTGTGCGCAGCAGCGAATTGAGATAGGGCGCGCGTGGATTCCCCTTGATTTGATCCCAGTTGTGATTTTCCATGACGATGACAAAAACCGTGCGTTCTGGCGCGTTCGGTTCGGGGGTCTGCGCGAAACTGGCGCTGCCCGCGAAGATCATACTCAGGCAGGCGGTGGCGAAAATCAACCATTTCATCGATCTGCTTCTTTCATCCCAATCATGACAAGCAAAACTATCATAACCGAAGTGAAGGACGCAGGTTGTGCGCCCTTCACTTCGGTGGTTGATCAGGGGGTTCCGGCGATCAGGTAATAGCTGTCGCTGTACTGGGGCGGGTAGCCGTTCTGGAAGTAGGCGACGGCTTGCAGCGTTCCCTGGGTGCCGTTGACTGAATTCCAGATGATCGACGCGCCATCGCCGAGATTGCCATCCATGCCAATCGACGATCCGCTGGAATAACCGGGCGGGATGAGGATGAAATCGACATGATCGGTGGCTGCCGGGAAGGTCGCGGGCCAACTGATGGTGATCAACTGGTCAGGAGGCAGGTTGATAGTGTTGTTGTTGATGCTGACATAGGGCGTCACCGACAGGCCGGAACCGACGACGACAGGCGGCTGCTGCGGGGGATAGGTCGGCTGCGGCGCGTAAGTTGGCTGCGGCGGTGGATACTGCGGATACTGCGGGTAGTGCGGATATTGTGGGTACTGGGGGTATTGTGGATAGTGCGGGTACTGCGGATACTGCGGATAGTAAGCCACATAGAGCGCGCGCGGAATGCGCAAAATCTGCCCGGCGTAGATCAGGTTCGGGTTGCAGATGCAGTTGGCGATGGCGAGGCTCTGGACGGTGACGCCCGCGCGCCAGGCGATATTGCTCAGGGTGTCGCCGCGCTGGATTTGATAATAAGCGCCCCAATCGTAGCGCGGCGCGCAGCCGACCGGGACAGAGTAGATATTGACCGGACTGTAATAGACGGAAACAGGCACCGGGGCTAACGCCGCCTGCTGCGCCTGATACTGCACCTGATAGCCCGCCTGTACCCCGGACGCCTGCGACTGCGACTGGACACCGCCGCTCGCGCCTGTGTCGAG
>DAOUCB010000164.1:0-49415 GCA_034432495.1 Anaerolineae bacterium | reverse complement strand
TGGCAATCGGTGCGGCAGCCAGCACCAGCGTCGGTAAGATCAGATAATTCAGGCGTTGATAGATCGGCGGACAGCCGCCAGAGAGCGTTACGGCACAGCGGTTGCCCATTGGCAGGACGCCTAAGAGCGAGCCGAAGATCAGAATCAGGATCAGGCCAAGCCAGAAAGGCGGAATCGCGTTGAACAATACCGACATCACGCGGGTGAAATTGTCAAAGCGCCCGCCGCGATTGACCGCCGCCAGAATTCCAATCGGTACGCCTAGCAGCGCGCTGAACATCAGCGCCATTGCACCCAGTTCGAGCGTTGCCGGGATGCGAGCAAGAACGATTTCCAGCACGGGGCGCTTCTGAAAGAAGGAGTTGCCAAAATCGCCGCGCAGAATGCCTAAGCGCGTCCCCGGTTCTTCAGCGACGCCATCGCCATCGGCGTCCAGCGGCAGCAGGAAGCTGTGATCGGCAACGCCATCGCCATTGGTATCCCAGCGCATCCAGTCGTCGCCAGCCAGCCAGCGTAAATACTGAATCGGGAAGGGATCGTTCACCCCCAGACGCGCGGCGTAGGCTTCGCGCTGCTGCGGAGTCATGTGTGGATCAAAGGTCAGGGCGGTGACCGGGCCACCGGGTGCGCCCAGCATCAGCAGATACGACAAAACCGTGATCCCGAAAAAAGTCGGGATTGATTGCAATATTCGGCGGAGGATATATCTCGACATAACGACCGCGCCTATGAATAACCAGCATGGAAGGGAACAGCACCCGTTTTCAGGCGGGTGCTGCGAGACTGCATTGAACCGGGGATTAGGGCGTGAGCGCCCACTGATCGACGTTCCAGAACAGTTGGTTCACACGCGGGTCGAAGTTCTGCATCTGGGCAGAGGCGGCCTGCATGGTCTTCGACGTGTACAGGAAGATGTACGGCTGGTCATCGACCAGTTTTTCCTGCGCCTGCTGATAAAGCGCAGCGCGTCCGGCGACATCGCAGCCCGCCAGATTGCTGCCCTGCTTGAGCAGATCGGTCACTTCGGGGTTGTTGTAGGAGACAAAGTCAAACCCGCCGCCGACCTTGTCGTTTTCCGGCGTGAAGGCGAAGCTGAAGTCCGGGTCATCCGGGTAGCTCAGGTTCCAGCCGAGCAGGGCGGTGTCGAAGGTTTGCCCGACCAACTGCTGCACCGCTGTGTTGAAGTCGATGGCCTGGAAATCCACATCCGCGCCGACCTTCTTGAACTGATCCTGAATGATCTGTCCAACGGCGGTCACGGTGGTGTCGGCGGCGCTGGTGATCATGGTGAACTTGAGCGGCGTGCCATCGGGGGCATACATCGCGCCTTTGGCGACACGCGGCGTGGTGGGGTCGTTGTCGTCGTCGATCCAGCCGGCCTCGGTCAGCATATTGCCAGCGGCTTCGAGGTCAAACGGAACCGGCTTCAGGTTGGGATTGTACGCCCATGAGGTCGAAATCGCCGGGGAGGTCGTGCGAACGGCTTCGCCGAACAACGCGCCCTGAATGATGGCGTCGACGTCAACAGCCTGCGCCAGCGCCTTGCGGACACGCACATCGCCGAAAATGGGGTGCGGCGGCTGCGCGACGATGTTGCCGTCGGCGTCCACGCCGTCAATCGGCTTGGCGGGGTCGGACAGGTTGAAAGCCAGCCACTCGTAACCGTTATAAAGCTGCTCGTAGGTCTGAATTTCGCCGTTCTGGGTACGGGTACGCAGGTCTGCGAAGTTCTGCGGCGGAATGGCCGTCTGGACGTCCATCAGGTTGAGTTCGCCTGCGAGGAACTGTTCCAGCGCGACATTCACGTCATTGACGTTCTTGTAGATGAAGCCTGTCGGGCTGACATAGCCGTCAATGGCATCCGGGAATTTCTGATTGGCTTGCAGGCTGACCTGCTGTCCGGGGACGAAATCCGAGAATTCGAAGGGGCCAGCGGTAACGGTTGGATTCTTGTTGAAATCCATCGTGTCCATCTTCGAATAGTCATCGCCAATCTGCGCTTCGAGTGCCTGCGACGGCATGGGCGAGACGGCGTTGGTGTTGTCGAGGTTATTGCAGGCGGCAGTCTTGTAGGTGATCACCAGTGTGTGATCATCCGGCGCTTCAACTTTGACAATCGGCGCGACGGCATAGGCGCGCGGAGACGGTGTTTTGCCGCTGACAATCGCATTGTAAGAGTAGATGAAGTCCTGCGCCGTGACGGGCGTGCCGTCTGACCAGACATAGTCGTCACGCAGATTGTAGGTGATGGTCAGACCATCGTCCGAAATCGTCCAGTCTTTCGCCAGACCATTGCGCCCGCCGGGAGTAAAAACACCCTTGTCAGGGTCAATCGGCAGCAGGCTGGGGAACAGCAGGCTGGTTATGATATTGGAGTACACATCGTTGCTCAGGAGCGGATTCATGGTGGCGACGTCAGTTCCGCTGTTGGCGTTGGGGTCAATGATGATACCCCCCTGTCCGGCTGCATCCTGCGCCAGAATGGGGACTCCGGCGACACCGAGCAGCACGAAAGAAAACGCAAAAATCAGCCACTTCGTCCAGGACTTCATGTGCGACCTCTTTATGAACTCTATTTTTGATGGAAGTTGAGAGGCATCTCAGCCTAAGTGAAATGCAGTCTATCCCATATGAACGACGAAATCAATCAGACCAGATTTACAAAAAATTGTTTCGAAACATGGCTATTTCATATATTACCTGATGATAGACGATTGCGTTCAAATCTCGTTTATTGAGAATAACGAATGCTGTGAACCTTTTTGGGAGCGGAATAACGACTCTCAACCCCATGCTGATTGACTCTCCCCAAAGCTGCTGATCCGGCCTTGATATGTGCATAGGACAAAACTCCCCCTGATCGAAAGACCAGGCTTTTTGGCGACACCTGTTCGATTCCCGCGCCGACATAAATTATGTAAATGCGTGACAGCTATATAAGGGGTACGAACATGGGTACGGTCAACTTGAAATCAGGGATTTCTCCAGCGCTCTGGGGAGCGGGTGTGGGTCTGGTGCTGCTGGTGATGGCACACGTCCTGACCACTGGCAGCGGCGGACTGATCCAGCCAATCAGCGGCTCGTTCTTCGACTTCATCGGCAGCTACTTCGGCTTCTTCTTCACCAAAGTTCCTGGCATCATCGTTCTGGTTGCCACCATCGTCTTTTACATCGTCGGTACGATTTCGGTGCAGGGCGCGCATGGCGACGAGCCTACGCTCACGGCGGTTATGCGCGGTTTGCTGATCGGCTTGGGCACGGGCATGAATGCGGTGCTGGCCTACAACATTTACGGCGTCTGGTTTGGTCAGACGGTCGGGCTGATCATCGCTCTCGCCCTGTTTGTTCTGGGAATCATCTCTGTCTTTTCGGCAGTTTCGCAAAGCAGCATCTATCAGGGTTTCATTGGCTGGCTGTCGTGGCTCGCGCCTATGTCGTGGCCTGTACTGGGTGTCGGCCTGATCTTTCTCGTGCTGAGCTTAGTGCTGGGGCTGGTCGGGCTGGCAGGCGTCGAGCGCTTCAAGATTGGGGGTGCGGGTTCGAGTGTCTCCGGCAAGATCGCTGACGCGAACTGGGCAACCGGAACCTTCTTCCTCGTCGGCGGCTTGATCGCCAACATCAACATTTACCCGACGGCCTTCGATATGGGCAATGTCGGCTTCATCCATCGCGGCGCGACTTCTGACCACACCTTTCACGAATCGGGGCATAACCTGAGCCTGTTCGTCTTCGGCTGGATTGTTCACTACATCGGCGCAGTCGATGAGAACATCATCGGCTACCACGCGACGGCGCTGACCGAACTGCTGGCAGAAAGCCATGATCGGTCGAGCGGCAGCGCGAAACTGGAGATGTGGGACTAAAACGCCGCTAAATCATTCGGGCCACAAACGGGCGCGCAGACCATCATTAAGATGGCCTGTGCGCCTTTATTTTTTCTCTATTGACAGGAAGTTATACCGGGTATAAATTTAGACTGAGTATAAGTTTTGATTTGTGAACGTTGATGAAGCGGTCTGGTTTTCCGAATGAGCGAATTATCGCTGCGCGAGCGAAAAAAACAGCGCGTCCGTGAACGTATCCTCGCCGCGACGATGGACCTGTTTGGCGCGCAGGGCTACAGCCAGACGACGATGGACGAAATCGCTGAAAAAGCCGAAGTCAGCCGGGCGACGCTGTTCAATTACTTCCCCAGCAAAGACTCGCTGCTGATTCCCTTCGTCAAAGAGGTTTTCGTCAATCGCATCCTCCCGGATTTGTTCGACTTCCTCAGTACGAACCCCCCGACTTACGAAGCGCTCCGTTTTCTCTTTGGCGGCATTTGCGACGATATTCTCAACGTGCGCGGGATCGAACAGGCATTTAAGGAGCAGTTCATCCTGCCAGAGATGCACGAAGCCACACAGGATATTGGAGACGATGCCGGTTTTCTGGAAAGCCTGCTCGAAATTGTGCGCTATGGGCAGCAGCGGGGCGAAGTGCGCACCGACATTGCGCTGGAACGACAGGCGCATTACATCGGGGTGCTGTTCATCGCCGTTTTCAGCAACGTTGTTCTCCAAACTGGCACGGCCAACTATGCGGTCGAGATGGAGAGCGTGCTCCGGTTTATTCAGGCAGGACTGCAACCCTGCTAACTTCGTATCGTATTTCCCATTGATCATCAGGACAAAACTCGAATGTCACTTGATATATCCAGCGTTGAATATCGTCAGGATCCTTATTCAGTCTACCGCCAGGTCCGTGAAGAAAACGCCATTTCGATGGTCACCGGGTTAGGTGGTGGAAAATCCTATTTTCTCTCCCGCTATGACGATGTGGTGAGCGTGCTGAAAGACACACGTTTTTCCAACGAGCGCCACAAAGTCAGCGAGAGCAGCGGGCTGAAGCTGCTGGACGCCTGGTGGATGCCCAACATTTTCAAGGCCATGTCGAACAGCATGATCATGGTCGATGATCCCTCGCACGCGCGCCTGCGCAATCTGGTGCATAAAGCTTTCACCCCGCGCATGATTCAGCAGATGGGGACGCGCGTCGAGGAAATTAGCAATCAACTGCTCGATGATGCTGCCAAGCAGAAGACAACCGACTTTATTCGCCAGTTTGCGCTGCCGCTCCCGCTGACCGTTATCTCTGAAATGATGGGTGTTCCGGCAGCGGATCGCGATAAATTCCATAAATGGACGGCGAACTTTATCGACAGCGCGTCGTCGGCCAACCCCATCACCATGCTGCCCCAGCTTCCCAACGCGATCCAGATGAATCGCTTCTTCCGTCAGTTGATGACGCTGCGACGCACCGATCCGCAGGATGATTTGATCACGGCGCTGGTGCGGGCTGAAGAGGCAGGCGATAAGCTCAACGAAGATGAACTCGTGGCGATGCTTTTCATTCTGCTGCTGGCAGGCCATGAAACGACTGTCAATCTGTTGGGTAACGGTATTCTGGCACTGCTGCAACACCCCGATCAATTCGAGAAGCTCAAAGCCAATCCTGACCTGATCGACACCGCGATTGAAGAAATTCTGCGCTTTACCAATCCAGTTCAGCAAATTGCGCCGCGTTACGCCCTTGAAGATGTCGAACTGCATGGTCAGCGCATTCCCAAAGGCTCGTCCGTTATGTGCGGAGTCGCTTCAGCCAACCGCGATGAAACAATCTTCGCAAACGCCGATCAGTTCGACATCGCACGTAACCCCAATCGACACATCGCTTTTGGCCTGGGCATTCATTACTGCGTGGGCGCGCCGCTGGCGCGTTTGGAAGGCAAAATCGCGTTGCAGGTGCTGCTGAAGCGTTATCCGAATCTGCAACTGGCGATTCCGGAGAGTCAGCTTCAATGGCGCGGCGGCGGCGCGCTGCGCGGTTTGAAATCTCTCCCTCTTTACTTGAACGCCTAAGCATTTCCATGTTGAAAACAAAAGACGCGCACACTGGCGCGTCTTTTCATTTATGAAGCGAAGGTTGCTTCGGTTGTCGAGGTGACTTCGGGCGTGGCTGCCGGGTTAATTCGCTGGTGCTGGGCGAAGAACTTCCAGATTTCCTCGCTGGCGTCGATGTCGCGGTTGATGCTGCCCATCTGTGGAGCGCCTGCTTTTTGCCCCGGCCAATTATGCCCGCCGCCCGCAATCCGGTAGAGCAAAACCGTCGTATCGGCAGGGCATTTCATCACGAACAGGCGCACCTGTGTGTCGGGTGAGTCGCCTTTCTGCGGCAGATCGGTTGTGTCGGCGTCGAGCGGACAATTATTGAAGAGCGACCAGAAGCCGAGCGTGTCGCTGACAGGGTAGGTGATGTAAATCGTCTGCCCATTCTGTTCGACTCTGGTTCCATCCCAGGGAATGTTGGTATCGGCTGTTCCGTTGATGAGCAGCATCGGCGCACGAATGTCGCTGGTTTGCGGACAGACTTCCGTGATTCCGCCAAACAAGGCAGCGGATACCGAGGCGAAGGCCGCGAACGGAGCTGGATTTTCGCAGGCGGCACGCTGCACCATCAGGCCACCATTCGAGAAGCCCGCCAGATACACCCGCGTTTTATCGACCGGATGATTTTCGCTAATGTGGTCGATCAGCGCGACCAGAAATGCTGTGTCATCCTGCGGCATATCGTAGCCGTGAATGCCGCGCACGAAATTCCATTCGTTGTTGAGGCCATCCGGGTACGCGACCAGAAAGCCTTCGCGATCTGCCACATCGTCGAAGTGGGTTTGTGCTTCCATGCCCGCACCCGTGTCGCCACGCCCGTGCAGGGCGATCACCAGAGGCGCGGCCTTGCCGAGTCCACCCGGGACATGCAGTTCATAGCTGCGCACCCGTCCGTCAAACAACCACGTTTGCTCGACTGGATTGTCGGTCTGCGCATAAACAGCAGCACTCACAGCGATAGAGATGAACGCCAGCACGAGCGTTATGGATCGAAGTCGTTTTCGCATAGTGACCATCATTTATAGGGCAAAGGGATCATCATCTTCGAGGCCAAGCATACCGCTCATCAGGATTGCACCTTCGTTGGCCTGCGGCAGCTTGCTCAGGTAGCGCTCGGTTACAGCGACGTTGCTGTGACGTAGCAGGCGGCTGATTTTCTCAATCGGCACGCCGTTGAGCTGAAGCGCTCCGGCGACCGAGCGACGCAAATCGTGCGGCGCGACCTGTCCCAGATCGGCGGCGCGCGCGGCTTCACCTACAATCAGCCAGATGCCGTCCGGCGTGAGTCCGTTGCGACTGATGCGCCCACCTTTCCAGATGCGGCGCAGCAGCGGTGAAGCAGCTAGCGGCGTTTGATCCTGCACATTCAAGGCGCTACGCCAACTGGTGAGCGCTGCCAATACCGAGCGCGGCACGTCAATCGGCGCGGCTTTGCGCCCCTTACCGTGAACGCGCAGCACCGCGCGATCATTCTGCACGCTGAAATCCTCCCAGCGCGCCGACGCCAGTTCTTCGCGGCGCAGCGCCATCGTGCAGAGCATGGTCGTCAGCACGTAATTGCGCAGCATCTGGTTGTCGCTGGTGGCGATCTGGCGCGAGGCGTTCATCAGCAGGCGCAGTTGATCGGTGGAGAGCCAGTGACCCGTCCGCTGACCTTCTTCGGCACGCGGGATGTTGACCCGCGAAATTGCCGCGCTGACGTAATCGTCGATCCAGCCCGCTTCCGCCAGCAGACTTGCCAGCGTGACGACGGCTGCGCGCGCCTGCTGAAGCCCCTGCTTGCCATGCTTGCGTCGCACCAGCATACCGAGCCATGCCCGAACCTGGGCAGGCGTCAGGCTGGTCATCAATACGCCGACGGGCAGACGCTCCATCCTGCTGATACGCGCCGCGCCTGCACTGGCTTTCCAGCCTGCGACATCGACCAGAAACTGATCGACCCAGCGGAAATACGCTCGCGCGGTGTGATAGCTGCTCGCCTGACCGGGCAGCGCCAGCGCGAAGTTAAACGTCATGCCGACGCTGCCGGAAACAATCTCGTTGTTGGGTGCAGGTTGAATATTGTCCGCCATAGGCGTGATTATAGCACTACGACCTTGGTGCAAGGAATATGGCTGATTGCAAGCGTTTGCTCAAAATTCAAAATAAATTTCGTTTTGAAATTTGAAACGCAGAGCTTATTCGAGATATGATATAGTAAGATTATTTGGAAATAATCTGTGAAACGAGTTGGCCTTTTCTTAATTGTAATTGTATTGTTGTTTACCGCCTGCACTTCTTCGGAGCAGGTTGCGGCACTTCCTACTCTTGCGCAACTCCCCAGCGAAACGCCAACCGCCACTTTTACAGCAACCGATACTGCAACAGCGACACAGACCTTTACTCCAAGTGTCACCTTTACGTCTTCGGCAACATCGACCCCAGACATCCTCGCTACTCAAATAGCTCAGGGAAATCTCACCAACGAGGCTGCTCAGGCGACACTTGCCGCGCTTTGGACTCAGATGGCTCCAAGTGCTACACCTTCAGTCACATTGACACCAAGCCTCACGATTACGAATACAATCACGCCTACTCAAACTCCTGAACCGATTATTCCGATGCAACAACAGGTCTTTTACACGCAGGGCGTTGTCAACTTACGTAGGTGCGCAAGTCATACCTGCGCTCTGGTGGTACAGCTAAACGGCGGAAGTCCCGTAATGGCGATGGGACGAATCAACGGTGAAGCGGTCAAATCTGGCAACCCGCTTTGGTATCAAGTGGATCATCAGGGACAGCGCGGATTTATTTATGCCGACTATGTTTCGGCATCCCCACCGACGATTACGCCTTTACCTCCACCACCGACAATACCGCCGCCGAGATACTATGGTCCGGGGATTGTCTGTGCCGACGGAACAATCTCTTATGCTGAAAATACGCAAGGCGCATGTTCCGGTCACGGGGGCATTCTGAACAACAGTTTACCATCAATGCCAGATTATCAACCGCCTACCTATTCATATTCTGGTGGTGGGGGAACCAGGTGCAGAGATGGTACTTATTCCAGTTCCACAGGCCGAGGGACTTGTTCTCATCACGGCGGGATTGCGCGCTAACGCACAGTATCTATTCCGTTTACACCGTCCGTGAAACACCTGATGGCGTATATGCAGTCAGGCATCGACTTTCTGTTCGATACCCTACAAAGCTACGCCTACGCAAGATTTCCGGTGGTTACGTCGCCTGCACGCTCGTAATTGGCGATGATGATACCACTAGGGGAGATTTGGCTCTCCGTCACCTTAAAAGTCGCCGGAATGGTTCCATCGGTAAATAAGCGTTTGCCAGTCCCTAACGTCAGCGGATAAATTTTCAGCCAGAACGCATCAACCAGATCATGCTTCATCAGCGTCTGAACGAGGTTCGCGCTGCCGTAAACGTGCAAATCCGGCCCGTCTGTTTGCTTGAGCTGCTTGATTTTTTCGACAACATCGCCGCCGATGAACACAGACGGCTTCCATTCGCTCGAAGTCCATGTATTCGAGGCGACGTACTTGGTCGCTGTCGCAGCGCCAGGCCAGATGTCCTCATGTTTCGGCCAGTACGGCTCCCAGATTTCAAAGGTAAAACGTCCGAGCAGCAGATCAAACGGCATGGACATCTGCTTGCGCATGACTTCGCCTTCAACATCGTCCGAAAAGGGAGCCTGCCACCCGCCGTACTTGAAGCCTCCGCTGGTATCTTCGTCTGGCCCGCCTCCTGCCTGAATGACGCCGTCCAAAGTCATGAATTCGAGTACATTGATTTTGCGCATGAATGGATTCCTTTCAATCTTTGGCAGATTGAATTGAAAGTAAACATAAGAACGTATGTTCACATTTCAGCAAAATGTGATGATGGCTTTGAGTATGGATTTAGCGCCTGTGCGATGCCGTTTCCTTTTCGCTGACGGTATGTCTCAATACCGATAACGCTTGCTCCGGTCGTAGAGTGCCTGATAGCGCTCGTCGGCGGGCGGCTGCGGCATGATGCGCATGAAGATGAACGCGACAATCGCGCCAAAGACGAAGCCGCCGATATGCGCGAAGAAAGCCACACCGCCGCCATACTGCGCGTCGCCGCCAATCGAGCCAAAGCCCTCGAACAACTGAAGCACAAACCACAGGCCAAGCACCGCCCACGCGGGCCACGATTGCAAGCTGCTGAAATAGCCAAACGGGATAATTCCGGTCACGCGAACGCCGGGGAACAGCACGAAATAACAGCCGAGCACCGCCGCGATAGCGCCCGATGCCCCAATCAGTGGAACGGTTGAGGTCGGGTCGATGAGGATCTGTGCGCCTGCCGCGATAAATCCTCCGGCGAAGTAGACAATCAGATACATAATCGCGCCGAAACGGTCTTCAATGTTGTCGCCGAACAGCCACAAATAGAGCATGTTGCCGAGAATATGATCCCAGCCGCCGTGAAAGAACATGCTGCGGATCACATCGAGAATGGTTTCGAGCGAGAAGGGATGTGCGGCGGCTAACGCGGGGACGACCGCCTGATCCGTGAAAAGCTGCTGAAGCTGAGCCTGCGACATACTCAACTGCATCAGGAAGACAATCACGTTGATGGCGATCAACACATAGGTGACGACTGGCACGCGGCGGGTAGGGTTCATATCCCGTAGAGGCAGCATGTTCAGATTCTCCCGGTCAGCAGCCTGGAAATGTTACCATGAAAATTACCACAATTTCGAATTTCGCGCTAGCATCCACGTCGATGTCAGTCCTAAATCGGGCATTTACTTCAAAACAACGGGTTTATGATGATTCGTAGGCTTTACGGGAATGTAAGTCCAGCGGGAGTAAGACCAAATGCCACAGGGGCTAGAAACGCAGATTATCGCGACGCTCACCAGCCTGATTCAGAATATCGGCTGGCTCGGAATCCTCTTCATCATGATCCTTGAAAGTGCGAATATTCCCATTCCCTCAGAAATCACGCTGCCATTGGCAGGTTGGCTGCTCATTGAAAAAACGGGCGGTACCGCCGTGCAGGCGCTCCTGATTGGCGGACTCATCGGGGCGCTCGGCTGTTTGATTGGCTCGGTGATTAATTATGGCATCGGCGCGTATGGCGGGCGACCGTTCGTCGAGCGCTACGGTAAATACGTCCTCATCAGCAAAAAGGACATCGCCCGAGCCGACAAATGGTTCGCGCGCTGGGGCGACTGGGCAGCGTTCATTTCGCGCCTGCTGCCGGTCGTGCGGACGTTCATTTCGTTCCCGGCGGGGCTGGTACGCGTCAACTTCTGGCGCTTCGTGATTTTCACGTTTCTGGGGTCGTTTATCTGGTGCGCGTTGCTGACGCTCGGCGGTTTTATCGCCGGGGAACATTGGGAAGATTTGCGCCGGGTGATGCGACCGTTCGATTACCCGATCATCGCGATTCTGCTGGTTGGGCTGGTCTATTACATTTACCGCCACATTCGCCACGCTCGTGAGGATGCTGCCGAAGAAGCGGCTCAAGGCTGAGAATCAAACGGGGCGCAGCACAATCACAGATCGTGCGCGCCCCGCAGTATGGCTCGACTTGCGAAGTGCCTAGCGCTGATCCATCGGCAGCCAGGGCAAGTCCATCTTGCCGACGTAATCGACCGTCGGGCGGATCAGGCGGTTATCGGTCACCTGCTCGATGATGTGCGATGTCCAGCCTGCCATACGGCTCATCGCGAACAGCGGCGTGAACATATCAATGTCCAGGTCGAGTGTATACAGCACAATTGCGCTGTAATAATCGACGTTCGGGTACAGGTTGCGCTCGATGAAGTACTGGTCGGCGCGCGCCAGCTTCGCCAGACTGTCGGCGATGTCGAACCACTTGGCATTGCTGCTGCCCTTTGCCAGCGCCTGGGCGCGTTCGCGCAGAATCGCGGCGCGGGGGTCGAGCGCCTTGTAAACGCGGTGGCCAATCCCCATGATGCGGCGGTCGCCGTTCTTGATGTTCTTCTCGAACCAGGGTTCGACGTTGGCGACTTCGCCGATTTCCTCGAACATCTTCATCGCTTCAGCGTTTGCGCCGCCGTGTGCCGAACCCTTGAGCGTGCCAATCGCGCTGACAATCGCGCTGTGCATGTCCGAATTCGTGCTGACGGTCACACGCGAAGCAAACGTGCTGGCGTTCATGCCGTGTTCAGTCAGCAGCACCATATAGGCATCAATCGCATCGACGGCGGTTTGTTTGGGTTCGGCTCCGGTCAGCATATAGACGAAATTCGCCGAAAGCGCCAGATCCTTGCGCGGCGCAACCGGTTCAAGTCCTTCGCGGATGCGTGCCCAGGCCGCGCAGATCGCCGTCACCTGTCCGGTCATGCGAATGGCCTTGCGCCGCAGCGAGGCGAGGCTGTAGTCTTCGCTGTCTGGGTCGTAGAAGGCCAGCTCAGAGACGGCAGTCCGCAGCACCGCCATCGAGTTGGCGGTCTTGGGATACTGCTTGAGATGCTCGATCACCTGCGGGTAAACGACCGCCTGCTCGGCAATCGCGGCGCGCAGTTGTTCGAGTTCCTGCTTATTGGGCAGGCGGTCGTTCCAGAGCAGGTAAACGACTTCCTCGTAGCTGGCGTTGGCAGCCAGGTCTTCAATTTTGTATCCGGCATAGATCAGTTTGCCTTCTGTGCCGTTGACCAAACTCAGGCGGCTTGGTCCAATTGAAACGCCGTCAAGCCCTTTCTTTGCGGGTGCTTGTGTCATCTGAGATTCTCCTTCGCTGACGCTATAAAAGCCCGTAACCGGGCGGATTCGCATGTGCTGATAGCATAGCCAGCGCGGCTTAAGCTGTCATGAGTACAGGTGGAAAGACGCTCGAATTTACGATTGTGCAAATTATAACACCCGTTCGGGACAGGAACAACGGCGGTTGAACCATTGCTGAGGGAAGCCCCGCATTAAATTTCACCTTGTTCATAAAGCCAATTCTTAACCTGTGAACATTTGACGTTGCCTCCGAGTAAGTCAAATATCCAGTGCGTTTCAGCAGCCAGCCGGGTCAGGCAGCCGAAAGAAGCGCAGTCAGCACTCAGCCAGCACGGATGGAGAGACTAACCTTGATCAACAATCGTTCACGCATCGCACTGCTGCTGATGCTGCTCGTCTTCGGTGTGGTCGGCGTCTATGCACAGTCGGCAGGCACAGCAGGTACGCCCGGCCTCGGCGATCCCTATTTCCCTGGCCTCGGCAATGGCGGCTACGACGTACAGCACTATGCGATTGACATCAACGTCGATGTGACCGGGAATCACTTCAGTGCCGTCACCACTATCGACGCCACCGCCACCCAGGATTTGAGCGCCTTCAATCTCGACTTCAACGGCGCAGCGGTGGACAGCGCCAAAGTGAATGACGCTTCCGCCAATACAAGCCTCAACGACAGCGAACTCACCATCACACCTGCTCAATTCCTGCCCGATGGCGATCCTTTCACGACTGAAATCCACTATGCGGGGACACTCAAGCCGCTGCCGGATCAGCAGACCTTTGCGGCGCTGGGTTGGCTCTCGACCAACAGCGGAGTGGCGGCTTTAGGCGAACCCGCCGGAGCTTCGGTCTGGTTTCCCGTCAATGAACACCCGCTCGATAAAGCGACCTATACGTTCCGCGTCACCGTCAAGAAACCGCTTGTAGCTGTCGCGAATGGCAAACTTGAAAGTGTGAGCGACGACCCAACCAATCCGGACGAGGCGATTTACGTCTGGCAGATGGATCAGCCAATGGCGAGCTATCTGGCGATTCTGGCAATTGGAACCTACACGCGACAGGATACGCAATCGCCCAGCGGCATCCCGATTCGCAACTACTTCCCAAGCGACCAGGCGGATCAGGGCATTCAGGCGTTTGGCAAGCAGGGCGATATGCTGGACTTCTTCAGCAGCATCTTTGGCAAGTATCCGTTCGACGAATATGGTGCGCTCGTCATCGACACGCCGATTGGCTTCTCGCTGGAGACGCAGAGCATGACCACCTTCACGCCGCGCGTGATGCAGGCGGTGCTGCAAAATAACCCGGAAAATGGCGAAGGCACCGTTGCCCACGAGATGGTGCATCAGTGGTTCGGCGATAACGTCAGCCTGAAGTCGTGGGAGGACATCTGGCTCAATGAAGGCTTCGCCACTTACGGCTCGTGGCTGTGGTTCGAACACGCCTACAGCCGCAAGGTGCTCGACGCGATTGTGCAGGCGTCGGAAGCGTGGCTGGATGGCGATACGATGCGCAATCAGGGTCGGACGGAAGACGAAGTGCAGAAGGCGCTGCTTCAGTTCGCGTTGACGGGCGACCCGACGGCAGGCAAGCTGTTCGATACCGCTGGCGTCTATTATCGCGGCGCGCTGGTCTTGCACGCGCTGCGGTTGACCATTGGCGACGACGCCACCTTCTTCAACATCCTTAAAACCTATCAGCAGACCTATCAGTATGGCAACGCCACCACCGCCGATTTCATTGCCGTTGCTGAACAGGTCAGCGGCAAATCTCTGGATGACTTTTTTCAACACTGGCTGTACGATCCGATCATTCCCGCCATGCCCAAAGGGTGAGAATCGGGGAGGACTCGGGTTCGAACATGGCAAGTTTCGGCGAAAGTGCACGTCTGTGGAGCGTGCCCCATTTCAATAATCTTCGGCTGATGCGCGCAACCTACATCACCTA
The DNA here is from genome assembly GCA_034432495.1 of Anaerolineae bacterium. Taxonomy (GTDB): domain Bacteria; phylum Chloroflexota; class Anaerolineae; order Aggregatilineales; family Phototrophicaceae; genus Flexifilum. Next base: position 34,816 of record DAOUCB010000164.1, on the reverse strand, counting down.
TGCTTTCAGCCGCCATGTCCACGATTACTTCGCCATCGGCGTGATCGAGCAAGGCGTACAGACTTTTTCCTACCGTAATGAGCGCCATATCACGCAGCCTCACGGCCTGTTTATCGTCAACCCTGGCGAACCGCACGACGGCGAAGCCGCAACTGAGGCGGGCTTCACGTATCGCGTGCTCTACCCGGAAGCGGAGGTGATGCAGCAGGTCGCAGCCGAGATACGAGGCCGTGATCAGGCTGATGTTCCCTTCTTCTCCGACGCTGTGATTGACGATCCGGTACTTTATCAGGCCTTTCGCCGCACTCACGCTGCCCTGGAGGACGAAACTTCCGCCTTAGAGCAGCATTCCCGCCTGCTGCTGCTGCTCGGCGCGCTGGTCACGCGCCACGCCGATTCGCATTTTCAGGCACGCGCCCTCGGTCGCGAACGCCGCGAAATTGAGCGGACGCGGCATTATCTGGATGCACATTTCGCGGAAGATGTGACCCTCGCTGAACTGGGGCAGGTCGCAGGATTGAGTCCGTATTATCTGGTGCGCGTCTTTCACCGTGAAGTCGGTCTGCCACCGCACGCTTATCTCGCCAGTGTGCGCGTGCGCCGCGCTCAGGATTTGCTGGCGGCAGGCGCGCCGATTGTCGATGTCGCCTATTCAACGGGCTTCAGCAGCCAGAGCCACCTGACCAATACCTTCAAGCGTTTTATTGGCGTCACGCCCAGTCAATACGCGCATCAGCGCAAGATTCTGCAAGACCTGTGATTGGCTTCTGTTTACCATGTTGTCGATGGTAGAACAGGAGAATCTGCGATGCATGGTGATGTTTACGCCGAACTGACGGCTTACTTTCAGGCGAACGCGATTCCCTATCGCGAAATCCACCACGATCCCGGTGCGGCGACCGAGGACTATCATCAGGCGTTGGGCTGTCGCTACGAGCAGCAGGCGAAATGCCTGTTTCTCAAAGTCAAGCAGGGCGGTGGAGCGTTCTCGTATGCTATTTGCACGATTCAGGCGCAAAAACGGGCTGATCTCAAGCACATCGCCGAAATTCTGAACGCCAAAGAAGTCAAAATGGGGACGGCGGAAGCCCTCTACGAAGTCACAGGCTGTCATTTTGGCGAACTGCCGCCAGCCGCCTCGATGTTTGGCCTGCCGCTGCTGATGGATGCTGATTTCTTCAAAGAGGACGAGATATTCCTCAATGCGGGGCGCGTCGATGTTTCCTTCGTGATTCAGGCCGAAGACCTCCGTCGTCTAGAAAATCCGACGCTGTTCTGATTCAGTCTGCGTTACAATACAGCCATTGCTGAACGGGCTGAACAGGAAGACTGCGATGGTAAATCTTGCGCGGGTCGAGCGCCGTCCCAACATGGAAGGGCTGAGTGACGAGGATCGGCGTACGCTCGATAAACGCTTCGATGCCAATGCCTGGGAGATCAACATCGAGGGCGGGCGCGCTGAATGGGGCGTGATCGACGAAGTGGAAGTCGCCAAAGCGGCGCGTGAACGCGGCCCGGCGGGCTGGTTTGTCAAAAAGGTGATCTTCGCGGGCGACCGTTATCACGTCGGTGTGTACTTCGGGAACGAAGAGCTGGTGCTGACCAACGTCACGCTCGAAGCCGCGAAATTTGTCGTCGAGACGATTGCCTATTACGCCAACAATGTTATTCGTTACAAAGGGCCGGAGGATCTCGTCCCGGTCGCCGAGAGCTAATGTGCTGCGCTGGTTGGTCGTTCCGCTGCTGATTTTGTGCGCGGCCTGTGGTTCTGAGACGACGGGCAGCCAACTCTACCCAACGGCGACGAAATCCGCCGATGGTGTCCTGACGATTGCACGGGCGCAGCAGGTGGATGCCCCGGCGTTGGTTGTCAGCGGCGGTCAGTTGATCGCCGCCTGGATCGGGGCTGACGAGCGCGGTGTTCATCAGGATGTGCGACGCTTCAGCGATCAGGGCTATTCTGAGGCGGTGACGCTGCCCCTGCCGCCGACCCATCCTTATGGACAGCAGTTATTCCCCGGCGCGGACGGCGCGACGCATTTGCTCTGGCTGGACGCTGATCAAGCGCAGCAGACCAACCTGTATGCGGCCTTACTCACGCCCGATCTAGCGGTCGAGCGCGGCCCGGTTCCCGTTTCCGAAGGTCTGGCGCTCGATTTCAGCGCCGTGCCGGATGGAACGGGCGGCTTATGGACGGTCTGGAGCGGCGGTCAATTTTCCGAACTCATCCTTTACATGCGCCGCATCGACGCCGAGGGTCGCCCCTTGTTCGACAAGGTCGCGCTGGCGTCGAACGCGACCAATCCGTCGCTGGTGCGCAGCGCTGATGGTCAGGTCTGGGTGTTCTGGGTGGCGGAGGGTCAGTTGCTGTGTCAGCGGATTGATCTGCCTGATCAAACGACGCAGGCACTCACCAGCGCGATTAGCCTTGCATCGGGTGACCGTCTGATCAATGTGCGTGCCGCGCTCGACGCGACCCATGCTTATTTCTTCTGGAATGTTACCCGCGCCAGCGGACTCAATGAGACGTGGTGGACAACAGGAACCTTAGGCGATACGGGATGGCGTCAGCCCACCCGTTTGACGGCGGGCGCGGGGGCGGCTTTGCGGTGGACGGTTCCGCTCTCCAGTCAGCCGCAGACGCTGATCGCTGCCGTCGAAAGTGACACGGGGCTGGGGATTATTTCCCTGAGCGCCGGGGCGCTGATTGGCTTTACAACCCTCCGCGCCAGTGAGCATCTGATCGGCTTCCCGGCGCTGGTGGTCAATGCAGCGGGCAGCTTTGATCTGGCCTGGTCTGCCGTTGACGATACGAGCGCGAATTTGCAGCTACTGACTATCCCAAAATAAATATGGAAACGGCTCTCAGTTCGCGCGGAAGACTACTCGGTACGAGATAATCGCGCGCTCGCCGGTCGGTGCGGTGCAGGGAACCGCCGAGAGCGGCTGCGGTACCGGGTCAGCATGACCGGGCATGTCGATGATGTAATCCTTGCCTGTTTCCATCTGGAAATCGGCATACGCAGGGCTTTTCTCTGGCTTCAACCCTGTGAAGAAGCGGCTTTCCCCAGTGTCCCAGCGCGCGCGAATTTCCTTCCCCGGTAGTCCGGTTGATCCGTCTGAGTCGTAGACCTCAACCGTGATCACGCCGGAGAGGGCGCTGCTGCATGTGAGCGTGGTGACACTGATCAGGTCGAAATCGTTTTGCGGCGGAACGGTCGGCACGTTCACCACGACGGCGGTCGCTGTGGGGAAGACCGAAACGGGCGTGGGTGTTTTGCTGGGCGGCGCGGTGAGGGTAGCTGTCGGTGTCGGCAGCTCAATCGTGACCACGCTGCCCGGCTGACCCTCGTCGGTGCTGATTAACGTATCGGCGCAGCCCGTGCGCCCCTGAAGCTGATAGAGTTTCATCATGGCGCGGACAGCGTGCAATCCGCCGCTGCTGTTGACATAGCTGGTTGTCGCCAAACGGCAGGCGGCGTCTGCAACCGCCTGGATCGGATCGCCGGGGAGTTGCAAGCTCACGAGGCGGTTGAAGGCTCCGGCTAAATCGTTGTCATGCCCGTAATTCAACGCAATCGCCACGATATATTGGTCTTTGGCGTCCGCTTTCAACTGCCAGGGTTCGGTGTCGAACTCCTGCACCGGGGCGAGTGTCCAGGTGAAGAACAACCCGGCGGCAACGCCAAGAATCAACCCGAGCAGGATGCCGGGAATTGAGAAGAAGCGGCGCGGATGCTGGTAGCGGCTTGGGATTTCTTCGCTCATTGGTTTGGCACCGGGGTGAGAATCTGGTAGGGCTGCATAATCGGTGTCAGGCGACCTAACCCCGCAGACAGGGCGACCAGCGAGCGAATGTCGGTGACGTCGCTGGAATTGGTGATGTAGCGCTCGGTTGTGTCCTGTATATAGGCAGGCACGTTTTCGACGCCGAGCAAGCGCATTCGTTCGAGCGCGCCCGTTAGATCTCCATCGTCGAGATAGGCGTTGGCAACCATGACGGTATATTCGTCTTTGTTGCGCTGGGTGAGTCGAGCCGCACTGCTATCGGTATACTTGACCGGAAACTGCACCCAGCCCAGATACAAACCCAGCAGCGTGCCGATAATCAGCGCGGCGATAAACGACAGGATAAAACGAACCATGTGATCCTCAGTGTGCGAAGTGCGCGACCTCGCGTCGCGCCTGTGCTGCCGTAATATTAATCGGGGGTGTGATTTTGCGCAAAGGGGCTAGGTTTTCGCGCCGATCAGTCGGTCGAGGATTGCGACATCCTTGCGCTTGGAAATCATCACATCGTTTGTTCGACCGTCACGACAGGGGCGTGTCTTGGCAGTCCAGTGAATGTCAAGTCGATCACAGGTGTTGCAAAACAGCCGAATTATATCGTTTGACCGATTTGTGAATTCGTATCGTGGATAATCCTTGCCGTTGACAATATTTCGATGGCGACATCCGTCACTGTGATACAAACCACGAAAGAATTCGAGAGGATAGGTGTCAATGATATGCTGCTGCCAGGTTTCCAATGCTATCCTGCGACGATGTTTCTCTCCTGCACCATGCTGCGGGAAAAACAATGGTAAGTCTTTGTGATAAATGCTTACATCGACACAGCTTGCGCGACCCTCCTTGAAGCGAGTCACAAGTCCTACTTGATTGTCGGGCAGAAGCGTTTTTCCAGCTTCCATACATGATCGGATAATTCCGGGATATTTTGTATCGAGGGTTATTCTCAGTCGGTAGATTCTTCGCATTTTGACGATATTGCCGTCACCAAGATACAAACCAAGAAAGTAAGCATATGCGGTCAATATTGCTTGATGATCGCCTTCAACTTCGCCCATCAAAATTTTGAGTAAAAGTGGCTTTTCATGCTCCGAAATATAGGCGAGAAGCTGAGCGAATGTTTCGAATTTATTGATGCAATCGCGTATCGTGGGGCGGGGTATGCCTGTCTGACGCTCGATCTCCGATTTGTTGAGTCCCTCTTCCCATAGCATCAGTATTCGCTTATATTCATCGTAGCTGCGCATAGGGATGACCTTGAGAGTTTGCTCAATGATTTCTTGATATGACTCTTCTGTTATTATAGCGCAGAGAAATAAAAAAACCGAGCTTTTCAACTCGGTTTTAGTGCCGGTGGTGGGACTTGAACCCACATGCCCGTAAGAGCAATGCATTTTGAGTGCATCGTGTATGCCATTTCACCACACCGGCGTAATAACGATATTATGATGAGGTTCTCTCTCAGAATATCTGTTTATAGGATTGATCTTAAAGGTACTCGCTAGGATTGTCAATGGTTGGCAACCCTGAAGACGAACAGGGACTCATCCGGCGCGCCGCACGTGGCGACCTGGATGCCTTCAATGCGCTGGTCTTGCGGTATCAGGACAGCGCCTACACCATCGCGTACCGAATTATGGGCGACCCGCACAGCGCTGCTGATGCCGCACAGGACGCGATGATCAGTGCTTTTCGCCGACTGAACACCTATCGCGGCGGGAGTTTTCGCGCCTGGCTGCTGCGGATTACGACTAACCAATGCTACGACGAACTGCGCCGCCGTCAGCGTCGTCCTGCCGCCTCAATCGACGAGATGGGCGACGAACCCGCGATCCCCGACGACGCAGACACGCCAGAAGACATTGTCCAGCAGCGTGAACTCCAGCGCGCTATGCAGAACTGCATCAATGCGCTGAATGCCGATCAGCGGGTCGTTTTGGTGCTGTGCGACCTTGAAGGGCTGGATTATCAGACTATCGCGGAAAACGTGGGTGCGCAGATTGGCACAGTCAAATCACGCCTGAGTCGTGCGCGCGCCTCGATTCGTGATTGTCTGCAAGGAGTTCGGGAACTTTTACCGCCCGCCTATCGTCTTATAAGCGATGACAGTATTGACTGATTTCCCATGTTAAACGGAAACGATCTGGAACTTTTATCGGCTTACCTGGATGACGCGCTTAGCACCGAAGAACGCGCCACACTCGAAGCTCGTTTGCAAAACGACGCTGAACTGCGGCGTGAACTTGACCGCTTGCGTGCGACTGTCGCATTGATCAAGACCTTACCGACGCTCTCCGCGCCACGCCCGCTGACGCTGACGCCACGCATGGTGCACCGTCCGAATATCCTGACCAGCGCCGCTTTTAGCGCGCTGAGTGCGGCGGCGGCAGTTGTCCTTCTGGTGATCGGCGCAGCGCTCTTTACGACGACGCGCCCCTCTGCTGCGCCAGCGCAGTCTGCTGCGCGCAATATCGCGGCAGTACCAACCCTGACCGTTTCGGTCAACGAACCTCAGGCAGGCGGGGCGAACAACGCGGTTTCACCACCTGTTGCCGACAATTTTCAAATCACGATGGAGAAGAGTACCGGCGAACTTGGACAGGATTCGTCGGGTGTACTGGGATTTGCTGGGCCGACTGAAACCTCGCAGCCGTCGATAGAAGCCCAGTTATACGCTGTGCCACAGCCGCTGGGAACGTCTGCTGATGAAGGCGAGCTACAGGCCGATGCCAGCGTGGCGCAGTCGCAGGCGGTATCGCCATTGCCCGATGATCAACTACGGACGCAATCGGAGCAGGCTGCCCCTTCGTCAGCGATGGATGGCGCGGCTGCCGCTGCACTCGCACCAACATCCGCTCCTTCAACGGTTACAGCCGTTCCAACTGACACCGATACTGCCACCGTAACAGCGAGTGATACCGCAACTTCGAATTCTTCAGCGACGCTGACGACTACACCTGTGCCAACCGCTTCGACACTGCCGACACTGACTCCCACGTCAAATCTGCCTGAAAGCCGTGCAGCAGAAAACAACACCGCCGCTGTGAGCCTGATCGCGCTGGCGCTAGTGCTGTTTTGTATTGCTATTGTGACCACGATTTTGCGGCGGCGCTCGTAAGCGTCACCGCAAAATCGTTCTGGTCGATGGCCTAACTGGCGCTTTTGTCGAGCTTCCGTTCTGCCGTAATGTCGTACAGGTCGAACGTCATATCGGGCAGATGCAGCACGCCATAGGTATGCGACGTCGAGCGCACGTTGTGGAACGTATAAAGCGAGCCTGGGTTGATGACACAGCCTCGTTTCACACGCACATAGAGCGGTACGTGTGTGTGTCCGGTGATCAGCACGTCCGCCCCTAACGATTCCAGCATCATGTTCAGCAGTGTATTCGAAATGTGATCACGGTACAGCCCCCACAGATTGTTACCGGGCTTGCCGTGACACATAAACAGCGTGCGTCCACCGATTTCATCGCGCCATTCGAGCGGCAGGTCTTTGAGATAGGCCTTGTTTTCCTGTGAAAGGCCATAGCTCCATTCGTCGTGATTGCCGCGCACTGTAGGGATACCTCGTTCACGAATCAACTGAACGACCTTATCCGGCTGCGGCCCGCGACCTACCAAATCGCCCGCGCAAAGAATCTCATCGACCTGGTGATAGGTGTCCAGGCGGTCTAACGCAATTTCGAGTGCTGCATAATCACCGTGTACATCCGAGAGAATGCCAACATTCATCCTACTATCCTGACGTGTCAAAGTGCTTCTATTATAGCAGGGTTAAAGCGAGTCTCGATCTGGTGCTCTCACCAAAAACTCACTCGCGGGTACATGCGAATTGCCCTCGATTGTGTTATCATGCACAGCATCGAGTTCGCGCCCAATGGTCATAGATGACACAAATTCTGCTGATACGACATGCGGTCAATGATTTTGTCAAAACGGGCAAACTTGCCGGTTGGACGCCTGAAGTTCATCTGAACGATGAAGGCAAAGCGCAGGCTGAAGCGCTCGGCAAACGCCTTGCCGATGTGCCGATTCAGCATTTATATGCCAGCCCGCTGGAACGGACAATGGAAACTGCCGAAGCGATTCACCAACATCATGCCGAATTGCAGATTGTGCAGAATACCGAACTCGGCGAAGTGCGCTATGGTGATTGGGAGGGAATGGAAATTCGTGTACTCGCCAGCCGCAAAATGTGGCATGTGGTACAGGAATATCCCTCGCGCGCGTATTTTCCAAACGGTGAAACCATGCGCGGCGTCCAGACACGCGCTGTCAACGAAATCGAACGACTCGCGAGCGCGCACCCGCGCGATCTTGTCGTTGTCGTCAGCCACGCCGACATCATTAAAATGGTGATGGCACACTTTTTAGGGATGCACCTGGACAACTTTCAGCGGATTGTCGTCTCCCCGGCCTCGATCAGCAGTCTGGTTCTGGGCTATGGGCGTCCATATGTGGGAGTCGTCAACGACGTTGCCCACATTTCGCAGATGGAACGTGAGCGCAAGGCAGCGCAAGCTGATGCAGCCGCTCAAGCAGCGACATAAGAGTAAAACCATGCCAAATACTGAAATTGATTTGAATCCGGTCGATTTTATCACCGTGGGCACCGTTGGGCCGAAAGGCCAGCGCGTGTTTCATCTTCAGGCAGGCAAAGGCGATCAGGTCGTTTCGCTCATCATCGAAAAAGAGCAGGCATGGGCGCTCAGTGAAGCCATTCGTGAACTGGTAGAAGATCTGGAAGAACGTTACCCCACTGACGACAGCAGCGACCCTGGCCTTGATATGGATTTGCGCGATCCGCTGGAGCCGTTGTTCCGCGTGGCGCAGATGGGGCTGGGCTACGACGAAGACCGCAGCATGGTCGTGCTCGTTGCTCAGGAACTTGTTGCGACCGAAACTGAAGAAGATGCAGACCCGGAAGCCATCCAGCCCGGAATTGTGCGGATGTGGTGCAGTCGTGCTCAGATGCGCGCTTTAAGCACCCATGCGACCGCAACCGTGCAGGCTGGTCGTCCTGACCCTAAACAAAACGGACGGTTAGTCTATTATTGGACGTAAGGCGCTATGAGCGACAACGACCGCAACGTTCCCGATTCGTCTGAACAATTGCTCGAAGTGCTTGAAAATGGCGAGATCGATGGGGAATATGGCATTCTCCGTTGGAGTTCGAACTACGCTTTCCTGATTTCGCTCACGCGCTCGGATGTGACTCTGACGGCTGTTTACAAACCGCAGCGCGGCGAACGTCCCCTCTGGGATTTTCCCGATGGGACGCTGTGTATGCGCGAAACAGCCTCTTTTTTGACGTCCCGTGAGCTGGGCTGGGAGATTGTTCCGCCGACGGTTCTGCGCGAAGGCCCGCGTGGTCTTGGTTCGATTCAGTTTTACATCGAACACGACCCACAGATTAATTTCTTCACGCTTGACGAGACTTTTCAGCCGCAGTTGATGCGGATCGCCGCTTTCGATTACCTGATCAACAACGCTGATCGCAAGGGTGGTCACTGCCTGCTCGATTCGAACGGGCATATCTGGGGTATCGATCACGGGATAGCCTTCAACTCGGTTCACAAACTGCGCACCGTAATCTGGGATTACGCCGGACAGTCCGTTCCTGACGAATTGCTCTCGGCGATTGCCTGCCTGTATACGGCGCTTGAAAACCCCGACAGCCCGTATGGTAAAGCGATGCGAGAACTGCTTGCGCCTGTTGAAATTAAGGCGTTTCAGGGACGTTTGCGTTATCTGCTCAAGCAGAAACGCTATCCCACCCCCGGCGCTGGCCCGAACTACCCCTGGCCTCCCGTGTGAAATTTGTTGCGTTCTTAACAATCCGTTAAACTTTGCCTAGAATCGCCATAACTTTCGGCGGACACAATCGCAGGCGCGAATAGCATAGGAGACAGACGGATGTTACGAAAGCTCATTCTTCTTGTGATCATCCTCACCGGGGTTTTGTCGATCCCCGTCCAAGCGCAGGATGCCACTTTCAGCCTGACCATTATGCACACCAACGATACACACTCTCACCACGACCCCAACAATAACGGGGATGGTGGCGCGGCACGTGAGGCGACGGTTGTCAAGCAGATACGTTCCGAAGTTGAAAACAGTATTCTGCTGAACGCTGGGGATCGCTTCACGGGGACGCTCTATCACCAGCAGTATCGTGGTCAAGATGACGTGCAGATTATGAACGCCATCGGCTACGATGCTATGACGCTCGGCAACCATGAATTCGACGATGGCGATAAAGTACTCGCGGATTTTGTCGATGGTGTGAATTTCCCGGTTGTTACCGCCGATGTGGATTTCAGCAAATCGACGGATTTGGCGGGTAAAATCAACCCCTATACGATTCTGACCGTCGGCGATCAGAAAATCGGTGTCATCGGCCTCGTGACGCCGGACACGCCCTTTGAATCCTCGCCCGGTAAAGAACTGATTTTTTCTGACGATGTTGTCGCTGTCACGCAAAAGAATGTCGATGACCTGACCGCGCAAGGCGTGAACAAGATCATCCTATTGACCCATGTGGGCTTTGGGTTGGATCAAATTATTGCAGCGGCGACGCGCGGAGTGGACGTGATCGTCGGCGGTCACAGCCATACGCTGCTGGGCAATGGTTTTACAGCGGCGGTCGCTCCGTATCCGACAGTCGCCAAGAACCTTGACGGCGATCCGGTTTATGTTGTCCAGGCGGGCGAGTACGATCAGTATCTTGGTCGCCTGAATGTCACCTTCGATGCTGATGGCAAGGTGACTCAGGCCGCAGGCGATACCATTCTGCTCTCACGTTACATCACGCCCGATCCAGCGATTGTGGACATCCTGACCAAACTCGCCGCGCCGATTGAAACTCTCAAGCAGACGCCTGTGGGCGAGTCGTCGGTCTTCCTCGTCGGCGACCGTGCGGTGTGCCGTGTTGAAGAGTGCAACCTCGGGGATCTGATCGCTGATGCGATGCGCGCTGAAACGGGTGCACAAATTGCGATCCAGAACGGCGGCGGTGTCCGCAGCAATGTGCCAGTCGGTGCGGATACTCCGGCGGACATCACGCTCGCGCAGCCATATAATGTTACACTTGGCGATGTGCTGACTGTTCTGCCTTTCGGCAACCTGACCGCGACTCTCAAACTTAAAGGGTCGGACGTGGTTGTCGCGCTCGAAAATGGGGTCTCGCAGGTTGAATCGGGAGCGGGGCGTTTCCCACAGGTGTCCGGTCTGCACGTTACGTGGGATGGCAGCAAGGAACCCGGCAGCCGTATTGTCAGCGTCGACGTTGAAGGCGCTGACGGCACATACGCCCCGATTGAGCCTGACACGATCTATACCGTCGCCACAAATGACTTTATGCGTCGTGGCGGCGACGAATACACGGTCTTCTCGACCGATGGCATTGATGCTTACGATTTCGGCAAGCCGCTTGATCAGGTGCTGGCCGAGTACATCAAGGCGAATGGCCCGGTTGCTCCGGTCGTCGAGGGCCGCATTACTCGCATTGATGTTGCGACACCTGCCGCATAATTTCTCCTGATTATTCTTCGTTTAAAGAGCCGCCTGTTGTTTGAGGGCGGCTCTTTATGTTTGCCGCGCGTGCTTTAAGCTAAAATGTGTATACGAGGCACAATCACGGGGAACGAACTTTGGACGACGCGCGCGATCTACGACAGCGAGGCATTCAAACGGCGAAGGCAGGCCAGAAGGACGAGGCGCGCGAACTTTTGCAGCAGTCGATCCGGCTTGACCCTACCAATGAGGCGGCATGGCTCTGGCTTGCCAGTGTTGCGCGAGATAACCGGGAACGTATCTTCTGCCTGCAAAAACTTCTGGAAATCAACCCGGACAATGAAACAGCGCGCAAGGCGCTCGACGCGGCGAATCAGGCGACGCCACCACCGATGCAAGTCAAGCGTTTGCCCAATGCTCCTGTGACGAAAGCGGCGGCTCCGCCGGATATTATGAGTCAGGCTCCCGGCGTTCCCGTTCCGATGCCGGATCGCATCGCTGAAGCCCAGCGGCAGGCTGATCCGGTGATACGAAGCTACCTCGCTCCGTCAGAACCGTCCAACGTCAAATGGATACACAAGACGCATCGCCGCGCAGGTGAGCGCGATATTCTGGTCTACCGCGCCTATGTTGCCGCTGGTATCTCGATTGTCATCATTCTGCTGATCGTCGCTGGCGTGTTCGTCGTTCAGACGAACGAAAGTGTCAAGAACGTCGTGCTGGGGCCGAGCGAAACGCCGACGCCTTCGCCAACGATTACGCCGACCAATACACCGGGCTTGACGCCAACGCCCTCAGTCACACCGCGCCTTTCACCCACACCCAGCGCCACACCGCCACCGAACCTGTTGGCTGCCAGCCCGCCTGCACTGCCCCGTGCCACCGAAATTTATCCGCAAATTCTGGAACGCCCGATCTTTGACGCGGCGCTGCTGATTGCTCAGGGCGATGTGAGCGAAGCGATTCCTACGCTCGAACATGAACGAAAGCTGAGCTTCGACAGCCGTCTCAACCCTGACCCCTATTACTATGAAGCCATCGCGCTGGCGAAACAGGGTCAGTTCAGCGACGCCCTTGCTACACTCGATGAAGCTGTTGGTCGCTTGAACGAAGTCCCAGACAACGGCAGAATGAAGGCATTTCTGGATGCTGGCTATGCCGAAGTTTTGTGGCAACAGTCTCAGAAAGCCACTGCGGATGGTAATCCCGCCGGATCGCAGGATGCGCTCAACCAAATGAACGATCATGCGGAGGCGGCAATTACAGGGGATCGCCGTCTCATCCAGCCTTATCTGCTCATTGCACAGGGCAACGCAAAAAGTGGTCGTTTTGCCAATGCGGTTGAAATTCTGAATAAGGGTTTGAATATCCCTGAATTAAGCAGCAATACGGATTTGCTGATGCAGCTTGCGCGTGTTTACTATCAGCAGCGCGACTATAATCGCGCGCTCTACGAAATTTTTCTGACACTTTACATCGATCCTTCGATTGAAGCCGCCTATCAACTGAAGATTCAAATTGGCATGGATCGGAATCGTCCTGGCGACGCGGTATTGGCGGCACAGGATTATCTCTACTTCTATCCCGGTGATACGACCGCGTTCCGCCTGCTGGGGGAAGCGCGTCTTGCGGAACACAAAGACGATCTCGCCCTCGAAGCCTTCTCACAGGGTTTGAACGGGCCTGCAACTGACGTAGATGTACAGAAAATGCTTGAAGAACGTGCGCAGATTTATCACCGCCAGCGTCGTTACGATCTCGCGCTTGCCGATTACAACCGACTCTTTCAGATCGCGGGGGATGCGCGCGTGCAAAGCCTGCGAATGCAGGAAGCCTTTGCGGATGGCAAGTATGACCAGGCGCTCGGCGATGCGGTTGCACTCAACGGGGATGATGCTGCTCCGCAGGGGATTGTCAACCTGATTCGCGGCGCTTCCTTAGTGGAGCAGGCTGAGACTGGGGATAGCTCGAATTATCAGCAGGCGGCGACGTTTCTCACGAAGGCGGTTACCAGCCCGGACATCACCGCTTCGGATTTGCGCGGCACTGCGGATGAGTATCTTGGGCGGGCAAAGTTTGGCACTCACGACTACAAGGCCGCGCTCGACGCGATTAACGCGGCGCTGGGCATTGCTGAAACCGGCAGCCGCCACTACTGGCGCGGACGCATTTTGCAGGCGCAGAATGACCGGAAGGCGGCGGTAGAGGATTATGAGTGGGTCATGGCCTGGAGCGAGATTTACCCGTATCCCTTCCGTGCCGACGCGGCGGATCAACTCACTAAACTGACGACGGGCTAACCCGCATGTTCCAGGTGGTGGAGAAACTCGTCTACCACGCCCTGCGGCTCCTGAAAACAGCGGAGTGAGGGGAAGCGTTGAACATTTTGGATGCCGTGCGCTGCCAGCCACTGGTCGCGTTCGGCATCCGCTTCTCGGACGTGAAACGGCCCATCGACTTCCAGTATGCCCCATTTCCCTTCATGGCAAATCACGAAATCAAGTTCGCGGGACTGACGGCTTTTTTTGCCTGCGTTCAATCGCACGCGCACGGGTGGGATGAAGAAGATGCCCCGGTGATCGAGCGTCTTGGCGATCTTAATTTCACTCTCTGAGCGAAAGATCAGGCCTTTCCACTCGATAGAGCGGTAGCCTTCCGGTTCGGGGCTGCGCTTGGACGCGACCGGGGGCGGAGGCGCGTCTAACGGTGTAGGCGTGAGCGTCCACAAGTAGATCAGTAGGACGCCAAAAATAAGCGCCAGCCCCCACCCCGGCGCGATCAAGCTGAAGACCAGCCCAATCAGACCGATGAACAGGACGATGCGGTGCATCGCTAAAAAACCACGAATTCCTGGGGACATCAGGCAATCCCGTCTTATTCCGGGTCGAAGCGTGTGCCGAGCGCCGATGGCGGATCGGAACGCAGGAAGTTACGTGTCCACTTTTGCAGGGGACGCGGCAGCACGCTCAGAATACGTTCGATTACACCGCTGCTGACCAGCACCAGCGTGGCGATCATGAGTACCCAGGGCAGACCGTTGAGCAGCACCAGCGGAATATTCAGGTCGGGGCTGCGCTGAATGGCGGACGAGAGGGCGCGTAATCCGGCGAACAGGTAAGATCCCAGCACGACGCGGAAGGGATGCCAGCCGCCGAAAATCACGATTGCCAGAGCGATCCAGCCGTCACCTGTCATGACGGGCGGGTTCGTCCAACCGGGCTTGATGCCCAGCGAATAGCCTGCACCTGCCACACCGACCAGCGCACCGCCAATCGCCGTATAGAGGTAGCGCAGGCCGTTGACGTTGGTGCCGCGTGCGAAGGCGGCCTCCGGTCGTTCACCGACGGCGCGCTGTGCCAGCCCGACGCGGGTGTGAAAGAGAATGTACCAGGTCGCGAAAATCAGGACATAGCTGAAATAGACGAGCGGTTCCTGGTTGAAGAAGATCGTTCCGACGACGGGAATGTCGCTTAATACGGGGATGGGGACGCTGAACATCTGCGCGACCGGGCGCACATGCGAGTAATTTTGACCCAAAAAGGCTGCCAAATCAGCGGCCAAAATCGTCAAAACAAACCCAATTGCGACCTGATCCTGACGCAATTCAATCCCGGCGATGGCGACAATCAGCGCGACCACCATCCCGGCGATGGCAGCAGCGATAATTCCCACCAGCACGCTGCCGGAGACCTGCGCCGCGACAAAGCCGAACATGGCGGAGAGCGCTAAACTGCCATCCAGCGACAGATTGATGACCCCCGCGCGCTCGCTGATGGTTTCCCCGAGTCCGGCGATCACCAATGGCGTGGCATTCGAGACAATGCTGTTGAAGGTATTGATCAGACTGTCATTCATGGGTGGTGACCTCCTGGGAAGCGCTGGTCGGGGCAGCTTTGAGTTCTGCACCAACGGATGTATCGGAATGGGAAAATCGTTCGAGGAAGCGCTGGCGTAAGCCGTTGGAGAGCAGTACCAACAGCACGATCAGACCTTCGAGCACGCCTGCGAGTGATTGATCAAGCTGAAGAGCGATTTTCAGGCGTGTGCTGCCGCCGAGGATGATGGCGAAGAGCATGGCGACTATCGGCGTCCAGAGCACCCGCATCGCCGCCAGCAGCACCACCAGCAGCGCCAGAAAGCCGATTCCGCCGGAAACGAGCGTACGCAGGCTGTTATAGGTGAAGAGAACGCGATAAGACCCGGCAATTCCGGCGAGTGCCCCGCAGACCATGAGCGAACTGATGGCGCTGCGCGTTGTGGGGACGCCGAGCAGGAGCGCTGAGCGGACGTTTTTGCCGGTTGCCTTCAACTGCAAGCCCCAGCGCGTGCCGCGCAGCACCAGAATGACCGCGACGATGGCGACGAAAACCAGGATCAGCATCAGCAAACTGACAGAGAAATCGCTGGAAATCGGCGACAGGAGCGAATTGTCGGGGAAAGGGGCGGTGGACTGTTTGCTGCTGCCTCCCGGCGGCGACCAGGGGCCGGTGACGACGTAAATCGTGATGACGCTCGCCAGCGAATTGAGCGCGACGCCGCCGAAAATCTCGTGGACGCCGAGCCTGGTTTTGAGGAAGCCGCAGAGCGCCGCCCACAACGCGCCGCCGAGCATCGCCAGCACGATTTCGAGCGCGATTTGGGCGGGTTGGGGCAGGGTGACGAAGAGGGCCGCCCAGGTCGCAAAAACCGCGCCCATGCCCATCTGTCCTTCGACGCCGATGTTCCAGAGTCCCGCCGTGAAGGTGATGGCTAAGCCGAGACAGCAGAGCACGAGCGGAATCCAGAAATTGACGACGCCCGCGAAGGAACTGGTGTTGCGGAATGCGCCTTCCAGCACAGTCTGAACAACGGCGCGCGGGTCGGCATTGACGGCGATAATCAGGATTGCCGTCAGCGCGAGCGAGACCAGAATAGGCAGAATGGCAAAGCCTATCTGGAGCAGCGCAGCGTTGGGTTTGCGGTTTTTAATCACTGCGCAGTCCTTTGAAAATCGCCACCGATCAAGTGTCCCAGTTCGTCAATCGTGGTCGCCGATGCATCCTCGATTTCATAGATGTGTCCGGCGTAGACCACCAGAATCCGGTCGCTGTAAGCCGCCAGTTCATCGAGATCAGGCGAGGTGAAGAGAATTGACGTGCCACCTGCCCGCCGCGCCAGCAACTGCTGCCAGATCCAGCGCGCCGAATCGACATCAAGGCCGCGCGTGGGCTGTTCGAGCGCGAGCAGCACCGGATTTTGTGGCAGGAGCGCCATTAAGACGCGCTGCTGGTTGCCGCCGGAGAGCATTTCAATCGTGTCGTTGGGCCGCCCGCGCACGTTGTAGAGCTTCAACTGCGTTTCGGTCAGTTGGCGCGCACGCGACCAGTTGACCAACGGGTCATTTTCGCTGGTGAGGGCGATGTGCTCGGTCAGCGTCAAGCCCGCAATCAAACCCTCTTCCAGCCGACCCGCTGCGCCAAAAGCGACCCCATTGGCGAGGAAGTCGCGGTAGGGTTTGCCTGTCATGTCCGTATCGCCGACTTTGACGCTGCCGTGATGTGGCTTGAGCAGGCCGCCGCAGGCACGCACGATCAATTCCTGCCCACTGCCGTCGAGTCCCGCCAGCCCAATGACTTCGCCTTTGCGAATATTGAGCGATAGGTTTTCGACGGTTACGCGCTTGCCGCGCAAGGTGACGTTGTTGAGTGAAAGGGTAGTTCCACTGAGATCGATCCGTTCGCGGGTTTGAGGCGTGAGTTCCTGTCCGAACATCAGGCGCACGATTTCCGCTTTACTGATGGGCATCTGCGCTGTGCCCACCAACTGCCCCCCTCGCAGTACAACCACCTCGTCGCAGAGGGCGATCACGTCCTCCAGTTTATGCGAGACGAGCAGCACGCTCATGCCGTCGTTGCTGGCGAGTTTGCGCAGCGCACCGAACAAGAGATCTTTTTGCTCGGCGGAGATGCCGGTTGTCGGTTCGTCAAGAATCAATGTTTTGATGCCGAGCGCGAGCAGGCGGACGATTTCCAACTGCTGGCGCTGCCCAATACTGAGGGTCGCAATCGGTGTGTCGGGTTCGAGAGCGAAGCCGAAGCGCCCGCACAAATCGCCCAACTGCTTCGTGCCGCTGCGACGGCTGAAAAAGAACCCGCCGGGCTGTCCGTAAACCAGATTTTCCAGCACGGTAAAGGCCGGAACGTCGAGCGGATCCTGCTGCAACATGCCGATGCCCGCGCCGATGGCCTGCTTTGGCCCGTGATAGCTGGCGCGCTGCCCGTTGAGCAGAATGTCGCCGCTGTCGGCGGGTTGGTAGCCGGAAAGAATCTTCATCAACGTCGATTTGCCCGCGCCGTTCTCGCCAAGGACGCCAACGATTTTGCCGCCGGGAACGGTGAAGCTGATGTCGTTGTTGGCGTGTACTGGCCCAAAGCGCTTGTGGATGTGCCTGAGTTCAATATCCATTGTCACCTGTTCGGAACGAAACATCGTGGGGCACAGCGCGCTGCGCCCCTACCAGCGAAGATTCACGTCAATCATAACGAATGCGGATTTGTATTGAAAGAAAGCGCTGTTTTTTGACGACTCTCACGCGAGAGCAGATGGAACAGGTTTGATTTTTCCCAAGGGACGAGTCAAGTACCCGTCCCTGTTTTTACTCGGTACTTTTTTTACTTGCTTGCCCCGGTCATGCCCTGAAGCAACTGCTTGAGATACCACACGTCGAGCGGTTGCACGATCTGTCCGGCAGCGGCCAGCGCTGTCCCATCCTGTAAATTGAGCGGTCCTGACCAGAGCGCGAAACTCTCTGGCACGAAGGGATTGGTCGCGTAAGCGGCGAGATTTTTGGTGAATTCGTCAAGCTGACCCGATGCGCTCTGGCTGAGCGCTGGCCCCTTGACGAAGCCGACAATGGAGGAATCCGGGTTATTGATGTTGCTCCAATCGGGCGCAACCCAATCCCAGCTTTGTTTCCATGAACCCGCCTGCACCGCCTTAACGATGTTGACGTAGCTTGGCCCCCAGTTGAAATACGGCACGCCCAGGCAGACGTCGGGCGCTTCGCTGCACGCACCTTTGTAGTCGTAGGGGATGGCGAAAACGTTCTGGCCTTCCGCTTTACGCTGCCCGGCGACGGTGATCGCCTCAGTTGTGTCGATGCCGGAAATGACGACGTCGGTGCCGTTGTCATAGAAAGTATTGGTTTCCTCGGTTGGGTCGAGGGTTGTGCCGGGGATGTTGAACCAAAAGCCAATCCACGTCACAGTGAAAGTCAGGTCATCGGGATTGCCATTTTTGTAGTGCTGATAGCAGTAGCGCGCGCCCAGATAGGCCGACGAGGACAGGCGGCGCGTCTCGGCGTTGATGAGCGGGCCAAGATAGCCGATTTTGCCCGTTTCGGTCATCAGGCCAGCGGCACAGCCGGCGATCATCTTCGTCCATTCCATCTTGCCCATCAGGTTGCCCAAATTCGCAGGGGCAGAGCCACTCAGGACATGATCGCCGGAGTCATTAATGAAGGTCACGTCGGGGAAGTTTTTGGCAACGGTATCGGTATCGTTCTGGAAATCGTCGGAGGTGGTGAAAATCAGCTTCGCGCCCTGATCCACCATATCGCTGACGACATTTTGAAGAGTGGACTGCGGGTTATCACCGGGGTTGAGGCTGGCGAAATAAAGCATTTTCGTGCCGGGGACGTGCTGCTCGACATACTGTCCGGCCTCGTAATGCGCCTGGCTCCAGCCGTGATCGTTCTGCGGCCCAACCAGCACCAGACCGAAGACAAAGGGCGCTTGTCCAGTCTCTGGCGTGGCTTCGGCGGTACCATCCCGAGCCAAAACTGGCGCAACCGTTAAGATGATCAGTGTTAGGATGAGACTGCCGAAGAAAAGTTTTCGGTTCATATTCGCGTCGTCTCCCGAATGGATTGAGCAGCTTCTTAAAGTTTAGCGTCTCTTGTGACCAGAACCAAACACGCTCATTCTGGTTTTACGTTTCCTAATGTTCAGGCGAAAAGTACTGGGGCAATGGGGGCAAACGGGGCGGTTGCGGCCTCGAAGGAACGTCGGTGGAAGTGCGGCAGTTAAGGGAAAAGTTGAGGGTATAACAATGGACAAACCTGAAGGATGAAAAACTTGCGCTTCGATGTTATGCTATGATCGTTAGATATGCACAAGGCGCAGGTCGTCCAACGGAATAAAAAATGCCTGAGATTAGCCTGAAAGAGTATTTCGCCAAGCTGAACAATCGATTGGCAGCCAACGCCGCTGACGAAGTGATTCATCACTGCCGCTACATTCTCCAGTCTTATCCCAAGAATGTGACCGCTTACCGCCTCCTTGGTCGGGGGTTGGTCTTGAATGGGCGTTGGGATGAAGGGCGTGAGGCGCTGCGTCGTGTGCTGAGCGTAATTCCCGACGACTATTCGGCACATCTCGGCTTAAGCGAAGCCAATGAACGTATGGACCGTGCTGATGAAGCGATCTGGCATTTAGAGCGCGCTTTAGAGCAGCGCCCAAATGATAAAGACGTCATCGAGGGACTGCGCGCCCTGTACCGCAAATATCGCCACGTCGAAAATCTTAAGATTCAACTGACCGCCGTCGCCGTCGCGCGCCAGAATTTGCGCGGCGGGAATTACGCTCAGGCGATAGACACGCTGCGCAACGCGCTGACGCGCATGAACGACCGGCTCGACCTGAAGCTGCTGCTGGCGCAAATTTTGTGGCAGAACGGCTCGGAAGAAGAGGCCGCCGAAATCGCACTTGAAGTCCTTAAAGTGCTGCCGGACTGCCTCGAAGCCAACAAGATTATGGCGAAGCTCTGGTTGTCGGTGGAGCGCCCTTCGGATGCACAGCGCTTTGTGAACCATCTCGAATCGGTCGATCCGTACCTCGCAGTCGAACTCGTTCAAGGCTATCCGCCGGATGACGACGTGTTCAGCCTCGATGAGCTGGACTATGTGCGTTCTGCCCAGAGCGAACTGGCAAGCGACCGCCCCGATTGGCTTCAGCAGATTTCATCGACGCCGACTTCAACGGCGGAAGTTACCAAAGCAGAAACCAGCGACGAATGGTCGAACTGGGCCAGCGGGATGCTCGGTAACAACAAACCCGCCGAGCCTGCTCCGAAAACACCGCCGCCATCGCCTTCAAAGATGGTCTCGGCACGTTTCGAGGCCATGAAAAACGAAGAGTCTGATAGCCCCGGCGGCATGACCGATCTGTTCGGCAAAACCGAAGACGCGGATTCTGAGGAACTGTCCTCGATTTTTGCCGGAGATCATTCTGACGAAGAAGACCCGATGGCCTGGCTGCATGATGCGGGTGTTCAAATTGTCGAGGATGATAACGAAACGTCTGCCGAACCGAGCTATAACAGCCTGTTCGGGGATGATGATGACGACGGCCCGCTCCCTGAAGAAGAAAATCCGCTCGCCTGGTTGCAGAGTGCGAACGACACGCTCAATGATGACTCATCCAGCACGACTGAGGAGGAAACTCCTTCATGGCTGTATGGGGACAATAGCAGCGAATTCGCCGATGCGGAAGATGAAGCGGTGATGAGCGAATCGCTGGATTGGCTGCAACAGGATGACTTGCTCAACGAAGCGTTAGGGATGGACAGTCTCAATGCGGATCCATCGGACTCAACACTCATCCAGATGCGTACTCCTGCCTCCGAAGACCCGGCGGCGCTGGATGAACCGTCAGCACCTGCCCCTCGGCGCGGGTTGACATCGATGCTTCAGGAAACCAATTTCGATTGGACGAATAAGCAGGATGACAGTGGCAGCAGCGATGATGAAATGGACGATTGGCTGAACCAGTTTGGCCCGTCAGAGCCGCGCAAAGCGGTGACAGAAACCCCGGATTGGCTCACTGATCTTGAACAGCCCGACAATGCAGTCCCAGATCATGCGGCCCCGGAAAACGACGAATGGTTCGCGCCGGATGAATCCGAGCCGTTGACGGAGCTACCAGTCGCGGCTAGTGAGGAATTTGCCTGGATGAGCGACGATAAATCTGATGATGCGGCTGAAGTTGGAAACAGCGACGACAGCGATTGGTTAGCGGAGTTTTCCCCGACGGATGCGGAAGCAGAGCAGCCTGTCGCGGAGGACGACTTCACCTGGATGGCGACTGACACGACTGACGCAGACGATACGACAGACGAATCTGCTGAGGAAGAAGTCCCGGATTGGCTCTCAGACCTCAACCCGGCCAGCCCGGAAGCAGAGCAGCCTGTCGCCGCCGCTGCCGCGAGCGCGCTGAATTGGCTGAACAATGATGCGTCTGTGCCGGATGATGAGGACGAAGTAGAAAGCGCGTTTGAAGCAGAGGCCGACGCTGAAGACGATGGCGAAATGCCTGACTGGCTGTCTGAACTCGAACCTGCGCAGGCACAGGGAGATGCGCCAACTGCTTCAATAACAAATGACGAAACAACGCTCGACACTGAATTTTCGTGGTTGAGCGACGAAGCGCTTGGTGCTTTGGACTCGGATTCGGATGACGAAGCCGAGGCCGAATCGGAAGCTGTCGCAGGTGATGCATCTGATTGGCTGTCTGAACCTGAACCGGATGCCGACGCTGAAGCCGAGGCTGAACCGGAAGTCGTCCCCGACTGGCTGTCCGAACTCGAACCGGACGGGGAGAGCGGCGACTCGGAACCGGAAGCGGAAGTGGCTGCGGCTGATGATAGCTGGTTGAACGATGAGGATGAGGCGGAAGCTGAACCCGAAGGCGAAGCAATTGCTGCTGATGCGCCGGATTGGCTGTCTGAGCTTGAACCGGATGCCGACGCTGAAGCCGAACCTGCTGCTGAAGCATCGGCTGATGAAGGTGAATTCACGTGGATGACTGAAGAATCGCTTGCGTCTCCCGAAGCGGAGGGCGATGCTCTGGCAACGGATGACCTTGACTGGCTGTCCGAGTTGGAGCCAGAACAGGCCAGCAGCGAAACCGAACCTGCTGCCAGTGAACCCGAAGCTGAAATTGAAACAGACGCCGAAGCAGTACCGGACTGGTTGTCCGAACTCGAACCGGAAGCTGCTGCCA
Source organism: Anaerolineae bacterium (assembly GCA_034432495.1). Lineage (GTDB taxonomy): Bacteria > Chloroflexota > Anaerolineae > Aggregatilineales > Phototrophicaceae > Flexifilum. Next base: position 12,471 of record DAOUCB010000164.1, on the reverse strand, counting down.
GTGAACCCGAAACTGAAATTGAAGCAGACGCCGAACCCGCTGTCGAAGCGGTTGCTGCGCAGGATAGTGAATTCACCTGGATGATGGAAGAAGCGCTGGCGAACGTCGAAGAAGAGGATGCGCCGGAAAGCGAAGATGAAGTCGTCGCGGGTGATGTGCCGGACTGGCTTTCCGAACTGGCACCTGAACCGGCTGTCAGCGACGCCGAACCTGCTGCTGAAGCGGCAGTCGATGACAGCGACTTCACCTGGATGACGGAAGAAGCGCTGGCAAATGCCGAAAGTCAGACGGAGCAGGTTGACCCTGAATTCACCTGGATGGCTGAAGAGTCAGAAGCTGACAGCGAGCCGGAAGCGGAAGTGGCTGCGGCTGATGATAGCTGGTTGGCAGAGCTTGAGCCGGAAGCGGCGAGCATGGTTCAACCTGATGAGGAAACCGGGGATCAATCGGTTGCGACGTCCGAGGATCTCGATTGGCTGAATGATGTGCAGTCGGAACCGGAAGACGCAGAGTCCGAACCGATGTCTGAGGGCGAGCCGGAAGCGGTCGCTGCGGACGATTTGGGCTGGCTGGCGGAACTGGAGCCGGAAGCGGAAGCCGGAGCCGAACCGGAAACAGCAGATGCCGAACCTGTCTCTGCCGACGATCTGGGGTGGCTGGCGGAAGTCGAAGCAGAGCCAGAAGCAGACTCTGAAACGGAATCGGAACCGGAAGTGGTCGCTGCCGACGAAAGCTGGCTGTCCGAACTTGAGCCGGAGTCGGAAGCAGACGCCGAGGATGAACCAGAAGCGGTTGCTGCTGAGGATCTTTCGTGGCTGGCGGAGGACGACGCCGAAGAAGACGCCAGCGAATTCGAACCGGAAGCGATGGCGACCGGAATTGGCGAGGAAGATGGCACGAGCGACGACGAGTTTGCGTGGCTCGATGAGGAGGAAGCTGAACCGGAATCGGAGGCAGAAGTCACCGACAGTGAGCCAGAGCCAGAAGCTGACGCTGTGAGCGAAGATGCATCGGTTGACGCTGAGGAAGAGATCAGCGAAAATGATACAGAATACGCGGCGGCTTCGCTGGCGGATGGTGAGCCTCACGAAGCGACCCCGGCGACGAATGCTCCTGACTGGCTCAACGCGATGGTGCCGGGCCTGGATGTGGACTACGAAGCTGCGGGCGACGAATTTGCCGACGAACCTGAACCAGAAGCAGAACCAGAGCCAGCCGTCGAAACATCAAAGCGAGAGTACGCCTGGCTCGTTGAGATGGTTGACGAAGAAAACGCGGTGACTGAACCCCCAAGTTTCGTTTTTTCGAACCCGCCTGCGTGGCTGCAACCAACGAACGGCTTGAGTCATCTGCAAGGTGACGAGGTCGATGATGATTTGCCTGATTGGCCTTCTGACGATGCCGATGCGGATGTGCCGGAATGGCTGCGCTGAGTTTGCCTGAGAGGTACGTGTAATGTCCGATAACATGCCCGACTTTGACAAGATGTCCCAGGACGAAATTATGGCCTGGATGGAAACGCTGGCAAAGCGCCAGGGTGCGTCCGAGGGCTTTACGACGACCGCGGACATGGACATTGCCGAGGTTGATCCGAATACGGCGGTCATTGACGAAGCGGAAGGCGGGTATGTGCCCTACGGGCAGGAGCGGACGCAGCCCGTCAATACCCAGCCTGCCGCGCCTGCACCAGCTAAGCCCGCAGCGGTGACACCGCCCCCTGCACCTCCGGCGGCTGCTGCGCCGCCCGCGCAACCGCCAGCGCCGCAGGTTCGCCCACTGACGCCGACTGCTGCACAACCGCGACCGAGTATGCCTTCTGAATCTGCGCCGCCAGCCCGACCGGTAGCGCCGCCTGTTCAGCAACCGCCACAGCCCATCCGTACGCAAACGCCGCCACCTGCGCCTGTTCAGCCGCGACCGGCAGCACAACCGCCACAACCACCGCCACAGCCTGTCCGCGCGCAAACGCCACTGCCTGCGCCTATACAGCAGCAACCGCCTACGCCACCGTCTGCACAACCTTCCGCGCCGCCTGAAGCGCCAGCCGCTCAGCCGCCCGTCGATGAGGGCGCGCTGGCCTGGCTGGAAAGTCTTGCCGCTGATCAGGGCGACGAACTGTTCAATCTTGATCTGTCGGATTTGCCAAGCACCGAATCAGCAGCTTCGCCTGCGGCTTCGGTCAACCCGATGACATGGCTCGAAGACTTGGCGCGTTCGCAAGTGGCAGAACCGTCGCTGGAGCAGCTTGGCGCAAGCGACGACGATGAAGAAGAATCTGAGAAAATTGACCCTTATGCTCAGGGTGTTAACCCGATTGAATGGCTCGAAACGCTGGCAAAGCGTCAGGGTGCGAAGGAAGAAGAACTCACCACTCGCGCCAGCATGAATATTCCCGCGCCACCTGAAACAGAAGTCGAAGATGACGATTACCAGCCATTTTCGTTCGACACCCCGCCGACGCGTCGTCCACCGGAACCTGCCGCCGCAGAGAATCCGGCAGATTGGTTGAATTCGCTGGCAGGGTCTGAAGGCTACAATGAAGAGGGTGTTCTGGCGACGCAGATGCCAGAAGCATCCGCAGAGGATGAGCCTGTCTCCGACGCGATGTCGATGCCTGCGATTGAAGATGCGATTCAGCAGGGTACGGTCACGCGCGAACAGATGCAGTTCTTCCTCGAACAGCAGGCTGATCAACTGGCAGACGCGCCGGAAGAATACTACGAAGAAGTCGAGGAAGATGGGCCACTCGCTCCGGCAGAGCTGCCGGATTGGCTGTCTGAATTGAAGCCACCCGCGCCGCAGGCCGCCGCCGAAGTGACCCAGCCGATTGACGCGCTGTTTGAAGCGCCTCCCGTCGCTGAAATGCCGGATTGGCTGCGCCAGGATTTGCTGGGTGAGAGCGCGACTTCCCCAGATATTGAAAGCATCTTCCAGCCGGAAGAAGACTCGCAGATCATCGAACCTGTTTCGGCGGCGACTGCTCAACCGACAGCGGAAACCTACGAAATCGAAGTTGATACCAGCGATCCCTGGGTGGAGGCCTTTGACGAGGAATACGCACAGGGTGGGATGGCAGATATTGACGCTGTTCCGGCCTGGTATGAACAAAATCTGAACGATCCGGCTCGGATTGCCGCTGTTGAGGGCCAAACGGCTGAGCCTGAGGCCGCGAATGCACTCGAAGAGGCTGCGCTACCGGAAGAAAACGCGCTGTCAGCGGGACAGCCGGAAGCGGTTCCGTCATGGGTGGCTGGCTTTGAACCTGTCGAGGAGCAGGAAACGACTTCTGCCAATGTTTTCGAGGAGATGCCCGACTGGCTGCGTGAAGTTGAAGCTTCGGTTGCGCCTGAGGATGTCCCTGATTGGCTGGTCGAGACGATTGGTGAGCCAGAAGAAGAGTCGATCTTCTTTGAACCTGTGCAGGAAGTCGTCGTTGAACCGCCGAAACCTGCCCCGGTTGTGCCGCCTCCACCACGCCCAACCCCTGTGGCAGCGGCTCCTGCACCGAAACCTGCTCCGGCACCAGCGCCCGCTGCCGCGCGTGCTGTTGCGACAGGCGAAGCCGCAGCGGTGATCGAGCGCGCCCGCGATAAAGAACAAAGCGGCGATCTCGAAGGCGCACTGGCTGAATATGAAGCCATGATTCGCGGGAATTCGTCGCTTGATGCGGTGGTTGAGGAACTGACGCTGCTGGTCAAGTCGTATAAAACGACGCCAGCGGTCTATCGTGTTCTGGGCGATGGTCTGATGCGGCAGGGTAAATTGCAAGCTGCGCTCAACACTTACCGCGAAGCGCTCAATCAGCTATAATTCCACGCATTGAATTTTATAACGCTGGCTTGTTTCGTAGGGGCGCACCGCTGTGCGCCCCTACGCATGACTAGCGCTGGCAGTCAGAGGAGTTTTCTGTGGAACGTACACTCATCATCATCAAGCCGGACGCCGTCCAGCGTGGGCTTTCGGGCGAAATTCTGCGCCGCTTCGAGCAACGCGGGCTGCGAATCGTCGGGCTGAAGTTCATGAAGGTCTCGCAGGCGCTGGCGCAGAAGCACTACGCCATTCACGCAGGCAAGCCCTTTTATGAGGGTCTGGTCAATTACATCACCTCCGCGCCGGTGATCGTGATCGCGCTGGAAGGTACGAACGCGATTGAAGCGGCGCGCGGCACAATTGGTGCTACGAACCCTGCCAAAGCTGCCGCCGGAACCATCCGCGCGGATTTTGCTCTGGAAATCGGGCGTAATCTGGTGCATGGTTCGGACAGCGTGGAAAACGGGGAACTTGAAATCGCCAACTTCTTCACCGATGAAGAACTGGTTGCCTGGCCGCGTGTGACCGATCCCTGGATTTTCGAATAGAGCAGGGGATTGCGAGCTATATAGAAAAGGGCAAGGCAACGCCTTGCCCCTACTGAATACTCACCAGTACGTTGGCCTGATTCCAGAAACCTTCGAGATCGAAAAATTCACGCTGTTCTTCACCGAAGATGTGAACCAGTACGTCGCCATAGTCCATCAGCACCCAGCCGCTCTTGCCCTCGCCTTCGATATTGAGGGGGAGGCGACTGTACTTCTCTTTGATCGCTTCGCGCACGCCATCGGAGAGCGCTTTGATCTGGCGGTCACTGTTGCCTGTGCAAATGACGAAAAAATCGGCGATAATTGCATCGGGGCGCAGGTCGAGCAAAACGATGTTCTCGGCTTTCTTGCTTTCTACTGCATCGACAATATCATGGGCTAAATCGAGCGGGTCCAGAAACATCCCTCCTGAGCGAAAAACTTTGGTTTTATTGTAGCATAATCTGGGATAGGGTTCAATTCGAGGCAAAAGTAGAGCGCCGCTGACCCGCACTATGTTCCCTTCCGGTGGCGTTGGTGGAGAGCATGGTTTTCCCTTCCGGTTTATCCCCTCAATAGCCCGGTGTTCTCTTCCGGGTTGATCCGGTCGCCTGAACTGCCGAGACGCTCTCGTCCGTATAAGGAAAATGTATGTATGATGCAGCATATCGAATTTACAGCGGAACAACGCGGCGAACGACTCGACAAGATTATCGCGGCGCATTTTGGCGAACGTCTGACGCGCAGCCAGGTGCAAGCCCTGATTCGTGACGGGCATGTGTCCGTGAACGGCGCGGCGGTCAAGGCGGGAGTCAAGCTGAAGGGAGGCGAGCAGATCGCCGTCGATGTGCCGCCGCCCGTTGAAGACAAGTCAGTCGAGCCGGAAGAAATTCCGCTGCAAATTGTCTACGAGGATAGCGACCTCGCGGTGATCGACAAGCCTGCTGGATTGGTGGTGCATCCTGGTGCGGGCAACCCGAATGGCACGCTGGTCAATGCGATACTGGCGCGCTGGCCGGAGATCGCCGAGATGAATTACGCACCCCAACGGCGCGGGATCGTGCATCGGCTCGACAAAGATACCAGCGGCCTGATTCTGGTTGCCAAGAATGCGCCCACGCTCCACAAACTAACGACACAGTTCCAGAAGCGCACCGTCGAGAAAATCTATATCGCTTTGCTGGAACGAACGCCTAAAACGATGACGGGACGGATTGACATTCCGCTGGGGCGCGACCCGAATGATCGACGCAAGCGAGCGGTGATACGTGATGGACGCCGCGCGATCAGCGAATACACGGTTGTCGAACGGTTCGCCGATGGCAAGGCACTGGTTCACGTCAAGCTGCTGACCGGACGCACGCATCAGATTCGCGTCCACATGGCGTATCTCGGCTGCCCGATTGTTGGTGATGCGCTGTACGGGTTTCGCAAGCAGAATTTACGCGGACAGTTTCTCCATGCGTGGCAACTTTGCTTTGATCACCCTCGTAATTTAGAACGAATGTGCTATACTTCTCCTTTGCCAGAGCGGCTGGAAGCGGTGCTGGCGGAATTGCGTAAAGGTCGATGATTTGGCTTTTTTCCGCTACAATGAGCGTATAATTCAGGGATAAACAGGTTTTGACTTTGCAGGGGCACGCCATGAATGTGTTTAAAAATCCCCTCTATCCCCGACCCTTTCTCCCAAGCAAGCGGGGAGAAAGGGAGAAAAACAGACAGGATGTTACTTGTGCGGGCGAGGTACGCCTCGTCCCGACAAATCATCCGTCTATGCGAATGAAACGTTTTCAACACCCTCATAACGTGCCCCTACGGGCATTCCCAAACAAAGGATGATCGATGCGAGAAATTACCGTTGCCGTCGTACAAATGAAACCCAAGCTGGGCGAGGCTGAAGACAATCTCGTCAAGATGTCCGATATGATTGCCAAGATCGCTTCGCAGCAGAAGGTCGATCTGATTGTGTTTCCTGAACTGGTGACGAGTGGCTACGAACTTGGCCTGCGCTTCACGGATCTGGCGCAGCGTGTTCCCGGCCCGACGGTCAACCTGATTGCCCAGCGCGCCAACGAATACGGCGTGTACGTGGCGTTTGGGATGGTGACTAAAGAGCGTGTCGAATCGGTGCTGTACAACTCGGCAATTCTGATTGGGCCGGAAGGCGATCTGGTCGAGATGTACAACAAAGTACATCTGCGTGGTGAAGAACGGATGGCGTTCCGCGAAGGCTTCAAGATTCCTGTAATTGATACTGAACTGGGCAGCATCGGCCTGATGATCGGCTACGATCTGGCATTCCCGGAAGTCGCTCGGAGTCTGGTTCTCGACGGGGCCGAAATCATCTGTGTGCTGGCGAACTGGGAAGCGACGCAGATTGATGAGTGGAAAACGTATATGCGTTCACGCGCTTATGAGAACGCCGTCTATATGGTGGGCGCGAACCGCGTTGGCGAAGACGTGACGCTGACTTTTGGCGGCGAGAGCATGGTGGTGGGGCCGCGCGGGGAGATTCACGCATCGCTGGCAGGCGAGACGGATGCCGAGAGCGGTGCGCCGCTGGAAGGTTTCGCGGTCGCGCGCATCGATCTGGATCAGGTGCGGCAGAACCGCGAGGAATACCAGTTCATCCAGAATCGCCAGCCGACGGTGTATCGCACGCTGGTGCGACGGTACTAGGTACAGATAAATTGAACGTATAAGGGTGTCTTAGAGGGGTCTAAAAGTGCGAAATATGTCACATTTGCCCTCAACCCCCAACCCCTTCTCCCTCAGGGCGAAGGGGAGCAACACTCTCTAAGACACGTCCTCATATCTCGTGAGGTTTATGCAGGTCTACTAAGAAAATCGGTTCAGTGAAGCAGATATGACTTTGCACGTCGTCTACGATCATCAATGTGCGCAGTGCGGCGCGGTCTACATCCCGTATGACAGCGCCGTACCCTGCCCGAACTGTGGGATTATTGAAGCGCATCGCTTCGATTACATCCCGCAGGCGACGGCATCGCTGCGCTACAACTACCAGACCTGGGGAACGTATGTGCCTGCGGCCTGGTGGATTGGCTCCCTGGGCGACTACTGTCTGCATCTGCTGTTTCACCTGTTTGAGAATTTCCGCAAACAAGCCGCGCAGGTCGATATTTCTGAATTCGCTTCGATATTCCTCTCCAGTCTATCGTGGGGCGAACAGCGGTATTTAAGGCAGCACATTCTTGGCATCGCAATTCGCGTTCATGAGGCGCTTGGCACCTATGCCCCCTGAAAGGCATCGATCTTGCCTGACATTCATCCACTTCAACAGCTTGCCGATCAGATAATTCTGTTTCTCCCCAGCCTGCTGGGCGCAATTGTTATCTTCATCGGCTTCTGGATTGCCAGCATTGTCGTCGCGCGGCTGATCAACAGTGTGGGCAATCACACCCGCACGGACATCATCGTCCGCAAAATGCTGGCGGACGGCGCGAAAGTGACGATTCTTGTGATTGGGATGCTGACGGCACTGGGCACGATTGGCATCGACGTGACGGCACTGGTCGCCGGACTGGGGCTGACCAGTCTCGCGCTTGGCCTGGCGCTGAAAGATATTGTCAGCAATGTGGTCTCTGGCGTGCTGATCCTGATGTATCGACCGTTTCGGATTGGCGATACCGTCGATATTACTGGGAGCGCGGGCGTGGTGATTAACATTGATCTGCGTTATACCACGCTTCAAGGAGACAACAAAGTCATTCTGATCCCCAACCAGAACGTGTTCTCAAATACCGTGACGGTGCATCGGACGCGGCGCTCGCCGGAGAACCCGGCATGAGTGCGGGATATTCGAAACGTCCGCTGGCGGATAAGCTGGGGCTGAAGGCCGGGATGCGGGTGGCGGTGATCAACGCGCCGGAGGGTTATCCCGCGCTGGATGCGGTCGAGGTGGTCGATTTGCCAGCGGAGAAGCTCGATTTCATCCATTTCTTCACGAAAAGTCGTGCTGAACTCGACGCGCAGTTCCCCAAGCTGAAGGCCGCGCTGGCTGTCGCCGGAACGCTGTGGATTTCGTGGCCTAAGAAGGCGGCTAAGATCGAAACTGACCTCGACGAGAATATCATCCGCGAGACAGGGCTGGCGATGGGGCTAGTCGATGTCAAGGTCGCGGCGATTGATGCGGTCTGGTCGGGGTTGAAGTTTGTGTATCGCCTTAAGGATCGGTAATGGACACCCCTCACCCCCAACCCCTCTCCCACGCACGCGGGGCGAGGGGAGAAATAAAAAGCCGCACCATCATCAATGAGATGGAGTGTTAAGTGTCTGCGCCTGTACGCGAACAGACTCCACTTGCGCTGGTTGCGGCGCTGCTGATTGTCGCGGTGACGATTGTCGGCGGGATGGTGCTGGTGATGGCGGCGCGTCCCGCGCCGGTGACAATTACGATCAATCCGCCACCGCCCACGCCTACGCTCGCGCCGACGGAAACGCCTTCACCGCTGGCGGTTTACATCACGGGGGCGGTCAATCAACCGGGAATTGTGGTGACGCTGCCCGCTGGAAGCCGGATTCAGGATGCGCTGGCGGCGGCAGGTGGCGCAGCGCCGGATGCCGACCTCGACCGGATCGATCTGGCGGCGCGGGTGAGCGATGGTGATCACATTCATGTGTATCAGCGCGGCGAAGCGCAGCAGGCGGTCGATAACGCGCAATCGTCACCTGCGAATGACGCGGCATCGAAGGTTGTTCATGTGAACCGGGCGACGCTCGAAGAACTGGAAACGCTGCCGGGGATTGGCCCGGCGCTGGCGCAGCGGATCATCGACTACCGGACGGCGAACGGGAATTTCACGTCGCTGGAGTCGCTGACGGCGGTGAGCGGGATTGGCGACCGCATCTCGCAGAGCCTGAGCGGACTCGTCGCCTTCGATTAGAGCAGCACAGAGCGGTGACTTCCAGACAAAGAAAAGGGGCAGCGCTTTCAAAACGCTGCCCTTCAGACGATTTGATACTCGCCTACTTAGCGTCCCGTGACTTCATTCCAGGCATCGCGGATGCTGTTCTTCACGCGATCCCAGGTGCCGGGATAATTCGTGTCCCAGTAGGTGTGAACTTCCGGTTCGACGTCCGCCCAATCACGGCCTTCGTAGCGTGGATTGGTCGCCAGGTTGTAGCCGTAGCGATACGCCGGATCGTAGACGGAATAGTCATAACCGGAATTGGCGTAGTTCTGGTCATAGTTGGTGCGGAACCGGGTTTCGTAGTACGAATAGGGCTGATAGGTGGTGGCAGGCGCTGCTGTTGTTGTTGCTGCGCCGACTGCACGCGCCGAGTCGGTACGATCCACGTAGGGAGCCGCTGACGCATCGTAGCCCGTCCAGCCGCTGGAACGCCATTCGCCGCTGCGTTCCTTGATGTCCACAGGATTGTAGCGGTTCAGGATGCTCTGAGCGCGATCCGCCCATTCGTCCTGATCCACATGCGCAGACACCAGTGTGCCCCCGCGCCGAATCCCTTCAGCGTAGGTTTCCGCGTGTTCTTCGGGGATACCGAAATCCACCAGCCCGGCGACGATACCGCCAGTCACCGCACCAGAGGCCGCGCCGATCCCTGCCATCAGTGCAGCCGCAAGCGGGCCTGCTGCCAGCACCGGGCCGATACCGGGGATTAAGGCAACGCCGAGGCCGACCAGAGCGCCGACAACCGCGCCAAAGCCCGCGCCTTCACCGGCGCTGACATCGTCATCGTTGACGTATTCGGCGTACTTGCCGCTGGCGTCATTGGCGACGAGACTGACGTCACCGCGATTGAACCCGGCGTCAACAAGTGCCTCGACAGCACTGCGAGCGGTATCGAATTCATCGTATAGAGCTACGACTGTCTTAGCCATCATGTACTCCTTGTTTATGTCCTACAATCTGGAGCTAAGTATATAACAAAATTAATTAATTTTGTTCAATGCTCACGATTTATTTATTTTGTAATGAATTGAGAATTGAGGCAAAAGGCTGAATTTGCAGCGAGCGGCACGTTTTCGTAATTGAGCGAGGGGAGTGTACGACATATAATGGAGTGAGAAGCGAGATCAGCTTTGAAACTGCGTCCTCCGGACGCAGGGTGTAAGCTGTCTGCGTGCTGTCCGCATGACCAACGTTCGCGCTGGTAGGCGGCGGGGGGAGAATGTTCATCCAAAATTTCGCAGAAAAAGATCGAATCCTGTTTGGCGCGCGCTGGCTGGTTCTGTTGTTTATCTGCGGTGCGCTGCTTATTTTTCGCGTGCAAATTGGCGCATTCAACAGTGCTGGGCTGCTCACGGCTTTTATCGTGGGAGCGCTGCTGAATGGGTTGGTCTTCGTTTGTCTGGCTTTACCCTCGCTCAAACGGTTGGTGTCGCCCGTTCTCCTGATCAGCGACGTTATTCTGGCTGGCATTTTCGCCGGGTTGAGCGAAGGCAATTTCTTTGTGGTGATGGTCGCAGGCAGCGGACTGATGATCGCTGGGCTGCTTCGCCCGCAGGTGCGCTGGAACTTCACTCAGGTTATTGGCATCTTTACGGCGATGACGATTGTTCCGCTTATGTCTGGAACCAGTGCGAGTACTGCGCTGGTGGCGCTGTTTGCCGTCGGTGTGCTGGTGATTGCCGCCAGTTATGCCTATGATTTGGAGATTGGCGGTTTGCGCCGCCGCGTCGAAGCGCTGGACAGTTCACAACTGCGTCAGGTGGAGGATATTCGCCAGCGCACACGCGCCATTTCGGAACTAACCTACACGATGAGCGCCACGCTCAATTACAAGAAAGTCCTCGACGCGGTGATCGAGGCGGGGCGGCTGGGGCTGCGAATGCCCGAACGTCAGCAGTCACAGTTGTTCGCCGGGGTTTTTCTGTTTCACGTTGACGACAACCGGCTGCACGTCGTTTCGTCGCGCCGCTTCACACGCGGCGACGAATTACGCACGCTTTCCGGCACAGAGGGGATCGTGGGACAGGCGCTGAAAGAGGCGGTTCCGGTTTTTGGCAGTGAAGCAATGGAAGACCCCGAATTGCAGAATTTTGTCGCGTTTCAAGCCTGCAAATCGCTGCTTGTCATACCACTGCGCGCGGGCTTTGATAATTTTGGCGCGCTGCTCTATGGCAGCGATACGCCGAATGCGTTTACGCAGGAACACAGCGAACTCCTGAATGCGCTGGGCGTACAGGCCACGCTGGCGCTGCAAAATGCCGTCCTGTATCACAACCTGATTGAGGAAAAAGAGCGGATCGTCGATGTGGACGAGGAAGCGCGCAAGAAACTGGCGCGCGATCTGCATGATGGCCCGACGCAAAGTGTGGCGGCGATTGCCATGCGCATGAGTTATATTGGCAAGCTCTACAAAAAATCGCCGGAGCAGGTTCCCGACGAGATCAAGAAAGTGGAGGATCTGGCGCGGCGCACGACCAGCGAAATTCGCCACATGCTGTTTACGCTGCGTCCGCTGGTGCTGGAGACGCAGGGTTTGTCTGCCGCACTCAACCAACTGGCAACCAAATTTTATGAGATGCATCAGCAGGCGGTCGCGACGCGGGTGGATCAGGCGGTTGAAGAACGGCTCGATTTTCAGCAGCAGGGCGTAATCTTCGACATTGTGGAAGAAGCCGTCAACAACGCGCGCAAACATGCCAAAGCCAAGCTGATTAGCGTGACCGCCACGCGCCAGGATGAGATGGCGGTCGTCCAGATCGCTGATAACGGCGTTGGCTTTGATGTCGCGAAGATGAGCGAGAACTATGAATCACGTTCGAGTTTGGGTATGGTCAACATGCGCGAGCGTGCCGAATTGCTCGACGGGCGATTCAGCATCGACAGCGTCAAGGGGCGCGGTACAGTTGTGACGATTATGCTGCCGCTCAAAGCGCCAGACGCGGTGAACGCGAACAACGGCTTCAGCCGACCGCGTACCAAACTCGCGCTGGCGGCAGCTTCACGTGTTGATCGGGGTGATCCGCGACAACAGTACCTCTAGAAGCAGTGCTGAGTACTGAGTGCTGGGAGGATTACCGTTTAAAGTTTTATTACACCCCTCTCCCCCGACCCCTCTCCCACGCAAGCGGGGAGAGGGGAGAAAACGGCGCTTTTCTTTGCGCTGTTCTCGGATTTAGGAGAGCAATTAAGCGTAATACTGTTTT
>DAOUCB010000163.1:0-108625 GCA_034432495.1 Anaerolineae bacterium | reverse complement strand
TCTCGGCTTTACCAATCTCCCCGGCTGGATAACCAATCCTCAGTTTGCGCTCGGCACACTCATTCTGCTCACCGTCTGGCAGTTCGGCTCGTCGATGATTATCTTCCTCGCCGGGCTGAAGCAGATTCCAACCGAATACTATGAAGCGGCGAGTGTGGACGGCGCGACCAGGGTGCGGCAGTTTTTTGCCATTACCATACCGTTGCTCTCACCCGTGATTTTGTTCAATCTGGTCATCCAGATTATCGGCGCATTCCAGGCGTTTACCCAGGCTTATATCATCGGCGGCGGCAAGGGTGGGGTGCTCAACTCTACGCTCTTCTATACCCTTCATCTCTATATTCAGGGTTGGCAGTATCACGAGATGGGCTATGCGTCCGCGATGGCCTGGGTGCTGCTGCTCATTATCGGCGTAATCACGGCGCTTGTCTTCCGCTTTTCGAGCTGGTGGGTGTCCTATGGGGTCGGGGAATAACATGAAATCCCATACGTTTGTGCGCCATTCTTTGACCCATCTCTTCATCATCGCGCTGGGCGTGATCATGATTTATCCCGTTGTCTGGATGATTGTCAGCTCGTTCAAGCCCAACAACATGATTTTCAGCGATCCCGGCATCATCCCGAAAGCCCTCACTTTTGAAAATTATGCCACGGGCTGGCTCGGCTACGCGGGGACGTCCTTCGGGCGGTTCTTCACAAACTCGCTTCTGATGTGCGTCGTTGCCATCGTCGGCAACCTGATTTCCTGCTCAATGGCGGCTTATGCCTTTGCGCGGCTCGATTTTGTCGGCAGGAAGTTCTGGTTTGCCATCATGATGCTGACGCTGATGCTTCCGGGGCATGTCACGCTCGTGCCGCGCTATATCCTGTTTAACAGCTTCGGCTGGGTCGGAACGTATCTCCCCATACTCGCGCCGAAATTCCTCGCCACCGACGCCTTTTTCGTCTTTCTGCTCGTGCAGTTTATACGCGGCCTACCCAAAGAAGTCGAGGAAGCCGCCATCATCGACGGCTGCGGAAAATTCGGGGTATTCCTGCGCATTGTCATCCCGCTCTCAATTCCCGCTCTGGTGACGACCGCGCTGTTCACCTTCCTGTGGACGTGGGACGACTTCTTTAACCAACTCCTGTATCTGACGACGCCAGAGACTTTCACGGTATCGAGAGCCTTGCGCACTTTCGTCGGTGACGCAGGCGCGGTTTCCAATTGGGGCGGCGCGCTGGCAATGTCCACACTTTCTATTGTTCCCGCCTTTATCCTGTTTTTCCTGCTTCAGAAATACTTCGTACAAGGTATCTCGACGACAGGCATAAAGGGGTAGTCAAAGGAGTAGACGAATGTGAAAGGATGAGCAGTGATGTAATTGGGGTGTGTCTGTAGAAACTAAAGTCCCTTACAGAAATAGGAGAATTCAAAGATGAGAAATATTCGTACAATTACGCTCTCCGCATTACTTGCGTTGATGCTCGTTGTGTTTGCTCAGGTAACGATGGCACAGACCGCCACCGAAGCCGTCACCGACTCCCTCCCTCCGTACACAGGCGGGCCAGCCGAGCTTCGCATGGGCTGGTGGGGCAATGACGACCGTGCGCAAAGAACCCAAAAGGTGATCGATTTGTTCGAGGCTGCCTACCCCGATATTAAAGTCGCGGGTGAACCGAACGGCGGTGCCAGCGATCACTTTCAGATTCTCGATACGCAGCTTGCAGCCAACAACGCCCCCGATATTATCCAGTTCGGCGGCAACTGGCCTGATTATCAGCAGTACCTCGAACCGCTCAATGACTATCTCGGCAAACAGCTCCTGATCGACACACCTGAGCGTTTTGACCAGACTGCGCTTATCCCTGCGACAGCAGCCGATGGCAACCTCTACGCGATCAGCCTTGGCACGAACACGCTCACGCTCGCTTATAACAAGACGATGATCGAGGCAGCGGGAGTCGATCTCCCGGCGGACAATATGAGCTGGGATGATCTGATGGCCTACGGCAAGGAACTGAAGGCCAAGCTCCCTGATGGCGTCGCGCCATTCGTGGATAACAGCACGAACCAGGCGAATTACCTCAGCTATTTCTATACCCAGCAGGGGACTCCCATCTGGACTTTGGATGACGGCGGTAAGTCCTACGCGACCGTGGACTCCGCGAAAGCATGGCTTCAGATGTGGGCGGATATGCGTGCCGACGGGCTAATCCCCGATGCCGATACGACCTACACTTACACCGAAGCCGGACCGGATAGCTCGGCGTTCGTGTCGGGCAAGGCTGCGATTGATTTGGTCTGGAGCAACCAGGCGGCAGCCTATCAGGCGGCTATGACCGATGAGGTCGGCTTGACTACACTCCCCACCGGCGGCAAACCTGCTTACGCTATCCAGATGAGCCAGTACCTGGCGATGAACAAGGCCAGCGAGAATAAGGAAGCGGCCGCTCTGTTCATCAACTTCTTCGTCACCAGCCCTGAAGCCGGAGCGATCCTCCAGACCAATCGCGGTATTCCTTCATCGCCAGTGGTTCGTCAGGCCATCGCCGACCAGGCCACCGCGACCGACGCGGCGGTTTACCGCATCTACGACGCCATTGCGGATCGCACGGTTCCGCAGGGGCCGAACCTCCCGAATGACCAGGAGTTCGTGAACGAACTTGCCCTGATCGGTCAGCAGGTCGCCTATGGGCAGTCCTCGGTTGACCAGGCTGCTCAGGATTTGCAGGCGTTGATCGAGCGTTTGGCAGTCAAGTAACATCCAGCAATAGAAATAGGTAGCAAAGGCGCGGGCTTGTACAAGCCCGCGCCTTTTGAATGCCCTTTTTAGGATAGCCAACCGCTGGCTTCGCCTCAGTTGATGCCATTGCTCACTCCAACTGATAGCAGCCACCTCGCTGACTTGCCTTTTATGTATCATCAAGCGAAATTAACCCTTTGCGCAGCGCATACTTCACGAGTTCCGTGCGCGTATGCAGGTTGAGCTTGCGCATGATATTCTCTCGATGCCGTTCAACCGTGTTGACCGAAATATTGAGCGCGTTCGCAATCGCCATATTGGTCGTATCTTCAGCAATACAGGTCAGGATTTCGCGTTCGCGTTCCGTCAGCCCGTCGTAGCTGTCCTGTTCCCGCCCATCCTGCACGCGCGTCAGATAATCGGACACGAGATCTTTGGCGATACCTGGGTCGAGAAAAACATTCCCTTCGGCGACGGTGTGGATCGCGTGGAGCAGTTCTGCCGGAGCTGCCCGCTTCGGGATATAGCCGGATGCTCCCGCCTGAAGCATGTGGAAAAAATAATCCTTGCCTTCGTGAATTGAAAGCGCCAGCACCCCCGGCGAGGAGGACAGCCCTTTGATACGCCGTGTTGCTTCGACGCCATCCATTCCCGGCATTGTCACGTCCATCAGAATCAAGTCTGGTGAAAGTGTCTGGCACAGCCGAATCGCATCTTCGCCATTTTCCCCTTCACCAACAATCGTGAGTTCTGGATCGGTCTCCAGCAGCATCCGTATCCCTGCACGCACGACGGCGTGGTCGTCAATAATCAGCACTTTGATGGACATCGGTAACCCCTTGCGCTTTGTTGAGAGTCACACTAAACGTCGTTCCTGCTCCAGGTGCAGAATGAAGCGTGAGCGCAGCATTGATCAGGTTGGTGCGCTCCTGTATGCCGATCAGCCCCCAGGAAGTACGAATCGTGCGAGGACTCATCGCTGCTGTCGGATCAAAGCCCTTGCCATCGTCACGCACGGTCAGGGTGACAGTGCCAGCATAGTCGAGCGTCACCCAGATATGAGCAGCGTCGGCATGGTGGACGGCATTACTCAGCCCTTCCTGGGCAATACGAAATAGGGTCGTCTCGACTTCCGAGGATAGCGGATGCGGCGTTCCATGCACTTCAAGCTGAAGCTGAGGGCTGTCACCCTGAAATCGGTCAACCAGCCAACGCAAAGCGGCGGTCAGTCCCATATCGTCAAGCTGCGGTGGACGCAGATCGTTGATCAGGTGGCGAAGTTCGCCAAGCGAGCTGGTCGCCATCGTTTCGAGGAGCGCCAGCCGCTGCGCTAGAGCTTCGGGCGCGAGCGTCGTCTGGGCGGATAAACCGTGTAATCCCAGCGCAAGCCCGGTGAGTGCCTGCCCGGTTCCATCATGGAGTTCGCGTGCGATCCGCTTGCGTTCAGATTCCTGTGCATTGGTAATCCGCTGAAGCAGTTCGCCGCGCACAGCATCGCGCTGCTGAACTTCCTGAAGCAGGCGCGCCGCTTCCATGTTGGCTTCCTGCAATTCCGAATTCAGGCGCGCCAGTTGTTCGCGGCTTTGCGTTTCCCCCTCCAGCCGCGCCCGCTCAATCGCGCTGAGCCGCTGCTCGCTTTCGACTTCGAGTGCTTGCAATACGCGAATCATCGAGATCGCGACGATCCCGGCCATCGCGGCGCGGAACAACTGAATCGGGAAGCCGAAAAGCCGCAGGAACAGGTCGCTATTGAGGATTGTCGAGGGGAAAATCATGCTCGGTTGGGTGAAAAACTGCCCGATAACCCCGTAGATCGCCAGCGCGACCGCCGCGATGGTCAGGTCACGCACGAATAAATCCATTCCCCGTTCGCGAAAGATGGTACGCTGGCGGCAGAGCGCCCAGCAGGCCAGCAGGCCGCTGGGAATCCCCAGCACATAGCGCGCCAGCACATCGGCGGCTTGCAGCCACATCGAATCATCCAGTTGATAGGTGATGCGGACGACGATACAGGAAATCACGTACCAGGTCATTGCGCCGACGGTGAGATGCCCAGCGTGTGTTGGGCTGACGCGCACCTGCACTAAAAGCTGTTCACCAAACAACAGCAGGGCGAGAAACGAGGTAACCAGAATCGCCAGCCGCAGCCAGGTCAGCCACATATAAATGGGCTGCTGATGATAGACCCACACGCCCTGTTCGGTCATATCCAGCCACTCGTGGATACCATGCAGAATGCCGAAGCTCGCCAGATAGCGCATTGAGCGTGCGAAGCCGAGTTCCGAAGCGCGCCCCGATTCGACGAACAGTGCCAGCCCCATCGAATAGAATGCCAGTCCATAAAGGAAAAAGATGATGATGAGGGCTTCTGACCAGGGAATGGCGAACATGATGGTCTCGTGTTAGCACAAGTTCCTTTGGTGCGTCACAGTACGGGCTGAATGGGGAAAACACCCTAGTTTGAGTAGGGGTCTAACCGAATAGACGAATGCGCTTCCGTTTTGATATGCTGAGATCAATAAAGCGATGGAGGACATCATGGAACATCTGCTCTTGGTACTCAGCGTAACCGCACTTTTCTTGATCCGAATTGGTGTTCCTGTGATCGTTCTGATCAGCCTGGGGATGTTGATTAATCGCTGGCAAAACAGGCGTGAAGCGACGCTTCGGCGCGAACTGAGTCACAACCCATAACCGATCAGTCTGCTATCGTTCCCGTGACTGGCTTTCCGCCCGTCACGGTTTTTTCCCGACATTAGCTTGCTTCCTCGGTCGCCAAAACGGAATTCCCGTCTTGCGACTTCAGCCACGTCCAAAGATGCAGCAAATACGGGTCAGGAATTTCTCCGGCGCTAAATGCTGGCATTTTGTCCGGCACGCCTGTCCGTACCTGCGCGTAAAATTGATCGAAGGTCATGTCCAGCCCACGCAGCGATGGCGTATCTGACCCACCTTGCGCGCTCTCACCATGACAGCGAGCGCAGCGCAGAGTCGGCCACATCGCAGCGCCAACGGCAGCGTCGCCTGCACTGATCGTCACCTGTGGCGCAAAAACCACAATGTTCTGGCGCGGAACGGTTGTGATCGCGGTATCTTCAAACGAGATGAACCAGATCAGGCCGCCAGTCAGCAGAACTGTCATGATCACGGCATAAGGCCAGAAGCGCCGCCTGCACTGAGCAACTTTCTCTGGCGGCAGCGTGAGTTCTTCTGCTCCCTTTGTGATTGCATCAAGTTCTTCGCCGTGTTCTTCTTCCATTTCCGCGCGTGACAGGTTGCCCGTCCACATCGCCTTGTTGAAGCGTTTGAAGTGGACGTTGTAGAAGTGCCAGATCAGGATCGAAAGCACAGCCAACACCGCTTCTGCGCCATGCGCTGCCCGCGCTGCCGGAATCACCGATCCAGAGAAAATATGGGTCGTCGTGATGGGATTCCACATCATGAAGCCGGTAATCGCCATCACGATAGTTCCCCACACTACTGCCAGATATTCGACCTTTTCGCCGAAGTTGTAACGCGGCAGGTGCGGGTGCTCCTTGCGTAACCCCAGATTGAAGGCGATCCAGGTAATGACATCGCTAACGTCGCGGATGCCGGGAATCATCGTCGCGCGCCGCCCCAGAACGTAGAGTTTGTAGCTAATGACGCCGCCGTGATAAATCGCTTCTGCCATCAGCAGCGTTGCCAGAAAATGGTGGATGATGCGCGTGCTCTCGATGCCGCCGAAGATCTGGATCATCGCTTTCGCCCAGGCTTCAGCCGCATATTTCTGCGGCAATCCGGTCAGTGCTAGCCCGGTGAACGTCACCAGCAGAACGATATGCTCCATCCGCTGCGCCGGGATGAAGCGCTTGAATTGTTGGGTTGGCTTCGCCGTCGCTTGAGGCTGATCCATCGGTTGTTCCATGAGATTTATTCCCCTGACTCCGAATGTGGACGCCCGCGCTGTCTGACCCGCCGGAAGATGTCCGTCAGTACCAGGAAGATGAACCCGACGACAACTAGCGGGATCAATAGGCTGTAGAAGGTGTTGACGACAAACAGCAGCGGTTGCGATTCCAGTGTCGGTGGGAAGTGTCCGACCCACGCCGCTGGGAAATCGGCAGTTGCGCCGGGATGACACTGGCGGCAGGTCGTGAGCAGATTTTCCCGAATCACCCGGCTGTTGTTGGCATCCACTTTCGCGATGTCATGGACGCCGTGACAGTCGTAACAGACGGCCTTGTTGGTCGCGACGTTCGGATCTTCCTGCTCGAACAGCGCTACCGTTGTCCCGTGAAAATCTGTCAGATAACTGTCAAAGACGTTCGTCGTGATGTTGTACTTGTCCATTAACTGCCCATCGGCGTGACATTTCGCGCACAGTTCGGGCGAACGCACACGGAACAACGCCGTTGTTGGGTCGCTGATATTGTGGACACCGTGACAGTCGATGCAGGTGGGGACGTCTGGGTTGTTCTCGACCAGCAGCGCCTCACCGTGCACGCTGGTGCGGTACTGGTCGAAAATCGCCCCGTGACACTTGCCGCAGGTCAGCGAAATTCGCTGGCGTGGCACGTCCGGCTGCTGAACGTCGTGTGCGCCGTGACAGTCGATGCAGGTCGCCGCTTCCACTGTGCCTGATGCCAGAGCGGCAGCATGTACGCCGTCCTGAGAACGGGTCGCCTCATCCTGATGACAGTTAGTACAGGTTGCATAGCGCTCAAGCTGAAATTCCCGGATGCTCTGCGCGGGATCAGGTTGGTGCGGGAAGGTCATATTGCTGTGACAGTCCGCGCAGTTGAGCGCGCCGTGCTGGTTAGCGGTTCCATGCACTGAATCCGCCAGCACTTTTGTGTCCACCGTCAGCGACAGCGTTTCGCCGCTCGGCAGTGTCCAGGTGAGTCCTGCCTGCGAGTGACACAGCAGGCAGTAGGCGTTCGAAGGTTCGCCGTCGGAATTTGCGTTTGCCCTTGCTTCCGCAGTCGCTGCAACATTGGTATCAGAGGCCGCTTCCGTGGCAGCAATCAGTTCGGCGGTCGCTTGCGGAGGGAGCAGCGTTTCCTGGGTCGGCTGTGTGTCTTGCGCGGATGCGCTGCCCAGCATCAGTACGCCGCTCATCAATAGAAGTATTCCCGCCACCAGCAAAAGCCGGGCAGCGCTGGAACGTCGAAAGTTCAAGGTGTTCACCCGCTCCTGCTCCTGGACATCCCGTTGCGGAAAAAGGCGAAAGCGGCGATCAACAGGACAGCAACGACAAAGCCAATCACGATAACGGTGATTGGGCGGACACCGCTGGTAACTTCGCTGCTCGCTGCGTTTGGTTCGACAAATACCACTTGGCTCGGCGGTGTGACCGTTGGCGCGAAGGTGGCAGTTGGCGTGACAGAACCTGTCAACAGTGCCAGGTCTTGTTCTGCTGACGTCAGCAGCGCATCAGTATAGGTATAGTTATGGATGCCAAAACTTCCATCACCCTTGATGAAATCGAGCGCCGCCATGGCTTGTAGATAACGCGCGTCGGTCTTCAGAGTCGACACGCTTGCCAGCTTCATCTCGTCCGCCGTCAGCCGCGTCCGAACCGCATCCTGTGTGTTCTTCACCAGCAGCGACAAATCGGTAGTCGTCAAATCCGTGTGGCATCCTGCGCAAGCGCTTGGCACAGTTTCCGAGTCTCCCGGCAAAATCGGTGTGAAACCGTGACTGGCGCGGGTCGTCGAATCGCTCACAGGCAGCGCCTGCATGTGACAGGTGATGCAGCGCGGGCCGTTTTCTTCGCTGAAGTGTTTGCCCGCTACGCCGTCGATTCCCGCGACCAGTGCTGTCCCTTCGAACATTTCCACAACTGGGTGATGGAGATCGGCGTCGCTCTCTGGTTGGCTGTGACAGCCGATGCACAGGTCGTTGGCAGCTTGTACCAGTTCAAACGGCTGATCGGTATCTGCGTGTTCCTGATGGCAGGTGGTACAGGTGACGCCCCATTTCGCGCTGGCGACCGTCAGTGCTTCCGGCGGCGAACCATCGCGGTCGCCACTTTCGACCTGCGCCATCAAAACCGCAGTCTGCCGCGCATCTTCACTGTGACACGTCAGGCAGGTATCGGTTGCGCTCGTGCTGGTTTGAAGTTCACTCAGCGCTTTCGAGTGATTACTCGTCAGCCATTCGTTATACTGCATATTCTGCTGGCTGGCGTGACCCGTTACCCACCAGTGATCGGCGCTGTCGTTTGTCACCAGTGTGAAGAAGTCCGTCAGAGTTGCGCCGGGGGTGTAGCCGACCGGAAAAGGATGGTTGTCCGCGTCCGATCCCTGGCTATGACACTGCCCGCAGACCTGTGGGTCAGGCGAACGATAAATGGCGGAACGGATGGCAGTCAGCTCGTCGTCGCTGGGGTTGCGCCCGGCATCCTTTGCCAGCTCGACGTGATTGCTCGCCGGGCCGTGACAGGCTTCACACTGCACGCCGATGTCCTGCCAGCGTCCGCGACTGGCATCGTAGCCCGTCGTGTGACAGCCCGCGCAGTTCTGCTCCCAATCATAGGCCGGGGCAGGCCAGGTCTCGTCAGCGCCAAGTTTGAGCGGCTGCCATGCCTGGGTTGTGACGTTCCATTCGGCGGGCAGCACCATGTAATCATTCGCCTTGATCTTGTACAGATAGCGCTGGGCGTGGACGCCTGCGCCAACAACAAGGTCGATGTCGTCCGCTGTGAAGGCGCGCGGCGCATCCTCACCGGGGAACTGCACCAGCCGAACATCTTCACCCTGCGTAAAATCGGCGAGGATTTCCTCTTTTTTCCGCCCGACCTCCTGCAAAGCCAGCGTGTGATTGCTGTCAGCATGGTCGCGCGCTAGTGCCCGGTGGCAGGACGCGCATTCCTTCGAACCCACGTAGTCGGCTGGGCTATCCTGTGCTTGAACCGGAACGGTTGCACTCCCGAAATAGAGCAAGCCAAAACCCGCGAGCACCAGTGTGCAGCCCAGCAGCGCCAGCAACCGAATTACAGATCGTCTCACATTCATCGTCCTTCGCCCGAATCAGCCGTACTGCGCTCGGACGTTATTCGCGAAGTTTCCGCCTGACGGCGCTGTCTGCCGCAGGTGGCAAATCATACAGGTCGCGGTAATCGTGTCTAACGGCAGGTTTGCGGAAGTCTCTGGAGTAGCGTCACGATCACAGTTTTTGCAGTCCTTCGACGTGGGTTCACTGCTGGGAACGATTAGACTGCCTTCTTCGGTTGCGATGACGTAGTGCTGGCTTTCGCGCCAGTCTGCGCGCGGGACATCATCGGATACGCCCGAAGCCCCCATCAACAGGGGGACAGTTTCCGTTTTCAGGTTGACTTCCAGAGTTCTGGACTGTGGGTTTTCCAACGGCCGCGCGATCTCTTGTGCGTTGATCATCTGCGACCAATTGTGATCTTGATCCTTGTGGCAGGTGTAACAGGTATTTGCACCAACGTAGATCATGTTGGGCACTCGAATGCCTTCATGCGCAGCTGGGGCGCGTGTCATCGTGAAGACCGCGACGAACAGACCAGACGCAACCGCAGCGCTGCCGATGAATGTCAGCAGCAGTGGTAGCCATTTGATCTTATGCTTGCTTAGCCTCACGAACCTATCCTCATTCAGAATCCTGCCAACCTTGATTGTGGTCTGAACCAACGCTCACGTCATCAACCGCTGGAATGATCTTGCATCCCCCTCATGAATGATTTTGCGCTCAACTCACCAGATGTTGCCGAACAGCCAGCAGCGCGGCCTGTGTTCGGTCAGAGACGTGTAGTTTCTGGAGGATGTGCTGCACATGCGTTTTAACGGTGGGTACGCTCACATTCAACGTCTCGGCAATTAGGAGATTCGACAGCCCGTTGACCATCAGGCGCAGCACGTCGAGTTCACGCTCGGAGAGTGCTTCAATCGGCATCTCGGTTGGCTCTGGAGAGGGCGTGCTGTTATCGACAGCCTGCGCCAGAGCGGCTTCCAGCAGTACCCGATCAATCAGTTCCTCGCCTCTGGCAGCGGCACGAACGGCGCGGACGATTTGCTCCGGGTCAGTCTCTTTCGACAAATAGCCGGAGGCTCCGCCACCTATCGCCCTTGCCAGATAGCCGGGATTTGCATAGGTGGTCAGGATGATCACGCTCGTGCAGGGCGAAACCATTTTGATCTGGGGCAGGGCCTGTAGCCCGTCCCCATCCTTCATGCGAATATCGAGCAGCATGACATCAGGCTGCACCGATTTTGCCAGTTCAACTGCCGCCATGCCCCCGTCTGCCTCGCCAATGACTTCGATGCCGGGTCGGGTCAGCAGCGCGCGCAATCCCTGGCGAACAATACCGTGATCATCCACAATGACCACGCGGATAGTCTCGCTCTCGTTCATAATTCATCTCGCTTTTTAACTGGAACTGGCGGTGGAAGCAGTGCTGGTGGCGTCAGAGGGACATGGACATGCACCCGCGTTCCCTGACCGGGTTTACTCTCTATTTCGCAGGCACCATGAATGAGCGATGCCCGTTCTTTCATCGTGGTGACCCCTAGCCCACGACCTTCATGGCTGATGATGTCCAGGTCAAAGCCTTTTCCGTCATCTTCAATCACCATGTCGATGCCCACCCCATTATGGACACTTAGCCGTACCTGACGGGCGTCGGCATGTTTGCGGATATTGTTCAGGGCTTCCTGTGCGATGCGGAAGAGGGTCACGCCGACGATTTTATCGGGTTCGCTTGACAGGCTCTGGACATCCAGCTTCAAATCCCAGGAGGAAGCGCGCGCGTTCGATTGAGCTACGTCCACCAGAGCAACTGTTAAGCCTAAATCGTCCAACGCCGCAGGCCGAAGACCCTCGACAATCCGTCTGCCTTCGATAATGGCGTCAGCGAGCGCTTCCGAGCTGCTTCTGACTCCATTGCACTCGCTTCCCCCATGCAGACGACAGAGCTCGCAGCAGTTCGTCAGGTAGAGGCGCGCGCCGACAAGCTGTTGAATCAGTCCGTCGTGCAGGTCATAGGCGACCAGCTTGCGTTCTTCCTCCTGTGCGTTGATCAGCTTTTCAATCAGGCGGTGCTCCTCGATACGCTTGCGTTCGAGTTCCTGCGCCATTTCATAGAATGTCCGTGTCAGTGCGCCGACCTCATCTGATGAGGGTCGCTCCTTGAGCACGGGAGCCGTCCCTCCACGTCCAAACGAGGCGACCTGTCGCTCAAGATCGAGCAGCGGCTTGAGAATACGCTCACTGGCAACCAGTGAAAGCGCCAGACTCACCATCACCGCCCCGATGAATACGGCTGTTGTGATGGTATAGAACGTGGTGACATCCGCATAAAACAGCGATTGCGGCGTTTGTCGAAAAAGCACCCAGAAGCGCTCCGGCGTCGCTTCTGAGGGATGGATAGCATCGTAGACGAGCACGCTGTCGTCGGCTTCGAGGCGTCCGGCCTGTCCCGTCAGCAGGGGATGAACGTCTAGGGTGGTATGTGCCACATCAAGCTGCTCTGGATAAACCAGATAGTGCCCGTCCTGATCGAGCAGCACCCATACATCTGCATCGGGGTCTGCCGGAAGATTGCGCAGCAGCCAGCCTGCATGAAGGTCGATCAGCACGATGCCATTATTGTCTGGCAGTTTAATCGTGTAATGGACAATCGGTCTCCCCGTACTCAGTTCGTCTACATCCTGCGCGAAGGCAGAGACGTAGACGCCGCCAGCCTCAAGCGCCATCGTGCTCTGAAAGTAGCTGCTGCCTGACCAGTCGCTAGGATCATCATCGACGCTAACCTGATGCCCGTCCGACTCGATGCCGACGATCTCCTGTCCCCGCGCATCGATGTAGCGGATGGCCTGATACATGGGACGCACTGACGAAAACATCAGAAAATCCTGCGCGACTTCGTTGCGCCATACTTCCGCCTGATCGGTTGTATCGTTATTCCGCCGCAAGTCGCACAACATTTGCAGGCTGCGTAATACGCTCAGGTAGAGCGCATCCCCCCGTGTCTGCTGAAGGGAACTGTCCAGACTTTCCGCCTGCAAATGAACCTGATAGCTGGATCGATCCAGCGCTTGCCCGGAAAGCGCTGTCCGCGTAAACAGATAGCCGTATAAGCCCATGCCAGTGACCGCGATCAGAATCAGCCCGACAAAGACGAGTACCAGTTTCATGCGCAGACTGTCAAAAAGATGCACGGCATACCCTGTGGTCAGGTGTCAATAACTCTTATTCTGAATGAATTCTTCGTTCGGGGCTGATGACATTCATCACTAACAACACGTAACGGACGGCCTTTATCTGCATTTCGAAATTGCGCTAACGTTACATTGAGATACGAAATCCAAAGACAAAAACGTAGTTCAAGGGGAAACAAAATGGATCATGCCTGGGAAAAGCCGCGCGTCTCACTGTCCCCTCGGAGGTCTCGCTCGGAATATGTGAAGTTTTTAGTGGGCGGTTTGCTGATGCTGGGTGCCGTAACCTACCTGATCGTTTCGGGGACGTTCAGCGGCGCACAGTATTTCATCACCATCGACGATTTGCTCAAGAATCCTGAATACGTCGGAAAATCCGTGCGCATGTCTGGCGCGGTGATTGGCGACAGCATCGTCTACGACAGCCAGAACCTCACGCTCGATTTCACGGTTGCCAATTTCCCAATGGATACCACCGAGCTTGCCAAAAGCCTGCACGAGGCCGTCGTCAGCACGACAGCCACACATCTCCACGTCCATCTCGACAATGAAGTGAAGCCGGATCTCTTGAAAGATGAGGCGCAGGCCATCATGACGGGCAAACTCGGCGCAGACGGAATCTTCTACGCCTCCGAGTTGCTGCTCAAATGCCCCAGTCGCTATCAGGACAGCGTCCCGGATCAAATTCAAAGCAGTACCTAGGAGTCAGTCGATATGCTTGCAGAAATTGGTCTGGTTGCAACATTTCTGGCTTTCTGTGGCGCGATTTACGCCATCGTCGTGTCAGTCTACGGGGAAAGATTTGCCCGTAGCGAAGCGCTGGTTTTGAGCGGACGCAACGCCGTTCTGCTCACCTTCACCTTTATGCTGATCGCCATCGGCTCAATGGAAGTCGCTATTGTGACCCAGCAGTATCAGATTGCTTACGTCTGGACGGTTTCCAGCCCGGATATGCCGACTTTCTTCCGGCTGACCGCGCTCTGGGGATCGCAGGCCGGGTCGCTGCTGTTCTGGTCGTTCCTGATGAGCCTGTTCGCTGCTGCTGCCGTTATTCTGAACTGGAAAAGTCACCGCCGCCTCATGCCATATGCCATCGCCTATATGATGGCAGTCCTTGCCTTCTTTCTGATTTTGGTTCTCTTTTTCGAGAATCCTTTCGCGCGCTGGTGGATTATCCCGACCAATCCCGCCGATCAGCAGGTTGTGCAGGCGGCGCTGCTTCCGTCGAGCGCAGTCGCGCCCAGTGCCGACAGTCTCAGCAGTTCGGCGCAGGGCTTGAACCCGCTGCTGCGCCACTTCGGCATGGCGATCCACCCGCCCATGCTCTATCTCGGCTTTGTTTCCTTCGTGATCCCGTTTGCCTTTGCGATGGCGGCGCTGGCTTCCGGCGACCTTTCGACCAACTGGATCAAGGCGACGCGCCGTTGGGCGTTGATCGCCTGGCTGTTTCTCAGCCTCGGCCTGCTGCTCGGCAGTCGCTGGGCCTATGACGTGCTTGGCTGGGGCGGCTATTGGGGTTGGGATCCGGTCGAAAACGCCGCTTTTCTGCCCTGGCTGGTTGGCACGGCTTTCCTGCACAGCATCATGATTCAGGAAAAGCGTGGGATGCTCAAAGTCTGGAATATGTTCCTGGTGATTGGCACCTTCAGCGCCGTGATTTTCGGGACGTTTGCCACCCGAAGCGGACTGGTGGACAGCGTCCACAGCTTCGCCCGCAGCGCGATTGGCTATCCCATGTTTTTCTTCTGGGCGGGCATGACGGTCATCTCTGTCTGGTTGATCCTCTGGCGGCGCAGCCGGGGCGAACTCCGCGACGACCAGACCAACACCAGTCTATTCAGTCGCGAGTCGCTTTTCGTTCTCAATAATTTCGTTTTCATCGCTCTCTTCATCGCCATTTTCTGGGGCAGCTTTGGCGCGCCCATCATCAGCGAACTGTTCATGAACACCAACATCACACTCGGCAAAGACTACTTCATGCAGGTGACACCGCCCCTGTTTGCCGCGTTGTTCATTCTTATGGGCGTCGCGCCGCTCTCGGCCTGGAGCAAAACGTCGATGACGCGCCTGGGGCAATCACTGGTTATCCCGGTTATCCTGACCCTGGTCTCCCTGCTGGGCTTCTACCTTACGGGCGTGAGCAGCGCCACTGGCTTGCTGGCCTATGGCATCGTCACGCTGGCGGGATGGGTCGCGCTCTACGAAACCTATCGTGGGATTCGTGCACGCCGGAAAATTCATCACGAAAACCCCTTGCAATCGCTGCGAGCGCTTTATCAGCGCAATCCGCGTCGCTACGGCGGCTATCTGGTGCATCTCGGCATCACGATTATTGGCATTGGCGTGATCGGCAGCACGCTTTTCCAGCAGGAAACGCAGCAGACGCTCGCCGTTGGGCAAAGCCTCAACATTGGCGGCTACACCATGCGCTATAACACCCTCAACAGTGGGCAGGTGGCAGACGATGGTCGGCTGATGGACATCGCCGATGTGACCGTGATCCGCGACGGGCAGGAACTTGCTCATCTGCGCCCGCGCCGCGACTTCTTCCCATCCACCAACGGCATGAACACCATGACCATCGCCGGGTCTTACAGCACCCTCGAAAATGACTTCTACGTCATTCTGGTGGGCTGGGAGTCCGTCGATCAGAACGCTGCGACCTTCAAGGTTTATATCAACCCGCTGATCAATCTCATCTGGTGGGGTGGGCTGGTGCTGATTGTCGGCACGATCCTGACGGTCTGGCCTCGCGAAATTCTGCCGGAACGGGTTCGGCAGTTGAGTGCTTTGCCTGTGGATGGCAGAGCGCGGACAGGAGCGTGACGTGATGCAAAACTGGGCGAAACATTCCATAGTGCTGCTGCTGCTTCTGATCTTGGGCCTAGCTGTCTTCTCAGTGGCTGCGCAGGATACGGCTGCCACACTCACTATCACTGACGATCAGGTCAACGCGATTGCCAAAAAACTTTACTGCCCCGTCTGCGAGAACATCACCCTCGATACCTGCGGGACAGCCGCCTGCGCCGACTGGCGTGATGAGATTCGCTTGCAGCTTGAACAGGGACGCACCGAGCGCCAGATAATCGACGATTTTGTCACCCGCTTTGGCGACCGGGTCGTTGGCACGCCGGAGGATACGGCGCTGCGTGCGCTCTCGCTGGTCACGCCCTGGGTGATTATGCTGGGCGTGCTGCTCCTCTTAGGGCAGATGCTTCTCAAGCGCCGTCGAGCGCCAACCGCCACAGCTTCCGTGAGCGCGCCGCGTTCCACCAAAAAATATCAGGAATTGATCGAACAGGATCTGGAAGGATAGACCGCTCATGGAGCAAACGAATCCCGTAGACGAGTCGCTGCTCTCGCCGCAGGACTCCGAACGACCCGCGCGCTTTGGCTTAGGCTCAATTGTTCTGCTGGCGGGCATTCTCATGGCAGCGGCGGTCTTTGGCCTCACGCTTGCCCGCCAGAACGCGACCCAGCCAAGCTCTGGTCAAGCGCCAGAGTTCGCCATCACGACGTTCGAAGGGCAGTCCGTCAAGCTGTCCGATCTGCGCGGCAAGGTTGTCGTCGTCAATTTCTGGGCGAGCTGGTGCGGCCCCTGCCGCGAAG
The DNA here is from genome assembly GCA_034432495.1 of Anaerolineae bacterium. Lineage (GTDB taxonomy): Bacteria > Chloroflexota > Anaerolineae > Aggregatilineales > Phototrophicaceae > Flexifilum. The sequence continues at coordinate 92,124 of DAOUCB010000163.1, read as the reverse complement.
AAGCGCCGGAACTTCAATCGACCTGGGAGGCTTATCAGGATCGCGGCGATGTCGCCTTCGTCGGTATCGCCTATGCCGACAACGGCCCGCGCTCGGTCGCCTATCTCAAGGAATTCGGTATCACCTATCTCAATGGGCCGGATTTGGGGACGCGCATTTCTGATCAGTACAACATTCAGGGCGTACCGGAAACCTTCATCATTGACCGGCAGGGCAACGTTGCCCAGTTCATTTATGCGGGTATCACCCGCAGTCAGTTGAGCACCATCATAAACCGCTTGCTGGCATAGGAGAGATCAGCGATGAGTTTAGAGGGAACACTCGCGGCAGTGATTATGCTTATCGCGGGCGTGGTCTGGCTGGCACTGCCTATTATGCGCCGCCGCTATTTTCCGAGCGTCGAAGAACTGAAGCGCCGGAAAGACCGCGACGCTCTGTTGACTACCTACGAGCGCACACTGGCCTCACTGCGTGACGTGAATGAAGACCACCTGACCGGCAAGCTGTCCAATCAGGACTACGAGGCCGAACGCACTTACTGGACAGATCAGGGTGTTGCCGTCCTGGAGGCGCTCGAAAAAGCAGGGGGCGCGCTCCCGACTCGTCAGCGCAGGAATTCCACACAACCCGCCGTTCAGCCTCCGCTTGATGCTGATGCTGCTCTGGACGATGCCATTGAACAGACGATTGCCAGCTATATCAAATCGATGCAATAGGATGACGTTTATGACGTTGAAATTACTCCAACGCGGCTACGCTTTGGCGGTTTTCGTGCTGATTACCGCTGGATGCTCCGGTTTGGCGGGTGAACCCTCGATTGTTTCGACCGTTCCCCCGCCCACTGCGCCGCAGCCGATTGCGCTGCCGCAGACTGCGCCCGATCTGGCACTGGGCGCGCAAATCTATGCCCAGAACTGCACGCGCTGTCATGGCGTATCGGGCAAAGGCGACGGTGAGTTGGTTCAGTCCGGGCAGGTGGCGGGTGTTCCTGATTTCACCGATCCCAAAACGATACAGGGCGCGACTCCCGCCGATTGGTACGAGATTGTTACTAACGGGCGGCTCGATAAGCTCATGCCCCCCTGGGGTGATAAGCTGAGCGACGACCAGCGCTGGTCAGTCACCAACTATGTCTATTCGCTCTCGGCAGGCGGCGTTGCGGTTGCTCAGGCCGTGTCGCCTCCGGTCGCTACACCGGAAGTGGCACAGGCAACCGAAGCTGCTGTGCTTCCCCGGCAGGGAACACCGGAGGCCAGTGCAGGAACAACGGTAGCGGTCACCGGGGTAGTCGCTAACCAGACAGCAGGCGGCAGCCTCCCCGCGAATCTGGCACTGATCCTGCACGCTATCAGCGCCGATGGGCAGTCGGCGCATACTTTCGACGCGAGTGCCAGCGCCGATGGCGGCTATCGCTTCGAGAACGTTCCGTTCGAGGTCGGCGGGCAGTACGTCATCACGGCCAGCTACGAGGGAGCCGCCTTCAGCAGCGAACTGATTACCGCCACTTCGACGGACGCGCTGCAAAACATCCCTCTGAACATCTATGAAGTCACTAACGATCCGAGCGCTGTTGCGGTCAATGGCCTTTTGTCGATGCTGCAAACGAAAGCCGACAACAGTCTCGAAGTGGTGCAGATTTTCGACTTTGCCAATACGTCCGACCATGCATACCTCAAGCAATCCGACGGGAGTGCCTTCTCGTCGAGCGTGCGCCTGCCTACTGGCGCAGCCTACGAGGATTTTTCGGGTGGAAGCTACCAGATTTCCGCTGATGGGACGCAGATTCTGGACACACAGCCAGTGCTTCCCGGCGCATCTCACGTGATGCACGTGGCCTTCGTCGTACCTTATTCCGGCAGCACCGATATTTCACAGCCGCTCGATTTTCCGCTCAACGGGCAGCTTGAAGTGATGACCACAGGCGGGATGTCAGTTTCCGGCGATGGCGTGACCCGCCTGGGGACACGCCAGCTTGGAGATCGCACCTTTGTCAGCTATGGGGGACAGTTTACCCAGCAGGCAGGCGAGTCGCTGCGCTACAGCGTATCCGGCTCCGATGTTGTTCAGGGAACCACCTCCGGCACGACTTCGAGCGGAGTCGGCGTGATCGCTTATCTGCTGATCGGTGCGGGGCTGCTGGCGATTGGAGCGGCGTTTGGCTTCTTCATGCGCGAGCGTAAAGAGACCAACGTCATCCTCAGTCCCAATATGCTCATGAAGCAGATAGCTGATCTTGATATGCGCCACGAGAATGGCGAAATTGACGAAAGTAGCTATCAGAAGCAACGCAGCGTGCTCAAAGCGCGGCTCGTTGCGTTGATGAAGGAACAGGCACGGTCGAGCGCCGATTAACTCGGTTACGGAGTACTTGGTTTCAGGAACCTTCAGGGATGCACCGCCCGTTCGGGAACTGCTGAAAAGCATGAGCGGATACATTCAGTTGGCGCATTTATACAGAATGCAGGCGAGAGGGCGGATTGATAGTCGCTCTCTCGCGTTTATTTTAATCAGGAGTCTCAACTTGCCAGCGTCACGTCACCAGCGCGAAAATAAAAAGCGGTCGGGGATGTCCCCGACCGCTTTTCACTTCCGGTGCAAATGATTTATTTATGACGTTGCGGGTGCGGCGACTGGTGGTCGGGTGAAGCTTGCAACCGCGTCTGTACCGCCCACAGCCTGAACACTGTCGTACAGCACCTGCATGATGTAGTCCGCATTATGTGCGAATACGCCGGGGTCTTTGACCGAATACTGATAGTTGTAGGCCGCGCGCAGGAGGTTCGGCGTCCAGTTGACGTAGGCATTCTTGCTGTTGGCTTCGTCAGCATCGACCGTGCCGTTGCCGTTGCCGTCAATGAACCAGTACGGGTAAGACGATGGTGAGTAGGCGATAGCCACGCCGCCCTTGTCGAGCGCATAGCTTTGCATCGCCTTCAGCAGCGCCTCCTGGAAGGAAGCAATTTCTGCTGCAATTGGCTCGGTCACATCGCCGTTGCCGTTGTAATCGACCGCGTCGACGCCATCGGCTTCGGTGCGGATCATCGCGGCGAGATCGTCTTGCGTTTCGACACCGTCATGGCAGTCTGCGCATTGATCGACTTTGACCGCGCCCGTATGCGTTTCATGGCAGTCGGTACATTCCTGGAATTTCTCGACGTGCATGTAGCGCCCGTTGTATTCCTGACCCGCAAACTCGTAAGCGCCCTTAACTTCTGTGCCGAACAGGGTTGCGCCTGCCGCGAAGTAATGGACATTGAGGAAGGCCAGCTTGGTTGAGACTTCGTCGTCGCCGACGCCCGATTTCGTGATGGCTGCGTTGACACTGACCGTCGATTCACGTCCCTGATGGCACGAGATACACAGATTGCTCGGTTCGCCATCGCCAAAGCTAACCTGCGCGCCGCTGGGGAACGTCACCTGCGAGACTTCGAGGGTTGAGAAGTTGTCCTTCACATTATGGCAGGTTGAGCAGGCCAGCGATTGCGACGGCGCAGATTTGATGGTCACGCCGTTTTCGAGATAGAAGGGAAGGCCGCCTGCTGTGTGACAGCGCGTGCAGGTCGCCGGGACTTCGCCCGCAGCGTCCCAGTGACGGAACGGCTCGGCGGTGATGTTGAAGTGCCCAACGTCGTCGCGGCTGGCTGTGCTCAGGTCAATCGGATCTTTCAGCGAGGCATTGAGCGAGTCAATCGAGTCGTAGAGCAGTTCGATGATGTACTTGGGATTGTGCGCGAAAGCGCCCGGATCCTTGATCGATACCTGGTAGTTATAAGCCGCTTCGAGCAGCGCGGGGGTGAATGCCTTGAAACCGTTGTCGGCGGTTGCTTCGTCATCATCCACTTCGCCATTCCCATTGGTATCGACGAAGAAGTAGGGATATGCATCTGGCGAATAGGCGATTGCTGTGCCAGAAACCTCGTCAGCGTAAGCCTGCATCGCTTCCATAGCGAGTTCTTGCAGCCCCTGAATTTCTTCACCGATGCCTTCGAGCGTATCGCCGTCGCCGTCGTAATCCGCCAGTGATCCGTTCATACGGATGTATTGCAGATCGTCAACGGTTTTGACGTCTTCATGGCAGTTTGCGCACAGATCGACCTTAACTTCAAGCGTGTGCTGGTCGTGGCAGCTTGTACAGGTGTTCAATCCTTCAGCGTGCATATTACGCTGCTGATAGATCTTCCCCTCATACTGGTAGCCGCCGCGCGCTTCGCCACCATAGAGGGTCGCCGCTGCCGCGAAATAATGTATATTGATAAAACCTAAATCGGCACTGACCGTGTTTGGATCTGCGGTCAGCCCCGCTTTTTCGATGGCTGCGTTCACCGAGTCGGTAGACGCGCGCCCCTGATGACACTGCATACAACGCGCAGCGCTTCCCACATCCTCAATCGTGACGCCGGAGGGGAAGGTGACGCTGGTCAACTGTGCTGCTGCACTGTTATGGCAGGCATCGCAGGTGACAGTCGTCCCAATCGGAGCGGGCGCTTCGACCGAGAAGGCCGCTGTGCCATCACCGCCCACGAAATCGATATAGCCCGGTGTCGAGTGACAGCGAGCGCACGAAGTTGGAACTGCTCCATCTTTATTCCAATGATTAAATGCTTCTGCTTGTGTATCCGCATGAGCCGACCCTACCCACGCATTGTAGATGTCTGCCAGGTATGGAGGTTCGCCTTCAATGGGAGCGCCCATGCCTGAATACGGTTCTGGTGTCGCGTCTTGTGCGAGTACCCGTGACTGAAACAGAAGTGACATCCCTGCAATCACGAACAGGACACCTATAATCGCCGCCCAACGGGCTTTTTTCATAAGGTCCTCCTTTCTAGCAATGACGACCTGAGCGAAAAGATATTCACCCTGATATTTATTTTGCTATAAGATTGCAGAGATGCCGTCCATCGGAAGAATGATTTCGGATCATTCCCGGGGCGGATAATAGCGAGGAGTGTCGTTTGGCGGAGCGTTTCCTCTGTGTGAAAACCTTTCAGCGCAGCCTGATTTTTGAACTTAGCAGTCAGTATTCGTAGAGGTTGCGCTTTATTTGTCCCGTGTCAGCGCAAAGCCGCTCAGGAACTGTTTTTGCAGCGCGATGAAAACGATCAGTGGTGGCAGGCTGGCGATCACCGCGCCCAGCATCATCGGGCCATACGCATTTCCGGTTTCAAAACCGCCGATGAGCGAGGCGATACCGACCTGTACTACTTGATTTTCGGGACTGCGAATCACGATAAACGGCCACAGGAATTGATTCCAGCCGCTCACAAACTGAATCACCGCCAATGCGCCAATCGCATTCCAGCTGATCGGAATCAGCACGCGCAGCAAAAATTGCAGCGGATTCGCACCATCGAGTTGCGCAGCCTCCGAAAGTTCCGCCGGAATGCTCATGAAATGCTGGCGAAAGACGAACGTTCCTGTCGCGCTCGCCATAAAGGGGACTATCAGCGCCGTATAGGTGTCGCCCCACTTGAGTTCCGAGACGAGCCGGAATAATGAAATCACCAGCACGTCGGTTGGCAGCATCAGCGTCAGTAAAACGAAGCCAAACACCAGCCATTTGCCAGGGAAGCGAAAGTAGACAAATGCTAGCCCCGCCGTCAGCGAGAAGATGACTTTGCAGAGCGTAAACACGGAGCTGATGAACACGCTGTTCAGCATGTAGCGCCCCAGTCCGCGCTGGTTCATCACAATGTCGAGATTTTCCGCTAGGTGGTTTCCCGGTGTTAACTGGTAGGCAAACACCTCACCATTGCTCTGCGTTGCGACGATGATGGCGTAGAACATGGGCAGGCCGATGATCAGGACGGACAGCAGCAGGATGAGATGCACCCGCCAGCGTTTGGGCAGCAGGCGCTTATGAAGTGAAACACGGTTTTCTGTTGGTGGGGCGAACGTGACACTGGTCGATTCCGTCGTTGCCATTTGTTCATACTCCATAGGTAACATTGTCGCGGCTAATGCGGAACTGGACCACCGTGATACCGACCACGACGCCCAGCAGAACAATCGATTGAGCCGCCGAACGTCCCAGGTCTTTTCCCTGAATACCAAGCAGATAGATGCCATACATTGCGGTTGACGTTGTTCCCAGGGGGCCACCCCCGGTCAGTACATGGATCAGCCCGAAGGTTTCAAAGAAAGCGTAAATCGAATTTGTCACCACGAGGAAAAAGGTGAATGGAGACAGCAGCGGAAATGTGATCCGAAAAAAGCGCTGGATCGCGTTTGCGCCGTCAATTGACGCTGCCTCCAGTAGATCCGTTGGGACGTTCTGCAATCCGGCGATGTAGAACAGGATATTGAAGCCGATTAAGTTCCACACACTTGCCAGAATGATCGTAATCGGTGCAACTGATGGATCGAGCAGCCAGCCAATTTTGATTCCCAGCGTCGCCTGGAGGACGTGATTAACCATCCCAGCGGTGCTGTTCATCAGCAGTTGAAAGATCGTTCCGACCACAATCGGCGACAAAGCGTAGGGCCAGATCAGGAACGAGCGGTAAATCCGCGCGCCTTTGACGGGTTGATACGCCATCGTTGCAATCAGCAGCGCCACCGAAAGCCCAAGCAGTACCATCCCGGCAGCCAGGATGAAACTCAGCAGCAGGCTGTGCAGGTAGCTTGGGTCACTCACCAGTGAAGTGAAGTTGCTCAGGCAAACGAATTTCGTCCGAGGCGTGCCGAAGCGAGCCAATTGCGTCGAATACTGAAAGGTTTGCGCCATCGGCAGATAGTTGAACAGCAGCAGAATAATAATCGTTGGCAGCAGAAAAAGCAGGGCGACCAGGCTGATCCAGCGACCGCTAAAAGCGCCCGGAAACTGATCGGCCTGAGGGATTAAGCTTTGTCGTGTCAGCAGGCGCGAAAGTATCCAGTTTCCGAGCCAGACTGCAAACGCTAGTCCCAGCACGATCAGGATCACGCCCGCGATTACATCGACGGTTTCCCGTTCACTTTCGAAGGTGCAGAAGTTCAGCGGCAGCATGAATAGCAAACTGCCGACCGTGCCCGCAATTCCGCCTACCAATCCGCCGAAAATCGGTTTGCGAAACGGTTCCCGGTTGAAGAGCGCTGCCAATAGTGCCGCGCCAATTGCCGCACAGACGATTACGAGCAGCAGCGGTTCAATCACATACATAAGCCTCACCTGCTTCCAAATAGATCAGGAGTGGAGTCGTCACGCCCCGATGGTCACACTATGCTTCTCTCACTGCCGAAATGCAGGAGAAAATGGGAACAAATACAGTCGTCCTTCTCCACCGAATGATGGAGAAGGACGACATTTGAACTGTACTGTTTGCCGTGCTGGCCTGTTTATTACGGTGCGTTCAGGTCGTTGTACTCTTGCAGCATTTGATCCAGCTGAACTTTCGTGTTCGTCAGATATTCAGCCGGATCGCCGCCATTGATCATCAGGTCTTCAAGGGCCTGATTGATGATTGGGCGGGTTTCGACATAGGTCCCCAGCAGAGCGCCGCGTGTCGCGTAGGTGATCTGCGAATTATTGAGCTGGGTGGATGCGGTCAGGAAAGCCGGGTTATCGGCATACCAGTTGGTTCCGGGAATATCTTCGCGCATCTTGTCCTGAATGTTCCAGAGAATGTCATTGCCAGGCTTCAGATTTTGCAGCAGTTCAACCGAACTCAGCCGCACCGGAACGTAACCACTCGCCGTGTGCCAGCTCGCCGAATTTTCGGTGTTGCTGAAAAAGAGCAGGAAGGCCATCGCGCCATCTTCGACTTCAGGGGTCAGCCCATTGCTGATCCACATCGTCGCGCCGCCGAGGATATTGCCAGTGTAGCCCTTTTCTTCGTTATAAATCATCGGGCTGGTTACGACGTTGACATTGGCTTCTTTAGCCGCTGCCATGACGCCGCGTGCGCCTGCGCTGCTGTTCAGGAAAATCGCAGTCCTGCCCGCGCCGAAGAGCTGACCGGATTCGTCGCCTTTGGTTAGGCCGGTGTAAACATAGAACTTCTTGGCGTAAATATCCTGGTAGAACTTGGCGATATTCACCATGCCTTCGCCGTTGACGAGAACTTCAGTGGCGCGGCTGGTGCGACCATTATCGTTGTTCACCATCAGTTCGTTTTGCTGCGCCATCCACTGCTCGGTATACCAGTCGTCCAGCGCCCATGACGCGCAGCCGTCAATTTCTTTGGCATCCACCAGCGGTTGAAGCTTAGCGCAGACTTCTTCGAATTCGCCCCAGGTCTTGGGCGGTTCCGTCACGCCAACCTTGTTGAGAATGTCCATGTTGTTGTACATGATGGCCGTCGAAGTATTCCAGGCAACCGACGCCCATTTCCCATCCAACGTGTAATAATTGGCGATGACGGGCAGAATGTCATCAAAATTGACCGGCTGCCCCAGAACATCGGAGCGTCCGGCAATAATGTCATCTGCAAACTTGAAGTAGCCGCTGTCCAGCGAAAACTGCGTACCGATTTCGTATGTCTGAATGATCGTCGGAACCGTACCCTGTTCCTTCGCCAGCACATAATTCTTGATTGACTCGTCATAGTTTTTCTGCTGGATGAAATTGATCTTGAACTGGGGGTACTCCTTCATAAAACGATTCCCCGTATCCACTGCCCAGTCATAGCGGTGATCCGAGAAAATAATCCAGATGTTGATCTCACAGGGGGTTGCTGCTGTGCATTCCGACTGGGCTGCTGCCGGAACAGCGCTGAAGATGGCGGTGCCGAAAGCAACCATCATCACAGCAAATAGCATTTGCAATTTGCGCATCGCCACGTGCTCCTTAAATTGTGCTGGTAAATGGACGAACACGGATAAATTAAACTGGAGAGGTTAAGAAAAGAGGGCCGCAATCTTTAAGGAAATTTCGTTTCACGAGCGATGTTTTAAGAATCGCCGCTGAACCGGCTGTCACGCCAGGGACTTGATGATGGACACCTCACCTTTGTTTGCCGGGAGGGTTAACAGCAAACTAAAGATTTTGGTCAATCGGGGGACTGAAGATCAACCAGCCCAAAGCGCACGGCTTTGATTGCCGCCTGCGTGCGGTCAGATACATCCAGTTTATCCAGAATGACACTCACGTAATTACGCACCGTTCCTTCCGAGAGGAATAAGCGCTGCGCAATTTCGCCGTTCGCGAGGCCGCGCCCCAGTAAGCCGAGGATTTCTTTTTCACGGTCGCTCAGGCTGTCCGTAATCGACGAATCGGGCGCGGCGCTGGACTGCGCAATATGGGTGAATAATTTGCCTGCCACGCCAGCGTCAATGGGAGTTCGGCCTGAACTCGCTTCTTTGACAGCTTGAATCAGTCGGTCGCGCGGGCTGTCCTTGAGCAAATAGCCCGCCGCACCGCTGCGAATGGCATCAAATACCCACTCATCCCCATCGTAAGTGGTTAACACCAGAACAAAGATTTGTGGATGTTGATCCTTAATGGCCTGTGTCGCGTGGATGCCATTCATAATCGGCATTTTTAAGTCCATCAGCACCAGATCAGGCAAGAGCGTCGCCACTTTTTCGACCGCTTCCGCGCCGTCCGACGCCGTGCCAACCACCTCAATCTCCGCATCCGTCTCCAGAATAAGCTGCAAACCTTCGCGGACAATGTCCTGATCGTCACAAATCAATACACGAATCATCTTAGTACCCTATGCTTAGTTTCATCGAGGTGCCCTGTCCGGGTTGGCTGTCGATTAGAACCTGACCGCCCAGGATTTCGACTCGTTCCCGTAATCCCAGCAGACCGAGATGCACGGCCTGATCGACGGCTTTCATATCGAAGCCCACACCATCATCGCGAATCACGAATTCAATCAACCGTTCACGTTGGCTCAATTCCAGACATAGATGACGCGCCGAGGCGTGTTTAATGCTGTTCGCCAGCGCTTCCTGGGCAGCACGATAAACGGTTTGTTCCACTGTGAAGGGCAGTTGATTGAGAGATGCTGGGAATTTGAGTTCCAGTTCCCAGCCACCGCGTTCAGTCGAAGTTTGTGCCAGTTGTTTGAGCGCCAGCAGAAGCCCCAAATCTTCCAGCGGCGAAGCCCGAAGCGCTGTCAGCGCGCGCCGTGTCTCGGTCAGACCGCTGCGTGTTGTCGTCAGGGCTTCCTGCAACAGCATTTTAGCGCGTTCGCTGTTGGTGTCCCAAAGTGCCTGAGTCGCTTCCAGTTGAACAGCGGTGGCACTTAGCGAATGAGCCATGGTGTCGTGCAGTTCACGCGCCAGCCGGTTACGTTCGCGGCTGGTTGCAAGTTGATCAAGGGCGGCGACGTGATCCTGAAGCTGGAGATTCGCCAGATGCAGAGCATTGCGCTCATCGCGTAGAGCCTGCGCCAGCCGGGTGACAACGTAGCCGACGATCAGATAAGCCAGGAGACGCCCTGCGAGCGTGAGGCCGAAATCGTTCAATTCCGGTGAATTTCCACCGAAAATCAGCGGGTAAACGCCCAACTGCATCACGACCACCGTCACGACGAAATAGACGGTATAGCGGAAACGGTACTGCCATGCAATCAGAACCAGCGGCACGAACAGCATCGGATTCCAGCCAACGTCAGAAGCGACCAGCGAGCGTACCGAATCGGGCAGGGAAGCCATCAGTTGTCCTACAATTCCTCCTGAACGAAACGTTGCCGATGCAACCATGGTTGCCACATACCAGTTGTACAGAGGCCGTTCCATCACCAGAACCAGCGTCGCCGCAATCAGGGGAATCGGCAGAAAATAAGCACCTAACCGTTCGCGCAGGAATTTCGATTGCAGATAGAGGAACATGACGCAGAAAATCGCCAGATACCCCAGCGGTAGCACAAGGTCGGGGTTTTCGAGAAGTTGCAGCCGTAGGGCGATCAGAACGGCCTGATAGATGATCCGCACGATAGTGAATAGTTTGAAGATCGACATCAATGTCGGATCGATTGGATAAGCTTCCCGGTGCATAACGGACTCTGAACTGGTTGTCATATTGTTTCAGTGTAACCCGACTTTCAAGGGTTATGTACGGGCAGCGTTGGGCAGTTGGAATTCTGAACCACGTAATCGGCGCTCACCCAACCGACCTGATCGCTCTCACGTACCCATAACCAGGTCGCGTCGCTGCTTTTGCCCAATAACTCGATGGGCGTGCTGTGCGGAATAGTCACGATCAACTGCCCACTTATCGACGGTTCTGCGCGCAGATTGAGATTGTTGAGCGTCGTCCCACTGCATTGCGGCGCAGTGGCGGCTGCGCTTGCCACGTCGGTCGGTGTCGCCGGACTGTAAACATAGCGCGTGGGCACAGGCGTTTCCACAAAGAGGGTGCGCTTCGGCGCTTCAGGCGTGACCACGATCAAGGTTGGGGTGTTGGTTGCGAACAGGGTTGCGGTTGGTGTAACGGCTGCGGCCTGTGCCACGTCCTCTGCGGGCTGCTTGAGCGCGCCTGCGGTCGTTCGCGTCATGACAGGCACAACTGCTAGCAGCAGCCCTGCGCCTGCCAGTAAAGTGCTCGCGCTGCGATTCTGCGGATTATGTTTGCGCCGCAGCCATAATATCAGGCCGCCGCTCACTAGAATCAGTGCGGCTGCCCAGGTCATTATCTGAGACATCATCGGCGGATTTGCTCCTATTTGTCGAATGACTTTGTCAAATTCACCTGCTGCCAATTCTTGCAGCAGGATTTGATACGGGTTGGCTGTGACACCCAGTGCTTTTAGCCTGCTGAGCACCGGATTTGACAGACTGGTCAGGAAAAGTTGTAGCAGTCCCACATCAACCAGGATGAACGCAGCCGCCGCCAGCAAAAAGTGTTTGAAGCCAGGCTGACGGCGCAGTACGATATAAACGAGTAGCGCCAGCAGACAAACAAGGCCGCTCAGCAGGAAGATCATGTTCCACCTTCGGTCATCAACTCAGCGAAATCAAAAGACATGGGGTCGCCATAAGTGGCGACCCCGGTGCGTTGCGCCGCAGCAGTTACGCCTGCGGAAGGGTGTAACTGACGGGTAGGGTGCGTCCCAGATCATCCCACTCGAAGCTGTAGCCATGACCGCTGACGAAGTACCAGCCGCCGCTGCCAATACCGAGCATGAAGCCCTGGCTGACGAAGGTTGATTGTTCGTTAGCGAGTGCCTCGGTGACTTGAGCAGTGGTGACAGTCATCACATCGTAAATGTTGCCTTCACTATCAATCCCATAGAAGGAAATACTGGTCGGGACATCCCGATACTGCACTGTACCGTCGTCGTTGAAAATCGGCTGACCGTTATCGTCGAACACCTGACGACTTTCGGTATTGTAGAAAATCGCTACTGGGGCGGCGATGTCATAGGCATTGACGCGCCCATCAGTAAAGTGTGCTAAGTCCTCTCCGGCGTCGTCTTGAGCGAATGCGACCAGTGAAAAGCTGCTCAGCGCGAAAACAATCAGGCTGAGTGCGAATAACTTGCGAAACATGGTGCTGCTCCTTTGATGTGAACGTTGTCCTGAAGCGCTTCTACCCTCACTCTAAATCTTTCCGCTTTGACCGCCTATTTGTCCCAGTCACAAACCTCCGTGATTCCGATCATCGCAGCACATGACAGATGTCATATGCCCTCTTGACCCGGCTCACTAGGCAGTAAAGGCACAGAATGATTGAATGAGAGGGATTGAACCCGGTAACGACAGGAAAAAGTGTTGATGAAGATCAGAACGATGCTGCTCGCGTTGGGAATAGTGGCGGTTGGGCTGCCAGTGGGGTACGCAGGCTACACCCGTGTTCAGGCAGGTCGCGCGCCACAGACCGCCGAGCAGCCAGTCATACAGGTACGTCCGTCAGATACTGCCATCACCGCCAGCGGCTCACTTCAGGCGGAACAGGTTGCCAGCCTCAGTTTTTTAGTGTCTGGTCAGGTGACGGACATCGCGGTGGCTGAAGGTGACTCGGTCACATTAGGTCAGCCATTGATGCGTTTGGATGGTCGTCAGCAGTATCTCGCGCTCGATCAGGCCAATCTTAGCTACGGGTTGAGCGAGGTCGCCTATCAGGATTTGCAGACTGTCGATGACAGCGACGTGCATGTTGCCGAAGCCAATGTTGCCAGCGCCCAGGCGAACTACAGTTCAGTCGCTAACACCGTGACCTCTGCCGACATCGCCGCTGCCGAATTGCAGGTACAGCAGGCGCAGGCCGCGCTCGATGGAGCAGAGCAGGCCAGGCGCATGGGTAACCCCGCCGTCAGCGGTGATGCGGGTGTCACCTTATTGGATGCACAGGTCGGGGCAGCATCCTTCAATCTTCAGATCGCCCAGCTTCGGCTGGATGATTTGCGCAGCGCCGCGCGTCCCCAGATGGGGGCAGCGGCGGCGCGAATCACGCAGGCGCAGGCGCAGGCCGACCAGGTCAAGGCCGGGCCGAGCGCGTACCAACTTCAGCAAGCGCAGACCACCATCGACCAGGCAGCCGTCAGTCTCGATCAGGCGCAGCTTGCTTTCGAGCGCACCACGCTCCGCGCGCCGTTTGTGGGAGTCGTTGCGCAGGTCAACGTTGAAGTCGGACAGCGGGTGACGCCAAGCACCGTTGTGCTGCAATTGGTCGATCTTGAGCCGCTGACCCTGCATGGCGAAGTTGATGAAATTGATCTGCCTCAGGTGCAAATCGGCATGAACGCTCAGGTGACGGTCGATGCGCTCACCGGAATCACTTTTCCGGGCGTTGTCACCCGTATCGCCCCCGACTCACGCAATTCGGGCGGCATCACCGTTTATGACGTCGATATTCAACTCCAGACCACTGATGCCCGCCTGCATCCCGGCATGTCTGCCGACGCTGCGCTGGTCATTTCTCAGTAGAGGAAGGCTGTTCTCATGAAGCACGTTTCCCTGCTTGTCTTTTTGTTTTTGGTGTTGGTAGGTGCAGCTATCACTTCGGCGCAGGATGCTCCGCTGACGGCGACTGGCTCCGTTGAGGCGGCGCGTTCCGTACCGCTGTCCTTCGGCATGACGGGGATGGTCAGCGAAGTCTCGATTGAAGTCGGGCAGTCTGTTCACAAAGGCGATGTGCTGGCGAAACTGGATACCAGTGATCTCGAACTGGCGCTGCGCAGTGTTGAAGCCCAGCTTCAGGTTCAGCAAATCCGCTACGATCAATTGGTCGCCCCAGCGCGTGACGTCGATGTTGCTGCCGCTCAGGCAGCGTTAGCAGCGGCGCAGGCGAGTGCTAACGCGGCTTATTCGACTGCACCCAGCGCCGATCAGGTGCAAATTGCTCAGATGCAAAGCGAACTGGCGCGCAATCAACTGTGGCAGGCTCAGCTTCAGCGTGACCAAACTCAGAGCATCGCCCCCGAATTTCGGCAGCGTGCTGGGGCAGCACCGTCAGTACAGGATGCACAAATCGCCGCTGGATTGCAGCAGGCGGACATCGGCGTGCAAATCGCGGATACCCAGTCGCAGAGTATCGCCAGCGAAGGGCCTAATCTCTCACAGCTTGGCGCGGCGAACGCCAGTGTCACGCAGGCGCAGGCGCAGCTTGATCGACTGGTCAATGGGCCAAGCGATCTGACGCGCCAGCAAGCCGAACTGTCGCTGGAGATCAGCCAACGTGCGGTCGCCAATACGCGGCTTCAACTTGAACAGGGCGTCATCGTCGCGCCGTTTGATGCGGTCGTCACTGCCAATAGTCTTGTCGTCGGCCAGCTTACGCTGGCGAACCAGCCCGCCATTACGCTGGCAGATACCAGCCATTTCACCGCGAATTTGCTGCTGGGTGAAGCCGATGTCGTGCATATCGCCCTCGATCAGCCTGCGCAGATCACAGCGGATGCGCTGCCGGGCATAACTCTCCCTGGCACGGTGACACAGATCGGGCTGCTGCCTGTGCCGGGTGAAGCTGTGCCGACCTATACCGTCCAGATCGCGTTGACCCAGATCGATGCGCGTTTGCGCGCGGGTATGAGTGTCAGCGCTACGTTTCAGAAGGTGAATTGAGATGTTTAAACGCTTCAAGCGAGACATGCCCACCGAGCAAAACGACTCACATTTGATCATGCTCAAGGACGTCAAAAAGGCATATAAGACCGAAGCGGGTGATTTTTATGCGCTCAAGGGCATCGATCTAAAGATTAGTCGCGGTGAGTTCATCGGCGTGGTCGGGAAGTCGGGCAGCGGCAAATCGACGCTGATCAACATGATTACCGGTATCGATCATCCCAGCACTGGCGAAATCTATGTCGAAGGGCTGCCGATCCATCATTTGAGCGAAGGCGAAATGGCGAAGTGGCGCGGCGTACATCTGGGAGTCGTTTTCCAGTTTTTCCAACTTCTGCCCACGCTGACGATTGTCGAAAATGTCATGCTGCCGATGGACTTTTGCAACGTCTACGCGCCGCGCGAGCGTCACGAGAAAGCCATGCATCTGCTTGAATTGATGGATGTTGCGGCGCACGCCAACAAATTGCCGACCATGATCTCCGGTGGTCAGCAGCAGCGTGTGGCGATTGCTCGCGCGCTGGCAAACGATCCACCGATTGTTGTCGCCGACGAGCCAACCGGAAATTTGGACTCGCGGACTGCGGAACAGGTCTTTGAGTTGTTCGAGTCGCTGGTGGCGGCGGGGAAAACGTTCCTGATGGTGACTCATGATGATGATCTCGCCGGACAACTTCGGCGCGTGATTACCATCGCCGACGGCGAATTGACCCATGACTCACAGGCCGTACAGCCACAGGCCGTCTTGGAAGAGGTTCAGTCGTGATGCTTGCACCGCGCTGGAAAAAAGTCATCCGTGACCTGTGGGACAACAAGAGCCGAACGCTGTTGATTGTCTTTTCGGTCGCCATCGGAGTCTTTGCGTTCGGGGGGCTGTTCATTGCTCGCGCTGTTGCGACCACCAGTCAGCTCACGCAGTGGCGGGCGAGCGATCCCGCTGATATAAGTTTCAATATCCCTGCCTTTGACGATTCGCTCGTGAATTGGGCGGCTCATCAGCCGAATGTGACTGCCGCTCAAGGCGTAACGACGGCGACGACCAAGCTGCTGATTGGCGACTCGGTTCGCCCACTGACTCTCTATGCCTATTCCAATTTTGTGAGCATGTCCATCAACCGGATGACACCGGAAACTGGGAGTTGGCCGCCTGCCGCCGACGAACTCTATATCGAACGCAGTTACGCCGCAAAACTCAAGCTGAAGCTGGGCGATTCGGTGAGCATAGAACTGCCCGACGGTCGCCAGCGTACACTGGTTTTTGCCGGGACGGTTCACGATATGACCGTGCGCTCTGGGACATTTTCGCCGCAAGTCGTCGGCTATGTTTCGCCCGAAACTATGCATCGAATGGGTCTTCGCGCGACTTACAATCGGCTGGATTTGCGTGTTGACCGCACGGGTTCTTCACCTGCTCCGGCGACTATCGCCAGTACCCTTCGTGACGACTTCGGGCGGATGAATATTCGCGTGAATGCCGTCACCGTGAACAGCGATGGCAAACGCTGGTCAGATGATATTTTCGACGGGCTGACGACCATCCTGGTCGCGGTGGGGCTAGCGTCGCTGCTGCTGAGTGCGTTTCTGGTTATCAACACCATTTCTGGCCTCATCACCCAGCAGAAGCGTCTGATCGGCGTGATGAAGATCATCGGAGCATCGCGCGAACAAATCATCGGCGTCTATTTAGTGCTGGTTGCCAGTTTTGGTGCGTTGGCATTGGTGATCGCGCTGCCTGCCAGCCTGGCGCTGGCCTACGTTTTGTCGCAGTTTATCGGTCCGCGCGTGCTGAACTTCGACATTATCAATTTCAGTTTGCCCACCTATATTCTCGTTCTGGAAATTGTTATGGCCTTTCTCACGCCACTGCTGGCAGCACTTTTCCCGATACTGAGCGGCACGCGCATTTCAGCGGCAGAGGCGATCTCAGACGTGGCGGCGCAGGTGAGCAACAACCCGATTGACCTGATGCTAGCGCGGCTGCGCGGCTTGTCTACGCCCACATTGCTGGCTGTGCGCAACACATTTCGCCGTAAGCAGCGCCTGTTTATCACGGCCTTTACACTGGTGCTGGCAGGCGCTTTCTTTATCAGCATTCTTAACGTGCGCAATGGTTTGAATGTAAATCTGAGCAGAATTCTGCAAATGTCGCTCTATGATGTTCAGGTGACGTTAGCGCAGCCTTATAACGCCGAAGGCTTGCAGCGTCGTGTGCTGGCGGAACCTGGTGTCGTCAGTGCGGAAGCATGGACGACAACCAACGTCGCTTATGTGCGCCCTGACGGGACGCACAGCGACGACTTTTCCCTGATCGGCCTTCCACAGAATTCCGCTTTTGTCGATCCACCGCTGATGTCGGGAAGTTGGCTTGCGCCACCGGCCTACGCAAATCGTTATGATCTGGTCATTAGCGACGGTTTGCAAACCGACACGAATCTTCAGGTGGGCATGACCTTCACACTTGTGCGGGGCGATCAGTCGCAGGACTGGCACGTCGTCGGAGTGGTCTCAGGGGGAGTGTCGCTCGCCTACGGTTACTACGATACCGTCGCCAATATTGATGGCACACCCGGCCTCGCTGACCGGCTGGCGCTTCGCACAGGTCAGCCGGACGATGCTTTTCAGCAGCAGGTGATCGCTCAGGTGACGAAGGATTTCGCTCGCGAAAATCATGACATTGTGCAAACGTCCAGCCGTGCAGAAACCATCGCGAACCTGACAGGAGCGTTCAACATTCTTATCGGCATTCTGCTGGCGATGGCGATCCTGATAGCCGTCGTCGCAGGATTGGGGCTGGCTGGGACGATGAGCCTGAATGTGCTGGAACGCACGCGCGAAATCGGTGTGATGCGTGCGGTAGGGGCAGGCAACGGGTCAGTCCGTCGTATTTTCGTCAGCGAAGGGATCCTTATCGGCTTACTAAGCTGTGTCATTTCAATTCCACTCAGCTTCCCGATGACGTATGTGTTCGGAAATATCTTGGGCCAAATCATCTTGCAGCAGCCATTGGAATTTGCGCCGCTGTGGACTGCCATCGCTGAGTGGCTGCTGTTGGTGTTACTGGTTTCGACGCTTGCGAGTGTCGCGCCCGCGCAGCGTGCCGCTCAGATTAGCATCCGCGAGGCCATTGCCTATGAGTAGAAATCATCTTCAAAACGATGTTCTCGAACCATGTCAGGGAACGAAAAAGCGCTTCTGGAATCTTCGGAAGCGCTTTGGGAACATTGTAGCGTATCGTGTTTTCGTCTCCAGCCCAGCGGGCCGGTAATCGCTGCGATCCTGTATATGCTGCACGGCTGAACACCATTCCGCTGCCCGCGTGGTACTGGTTGACGAAATCAGGCTGCGATTCATGACCTTGATAAAGTCGCGATTACCACGACCTACGTTGTTACAAAGAACCACTTTTATTTCGTGAAAGGGCTGTCTCTGCAATAATCACCGCAAAACCTTCCGTCAACTTTCACTCCTGACGCAATCTTTTGAAACGCGTCTGCGAACGATAAAATTTAACCCGGATTCATCACAAACTTAAATCCCGATATTGATTCATTTAACAGTCATTCCCGCAAGTTGCTCTCGCGGTTCAAATTCACTTTTCAGGATGCATGGTTTCAACTTGACTCGTGGCTTGCTTCTTGTGTTGATGGTGAAATTTCTCACTTAATCCCCTGCGTAGACTTTCGCGTGCGCACTTGATTATTATTGCTGAGACATGCGGGGAAGACCCACATCTTTTGTGGCACGTTCTGTTCGAGCATGGGACAAGCGGGCAATGTCCATGTTGAGCCGGGGTATTGGTAGCGCGCCTCGACTTACTTGATTGCCAATCGTATGATTGACGTTATATTTCATGACTTGGGCTACACCGAGTCCACTATAGAGCCGGTTGAGCCGAACAGCGCTGCTTTAGCAGCGCCTGAAGCTCTGGAGGCGGGAGACTAAACGATATGAACCGACGACTGTTTGCTGTAATTTTGCTCATCGTGTTCGGCGCGCTGGCTTCGCTGCCAGCGGCGGCTCAGGAAATGACAGAGGCACCGGGTGACACATTTCCTGTCACCGTTCAGCACAAGTTTGGCAGTACGACGATCCCCAGCGCACCCAAGCGGATCATATCCCTCGGCTATAGCGATCAGGATGCGCTGCTAGCTTTGGGCGCGACGCCTATTGCTGTGCGCTACTGGTATGGTGACGAGTCCAATGCGATCTTCCCCTGGGCGCAGGATAAAGTCGAGGGAGATATGCCGACTGTCCTCAAAATGGATTTCGGCAGTTTGAATTACGAGGCTATTCTCGCGCTCAAGCCGGATCTGATTGTCGCCGTCTATTCCGGCATCACACAAGATGAATATGACGCGCTTTCGAAGATCGCGCCGACGATTGCTCAGTCTGCCGATTACATCGACTTCGGAATGCCCTGGCAGGAAACAACCAAACTCATCGGCGCGGCACTCGGCAAGTCGGCTCAGGCTGACACATTAGTCAGTGATGTCGAAGCACAGGTGGAGCAAACGCGCGAGGATAATCCGGGTTTCGCCGAAAAGACGATTGCGGTTGCTTACGACTTCAGCGGAACCTACGGTTTCTACACGGGTCAGGATCCGCGCGGGCGTTTCTTCACCGACCTGGGCTTTGTCATCCCGGATGCACTGGTTGAAGCTGCGGGGCAGAGTTTCTACGCGAATCTCAGCAGCGAGCGGCTCGACCTGCTTAATCAGGATGTGCTCGTTTTCGTGGGGTTACAGTTTGCTGATGGCGGCCGAGAAGGGATCGAATCCGATCCGCTGCTGAGCCAATTGGACGTGATGAAGGCAGGACACGTGCTTTTTGTTCCGTCCGATCTGGACGATGCGCTTCAGTTCAACACGGTGCTGAGTATTCCATATCTACTCAATGGAATCGTGCCCGACCTTCAGGCAGCAGCGGGGATCGAGCCAGTAGCGACGGCTACGGCGGAGGCAGCGTCCTGATGTTGCTGAGTAAGGCATGACCACGAGCGTAAAAGCCGCTTCACATAACAGCCATCGTATCCTCGGCAGCCGCACTCTGCTGCTGCCGGGGCTGCTGGTCTGCCTGGTTCTGCTCATTATTTGCCTGCTCTGGAGTATCACGCTGGGGGCGGCGGACATCGCACCAAGCACGGTTTTTGCCGCGATCTTCGCGCCGGACGGTTCGTTCCAGCATCTGATTATCGAGACGGTGCGACTGCCGCGCGTGCTCTCTGGTGTGATTGTCGGGGCGTCTCTGGCAGTCGCTGGGGCGATCATGCAGGGATTGACTCGTAATCCGCTCGCCGATTCAGGTATCCTGGGCATCAACAGCGGAGCGGCGTTCGCTGTTGTGCTGGCAGTTTTCCTGATCAATGACCTGCCGCTTTCTGGCTATGCTTTCTTTGGCTTAGTCGGCGCGGCGGCGGCGGCGGTGCTGGTTTATGCACTGGGTTCACTGGGTAAAGGTGGTGCAACACCGCTGCGTCTGACACTGGCAGGTGTTATCCTGACAGCCTTCATATCATCATTCACGACAGCTATTCTGATCAGCAGCCGTGAAACGCTCGACAAAATCCGTTTCTGGACGGCTGGTTCACTGGCTGGGCGTGATATGGCTCTTCTGGCGCAGACTTCTCCATATATGATCGTCGGGTTGGTTGGCGCGCTGCTGGTCAGCCGCCAGATCACGACGACCAGTCTCGGCGACGATGTGGCGAAGGGGTTAGGGCAGAACACGGCCTGGGTCAAGGTGGTTTCCGCCTTAATTGTCGTGCTGCTGGCAGGTGGTGCAGTGGCGTTGGCAGGGCCGATTGGTTTTGTTGGTCTGGTCATCCCGCACCTTGTTCGCTTTCTCGTCGGTGTGGATTACCGCTGGATCATTCCCTATTCGGCGCTGCTGGGCGGACTTTTGGTCACCATCGCGGATGTAGGTGCACGCCTTGTGATTCGTCCCCAGGAGCTGCCCGTCGGCGTAATTATGGCATTGGTGGGCGCACCGTTCTTTATTGTGCTGGCACGGCGTCAGCTTCGATGAATGGGGACATGATGACGACCCATAATCACTCGAAACCAACCTGGATCACGCTGCGCTTACGCCGTCCGCCTGTTTCATACCGCTTTGATCGCCGCGTGCCGCTGGTCGCTGTGGTGCTTATGCTCGTCGCACTCGTTACGTTGATCGTCAGCGTCAGTTACGGCGAATACGACATCCCGCCGCTGGAAGTCGTCCGCACCATCTTGAACGTCAATCAGGACAATCCCGATTACGCTAACCTGAGACTGGTTGTCGATAGTTTCCGCTTACCGCGCATCGTGCTGGCGTTTCTGGTGGGTGCGGCACTGGCGGTCTCCGGCGCGCTCATGCAGGGCATTACGCGCAATCCGCTTGCGGATCCTTATCTGTTGGGCGTGAGTGGTGGAGCGGCGCTGGCGGCTATCAGCCTGATCGTCTGGTTGAAAAATATTCCGATTGGTCTGCTGCCTTTCGCGGCGTTCGCGGGGGCGCTGCTGGCGGCAGGCGCGATCTACCTGTTCGCGTGGAAGAGGGGCAGCACCACACCCATCCGCCTGATACTGATAGGCGTCGCTGTCCAGTCGCTGGTGGGCGCTGCCACAACCATCATGCTGCTGTTTGGCAAAATCACCGATGTGCAGCAGGCGTATGTCTGGCTGACGGGCAGCGTCTACGGGCGCAAATGGGAGCATGTCTACGCGCTCGGTGGGTGGCTGATCCTCTGGCTGCCGCTGGCCTTCGTGCTGGCGCGTTCGCTGAATCTCCTCAACCTGGGTGACGACACGGCGAAAGGCTTAGGGCTGCAAGTAGAACGGCAGCGTGGTTTGCTCATGGTCATCAGCGTTGCACTGGCAGCGGCCGCAGTCGCTGTCTCCGGAACGATTGGGTTCGTTGGCCTGGTCGCGCCCCATATCGCGCGGCGATTGGTCGGGCCATCACACGAGGGAGTGATCCCGGTTAGCGCGCTGCTCGGCGGTGCGTTGGTAATGCTTGCTGACCTGATCGGGCGGGCGGTCATTGCGCCGAACGAGCTTCCGGTCGGCATCGTCACGGCGATAATTGGAGCGCCCTACTTTGTGTATTTGCTCTACCGCAGCCGGAATCGCTAAAGCTGGTTTGAGGGATCCAAAAAGCTCGATGACCGAGAGAGGAATAATGTGATTAAACTCGATGTCCAACAGCTTACACTCGCCTATGACGGCGCGGCGATTATTGATGACCTGAGCCTGACAATCCCTGACCGTCAGATCACGGCGCTGGTTGGCCCGAATGGCTGTGGCAAATCAACGCTGCTGCGCGGGATTTCACGGTTGCTCAAGCCGCGTGCTGGCAGCGTCGTGCTGGAAAGCCAGGACATCTGGAAGCTGCCGACCAAAGAACTGGCGAAGCGGCTCGGCATTCTTCCTCAGGGGCCGGTTGCACCGGAAGGCTTGACCGTCCATGAATTGGTCGCGCAGGGACGCTACCCGCATCAAAGCTGGTTGCAGCAGTGGTCGGCGGAGGACGAACGGATTACGTGCGAAGCGCTCGACATCACCACGATGACCCCGTTTGCAGATCGACCCGTCGATGCGCTCTCCGGTGGGCAGCGCCAGCGTGCCTGGATCGCCATGACGCTGGCGCAGGACAGCGATTTGATTCTGCTTGACGAACCGACAACGTTTCTCGACCTCGCCTATCAGATTGATGTGCTTGACCTGCTGCATGACCTGAACCGGGAGCGCGGCAAGACGATAGTCATGGTTCTGCATGACCTCAACCACGCCTGCCGCTACGCGGATTACCTGATTGCCATCAAAAACGGGCAAATCGCAGCGCAGGGCGCGCCTTTGGAGGTGATCGACGCGGCGTTGGTGAGCACTGTGTTCGGCATCGACTGTCATATCATCCCTGATCCCGTTACTAGCACGCCAATGGTGATTCCCATTGGGCGCACGCACAAGCGAGCTGAGTCTCAGCCTGGTCTTCTTATTGAACAAGAGCATACATCCTAATGGATCGTACCGACGTGACAGCGAAGTGTTACTGCAACGTGCTGGCACGGCAGCGTGGTCTCGATCCGGTAGGTTCCGCAACGGCTTTCGAGGATGCGCTGGTTGTCGAGATTCCGCTGCCCTGGTCACCAGATATTTATGAGAAGGCGGGCAAGCTGCCGCAGGAAGCAATTAATCTGCTGGGGCTATGGCTTCAACGCTACCGCGAGGGGCTTCCCTATAATCACCTGGCATTGATGATTGCCCCTGATTCGGCATATTCGCACCCCGGTTTCCGTCGGGTGATGTACTTCTCACGTCCAGCAGCATTGTTCGCTGTTTATGAGAAGGTCGAATACCTCGTGCCGGAGCGAGAACTCGGCGCGTTGATTTGGGCGCTGTTCGAAGCGAAAGCTGATCTGCCGCGCTTCGAGCCGTATCGCGATATCGCTGCCAACGCCATTCGCGATCTGCTGGTATGTACGCATGGAACCGTCGATGCCGCCTGTTCCAAGTTTGGCTACCCGCTTTATCGTTACCTGAGACAGCATCACAGTACTGAGCACCTGCGCATCTGGCGGGTCAGTCATTTTGGCGGTCATGTCTTTGCGCCGACACTGCTTGATCTGCCGACAGGCCACTACTGGGCTTATGTTGAGGAAGCTCAGGCACAGCAAATCGTCGCGCAGACGGGTTCGGTGGAGGCGCTGCGTGGACATTATCGTGGTTGGGCGGGGCTTGAACTCGACATGATGCAGGCTGCCGAGCGTGAGCTGTGGCAGCGCGAGGGTTGGTGCTGGTTTACCTATCCCAAGCAGGCGACGATTCTCGCACAGGATGGTGCCCAGGAACCCCAGTGGGCGGAAGTACATATGGAGTTCAGCGCGTCGGAGAGGACAGGTGTTTATGTGCTGCGCGTCGAGAGACGCCCGCCTGTCGATACCGAGCATTCGAGTAGCGACAGCTCACGCTATCCCTATCCGCAGTATCATGTGACGCTGTTGGAGCAAGCCTGACGCCCGTCAGCATAACCGGCAACAGAGACTAATATGCATCTGAATTCACGAATCGGCAATGACGATTTTGTAGATTTCTCCAACGATGTGAGTTGCACCGCTGCGACCCCAGATCGGACGACCGGGCGTGCCCTGTCCCGTTGAGACGTAGAGCGCCCCGGCATGGTATGTGATGTTCGTGGGCGTATCCAAATCGTCGGCGAGAATCAGCGCTGCGCCGCCGGACGCCGGATATTCCGTCACCCGACCGGAAAAGCGCGGATAACCACCATCATCCGGCGGGGCGTTGGGATCATACAGGTCAAAGGCATCGGTCAGGAGAGGAGTCGCCCAGCGGGTGGTCATTTCCACAACGTAGACATTTCCAGTCTCATCGACGGCGACATCAACGGCGGTCGTCAGCCCGGTAATGACGTCGTTGATTGCGCCCGTCAGCGGGTTGATGCGAACAATTTTTGCATCACCTGGCATATACGACAGGATTGTGCCGTAGTAGTCCCATAACTGCCCCGAAAACAAGGCGACCAGCACATCCCCAGTACGCGGATCAACAGCAACACCTGCGGGAACGGACGATTGGTTGTGCGCCAGAAGCCCGAAACGCGCGACCGTCTTGACGGTTCCGTCGAGCGTTACCGCGCTGATCGAATCATAGGAGCTTTCCGCGATGTAGATCACATTTTGCTGGGGAGCGTAGGCAATCGAATTCATCGATCCATCGCGCACGACCAGATCGCCATGTGGTTTCAAAGCGGCATCGAGCGCCACAATGCTGATCTTCTCGAAATGGTCATCCAGCGTAAAGAAAGCGCGTCCATCTTCCAGCGTCAATACATCGCCAATGCCCAGCACTTCGTCGCGTCCCGGGTTGAATTGTGTGAGGATGTTGTAACCCGGCAGATGCTCCAGCACGGGCGTGATTTCACTGGCATCGTCGTAGTCGCCGTCACCGTTTTTGTCGTCGAAAACGCTCAGTCTGCCTGTGTTATCGGCGGGGTCAGCGGGGATGAATCCAGTGCCTGCCTCTGCGACCAGCAGCCTGCCATCTGGCAGGATGGCGACGCCGCGCGGGTTTTGCAGCCCGGTCGCGATGCGTGTTACTTGCGGCTGAACAGGCGAGGGCTGCTGCGCAAAAATCGGCAGCGCGGTGTATAGACACACGCACGCGATTATCCAGCAACAGGTTCTACCGAGACGATTCATCGTCCGACCTCGCGGTACAGACGAGAACGCGCAGCTCATGTCCCGTCAAATGCAAAGCACCTTCAAAGGGCAAGACACAGTTCGTGTAAGGATCAATCAGTTGCATCGCTCCGCATACAGGCGCTTCAAGCGTCACGTCAATGACTTCTGCTGACTCATTAAAGAGCATATACCAATCGAACCCCAGCTTGCGCAGATGCCGCACGCGCACGCCGTGAAAGGGCGGTGTTATGTGTAAATCAGGCGGCGCGAGTGCTTGCAGACGGTTCAAACTGGCGTCTGCGTCGTCGCTCCAGCGGATCACAGTAATGCTTTCAGGCATTTGTTCAAGCCGCGGTTGAACATTGGCAGCGATCTCGCCGTCGATGATCAGTACTTCATAGCGCTGTTTGCCAATCTCGATTCCGTTGGGCTGGATCGCGACGCGATTCAGGAGATCATCCGCATCCAGATAGTTGAAGTCGATCTGGTGCTGGTAACAGGCTGCCGCCGCGCGCCAGGGCAGGTGATGGTGTTCGCCCAAAATAGCGACACGGCAGATTTGCTGACTGTCGGTGTTGAGCCAGCATAAGCGGCGGCTACCGTGCGCGAAGGCGGTAAAAGTCGCATCCCACCAGCGGCTGTGCATCCCAACATCGGGTGGGCGCTCGTACTGGCGCGGCCCGCGCACCGAATAATAGAAAGCGTGCGGGATCAGCAGGTTGCAGCCTCGCACTAGCAGCCAGTTTGCTAGCCAGCGGAATTCATCGAACGTGAGTTCAGCGCCATATGCGCCGCCGAACTCATTGGCATTGCGCCGCCGATTTCCGTGCAGCATCGCGCTGGAGGCCGCTTTGGCCTGAGTAGACTGGCGTCCTGCCAGCGCCGAAGGCTGATCTGGCTCGATCTGCCGCCAAACGATGTCCTGTCCCGGATAGTGAAAATAGCGCAGGTGAGAGGTTGCATCCGGCTCGGCAGGGTGGCCTGTTAATGCAATCTGATGATTCTCGCACCATTGATAAAGCTGAACGTAGTACGTTGCCTCAAGCCGATGTTCGACTGCGCGCAGGTAGTCGTCGTGATAATGGTCGGGCGCGGCGTCATCCCACAATGCGGGGAGAAAAGGCGTAAAGTCGTAACCGAGGAAGTCGTTGACGTGGCGCAGAATATCGGTCGTCCCCGGCATGACGTTCGTCTCGCGTGATCTACCTAGCAAATTCGGTTCATCAGTGAAGATCGCGCGGATCGTTGTGCCGAAATAACCCCCGAATTCCTGATAGTAGCGCTCGTAGGAATGGCGAATGAAACAGGCGGTCGCGTCGGAGTTGAGCAGATCAGCCGCCGGAGGCTCATCTTCCGGTGGCGCATCAGACTCTTCATTGATGAAATGTAGGCCGCGAATGACCGAATCAATCGGGCGGTCGATAATCGCGTAGCGCCGTCCCTGATAAACGACGATCCCGACCAGCGTTTGGTTGGCTGTGAGCGCGGGCTGTCCGTCATTACCGATTTCAACGCCTTGTTCCGTACTTCCCGGTTGAACGGCGTCAAGGTCGATGCGCACCAGCCCGCGACACTGATAGGACGGGTTTTCGGCGACGACCTGTCCCGACGCTGACCCGCTGGGGTACATCCCTTCGTCGTAGAGCATGACCCACATTCCGCGCCGCTGTGCTTCCTCAATGGCGAAGCGTATTTTCGCCAGCAGGGCAGCGCTCATCCAACCCATGTTTCGGGGAAGACCGACGCGCGGGTGGAGCACCACAGCCTCGACACCATGTGACTGAAATTCTTCCAACTGCCGCGCGATTTCGCTGTTCCGCAGGTCGTCATTCAGAAACCAGAACGGCGCGAGCGAGAACTCAGCAGGTGGATCATTCCAGTCAGTGGTGAGTTGGATATTCATCAGCAATTTGCCTGTTGGTGAAGTGGAGGGTCACAGCGCGGTGCGTGGTTCCGCTGCGCCGTTCATAGCAGCATAGTAAGGATCACCCGGCGTGATTTCACCGCGCCGGACGGGCCGCCCAATATTGGCAGACTTATACAGGCTGGCAGCGAATTCGAGGATGCGCCGCGCTTCTTCGCCGCTGACGGGCGGTCGCACATTGTGCTCGATGCTGTCGAGGATTTCGCTTAACTGCGCTGCGTGGTTGCCTGGAAGATCGTCCGTTTGCGCCTCCCAAAACGCCAGTGTGGCTGGGTCATCCACGTTGGGCGGCAGGCTGATCTTCCAGTTCTCGTTGGCGTAGCGGTAGAGCGTGCTGCACTCCACGGTCGCTTTCTGGAAGTCGAGCCGCAGATAGCTTTCCTGACGGGGCGAAAGCGCGCTGTTGGTCATCGTTCCCATCGCGCCATTGCCGAAACGTACCAGTGCCATCGAGATGTCTTCGACCTCGATGTTATGGTCGAGTGTGTCCGCCAGTGCGCGCACTTCGCGCCAGTCGTCCATCAGCCATAGGAGCAAGTCCATCAGGTGAATGCCAAGCGTCATCGTCGGGCCGCCGATTTCGGTCGCCCATTTGCCGCGCCAGCCGTCATTGTAGTAGGCTTGCGTGCGATACCAAAGCGTGTTGCAGACCGCTACCATCGGCTTCCCCAGCGCCTCAGTCTCGATCAGTGTTTTGAGATGTTTCGCTGCCGAGCCGAAACGCCATTGAAACACGGTGCTGACATAGCGACCGGTACGCTGCTCGGCTGCGGCGATCTCGTCAAACTCGGCTAACGACGCGCACAGCGGTTTCTCGCAGAACACCCACGATCCCGCTTCCAGACATTCGATGGCGAGGGCTTTGTGCGTAGCGGGCGGCGTGATGATACTCACTAAATCAGGCTGTTCAGTGGCGAGCATTTCGGTCAGGCTAGTGTAGGCATGTGGAATATTATGCGCTTCACAGACGGCCTGGACTCGAGCCTCGTTAAGATCTACCGCCGCCACCAGTTCGACGCGCTCGCCCAGCGCTTCGACTGCCGAGAGATGATTGCCCACCGAATTTCCGGTTCCGACGAGGGCGATGCGGTAACGTTTCATATCTTCAAAAGTCCTTTTTGCGGGCGGCACTAAAAAGTTCCTGCCGACAGCGTAAGCCGTCGGTAGGTAAACCAGACTGATTAAATAAACTGCGGATCTGACAGGTGAATCGTGCTAATTGTCCTTCTTTATTGCGGCAAGCCGTCGAGCCTCATCCCGCTGCTTGTAGAATTCGTCCAGAGGATAGCACCCCGAAACTAACCCATTGCGCGGCGCAGTCGTGCAATCACTGAAGGTGCGGCAGATGCGCTTTCGCTCCAGTGTCTTCCCAGTCAGGATGTCGGCAGGAAGCTGCGGATAACTCAGCATCATTCGTCCCAGTCCGATAAAGTCGGCTTTACCCGTTCGCACTACGTTTTGCGCGACGTGCGGCAGCCAGTCCTGCAAATAGGAGTAGCCCGAACCGACGATCAACAGTTCAGGATGTGCCTGTTTGAGTCTGGCGGTGACGTCGATTTGCCGCGCGACGCCCGCCAGAGGGTCTTCAGGTGGCTGATAGCCATCGGACGGCGGGAACAGTGCCGGACGCTGAATGTGTGGCGTGTAATATGGACTGCCGCCAGTCACGCAGACCAGGTGAATACCCAGGTTCTGGAGCAAATCCAAAAAGGCGTGGGGTTCCGTCAGGTCAATCGTTGTTCCATTGCCATCGCCGCCGAAAGCATAGGGATAATGGCCTTGCGGCCATGCGACAGGCGTGCCGATGCCGTCGCTGTTCGGACTGAACGGAATCCAGTCGAAGGCACTCAGGCGCACACCGATGTGTAAATCGGGCAGGTCGCGCCGGATGCCCGCGACAACTTCACGCAGAAAGCGCGTGCGGTTCTCAAAGCTGCCGCCGTAGCGTCCCGGACGGTCAACGGCGGTCAGAAACTCATGGCCTAAATAGCCGTGACAATGCTTGACATCCACGAAGTCAAAGCCTGCATCACGTGCGCGTTTAGCCGCAAGCACGAAATCGCCAATCAGGTCGTCGATTTCACCATCTGTCATCAGGGGATAGTTGGCAGGCAGACCGTACTTGCCATCGAGCAGCGGATGATGATAGAGGATTTTCGGCTCTAGCTGTTTGCTGTTCGGGCGGCAGAAGCGACCCGAATGCGTAAGTTGCAGGCCGATCAGCAGATCGTCCTGTGCGCCGTAGTGTTCATGATGTGCTGTCAGCAGTATCCTGCGCAGGTCTGCCAGTTGCCCGACCGTGCGCTCGTTGATCACAAGTTGGTGGTCGTTGGCGCGCCCATCGTGGCGCACGGCGACGGCTTCGCCACCCCAGATCAGTTTTGCACCGCTGAGGCCGAAATGTTGCCAGCGCCGCCTTACCAGTTCTGTCGGCTGACCGTCGGGACTACCATCCCAGCCTTCCATCGGCAGGACGGCAAAACGGTTCGTGAGTGTTTTGTCGTGAATCTTGTAGGATTGGGCGAGCGGCGCTTCACTTCCGGTCAACAGCTCCGCATCAAATGGGATATTTGCGCTGATTTCTGCCAGATGCGCGCTGAACTGCTCTGCGCTGCGCAGTTGGGCGACACGACGATAGTTCATGGGGCTGCTTCCGCTCTGATAGGGCTGGTCGCGAGGCTGGATAGGCGCTCGGCTATATTGCGCAGGATGGCAACATCACTTTGCGGACGGGCAGGCGAATTTGGGTGAGTTGCGTCTGAAGTGATCCAGCCTTGCAGCTTCAGAAACTGGGCGGCACTGTGCTTGTAAGCAGGCACGGGCGAGCGAAAGGCGAAAAAGCCCAGGTATTGCAGCAGGTCATTCAATTCGTAGAAAGCGGCATCGCCTGCTTCCCACAGTGCATCACGCTGCGCGAACAGGTCAGGCGCGAATGTACTTAGGCCGAGCAGATAATCGCTGCCATACATCACCATGTCAATCGCCAGGTCGTTCCCCGTCAATACCTTGAAATCGGGGCGCAGGTCGTCGCGCAGTTGCAGACGCTGCCATTCCAGTTCGCGGCTAAGCGATGAATGTTTTGCGCCGAGGCACTGCGGAATCTCCAACAGCCCACGATAGGTATCAAGATCGTAGATTTTGCCAAAGGGGGCGAACATCGTCCCCAATTCGAAAGCGATGAACTGTGGGCAGAACTGACCGATTTCACCATAGGAGTCGATTATGGCGCTGGGTGGCTGGCTAACCAGTCCATACGATTGGAAAATGACGGGAATACCGCCTCTATCCTGAATCGCATCGGTCTGTCGTTGATAGGCGTCTGCGTTCCACTTCGTGCCGGGATTATCGCCTACGTAAGCGCCTGCGACGAATGCCCGGTCACCGAGTGCTGCCCGTGTGTGGTCAAGCACTGCTTCACGGGTTGCGTCGTCCAGCAGATTGACATAACCCGTATCCATATTGACGGCGGGCGTTAGTCCTGCGTCGGCAGTGCGGGTGACGTGCGCGTCAAAACCATCCCAGTCGATATCGCCCTGATCAGTGAATGGCAGCAGAATCGCAGACATGCCCGTGATTTTGCGGCGAGTTCGGATGCGCTCAGCCGGGAATGAAGCGGAGTCAGTCATTGGAAGCCACCTTGTTCGAGACCGAATGCCCCGCCGATTGCAAATGGCGGATATAGCTCGACAGCGCGTGTTGGTTGTGCGTGTGAATGACCTGCTCGACCTCGTCCGGGTCGCGCGAATAAAATGCCGCCAGAATACTTTTGTGGTCATCCTGCGCTGCCTGAATGCGATTGCCGAAGACATCGTTCAGATAATGCAGCCGCAGTCGATCCCAGTGGTCAAGGACTTTTTCCATCATCTTGAGGACGAGCAGCATGTTAGCGCGTTGGCAAATATACAGATGCATTGCCTTGTTCTCGCTCGACCATTTGCCGGGATCTTTCACACTCTGATCCATCGCATCAATCATCTGGGCCAATTGGCTCAATTCGTCGTCGGTCATCAAGCGGCAGGCGGCGCGGCTGCTGATGATTTCCAGGTGCTCCAATAGTGCGAAGACCTCAACGATGAAATCTGCATTTAATTCGGTGACGGTTGCGCCAACGTAAGGTTCAATCGTGACAAAGCCATCGGCTTCGAGCTGTCCCATCGCTTCGCGAATCGGTATCTGGCTAACACCGAGCGTCACAGCCAGTTCATCGATAATCAAACGTGAACCCGGCTTGTACTTTCCCCGAAGAATATCTTCTCGAAGCAAATCGTAAACGACTTCTTTCTTGCTGCGGAAGATAGAGGTCATGATGAAACCTTTGCATTCTTTCACAAATACCTATATCCTATATGATAAACCATATATCAGTGGATTGCCAAAACCGAGTCTAGTACCACCATCGAAAAAGATGCCGGAGGAGGAATAGCGTCATAAGGCAAACGTACCAACAATCCATTTTGAAATTCACAATTAGATGAAAGCGATGACGAGAGACATGAAAACTCCGAAAATTGTGCTTCTTATGATGGCCCTGGTTGTGCTGCTGACATCAGTAGCGGTCGTGTTTGCACAGGACAAAATTGAGCTGGGGGTTACCTGGTGGGGTTCGCAAAATCGTCATGACCGTACCATCAAGGTCATCGAAATGTACGAGGCTGAACACCCGAACGTTGACATTACCTATGAATTTGTCGGCTGGACGGATTACTGGACGAAAGTCAACACTCAGGCAGCAGGCGGCAACCTTGCCTGTGTCATGCAGCAGGATTACGCCTATCTGACCGAATGGGCGTCGCGCGGGCTGCTGGTGCCGCTCGATGATTATCTTTCAGCAGGCACGATTGATGCTTCCAATATCAGCCAATCCGTGATTGACAGCGGTAAAGTGGATGGTAAGGTGTACGGGCTGAGCCTCGGTACTAACTCACAAACCTATATCCTTGATGCGGATGCATTTGCCAAAGCCGGAGTCGATCTTCCGCCGAAAGACTGGACATGGGATGACTTTGCCTCGGTTTCCGAAGCCATCCATGA
Source organism: Anaerolineae bacterium (assembly GCA_034432495.1). Classification (GTDB taxonomy): domain Bacteria; phylum Chloroflexota; class Anaerolineae; order Aggregatilineales; family Phototrophicaceae; genus Flexifilum. Next base: position 60,061 of record DAOUCB010000163.1, on the reverse strand, counting down.
CAAGCTGGGTATCTGGGGGATTGCTTACGGCCCCTGGGATGATGCGAACATCAAATCGCTTTTGATCAGCAGCGGTCAATGGTTGTTTAACGCTGACGGGACGGCAATTGGCATCACCGATCCTACGCCTGTAATTAATCACCTTGATATGATCAAGAAACTGATGGATGACGGCGCGATTGCCAGCATGGATCTCCAGGCCGATTTTACCGCCGCCGGACTGGAAGGCTCGCCGATTATCGAAGGCAAAGAGGCGATGCGCTATCAGTGGAGCAATCAGGTGGTTGCGCTGGAGACAGCCGCTGGTGAAGGTCGCAACTTCGTGCTTTACCCAATGCCGCGCGTCGATGGCGGCGTTTCCCCGAATTACCTCAAGCCGTCCCAGTTCTTCTCGATTACGAAGGACTGCGCGAATCCCGATGAGGCAGCGAAGTTTATCGACTACTTCACCAACAATGCGGATGCGAATGATGTCCTGTTCGGTGAACGCGGTGTGCCGGTTTCTTCCATTATCCGCGACCATCTGGCTGCGGAAGTTGATCCCACCACCAAATCGATCTTCGACTATATTGCCGAAGTTTCCCAGGACGCCAGCCCTGTGCCGCCGCCAGATCCGGTCGGTTATGGCGACCTTAACAACAACGTGCTTGCACCGCAGTTTGTCGAGCCGGTGCTGTATGGCGTCGAGTCTGCCCAAGATGGGTACAATACCTTTGTGACCGAGGCCGACGCGATTCTAGCGAAAAACAAGTAATTCGCTGAACGATTAAATGTTGTGATGGGGATTGCCAGTTGGCATCCCCATCATTTCTTGCAAACTGGAATAGAGTCTGTTTTTAGGATTTAAGGTTGAGATTATGGGTGACAGTATAGCGCCGTCGGTATCAGCGGCACCGGCACGTCAGCGTGGCAAACCTTTCTTCCGTGCGAGCCGCGACTTCAAGAAAAATAATCTTGCAGGTTATGCTTTTCTTTCACCCTGGCTCATCGCCTTTCTGCTCTTTACCCTCATTCCGATGGCGATCTCGCTTTGGCTGGCATTCACGAACTACGATACGCTCAGCAATCAAGGAACGTTCATCGGATTAGGCAATTTCCAGCGCATGTTTTTCGAAGACACGCGCTACGGACACGCTGTTTCGGCAACTATCAAATATGTCCTTCTTTCGGTGCCGCTGCGACTGGCGGTTGCGCTCGGCATCGCTATGCTCCTGAACACCTATCGTCGCGGTGTCTACCTCTATCGCGCGGCGTACTACATTCCCTCAATCATTGGTGGCAGCGTCGCTGTGGCGGTAATGTGGCGGCAGTTGTTCGGCTCGGAGGGTTTGGTCAACGCGGCAATGGCTTTCCTGGGCATTGCACCGGTCCGCTGGTTGGGCGATCCACGCACGGCGATTTGGACGTTGATTTTGCTGGCGGTGTGGCAGTTTGGCTCGCCAATGCTAATCTTCCTCGCCGGGCTGCGGCAGATACCCGTCGCACTCTACGAGGCTGCTGAGATCGACGGTGCCGGTAGTATCGGCAAGTTCTTCAGTATCACATTGCCGCTGCTCACACCCATCATTTTCTTTAACCTCATCATCCAGATGATCGGCGCTTTCAGGACCTTCACGCAGGCGTTTATCGTCACAGGAGGGTCGGGCGCACCGCTCGATACCACCTTGTTTTACGCCATCTATCTTTATAACCGCGCCTTCAACCAGTTTCAGATGGGCTACGCGGCAGCGATGGCGTGGGTACTGTTGGGCTTGATCGCTGTGCTGACGTGGCTCAACTTCAGGCTTTCGAATCGCTGGGTCTATTATGAGACGGAATTGGAGTAGTTCTGATGGCGACTCGTATAGACGCTCAATTCCAACACGCGCCGACAGAAGATCAATACAAAGCCCGGAAACGACGTCGGGAATTTATCAAGTCCGTTGTCTATCATGTAGGCGTTGGTCTCGTCGGCTTATTTATGCTTTATCCTGTACTCTGGTTGTTCGCCAGTTCGCTCAAACCGCCGGATGAAATCTTCACGCAAATAGGCTCGTTGATTCCGTCGTCGCTTCACTTTGAAAATTACGCCCAGGGCTGGGCAGGTTTTGGTGGAATCACATTTGCCACCTTCTTCAAGAATTCATTCATCTACGCGGGTTTTGGTACGGCGATTCAGGTCGGCGCTTCAGTCATCATCGGTTACAGCTTCGCCCGCATCAAGTTCAGCGGCAAGAAAATCTGGTTCACCATCATGCTCCTAACGCTGATGCTTCCCAGCGAAGTGCTGATGATCCCACAGTACATCATCTTCAGTCAGTGGAATTGGCTGAACACGTTCCTGCCGCTGCTTGTGCCACGCATTGGTGGGGGAGCCTTTTTCATCTTCATGATTGTTCAGTTTATTCGCGGTATCCCGATTGATCTCGACGAAGCAGCGATGATCGACGGTGCAGGGCAGTGGGGGATTTTCCGGCATGTTATTCTGCCGCAGTTGACGCCCGCTATCATCACTGCCACGATCTTTTCCTTCTACTGGACATGGGACGACTTTCTCGGCCCGTTGATTTACATGAACGATCCAAAGCTTTACACAGTGTCGGTAGCGCTGCGCACCTTTACCGATGCGACCAGCGTCACCAACTGGGGCGCAGTTTTCGCAATGCTGAGCTTATCGTTAGTGCCTACCTTTATCCTGTTTGTCTTTTTCCAGCGCTACCTGATCGAAGGCATTTCTACAACAGGGTTAAAGGGTTAGTGCCAGAGAGATGAAGTCATTCTCGGTGAGAGGCAACTGGCTTGACAGACTGGATCATTGGTCTACGCCTGTGATGGCAAATCTGCTGTGGTCGCTGCTGACTATTCTCGTGGTTACGTTTCCACTGGCAGTGGTCGGCTTGCTCGGCGTCATCTTCCAATGGAGAACCAACCGCAATCCGCAGGTGTTTTCGGTGTTTTTTGGCACGATCCGCCGGACGTGGTTCAAAGCCTATATTGCGGCGGCGCTTGATCTGTTTGTCGGCGGTTTTGTGCTGCTAAACCTGCGGATTTTCGAGTTCATTGATGGGAGTGAAATCCTGATCTTCGTCTCTCGCAGCGTGACGCTTTCCGTTGCTATTCTGCTCGTGCTGCTCAACATCTACCTGTGGACATTGATTGCGGTCTGGGATGCACCGTTCAAACGGTTACTCAAGTTGTCGATCCAGCTCGTCTTTGCGCAGCCATTGTGGACGCTCGCCATTGGCATCGGCTGTGCTGCTGTCGTAGTTGCTTCGACTTTTCTGCCCATCGCGGTGATCGTTGTCGCGAGCGCGGCGGTCACGGCTTACATCGCCTGCACGGGGATGTGGTTCGTCGTCACGAAATATATGCTGCCCAGCGAAATTCCGTTATTGGATGTGATGTGATCTGGATTCTGTAAGTATCTTGGCTACCATGTAAGAAATTGCAATCCTCCCGCACATACCCCTTTTTCCGCACATTCTTCAAATCGAGGCAAAATCGCGTTGCACTCGTTACACTGTGTCATCGCAGCAGGTTGTTGTAAATCTCGAACTTCACGGCTCGGCAATTTTTAACCGTCTGTTTTGAAGCTCACTGATAGCATGACGCTGCTCAGTTTTTCGACCGATAATCAGTAGATATTTACGGCGCGCAATTGCTGGCAGTTCGTGTGGATCAACTTCGTGGTGACTTACTTATACACGGGAGATGGTTGATTTATGGTGAAGATACAGGCAAAAATTGGTGTATTTGGAATTGGTTTGGCGGCTTACTGGCCGCAATTTGAGGGGTTGAAGGAACACCTCGAAGGCTATCAGCGCGAAATTGAAGCCAACGTACTTGCGATGGACGCGGAGGTGGTATCGGCAGGTTTGGTCGATTCACCGCAGAGGGCGCAGACCGCTGGTGATTTGTTCGCGCGAGAGAATGTTGATCTGATTATCTGCTATGTCGGAACTTATGCCACTTCGTCGCAGGTGCTGCCTGCCGTGCAGCGGCGCAATGCGCCCGTGTTGATTCTCAATTTGCAGCCTGTTCCAACGATGGACTATCCCAACACAGATACGGCCGCCTGGCTTGAAAACTGCTGTGCCTGCTGTGTCCCGGAAATTTCGAATGCCTTTGCGCGGGCGCGGATTCAGTTCAATGTGGTTTCCGGCTTGCTCAAGCCCGCCGAAGGTCACGCAAATCAATATTATGTGCGGGCATGGCGGGAAATTGAGGAATGGGTTCACGCCGCTGCGATCATGCGCGAACTGAGTTACAGCCGCATTGGATTTCTGGGGCATACCTATCCGGGTATGCTCGATATGTACTCGGATTTCACAATGCATCACGGGCAGTTGGGTGCGCATATCGAAGTCCTGGAAATGGATGACCTTGACAGCCGCGTTGAGGCTGTTACCTCAGACGATATCGCCGCCAAAATCGAGGAAATCCACCAAACATTCGAGATTGCTGAGCCAGGACGCGACAAGATTTCGCAGCCCGTGACTGAGGAAGGCTTGCGCTGGTCGGCACGGGTAGCCTGTGGGCTGGATCGGCTGGTGGCGGATTTCGACCTGAACGGGCTGACCTATTATTATCGAGGCTGGAACGGCAACCGCTTTGAAGAACTAGGAGCCTCGTTGATTGTCGGCAATTCGCTGCTGACGGCACGCGGCATCCCGGCGTCGGGGGAGGGTGATCTCAAGACCTGCATCGCCATGCTGATTATGGACAGGCTCAAGGCGGGCGGCTCTTATACCGTATTTTATGCGCTGGCTCTCAACGAAGATTTTATTGTGATGGGACACGATGGCCCTGGTCATGTCGCCATCAGCGCGCAGAAACCACTGCTGCGCGGGCTGGGCTTATTTCATGGCAAGCGCGGCTATGGGATTTCGGTTGAATTCAAGGTCAAGTATGGGCCAATTACAATTCTGACGTTGACGCAAACAGCAGACGGTCGGCTGAAATTAGTCGCCGCGCAAGGCGAGTCGATTCCCGGCGACACGCTGCAAATCGGCAACACCAATTCGCGCTTGAAGTTCGCATTTGATCCGGCAAGTTTCATGGACGCCTGGGCGGAAGAAGGGCCGACACATCACTGCGCACTTGGCGTCGGGCACCAACTCCCCAAGATTAAGAAGCTGGCGCGTCTGCTCGATTTGGAACTGGCGGTCATTGGCTGAAATTTGAGACACGAGAATAGATCTCTGTTGAGGGTATTTCGCAGGCGACTTCTAATTTTATTCATCTGATAATCGTTTATATCGATTACCAAAACTAGGAAGAGACAAATGGTTGTTCCTAACCGTATTGCAATGGTCACTGGCGCTGGAAGCGGGATTGGCAAAAGAACGTCCCTGCTGCTCTGGGACGCTGGCTATTCGGTCGTGCTGGCTGGTCGCCGAATTGAACCGCTGACACAAACGGTTGAGGAAGCTGGAGTGTCGAACGCGCGTGCGCTCGTCATGTCTACCGATGTGGGTGATCCGCAAGCTGTCTCGGCGTTATTCGCGGCGACGGCGGACAAATTCGGAAGGCTGGACGTTTTGTTCAATAATGCGGGAGTCGGTGCGCCCGCAGTCCCGCTCGAAGACCTGAACTATGAACAGTGGCGTACTGTGTTGGATACCTGCGTGACCGGAACTTTTCTTTGTACGCAGCACGCTTTTCGCATGATGAAACAGCAAGATCCGCGCGGCGGACGAATTATCAACAACGGGTCGATTTCTGCCCATACGCCGCGACCGCATTCCGCCCCATATACGGCGGCGAAACATGCGATTACCGGCCTCACCAAAGCCACTGCGCTGGATGGTCGTCCGTTCGACATCAACTGCGGTCAGATTGACATCGGGAACGCCGCGACCGAGATGACGGATCGCATGAAAAGCGGAGCGCTTCAAGCCAATGGCACGATTGCGGTCGAGCCGACGATTGACGTGGAGCATGTGGCGCAAGCCGTCCTCTACATGGCGAACCTGCCGCTTGATGTCAATGTGCCGTTTATGACCGTGATGGCAACCCAGATGCCCTTCATGGGGCGCGGATAATATGAGCGTTTATCGCTTCTCGATTACTTGATGCCGCTGCTGGCAAAGCTTTCGATGAAACGGCGCTGAAACAACATAAAGAGGATCACGAGCGGGGCGATGACCAGAATCGTTCCCGCCATTAACTGCCCGTAGAGCGCGCCGACTTCGGCAGTTTTGAGCAACTTGTTAAGTGCGACCGTCAGCGGACGTACTGCGTCAGAGCGCGTCACAATCAGGGGCCAGAGAAACTCGTTCCAGTGGCTGCTGATCGACACCAGCGCGAAGGCGATGTAGGTCGGAATTGAAAGCGGGATGTAGACCGAGCGCATGATTTGCAGCCAGTTTGCGCCGTCAATGCGGGCTGCTTCTTCCAGCTCGAAGGGGATTTCACGGAAAGCTTGCCGCAGCAGCAGTGTCCCAAAGGCTGATCCCCAGTAGGGAACCATTAGGGCGACCTGCGTATCGAACAACCCAAGCGTACGAATGGTGGAGAAGTTCTGCACCAGTAAAACACCAGTTGGGATCATCAATTGCAGTAAAACCAGAAACAGCAGCAGGTCGCGCCCGAAGAACCGCATACGCGCGAAGGCATAACCCGCCATCGTGATGGTCACCAACTGCACAATTAAGGTTCCGAATACGAAAATCAGACTGTTGGCGTAATGTGTTGACCAGGGCGCAACTTGTAGTGCATCCTGATAGTTTTGCAGTGTAATCGTGCAGCCCAGAATGGGAATTGTGCTGTCTGTGACGGCGGCGGCGCTTCCATTATTCGATACACAGGCGAAGAAAATGTTGCCGTTGGTGACGGGCTGACTCTCGGGCCGGAAACTGACCAGGATGGTAAATACCAGCGGCATCAGCCAGATCAGCGAAAAGGTGATCAAAGCAGCATTCGCCAGCAAACTGCCGAGCGTTTTCGGTCTAGCGCTCATCTTTAATCCGTCTCCACTCGAAAAAGTAAAAATTTGTAACGGTGAAGATCATCAGCAACAGCAGCAGAATAACCGTGATCGCATTGACGTAGCCAAGATTGCGCGGGTCAGCCAGTTTCTGGAAGATGTAGTAGAGCAGCAGGTTGCTGCTGTCATTCGGCCCACCTTGCCCCAGCGCCTGCAACTGCTCGACCGTCTGGAAAGCGCCAGTAATTGCTACGACTAACACGAATAAGGTCGTGCGCTGCAACAGGGGGAAGGTAATGTAGCGGATTTGCTGCCAGGTTGTAGCACCTTCCAAATCAGCAGATTCATAGATGTCGCGCGGAATACCCTGCAACCCCGCCAGATAAAAGATCATGAAGTAGCCGATTTGTTTCCAGCAGATGACGATGATGATTGAAACGAGCGTCATCCCTGGTAAACCCAGCCATTTGACGGCAGGCAGCCCCAGCGAACGCAGCACCGTATTGGCAAGACCGATGTTATCCGCATAGAGAAATGACCAGATGCTCGCCGCGCCGATCACCGGGAGCAGCGCCGGATAGAACAGACTGAAACGCCATACCCCCAGAAAACGCACCTTGCGGTTGAGCAGCAGCGCAAAAAGAAAAGCCAGCGGCACGCTGATAGCAACCGTCGCTGCCGTGAAGACCAGCGTGTTGATCAGAATGGTCGGAAAAGAGGCAGCAATATCGGGGCGGATTGACTGCTCAGGATCGAACAGATCGACATAATTTTGCAGGCCGACATATTTCGCCTCCTGGCGCACCGTCAGCGGCGGGCGATACAAGCTGCCTGTCACCGATTGCACGGTCGGCCAGAGCGTGAAGACAAACACCAAAAGCAAAGTCGGCGCGACCAGCAGATAGGGGAACAGCCGCGCAGTCAGCGGCTTTCGATAAACAATTCGCGCGGTGGGAGTCGTCGCGGTTTGCGCCGATGCTTCCATCAAAGCTCACTTTCTAAATCAGCGAATAAACAGAAGGGCATTGTACAACCCCGACAGGCTGCACAACGCCCTTCGCTTAGCGAGCTAAATCGGCCTTACGAGCCAGCGTACTGCGACAGGATCGCGTCAGCTTCTTTTTGCGCCTGATCCAGCGAGGTCTGAGCATCTTCTTCCCCGGTAATCACGCGCGAGATGGCCTTGCCCAACGTGTTGCGCACGTCGAGGCTCTGGTGAGTTGCCAGTTCCCGGTCGGCATATTGAAGCTGATCACGGGCGACCGCATACTGTGGATGTTCTTCGACCAGCGACTTAAGCGGATCGATGTCCCAGGCAGATTGACGAGCGGCGATGTAACCTGTGTTCGCGCTCCAGTCGGCCTGAATTTCCGGCGACGACAGGAATTGTACCCAGCGCCATGCAGCAGCCTGCTTTTCGGGCGTGCTGGTGCTGAAGATATACAGGTTTCCGCCGCCAGTCGGCGTACCATAGCCCTTGTCGCCGGCAGGCAGATTGCCGACACCGACGTCGAAGGTCGCATTCTTCAGAATGTTGGTGAGGCTGCCGGACGTGTGATAAATCATCGCCGCTTTACCTGCGGTGAAATCTTTCACCGTGTCACCCCAGATGATGACGCCCGATGGCATCACACCCTCTGCCGATAAGCCGCTGAAGAAATTCAGCGCCGAAACGACTTCGGGAGCGTTGAAATAGACCTTATCGAAGCTGTCGCCAACGACGTTCTGACCGTTGCCGATTGCGAAGCTCTGGAAGACCCAGTAGGGGAAGCCATCCGAGGGGATTTCCAGCCCCCAGCGTTCGCCGTTGGGCAGAGTCAGCTTCTTGGCATCAGCGACCAGTTCTGTGCGATCCGCTGGTGCTGATGCTGGATCGAGACCTGCCTGGGTGAAAAGGTCTTTGTTGTAATAGAGCACCGGGGTGCTGCGCTGGAAAGGGATCGCCCAGATTTTTCCGGATTCATCGACACTGTTCTTCATAAAAGCCGGGAAGAAGTCATCTGTGTAGGCTTTGCCACCATCGTCCATTTGGTCGATGAAATCCTGCATTGGCACCGCATAGCCGTTGTCAATGAAGGTTGGCAGATCCGCCGCCAGCATGACCGCCACGTCCGGGCCATCACCCTGGCCTTGAATTTCGGTCTGGATAGCCGCAGAAATGTCGTCGTAGCCGCCTGCATAGGTCGCAACGACCTTCAGGTCAGGATTGGCATCATTGAATTTCTGAGCATAGCCGTCGAAAACCTGCGAAAGAGGGCCGCCTACTGCGGTCGGATAGTAAAACTTAATTTCGAGCGGGCTGCTTTGCGCAAATGCGCTGATCGGTGCCACCACGAGCAGCAGCAGTGCAATGCCCAGCGGTAGCAAGCGACCGAAACGAGAATTTCCCATCTTTCTTTCTCCCTATTGAGCATCTGTCCATGATGAGATGCCTACCATCGGCAGATGTTAGCGAGTATTTTTCAAGTGTATATTAATCCGAGGTTAAGAAAAAGACCTGCTTTAGTGGTTCGTCAGGGTGGATTGATGCCAACCGGCTGGAGGTTGCAGCAGGACAGACGTCCTTTGCCATACCAATGACCCGATACCTGTGGAGGAAATTGACCTCCTGCCGAGTTGGATGCGGCAGGAGGTCAGGTGATCGTTGCTTACATTTGCGCTCGCTGAGCTGCGGTTGCTGTTTCATCGATAGTCAAATCGTCGCTGAGGACGACACCGTACTGAGTTTTCGCGGCGGCGACGGTGACGTAGCCTTCCAGGACGTCCTCGCGAACAAGCGCCGGATCGCGCTCGACAGCTAATCCATAACCACCGCCGCCGCCCGTGTGGGTTTTGACGACCGTGTGATTGGGAATGGGCTTGCGGTTGATTTTGAGTAGATGCTCCTGTTGACCATCCGGCGTGGTGATCGTCACGTCCGGCCCTGTCCCGGTGCCGCCGCCGAGCAAGCCCCAGGCGGGTGTGACCGAACGGTCGAACCACAGCGACAGAAAACCATCGGTTTCAAGGGTATATTCGCGGTAAATGCCACAGCCGCCGCGAAACTGTCCCGTACCCCCGGTATCGGGGCGAATGCCGTAGTTGTGGATCATGACGGCGAATTTGCTCTCGTAAACTTCGACGGGGATGTCTTTGAAACCGCCATTGACGTTGTTGATCAGCGCGTCCTGACCGTCGCCATCATGGTATGCGCCCCAGCCGCCGGGCGTTGGCTCGACGGCGAGGAAGCCAAGATGCGTGCGCGGATCAACGCCCGCGATGAAGATGACCATCGAGTCGCCGTAATGAGCGGCGGCGGCGGCATCGGGCAGGACAGGGGATAGCGCTTTGACGAACAGGTCGATCAGCAAGCCGAGCGGCGTGAAATACCACTGGCAGGCGGCGGGTTCCTGTGCGCGGAAGATCGAGCCTTCAGGAGCGTCGATGGTTAGCGTTTTGAACGTGCCGCCATCGACCGGGCGTTTTGGATTGACCAGCAGTTTGAAGGCGACACGGCAGGCTGAAATGGTCTGCGAGAAACCGCAGTTGACGGGTCCCATCGCCTGCGGTGACGAATTCGCAAGATCGATGGTCATGTTCTCGCCGGAGATGGTGACGGCCATTTTGACGGGAAGCGGCCCGTGTCCGAGGCCGTCATTGTCGATGGAACCTTCAGAGAGATAGACGCCATCGGGAATGGCGAGGACGGCGGCGCGTTCCAGCACTTCCGATTGGCGGAAGATTTCGTCGCGGGCTGCCATGACGGTATCGTAGCCGAAGCGGTCGAGGATGCCGCGAAAACGGGTTTCGCCAGTGCGCCCCGCCGCGATCTGTGCGTTCATATCGCCAACCAGCAGGAAACCGTAGCGCCCGTTTCGGCGCAGGAAGTCGATGATTTCCTCGCGGGGTTTGCCACCCTCGTAAATACGGGTTGGCCCCCAGCGCATCCCCTCCTGATAAATTTCGGACGAGTCCATTGGCCCGCCTGCGTCCTTCGAACCAACGTCAAGCCAGTGTGCGCGTGAAGCGGAAAAGCCGACCAGCGTATCCTGCCAGTAAATCGGTGCGAACATGGTGATGTCGTTGAGATGCGTCCCGGTCATGTACGAGTCGTTCATGAAGAAGATGTCGCCGGGGTGAAAATGATCCCAGCCGAACATCTCAGCGGTTAGTTGAACGCACGCCTGCAAATTGCCCAGGAACAGCGGCAGACCGAGCGACTGCCCCAGCACATTGCCGTGATTGTCGAGCAGGGCGACGGAGCAGTCCTTCCCCTCGTAAATGATCGGCGAGTAGGCGCTCCGAATCAGAGTCGCGTTCATGTCCTGCGCAATCGAGATGAAGGCGTTGCGCAGGATTTCGGTGGTAATCGGGTCAATCGTTGAGATGGTCATTATTCCTGCCTTGTAATAATCACGTTGCCGAACTGATCCACAACCACGTCATATCCCGGCGGGATAATGGTTGTCGCGCTCGATTCGTCGATGATGAGCGGCCCCTGATACTGAGCGCCAATCGGCATCGCGTCGCGGTTGAGAATGGTCGTCATCAGCGTTTGACCGTCGAAAATGACTTCGCGCACCCCGGTGACGGGATCGCCCGCGTCCGCTTTAGGTTGGAAGCCCATTGTTTCGCCTTCGACGCGCCCGAAAGCAGTCAGGCGCAGGTTGACAAACTCAATCGGCGCGCCGGGGGTCGAATGTCCGTAGCGAATCTTGTAGGCGTCGTGGAAATCGGCGTCGATGGTGGCGATGTCAAAAGGCGTTTTGATTGGGATGTTGACGAAATATTCCTGACCGATGTAGCGAATGTCGGCAGACATGGCGAAGTACATATCGCTTTCGGCGACTTCTTCCTCCGCCATCAGCCCCTTGCCTTCGCTGACAAGCTGATCAAAGACTGCCTGAATGGCTTCGGCGTTGGTCTTGCTCGCAGGGGAGAAGAAGTTGCTGGTCAGGTCGCGGCGGATGTCGGTTTGCAGCATCCCCCAGGCCGAAAAAGTACCCGGACTCCAGGGAACGATAATCTCGGTGATGCCGAGTTCGCGCGCCAGCCAGATAGCGTGCATAGGGCCAGCGCCGCCGAACGGCACAATCGACAGACTGCGCGGGTCGATGCCGACCTGAATTGTGATGGTGCGGATGGCGTCGGCCATTTTGGCGTTGATGACGGCGAGCATTCCTTCAGCGAGTTCGACATCGCTGAGATTCAATTGAGATGCGACCGAATGGATCGCGTTTTGTGCCGCGTTATAGTCAAGCTGCATCCAGCCGCCGAGCTTGGCGTCAATGCCGATGCGCCCCAGAAACAGATTGGCGTCGGTGACAGTGGGCTGCGTGCCGCCGCGTCCGTAACAAGCAGGGCCGGGGTCTGCGCCCGCCGACTGCGGGCCGACGCGCAGCGCACCTGCCTCCAGCCACGCCAGCGATCCGCCGCCCGCGCCAATCGTGTGAATCTCGACCAGCGGGAGCAGCAGCGGCAAACCTTCCTGCTCGGTTTCGTTAGAGACACCCGGCCTGCCGTCAATGATCAGACTCATGTCAAAAGATGTGCCGCCCATATCGACGCACAGCAGATTGGGGCGTCCAGTTAGCTTGGAGAGGGCGACCCCGCCAATTGTGCCGCCGACGGGGCCGGAGAGCAGGGTATGGACAGGCTGTTCGCGAGCAGTCTTGGCGCGGATGATGCCGCCGCTCGATTGCATGACATGAACCGCCGCATCAACGCCGAACTCGGTCAGTTCGGTTTCGAGCCGGGAGAGGTAGCGCTGTACCACAGGCGCGATATAAGCGTTCATGATCGCGGACGAAGCACGCTCGTATTCACGCCATTCGCGGGCGATTTCATGCGACAGGGTGATCGAGAATTCATCGCCCAACGCGGCGCGCAGGATTTCACGGGCGCGCAGTTCGTGAGCGGGGTTGACATAAGCATGAATGAAGCAGATCGCGACCGATTGAATCCCCTCGGCACGGATTTTGGCGATGATCGGCTCGAAATCTTCTTCGTGCAGCGGCTCGAAAACCGAGCCGTCGGAGCGCAGGCGCTCGCGGACTTCGAGCACGTCACGGCGCGGCACAAGACGGCGGGGCTTGCGATACTGAGCGTCGTAGAGCGTTTTTCGGTCGCCGCGCGCGATGGTGTAGGAGTCGCGCAAGCCTGCGGTCATCAGCAGCAAGACACGCGCGCCTTTGCGCTCCAGAAAAGCGTTCAGGCCAACGGTCGTGCCGTGTACGAAAAACTCAATCGCGGCAGGATCATCCACAATCTGGCGCAGCCCGGTCATGACGCCAACAGCGGAATTGCTGGGCGTGGTCAGAACTTTTCCGGTGGTGGTCGTTTTGCTATCGGTGTTCGCCATCACAAGGTCTGTGAATGTCCCCCCGATGTCTACGGAGATGCGGTATGGCATCGTTTGTTCCTCCAGGTAAAAATAAAATCAGATAGAGCTTTCAGCTAAAAGCTGTGCCGTCGCAAACATACCTGTTTCCTGGTAGGGGCGACCTGTCAGGTCGCCCCTACAAAAGCCATCATCGAAACAAGCCAATCAAAGCTGCTTGCTGCTTGCTGAATGCTGATAGCTTTTCGTCACGTTCTGCGGTGACGCATGGCGTCGAGCGCGACGGCGAACAGAATAATCAAGCCCTGAAAAACATCCTGATAAAAGGTGTTGACGTTGATCAGATTGAATCCGTTCGAGATCAGACGCAGAAACAGCACACCTAAGACGGTACGCCAGACCGCGCCTTCGCCGCCCGTGATGCTCGTGCCGCCGATCACCACCGCAGCGATGGCGATTAATTCCAGACCCTGGCCGGAGTCATTCTGAGCTTTCATGAACTTGGACGCGTAAACCACTCCGGCAAGCGCGGCGGCAAATCCGCTGATACAAAAGGTGATGGTACGGATTTTGCTCACATTGATGCCGGACAGACGCGCTGCTTCCGGGTTATCGCCGCAGGCAAACACGTAGCGCCCGAACTGTGTCCGATTGAGCACGAAAGTCAGTATCAGCGCGAATCCGAGCCAGATGAAAATCGTGTTGTTGGCGTCGCCGAGGCCGCTGCGTGCCAGCGTTTGAAAGTTGGTATCGCTGACGCGGATTTGCTCGGCCTGTGTGATGATCAGCGCCAGCCCGCGAATGACAATGCCTGAGGCCAGCGTTGCCACAAAGGTGTTGATGCGCAGCACGGTGACGAGCAGGCCGTTGAGCAGGCCGAACAGTGTCCCGGCGACGATCCCCGCGATCCAGCCGAGGTAAGGCGCAATCGCGGCGATGCTTTCGACTTGCCCCATGTCGCGGGCGACCAGCGCCGCGACCACGCCCGACATTGCGAAGATTGCGCCCGTTGAGAGGTCGAAGCCACCTGCGATGATGACTATCGTTTCGGCGCAGGCGATCAGGCCGATCTGGTGGGCTTGATCAAGGATATTGAGCTGGTTACGTGGCGTGAGAAAGGCGTTCGTGCCGACGCTGAGTGCGGCGAACAGCACCGCGAAGGCGATCAGAATGCCGTAATCGAGCAGGATGGAGCGTATGCTTTTCGGTTGTGCGGATGATCTGCGCAAATTCATGGCGTGTCGTTTATCTATCCTCTCGCTTAAACCGTGCCAAAGGCCGCGCGCATGACGTTGTCTTCGGTCAGGGAGTGATCGATTTCGCTCAGTTCCGCGACAATCCGGCCTTCGCGCATGACGAGCACGCGATGCGCCAGCCCCAGAATTTCTTCCATCTCGGACGAGACCAGCAGAATCGCCATGCCTTCGCTGGCGAGTTGAACGATCAACTCGTAAATCGCCTGTTTCGCGCCCACGTCGATACCGCCTGTCGGCTCATCGACGATGAACAGGCGTGGCTGCTTGAAGAGCCATTTGCCGAACAAGACTTTTTGCTGGTTGCCACCGGAGAGGCTGTTGACACGGTTGCGCATGGTCGGCGGTTGGACGTTGAGCGCCTTGATCAGCGTGTCGATGCGCTCGGTTTCAGCTTTCCCGCGAATGATGCCGCCCACTGTGGTGACCGAATCGAGATGCGGCAGCGAAAGATTATCCTGAACACTCTGCTTGAGCAGCAATCCCTGTTCCTTGCGACTTTCCGGCAACATGTAGATACCTGCGCGCATGGCATCGCGCACAGAGCGAATACGCACAGGCTTGCCTTCGACAGCGATTTCGCCATCAAAGATCGGCTCTGCGCCGAACAGCGTGCGCGCTAACCGAGAACGTCCGCTGCCGACTAATCCCGCCAGCCCGACGATCTCGCCGCGTCGAACCGACAGGTTGGTGTCGGTGAATACGTCGCTTTTCAGCCCCTTGACACTCAGGATGACTGGTGCGTCGACGGGCGACATCTGCTTCAGCGGGTACATTTGCGCCATGCTTTTGCCGAGCATTGCATCGACCAGTGTCTCGATGCTTTCTTGTTTGACGGGCGTGGTGCGGACGACCTTGCCGTTGCGCATGACCGTGACTGTATTTGCCAGATCGAGTACTTCGCGGAGAAAATGCGAAACGTAGATGATCGTCATCCCCATGTCGCGTAGGTGACGCACGATCTTGAGGAAGATCGTTGTCTCCTCATCCGAGAGCATCGCGGTCGGCTCGTCCATGACGATCAACTGCGCTTTGCGCGCAATCGACTGCATGACCTCGACTTTTTTCTGATCGGCGAGGCGCAGGTCACTGACACGCACTCTGGGGTCAATCTCGAAGCCCGTCAGGGCACGGATTTCGCCAAAGCGCGCCAACATCCGCTTAAAATCGAGGATGCCTGCGTGCGTGTCCTCTTGACCGAGCATGACATTCTGGAGGACGGTTTGTTTGCTGAGCAGCGAAATTTCCTGAGTGATGGTGGTTATGCCGTCGAGCAGGGCGTCGTGGGGCGAGGCATAATGGACTTCACGCCCGTTAATGCTCAGTGTGCCATCGTCAGGGCGAATTACGCCGCTGATGACTTTCGCCAGAGTCGATTTTCCAGCACCGTTTTCGCCGACCAGCGCGTGAATTTCGCCGCGTTTGATGGCAACCGCCACATCATCGAGCGCCTGAACAGCGAAGAAGCGTTTGGTGAGACCCTGTGCCTCAACGAAATAGTCGCCTTTCAATCCACCCTCACAATCGCTGAAATGGCTTCATGACATTGAACTCACCCCATTCCTCTCACGAGAGGGATGGGGTGAGGGGTTAAGTTAAACTTGTTTAACCTACCACTGCGGGGTGAATTCGGCGGCGTTGTCTTTGGTGATGATGGGGCCACTGGGCGGGAAGGGCGGTGCCTGGTCGTACATATCGACCGAGCGAATGATCAGTGTGCCATCAATCGCCTGAAGCGCCATCTGCGCGGCGATTTGTCCATTGGTGTACGGGATGTTGGCAATAGTCGCGAACCAGCGTCCGTCGGTCACGCCTTTGTACCCATCCTGGCTGCCGCCTTGACCGATCAACTTGATCTTTCCGGTCAGTCCAGCGTCTTCAATCGCGATTTCCGCGCCGACGATCATCTGGTCGCCAACCGAGGCGATTACGCTCAGATCAGGGTTGGCCTGAAGAATATTGGCGGTGACGGTGTTACCTTCCTCAGCGGTGTAACTGGCGGCCTGTGTCGAGACAATCGAGATGTTCGGGTGCGAGGCGATGATGTCCTTGACGGCCTGGAGGCGGTCGAGGTCAAGCGGGAAGCCTTCGAAGCCGATCAGGAAAGCCACCTTGCACGGGTCGATACCTTCGCAGGCCATAACAATCGCCTGACCGATGTATTTTCCGTCACCAAGTCCGGTGCGAGCAATTTGTCCGGCAACGTTCTTGTAGGGGACAAGCGTCTGGCGATCCGCATTGATCGGCGCATCGAGTGAAATTACGGGGATTTTGGCTTCGGCTGCTGCATCGACGCCGACGGTAATACCGACACCATCGACCGAGTAGATGATAAAGGCGTCAAAACCGCCAGAGGTGATCGCGTCCTGAACTTGATTCAACTGCTCTGCCGGGTCGAAGCCTGCGTCAAACGCCTGCACGGTTCCGCCTGCGCCTTCGATGATGTCGCGCACGCCTTTTTCGGCGGCGCTGACATATTCATTGTTTCCCAGCGGGTTGAAGAGTGCGATTTTCACGGCTTTGGTCTGCGCGGAGACCGAAGTCGCAAAGACAAATAGTACGGCGAATAGAAATAGAATAGACCGTTTCATAAGCCCCTTCCCCTCTGTAGAAACTGCTTCGATTGCGCCTATTTTAGAGGGCTTCTTACGAAACATTACAAAGTTAAGCCAAATGACTTAATCAGCTAGGTCAAATGACTTATTAAGTCAGAGCGAATTCCTTATTATGCCCTTATTCGTCTGCGGCAGTCGGGTTGGAGGTGGTGTCCAGGCGGACGATTCCTACGCGCAGCGCATAGAGTGCGGCTTGCGTGCGATTGGCGAGATGAAGCTTGCTGAGAATACTGCCGACATGGTTGCGCACGGTGCGTTCGCTGATGACGAGCTGCAAAGCAATCTCCTGATTGGTGAGTCCCTGCGCGACCTCTTTCAGAATCAGGATTTCTCGCTCGGTGAGGGCTTCGCCGGACGCCCCCGATGCTTCGGGGACATGGTCAACGTCACGCATTAACTTGAGCGCTATGGAAGGTGCGAGCGAGGGGATACCGCGAAAGACATTATGAACCGCTTGCAGCAGGTCGTTGGGTGCTGAGTCTTTGAGCAAATAGCCGAGCGCTCCGGCTTTAATCGCCGGGAAAACAATCTCGTCTTCGGCGAAACTGGTCAGCGCCAGGATTCGTGCATTCGGATTGTCGGCCTTGATGCGTTCAATCGCTTCAATCCCGCTCATCGGCTCCATCATCAAATCGAGCAGAATTACATCGGGCTTGAGTTCACGCACCATACGAACGGCATCGACGCCGTTCGCGGCCTCGCCGACGATTTCCATGTTTGGCTCTGTGCTGATGAGCGCGTGCAGTCCTTCACGCACAATCGGATGGTCATCGACAATCAGGATGGAGATGGGTGGCTTCATGGTTGGCATCACAAATTGATGGGGAGACAGGCGCGGACCGTTGTCCCGCGATGATCCGTCGACTCAATCGTAAAGGTTCCGCCGAGTTCTTCTGCGCGTTCACGCATGTTCGATAGTCCCATACCGCCCGATTCCAATACCGACGCCTGATCGAAGCCGCCGCCATTGTCGATCACGTCGAGGGAAATTGTATGCTCATCGGCACACAACTGTACCGTGACGGTCGATGCGAAGGCATGTTTGAGCGCATTATTGAGCGCTTCCAGCGTGATGTGGTACAGATTATCCTCATAACGAGGCGGTAAGGCAGGCAGGGGTGATGTGATCAGATGGGCAGTCAAACCCGAACGGCGTTCGACTGAATCGAGACGGTGCTGAATGGTTTCGATCAATTTACCGGCTTCCAGCGCCCAGGGTCGCAGTTCGTAAAGCAGTAGACGCATTTCCTTGAGGGCATCCTGCGCCGTTTGATTGAGCCTGTCCAGGTACTTATCGACGCGGTCGATTTCGCCGCTGCGGAGTAAGCGCTGGCCTGCTTCGGCGAACAGTGTCAGGCTGTAGAGTGACTGGGTAACCGAGTCGTGCAGGTCACGGGCGAGACGACGGCGTTCTTCGGCGACGGCAAGCTGCTGTGACTGACGATAGAGGCGGGCATTTTCAACTGCGATGCCGATCTGGTCAGCAATCGATGTCAGCAGCGCGAGATCATCCGGGCTAATCTCGATTTCGGTGTCGAGCAGGATGCTGATGACGCCGTGAATCTGGCCTTTGGCGCGCATCGGTACGCCCCAGAAGGCGACCGCCTGTTCGGGCAGGGCGCTGCGGAGGTAGTGTGCGTGGCTGTAGACTTCGTTGACGAAGCCCGCCTGCGGATAGTGCTCCGGTTCAATGCCAAGCGCGGCGACCGGGAGCAGGATTTCATTTTCGCTGTCCCATAGATGGATAGTGCCGCCAGAGCTTTTCATCACCGAAAGGATGCGCTCCAGCGAGCGTTCAAGGATCAGGTTCAGGTTGTTGATCTCGTTGGTAATTGAGGCGATTTCATAGAGAACATGTAAATCGTTATGGGCTTTCTGAAGTGCGCGCTCAGCCAGTTTTTTGTCGGTCGCATCGTAGCCAAACGTCACAAACCCCTGCACCACATCCAGTGCATCGACCAATGGACGTGAGTACCAGGCAATCGTTTTAAGCTCGCCATTTTTACAGACGATCTCGGTCTCGACGCCGCGCAGATAGCCGTCCTTTGACAAGACCTGCGATGTGAGTTCAATCGCTTCACGCCGCCGAACCGGATCGGGATAAAACCACTCCCAGCAGCGCGCATGACCCACGACTTCCGCTGCTGAATAACCGCAAATGCGCTCGGCAGTTGGGTTCCAGACCAGAAGATTGAGGTCAATATCGCACACATTGACCCAGACATTGATGCTCTGGATTAGACTTTCTGCGAGTTGATCTTGCCAGATAGGGCTTGATGACGCCTGCATGGTCACGTGCCTCTCCCTTTTTTCGACTGTACCCATTCCAGCGATTTAGAGCAAGCAATTTAGAGGGGGCAGATGACGCGATTAGGTATCATCTAACCCAAGCGCGTCATCTGTGACATTTGGAATTGAAAGTGCGGAAGTAGGAGCCGGTGCTCTTGACTCCTTTCTATCAGGAAAATCAGTTGATTTTGCGGGCGAGATTTGCCAGCCGCGCAGGGTCTTCGTCCATCGTTTTGTACAGCACAAAATCGAAACGACTCTGATACGAGATAATCTGCGCCAGAGAGCCACCGACCACGAAGTTCGAGCCAAAATGGTTGATATATAACCCCGGCCCAATCGTCGCAAGCGGCGAAATCGAAATGCCTGTCGAAGCTCGATCAGACACTTGAGGGTGATATAGAAGGGGCGCAGCAGCAGTACGAACGACGCCATACGCCCCTGGTAATACCATATCCAGTGCCCAATGCGATAGGAGAGGCCAGCGAATACCCCAGGACAGAGTACGAAAATCGCCGGCTAGGATCAGAGGATAGGATGTCTTCTAGTCGGCGACTCTCTTCGCACTGAGCGTTGCGCCGGGCTGGGTGATGATCGCTTCGGTGACTGCGCCATCAGCGTCCTTGACGAATTTGACGCTAAAGCCAGAAAGCCCCTTAAGGTTGAAGGTCGTATCCATGTACGGCTCCAGCGTTTGATCGCCTTGACCGGGGATGCTGGCGATCAACTGATCTTCGCCGCGTAGGGCGATGGTCATGGTCATGCCCATAACTTCATATTTTCCGGCGAACTGCTCCAGAAAAGCGCGATTTTTGAGCGACGCATCAGCGATGCGAGTGAAGACAATCGGCTTGACGGCGGCATCCAGCGGGATACTCAGGCTGCTGATATTGCCTTTACTATCCGTCTCAAAGGTGAGCTTGAGTAGGATTTCAAAACGGCTAAAGTCGGCTTGAAAAATGTCATAGTGATAGTGGTCGGTCGCCAACTCAAAATCGTGATAGATGGTTACGAGCTTATCAGGATCGGTGCTGCTCTGAGCAATTTTTATCGTCTCATAGGCGGGATGCTCATATTCGCCGACGTAGGCGCTGAGCGGGTGGGAAGGCTGCGTCCCCTGAACGCGATCCGCATCGGACTTCGACTTGGCTTCTTCGCTTTGCGCCTTGAGCTTCTGGTAAAAGTCGAAGAAATAGCCGTGCCAGTCTTTGCCCTGCGTGCCGAGAATGCGATCATAGGCATCCCAGGCAATCGTTTCGGTGAGGGCATTGCTGTTGAGGTTGGTGAGGACGACGACCCCCGCTTTTTGACCGGGCATAAAGGTCACGAGGGCGCTGAAGCCGTCGATGTTGCCGCCGTGATGGAGCAGCGTTTCGTTCTGGAACGGCTGAATGAACCAGCCCATACCGTAGCTGATGATTTTGGTGCTCATCAGTTCGTACCAGAGCGGGTCGGCAATCGACATCTGCGCGGATTGAGTCTGGCGCAGATTACCTTCGGAAATGACGACCTGATCGCCGATTTTGCCGTCGCTCAACTGGAAATTGATCCACTTGACCATATCGACGAGGTTGGAATTGATCGACCCGGCTGGCCCCATTTCGTCAATGTTGTGGAACGGGAGTTTCTCGACGACCTCTTTTTTCTCACCGTAGCCGAGCGCGAAATCCGTGCCTTTCTGGGTGTCATTGACCGAGAACTGACTGTGGCTCATACCCAGCGGCTTGAAAATCCGGTCGCGGACGACGTCTTCCCAACTACTGCCTTCGAGCTTGCCCGCCAGATAACCGGCGGTGGTATACATGAGGTTCTGGTACTGGAAATAGGTGCGGAAATCTCGGTTGGGTTCGAGGTAGCGCACCCGATGAATAATCTCCTCGCGCGTTGCTTTTGAGCCATACCAGACGAATTCGTGCCGGGGCAGGCCGGAACGATGGCTGAGCAGATCGCGCACGGTCATGCGGTTGGTGGCGAAGAGGTCGAACATCCTGAAATCCGGGAGATAGTCCTGCACGGGCTTCTCCCAGTCGAGCTTGCCATCATCGACAGCAATTGCAGCCGAAGCCGCCGTGAAAGCTTTCGACGCCGAGCCGATGGCGAAAATCGTCTCCTCGGTCACGGGCAGATTGTCTTCGACGCTGCGCAGACCAAACCCCTGAGAGAAAATTGTCTCGCCATCCTTGACAACGGCGACAGCGACACCGGGCACTTTCCATGCCTGCCGCTTTTCTTCGATAAATTCAGCGAAACCCTGCAAATTCACCAAGTTCGTTCTCCTCTATTTATTTGCGGGCGCGTGGATCGAGCGCGTCGCGCAGACCATCACCGAGAATGTAAAAGAACAGGACCGTGAGCGCGATCAATACACCAGGCCATATCACCAGATACGTGCCGCGCGCGAAATAAGTTCGCGCATCGGTCAGCATGTTGCCCCATGAAGGCGTCGGCGGCTGGACGCCCAAACCGAGGAAGCTCAGACCTGACTCAATCAGAATGAGGACACCCGCGCTGATTGTGAGCGAGACAATTACCGTTGAGAGGACGTTGGGCAGAATATGCTGAAGCATGAGGCGACGGTTGGGCGCACCCAGCGCGCGCGCCGCCAGAATATAGTCGCGTTCACGCAGCGAGATGACTTCGCCGCGTACTAGACGGCAGGTTTGCACCCAACCGAGCGCGGACAGCAGCACGATGAGCACGGTTGGTGAGGGTGACCAGATGGTCGACGCGGTCAGCAGGATGAAGATGGTGGGAATTGACTCCAGCGTGTTGATCAGCCAGATCAGGATGTCATCGACCCAGCGACCATAAAACCCGGCAATCGTGCCGACGGTCACGCCGATGACGATGGAGAGGATGCTGGCGAAGTAGGCGATTGCCAGCGAGACCTGTCCCCCGTAGAGCAGGCGCAGGAACTGATCGCGGCCCAGATTATCGGTGCCCAAGATATGGGCTGCGCCCGGGTACTGATAGCGCTGGGCGATGTTGGTGCGGTTGACGTCGATATGCAGCACGTTTTCGACGATGACCGGCCCGACGATACAGGCGAGCGTCAATATGATTAAGCCAATCAGCGCGATCAGGGTCAGGCGGTCGTGGAGAATGTGGCGCAGCGCGTCCTGCCAGAAGTAACGCTGCTTCGCGGGCTGCTGGGCTAATTTGACGGGCGCGCGCGCGGCTACGGTTTCAGCCATTCAGACGATTTCCTCAACGATATTGGATACGAGGATCAAGCCAGATATAAAGAATGTCGGAGAGCAGAACGCCCAGCAGATAGAGGACGCCGCTCACGAGGACGAAGCCCATGACGAGCGGATAATCGCGCTGGAAGGAGGCATTCACGACCAACCGACCCAGCCCCGGCCAGCTAAAGACCTGCTCGATAATCACCGCGCCGCCGATCAGGCTGCCGAGAGCGGGGCCGAGAAAAGTGGCGACAGGAATCAGGGCGTTGCGGACGACGTGCCGCCACCAGATCATGCGTGGCTTCAAGCCTTTCGCCTCTGCGGTTCGGACGAAATCCTGTTCCAGGACTTCAAGCGCGCTGGCGCGGACATAGCGCGAGATGCCGGCAATCGTGCCGACGCTGAGGACAAACACGGGAAGAATCATGTAACGGATGGTGTCGAGCAGGCTGGGGGGGCCGGTCTGAGTCACATCACTCATGCCCGCCATTGGCAGCCAGCCCAGGTTGACGCTGAAGATAATGATCAGAATCAAGGCGAGCCAGAAACTAGGGAGGGCGATGCCAAGTACGGACAACACCCGCGCGATTTGGTCAAACCAGCGGCGGTGGTTAATCGCGGAGAACAGCCCCAGTGGGATGCCCACGACGTAACCGACCACCAGGGCGGAGAGTGTCAACTGCATGGTTGCGGGAATGCGCTCCAGAATCAAATCGAGGACGGGGCGCTTGTACTGAATCGACTGACCGAGATCGCCCCGGAGCAGCCCGCGTCGGGTTCCCTGAACGTCGCCCGTACCATCACCGTTGACGTCGATTTTGATGAAATCGTTGCCGACCAGCCAGTAAAAATACTGGACAAGTGGCGGCTGATCAAGGCCAAGCTGACGGCGCAGCGCCGCCGTCGATTCGGGAGTGGCACTGGGGTTGAACATAACCATCGTGATGGGGTCACCCGGAGAGGTGATGACGAGTAGAAACGAGATAATCGTGATCCCAAACAAAGTCGGAATCGACTGCAACAACCGCCGCAGAATGTATGCGCTCATATGCCCCTGTCGTTCTAGTCCGGTGTTTCTATGATAACGAAGCAACAGAGTGTCTTGCAAGAATCCATTTGTGCAACGGATGTTGCAGCTTGCGCGATGGGTTGGTATACTGCCGCGCAATTTCCCGCATGATAACCTATCGTTTCGAGCAGCGAGGCTCCGCTTCGCTTTTTCGGTAAGCTCCGCACCGGCTTAATGGGAGTAAACACGAATGGATTTAGCGCAAATTGCCCGCGCCATCCCAGAATATGACCACTTTCTGACCATCGATGAACTAAACGCCTCGACCCACCAACTGGTGGCAGATTATCCTGAACTAGCGAGTATGCGCGTCGTCGGGACAACACGGGGCGACGATCCGATTGAACTGCTGACGATACGGGGCGGTGAGAAGCAGGCTTTTGTCTTTGGCGGCCCACACCCCAACGAACCGATTGGCACGCTGACGATTGAATATCTCGCGCGGCGATTATGCGAAGACGACGCGCTTCGCGCCGAACTCGGCTATACCTGGCACTTTATCAAGTCGATTGACTCGGACGGGATGCGCCTCAATGAAGGCTGGTTCAAGGGGCCGTTTACGCCGTCCAACTATGCCCGCCATTTTTTCCGGCCTGCGCCCTTTGACCAGATCGAGTGGACATTCCCGATTGATTACAAAGACCTCCACTTTCACAGCCCACTGCCGGAAACACAGGCGCTGATGGACGTGATCGACGAGATCAAGCCAGATTTGCTCTATTCCTTGCATAACGCAGGCTTTGGCGGCGTTTACTACTACGTCTCGGAGCCATGCCCGCCGCTGTACGACATCTTCAGCCAGATACCAACCTGGTACGATCTTGCGCTCGACCTCGGCGAGCCGGAAGTCCCGTATGTCGATGAGTACGCCCCGGCGATTTTCGGAATGATCTACACGAGTAAGGCCTATGACTATCTGGAGCAGAACGGCGTGCCGAACCCCGCCGAGACAATGCAATCCGGCACTTCGAGCGCGGACTATGCTTCGAAATACGGCTCGTTTTTTCTCGTCACTGAACTGCCTTACTATGACGACCCGCGCGTCAACGATCAGTCGTTGAGCGATACGCAGCGGCGCGATGCCATTCTTCAGGGATTGGACTACGCTGATGAATTCGATGATTGGGTGCGCACAGAGCTGGAGCGTGTGCGCGGCGACCTGAAGATCGAAACTCCGTTTCACCGGGCAGTAACGGCGTTCTCGCGCAGCGGCAAGGCGCAGCGTGATGCTGAACGGCAGTGGGCGCTCACGTCTGAGGACACGGCACGCCCCGCTAAGCAGGCGGAACTGTTCAGCAACCTGCTGGGGTCACGCTTCTACCGCCTGCTGATTTTCGGCATGTTCGTGCGCATGATGGAAGCAGAAATCGCCGCTGGCAATGACAGTCTGCTTGTCAAGGAAGTTCAACAGAAGGCGCTCAAGCGGCTGGAAGAACAGGGGAGCGACCTTGAAAGCGGGTTGAATTATCGCGCACTGCCGATTCGCAGCCTAGTCGGTGTGCAGGTGTGCGCGGGGCTGGCGACAGCGGTTTACGTGCGGGATCGTCAAAAAGAGTGAACCTCAAAGGCGGTTGTTCGGTGATCTTTGCTGTAGGGTGCGTCTGGTCGTAAAAAACTGACACGCACGCGGGCAAGACACTTTCGTTGGCGTTGATTCGTGATTCTGTTATCACTTCAGGAGGAAATTTTCGCAATGAAACGCTCTGCAATTCTGCTCAGTATCCTTTTATTGATTGTCGTGCCGGGAGTTTTGGCACAAAGCGACAGTGATACGCTGCTGCGCAATACGCTCGGCGGCAACGTCACCACACTCAACCCAGTACTGGCAACGGACAGTGCTTCGATTGACATTCAACAGTTTATCTGGGCGGGCCTGTTCGAGGTTGACCCGCAAACTGCTCAGCCTCAACCTGGACTGACAAGCTGGAAAATTTCGGACGATGGCTTGACCTATACCTTCACTATCCGCGACGATGCCAACTGGAGCGACGGCACGCCGATTACGGCTCAGGACGTAGAGTTCACCTACAAGGCGATCATCAACGACGCAGTTCAATCGCCGCGCAAGGGAGATATGGACCTGATTTCGGATTTTAAGGTGATCGACGACAAGAACTTCTCGATTACTTTAAGCCAGCCAAACTGCACGGTCTGGGGATCGACCTTTGGCGATCTGACGCCCGTTCCGGCGAAGGCGTTCGCTGCTGATTACAGCGATTTCAACAGCAGTGATTTCAATACTGCGCCGACGATTAGCAGCGGCCCCTATACCTGGTCAGAAACCAAGCCAGACGAATATGTGCGTTTGGTCGCGAACCCTGCCTATTATGGTGGTGCGCCGAAGATTCCGACGGTCGTGAACCGCGTTATTACTGATACCGCAGTGCAGAATCAGGCGCTGCAAACCGGCGAAATCGACTATGCCTTCATGTATCCCGATCAACTGGAACAGTTGGGCGATCTGAGCAAATTCAATCCGTTCGTTTTCCCGCTCAATAACACACCGATGCTGATCATGAATTGGGGCGATTCGGAAAATCCAGGGGCGGCGGTGGATGCTGACGGCAAGCCGATTGAGCAAGCGCCAAACAAGTTCTTTAGCGACGTGCGTGTGCGTCAGGCGATTGCGATGGGCTACGACAAGGCATCGATTGTTGATACGCTGGGCGACAATGGCGGGTATTTGCTGTCTGGCCCGATTACGCCGTCCTTCGGTTGGGTGGATGCCAAAGTTGAACCCTGGCCCTATGACCCTGAAAAAGCAGCCGCGCTTCTTGATGAAGCAGGCTGGAAGATGAACGACGCGACCGGTATCCGCGAGAAAGACGGCGTGCCGTTCGAAGTGAACCTGCCTTATGCGCCGCTGGTTGACCTGTATACCAACATTGCATTGGTCGCACAGGATCAACTGGGACAGATTGGCATCAAGGTCAACGTTCAGTCTCAGGAATGGAGTTCGTACCTGACGAATACGCTGCTGCCCCAGAAATTTGACCTGACGATTGTCGGGTTCGGTGGTGGCACCGAAGTAGACGGCATTGCCTGGAATATTCTCAACAGCGCCAATGACATTCCCGGCAGCGGCTTTGACATCGCCTCCTACGTGAACCCGAAAGTCGATGAACTGCTGAAGGAGGGTCGTTCAATGGTGGGCTGCTCACCGGAAGACCGCGCCCCGATTTACCAGCAAATTCAGCAGATTGCGCACGACGACGTGGCGTATGACTTCACCGTCGGTACGAACCAGGTGCATGTCATGAACAAGCGTGTCACTGGTTTCGAACCCGGCCCCTGGAATTCCTACAATAAGATCGAGACCTGGGGAATTGGCGGCTAGTCTTCACCGAGCAAGTCCCCTGCAATTGAAAGGGCTGCTGGCGAACCAGCAGCCCTTATTTGTGCATTGACTAGCGCTTGCCGCGTCCCTTATGCAGATTGTGACGCTTGCGCGCTAAATCTTCCTTGCTGCGGCGTCTGGCGATCTCTTTGGCGTCGAGCGGCTGCTCCGGGGCGGTTTCCGGCTTGTCTGTGGCAGCGCTGGTTTCGCTTGCCGGAGGAACAACGGGTGTTTCTTCATTTGCTAACATTCTGACTCCTTCTCGAACTCAGGCATATTTTACACGAAGTCCAGCTTCTCGTCTGCGAGCAGTGCGTCAATCGAGACGACCTCGCCCCGTTTAATCGATTCCTGGGCGGCGACAGCGACGATCACTGACCAGAGGCCGTCCTGCGGCGTGGCGACGCTGCGCTCCTGGCCTTCAATCCGGTCGATGAACTGAACATGCTCATAATAAGTTGCGCCGTGATGCCCGCTGCGCTCGATTAGCGCGGGGTAGCCGGGACGCATTTTCCGCGAGGGTTTGGCTTCGCCGCCGAGAATTTCGAGTTCAGTGTCCATGTCTGCGCCGGAGAGAAAATCCTGACGCTCCCAGGCTTTAAGCCGTCCTTCGTCACCACAGAGCACCAGTTCCTCGTAAATCATGGGCGCGAACATGCACAGATTGAAGCTGGCGCGCACATCGTTCTCATAGGTGACAATCACCATCGCGTTGTCGAGGATGTCAGATTTTGCACCCTTGTACTCGAAATTCTTGAAGTTGACGGCCATACTGCCGCTGGCGTAGACCGTTTTCGGACGCGACTGTGCGAACAGGTTGAGCAGGTCGAAGTAGTGACAGCATTTCTCGACCAGTGTATCGCCAGAGAACTGGGCGAATTTATTCCACTGCTTGACCTTGTCGAGAAACGGGATGCGATGCTCCTGAATGCCGATCAGTTGGATGCTGCCGAGCGTACGCCTCGTCAGCGCCTCATAAATCGCCTCGCTGTACATGGCTTTGAAGCGATATTGCAACCCTAACTGGAAGATAGCAGGGTAGGCGCTGGCGATTTGGGTGATGGCGTGGGCGTCCTGAATGGTGGTGGCGATGGGCTTTTCGAGCAGGATGTGTTTGCCCGATTGTGCCGCCACGCGCAGCACGTCGAGGTGGGTGTAATTTGGTGTCGAGATGAACAGGCCATCGACGGCGGGGTCGCTGCACGCGGCTTCGAGCGAGTCGTAGACCGTCAGTGGCGGAGCTTTGGGCGCGTATTGGGCGTGGGTCGTTTGCGCGCCTTCGATGCTGCCCGGATTGGGGTCATAGACGCCGTGAATGGTCGCGCGCCCTTCGAGATGGGTGACGCGGATATGCTCCTGGCCGTTGACGCCCGTGCCAATTACGTTGAAACGGTAGCGTGGCGTCCCGCTGCTGAGCAGGTAGCGATCTTCATCGGGCAGATAGCTGAAATTCGGATCGTAGGTGAAGGCTTTGGTGCGCAGTTCTCGGTTTTCAGGCATGAAATTTTCTCTCAAGGAAATAATGAAGGGCGGGTCTTAGACCTGCCCCTACAAGCAGCTTTCGGTGTTAGCGGCGCTCACCTGCACCGAGAGGCGTCATGGGTGTGGTCGCGGGGATGCGCCCCTGTACCTGCGGCAGTGAGACAGTTTCGAGCCGCGGCAGGACGTATTTCGCAAACAGCTTGCACTCGTCGAGGTGGGGATAGCCGGAGAAAATGAACGAGCGGATGCCCATCTCGCGGTAGCGCTGAATCTTTGCGTAAATCTGATCCGGATCGCCGACGAGCGCCGCGCCGCAGCCGGAGCGCGCGCGACCGATTTCCGTCCAGACGAGCGGCTCGACGTAGCCGTCCTCATTTGATTTTTCGCGGGTTTCGGCTTGCAGTGCGACGCCGAGCGTCTTGGCGTCCTGCGCGCGGTTGCGAATCTCTGCGCCAAAGACCTCATCGAGACGGGAAGCCAGCTTGCGCGCCGCAGCTCTGGCTTCGGCCTCGGTCTCGCGGACAATCATGTGGATGCGCAAGCCGAAATCGACCTTGCGCCCGTAAGCTGCTGCCCGCGTGCTGACGTCTTCCATGTGACCGCGCAGATTTTCTTCGGTGTCGGGCCACATCAGGTAGACGTCACAGAACTGGGCACAGAGGTCTTTCCCCGGCGCGGAGTAACCACCGAAGTAGAGCAGCGGCCCACCGTTTTGCTGGTAGGGCTTGACCGGATCCGTCGTGTCGAGCTTGAGGTCGTAGAATTCCCCCTTGTAGTCGATGAATTCCTGCGTCCAGGCCTGCTTGAGAATCTCGATGACTTCGCGCGAGCGCTGGTAGCGCGCTTCGGAACTGGCGTGTTCACCCGGCATATCCGACGAGATGATGTTGATGGTCAGGCGGCCTTGCAGGATATGGTCGAGGGTGGCGATGGTGCGCGCCAGCATCGGCGGGTGGAGTTCGCCGCAGCGGATGGCGGTCAGCAGGTTGATGTTCTTCGTCATGGGGGCGACGGCGGAGGCAAAGGTCAGCGTGTCCTGCCCGACCTGATAGGACGAGGGGCAGAGGATATTACGGTAGCCTAGCTCATCCGCCGTGCGCAGTATCTCCGAGGTGTGGGCGAAGGTGCTTTTCAGGCGGTTATCCGGGACGCCCAGATACTCATAGTCGTCGCTACACAGGGGCGCAAACCACGAGACTTCCGAGCCAGTGAGCTGGGGGGAACGGATCTCTATCATGCGTGCTTACCTCGGTTTTACTGTTCATTCAAGGGAAGGGCGAGCGGGCTGTAGCAGCGGTTCCAGTAGACGAGCGGCTTCTGCTCGCCTTCGGTGAGGTGGGTGGCCTGGACTTCGCCGATGTAGATGGTGTTGCCGCCCGCGACGTGACGGTCATAGATAGTGCAGTCGAGCCAGGCGTGGGCATCTGCCAGCACGGGAGCGCCGGTTGTGGACGTAACCCAGTTGCCCTCGGCGAAGCGGTCTTCCTTGCTGAAGGCGAAGCGCCGCGAGAGGCTCTCCTGACCCTCGTGGAGGATGCTGACGGCAAAGACGGCGTCTGGCTGCGAGAGGAGCTGATGCCCGCGCCCCCGATGGTCGATGACGACGGCGACGAGGGGAGGTTCCGCTGAGATGGAGACGAAGGCGGTGACCGTCATGCCGTGTATCTGCTCGCCTGCCTTGATGGTCACGAGCGTGACCCCCGCCGGGAAGCGGCAGAGCGTGTCGCGGAACTCCTGAGAATTAATAGGCATATTACATTCTCGAAAATTGGAATTTGAATGCTTCGAACGAACACGAACGCGTTGTTCGTGTTCGAATATTGATAATTACACCTCATTTTGCTATATTTGTCGAATCATGGGTGAGGATATTTTATGACCACTTTTCGCCAGATTGCACAAGCCGCCGGGGTTTCGATCAGCACAGTTTCCCTCGTGATTAACGATAAAGCGGGGGTGAGTCAGAAAAAGCGGGAAGCCGTCCACGACGCGATTCAGCGGCTTGAAGCAGGACTCGGCCCGGCCTCTAAAAATCGAACAAAGCGTTCGAATACGGGGAAAATCGAACGTTCGAAGCGTTCGAAAGAAGAGGCATTGTCGTTCATGGTGCTGCACCCGCCCGTTCCCTCGTCATACTACGTCTTCAGTCAGGTCTTGCAGGGGATTCAGGCAGGCGCGGAGGCGAACCTGATTCAACTGCGGCTGGTGGCGAACGAGCCAGATATGGGCGACGATCATCTGGCGTATCAATATCTGCGCGATCCGCTGCTGCGCCCTGATGGACTAATCATGTTTGGGGCGAAGGAAAAAGAACCACTGCTGGCTTCGGCGCTCTCTTACAAAATCCCGTGTGTGGTGCTGGGGCGCGAGGTCGGCAAATATACCGTCTCCGGCCTGGGGCGTAATGAAGCGCAGTGCGGCTACATGGCGACAAATTATCTGCTGGAACTGGGGCATCGGGCGATTGCGTTTGTGGGCGGCGAGAGCGGCTTCGATTACGTGCGCAACCGTCTGAAGGGATACCAGAATGCGATGAAGGTGGCAGGCATCAAGGTAGCGCAGGCGTGGGTGCGGCACGGCGACGCGATTCCGGCGACGGCGGCGGTGCTGGAGCAGTCGCCAGAGGTGACGGCGATCATGTTCGTGAACGATCAGTTTGCGGCGGACGGGCTGCTGGTGATTCGCCAGCGCGGGCTGGACGTCCCCAATGATCTTTCGGTGCTGTCGTTCGATGACACCAATATCGCGCGCGAGGCCACGCCACCGCTCACCTCTGTCGCATATCGGCTTTTTGAGGAAGGTCAGTGGGCGGTGAAGATGCTGCTCGACCAGATTCGCTTCCCGGCGCTCGATATGGTGCATACCTATTTCAAGGCCGAACTGATCAAGCGGAAGTCATGTTCGCCGCCGAGCCGGTGAAGATACCTCACCCCCGGCCTCTCTCTACTTCGTGGTTCACTGCACGACACAATTAATGTTCAAGAGAAAAGCAAAGGCGCGCAACCGTGTGCCGCTACAACCCCTCACCCCCGCCCCCTCTCCCACGCAAGCGGGGAGAGGGGAGAAAAACGTGTGCTAAATACCCACTTCATTACATCTGTCGTGCAGTGAAACTTCGTAGCGAGGGGAGAAAAGATTAAAGATATTTCACCACAGAGGACGCAGAGGACACAGAGAAAAGATTTAGAAAAACCGAGCGTGAAAAGGTTTTGACAAATGGATGAAAATCGCGTAGTATGACAATGTGTTTAAACTTATTTACGGATTATCGTGAGCGAAAGCACCGATTTCAGGCAGATCAGCAAGTTTTTTACGGCGCTGGGCGAGCACACGCGGCTGCAAATTCTGCTGCTGCTGCGCGACAAGCCGCTCAACGTCGGTGAGATTGCCGAACAGTTTCCCTACAGTCGCCCCGCGATTTCGCATCACCTCAAGGTGCTGAAGGATGCCAACATCCTCGACAGCGAAAAACGAGGACAGGAAGTGTATTACACGCTGAACGCAGAATTCATCGCCCGTGAACTGAGAGCGCTGGCAGCGAAACTGGAGCGGATTGAAGGCAGCGAATAAGTTTTTTTGCAGCGTAGGTAAATAAAGTTAAACGCATTTACGGATACTGGGGAAGGGGCATCATGCTGATCAAAGGGGTCGTTTTGTTTCTGGCGGGGCTGTTTTTCGCGAACGGCATTCCGCATTTCGTCAACGGTATTTCAGGGCGGAACTTTCATAATCCGTCGCTGCATCGATTCATGCCAAATGTACCGTCGCCGCTGTTCAACGTGATCTGGGGGCTGCTGAATTTTGGGTTGGCACTTCTGCTGCTGACGGCAGCAGAAATTAAGACGCCTTTTGTGCGGTTGGAGGGTATTTTATTCGCGCTGGGCTTTGCTTTTGCCTCGATTGGCCTGTCGCTATTCTTCAATCGCCCGGTCAAAAACCAGTAATGCTGTCGCGCAAGGTGTAAAGAGCGACTTTCCGCGAGAGGCGGGATGGTTGATAATGTACGGGTACAGACCTGGACACAAGCCGTCGAAACCGTACCCAACAGCGGCTTAAGGAGAAACAACGTGGCGCGGAAAGCCTTTGTCAGCGGCAGCTTTGATCTGCTCCACAGCGGACACATCGCTTTTTTACAGCAGGCGGCGACCTACGGTGACCTGTATGTAGGTGTTGGTTCGGACGCGACGATTTTCGAGTTGAAAGGGCGCGCGACGATCAACAGCGAGGCAGAGCGGCTGTATCTGATGCGAGCGGTTGGCTGCGTCAAAGAGGCGTTCATTTCGGCGGGATCGGGCATTCTCGATTTCGAGGCGGAACTGCGCCAGATCAAGCCGGATGTGTTCGTCGTCAACGAAGATGGCAACGTGCCGGAGAAGGCGGCACTGTGCCGTGAACTGGGCATCGAGTATGTGGTGCTCAAGCGCGAGCCGGAAGCTGGATTACCCACGCGCTCCTCGACGGCGCTGCGGCAGATCAGCCTGATGCCCTACCGGATCGATCTGGCGGGCGGGTGGCTCGATCAACCGTTTGTCTCAAACCAGCACCCCGGTTCGGTGATCACGCTGTCGATTGAACCAACTATCAGCTTCAACGAACGGAGCGGGATGGCGACCAGCACGCGCAACAGCGCGATTGAACTGTGGGAGTCGCGGCTGCCGATGGGCAAGGCGGAAAAGCTGGCGAAAATTCTGTTTCGCTACGATAACCCGCCGGGGACGAGCTTCATTTCTGGTTCGCAGGACGCGATTGGGATTGTTTATGCGGGGCTGGCACGCGCGCACTACAATCACGATTACTGGCCTCATCGCATCGACCATGTGACCGACGAAAACGCGCTTCAATTCGTGGAAGCGAGTCTGTCGCTGATTCCACTGGGGCCGCGCCATGCTGGCTTTGATCCGCTGCGCGAACGACACATCAACAGCACGAACGTGCGGGCGTTAGCGGAAGCGGCTGATGCCTGCTGGGTCGCGATTGAGCGGCGGGATCGCACGGCGTTTGGGGCGGCGGTGCGGGCGTCGTTCGAGGCGCAGATTGCGCTGTTTCCGGCGATGGTCAGTCCCAGTATTCAGGCGCTGATTGAGCGCTACCGCGATCAGGCGCTGGGCTGGAAATTATCGGGGGCAGGCGGCGGCGGCTACCTGATCTGCGTGAGCGAAACGCCGATTGAAGGCGGGGTGCGGGTGGTCGCGCGGCGGGGATGACAAGAAGCAGTCAGCAAAAGAAAAGATTTAACGCAAAGTCGCAAAGGTTCAAAGAAAGACGCAAAGAAAAGACTAAGACGACATTAGGGTTAGAGGACGTTTGAATGCGAATTATTCAACCAGAGCAGGTCAAAGCGTCGCTGGGCGAGGGCGAGGGGCTGCATTTCGATGGGGCACGCGGAGAACGCCTGCACATCGACGTGCTCGATCACGATTTGATTCGCGTGCGCCATCACCCGGACGGCAGGGCGCGGCTGGATCGCACATGGATGGTGGTCGGCAAAGACGGCGCGATGCCGCTCGAAGGGCGGCTGCGGGATGATCTCGACGGGTTCGCGCTGCCGGAGTATCAAACAGACGAGAGCGACACGCAGATTCGCGTCGAGACGGAGCAGCTTCAGCTTACGATTAATCTCGGTGATTTTCGTCTGGAGTGGTTCGACAAGGCAGGGCAGCGGTTCGCGGCGGATTTGAAGCAGCGCGGCTACCCGTACGATCAGGCGAGCGGCGCGGTCTATCACTACATGGAGCGGCGCGCCGACGAGCATTATTACGGCTTTGGCGAACGGGCGGGCGAACTCGATAAGCTGGGGATGCGCTTCCGCATGATCAACGTGGATGCGCTCGGCTACAGCGCCAAAAACGGCGATCCACTCTACAAGCACTACCCGTTTTACATCACGTATATTCCGTCGCTGAAGATCGCCTACGGGCTGTTTTACGACAACCTGGCGACGACGGTATTCGATATGGGGCAGGAGAACGACGCTTTCTGGGGATTCTATCGCTATTATCAGGCGGAGGCGGGCGACCTCGATTACACGCTGATCTATGGGCCGACGATTGAAGCAGTGGTCGAGAAATTCACGGGGCTGACGGGGCGTCCGTGCCTGCCGCCGCGCTGGTCGCTCGGCTATCTCGGCTCGACGATGAAGTACACCGAAGCGCCGGACGCTCAGGAACAGTTGAAACGCTTTGTCGATCTGTGCGCAGAGCACGACATCCCCTGCGATATGTTCCATCTGTCGAGCGGCTATGGGACGGATGCCAATGGGGTGCGCTACGTGTTTACGTGGAATCATTCGCGCGTGCCTGACCCGCAGGCGATGACGGCGCATTTTCACAACGCAGGGATGCGGGTCGCGGCGAACATCAAGCCGCATCTGCTCAGCAATCACCCGGAATATGAGACGCTCAAGGCCAGCGGCGGGCTGATCAAAGCGGCGGCGTCAGATGATCCGGCGCTAACGCGCTTCTGGAGCGGCGGCGCGTTTGAACATGGTGAAGGCGGCTACGTCGATTTCACGAGCGCGGCAGGTTATCAGTGGTGGAAAGATCAACTGATGAAGCAACTGCTCGATTACGGCGTCGATGCGGCGTGGAACGACAACAACGAGTTTGAAATCTGGGACGACGCAGCGCGCTGCGAAGGTTATGGTGAAGAAATTCCGCTGGCGCAGGCGCGGCCCTTGCAGGCTTTGCAAATGGCGCGAGCGTCATACGAGGCGACGGCGGTACACAAACCGAATGAGCGCCCGTTCGTGCTGTCGCGGTCGGGCTGCCCCGGCATTCAACGCTACGCACAAACGTGGTCAGGCGATAACACAACCTCATGGGAGACGCTGCGCTACAATATCCCGATGGGGCTGAGCATGGGATTGTCGGGCGCGCCGAACACGGGTCACGACATTGGCGGATTTTTTGGCCCCGCACCGGAGCCGGAGTTGTTCGTGCGCTGGGTGCAGAATGGGGTATTTCAGCCGCGCTTTGCGATTCATTCGTGGAACACGGATGGGACGGTCAATGAACCCTGGATGTACCCTGAAGTGCTGCCGATCATCCGTGAGTGGATTAAGTTTCGGCGCGATTTGCGACCGTACCTCTACAGCCTATTCTACGAAGCACACACAACCGGACACCCGATCATGCGTCCACTGGTGTATCACTTCCCTGATGATCCGCACTGCTGGACGGAATCGTTCGACTACCTGTTTGGGGCGCATCTGCTGGTGGCGTCGGTGCTGGAAGCGGGCGCGCGGACGCGCAAAGTCTATCTGCCAGCAGGGACGTGGTGGTGCGATTTTCACTCCAGCCAGTGGTATGAAGGCGGGCAGGAAATCGAAGTCGCCGCGCCGCTGGAACAGATTCCGTTGTTCGTGCGCGACGGTGGCATGATACCGCTGCTGAATGAGGGGCGGCTGACGGTGCAGGTGTACTCACGCAGCGATGCTGAGTTCACACTGTTCGAGGACGACGGGATCAGCCCCGATTACGCACAGGGCGCGTATACGACCGTGCGGCTGCGCTTCTCACGCGGCGAGGATGGGGCGTGGGACGGGTCGGCGGAACGGGCGCACACGGGCTATGAACTTCCCTACAGCGAGATCATGTTCGTCAACGTGGGTGATTTGCCGAGCGATGGCATGTTCAATATTGACCAGTATCGGCGTTCGGTGGGGATTACGTAGCCCGTTGCCTTTGACTCCCCGACCTACGTTTCAAGAGATGAGAGAAAAACAAGGGCGCACACACAGGTGCGCCCCTACAACCGCCCCAGTTGACCGCGCGAACACAGCAACCCGCACTTGACCGCACGTTCGCATCGGGCCAGCCGACTTCCGGGAGGGGCAAGAATAAGAAGCTTCAGCTATTCGCTTCCGTTTCGTCCAGCCCGGCTTCGAGATCGTCGTCAGTAATCCCCGAAAACGGCGGATCGCCTGCCTGCAACTGAACGGTATACGTGCCGTCGGCGGCGATGGCGACGATGCGCCCCTTTTCATCAACATTGATGACGCGATCCGGGTTGCTCTCGGTCACCTTGCGGACGAACTGGACTTCTTCGCCTACTTCGAACTTAGCCATTTTCGCTGCTGTCCTTTTCGCTTAAACGGACTTCGAAATCGAAGGGATCAATCTCCTTGTGCCAGATTTCGCCTGCCTTATAAAGCGCGCGTAGAAATTCCTGATCTTCGGCGGCGAATTCAAACTGGAGCGCGCGATTGTAGTAGAAGCCGTCGAAATGCGTTCCATAGCAGACTTCTCCATTGGCGACGCTTTCGACAATGGCTCGCTGTCGTGGAGTCCGCAGTTCGCTCATGTGCCTGCCTGTGTCAACTCAAGGGAGTTTGTTCCCCGCTGCCAGATAGATTTCGTACCACTCCTGCCGCGAAAGGGTGATGTCTGAGGCTTTGGCGATGTCCTTGACGCGCTGGGCGTTGGTCGTGCCGATGATAGGCTGCATGTGGGCGGGATGGCGCAGCAGCCAGGCAATCGCAATCGCGGTATTGGTAACGCCTTTGGCGGCAGCCAGTTCGTTGATTTTCAGATTGAGTTCGGGGAACTTGTCATTGTCGAGGAAGACCCCGGCAAAAAAGCCGTACTGGAAAGGCGACCAGGGCTGAATGGTGATCTCATGCAGGCGGCAGTAATCGAGAATGCTGCCGTCGCGGTTGATACCCTTGTCGATTTCCATGTTGACGTTGATGCCCGCGTCGATCATGCCCGTGTTGGTGATGCTCAACTGAAGCTGGTTGAAAATGATCGGCTGCTTGACAAATTTGCGGAGCAGTTCGATTTGCAGGGGGTTCTGGTTGCTGACGCCGAAATATTTGACCTTGCCGCTGTTGTGGAGAAGGGTGAAGGCTTCGGCGACTTCTTCCGGCTCGACCAGCGCATCCGGGCGATGCAGGAGCAGCACGTCAAGGTAGTCGGTTTGCAGGCGCTTGAGGCTGCCATCGACGGCTTCGAGAATGTGTTCTTTGGAGAAATCGAACTGACCTTTGCGAATGCCGCATTTGGTCTGAATGATGAGCGATTCGCGCAGGGTGGGGTTCATGCCGAGCGCTTCCGCGAACTTGGCTTCGGACTGCCCGCCGCCGTAAACGTCGGCATGGTCGAAGAAATTTATACCCGCATCAAGGGTAGTGTGAATCAGGTTCGAGATGTCGGCGTTGGACATGCCAGAGATGCGCATACAGCCGAGCGAGATTTCGGACGCCTGAAGGTCACAGTTCGCAAGTGGGACATTTTTCATGGGAAACACACTCCTTAGGAAATCTTTCCGAAAGATTATACCTGCTGATTCAGGCGCTACTTAAGACCAGTAGTGGCGATGCCGGTTGTGATGAAGCGCTGCAAAAAGGCAAAGACAATCGTGATCGGCAGCAGGGTGAGGACGGTCATGGCAAGCACCAAATCCCACTGGGTGTTGAACTGCCCCTGAAACGAGTTGAGGGCAATCGGCAGGGTGAAAAGTTCTTTGTGGCTGAGGACGATCAAGGGCCAGAGGAAGTCGTTCCAGCGCCACATGACCGAGAAGATCGCCAGCACCGCCAGCGCGGGCGTGGTCAGCGGCAGAATGATCTGCCAGTAGATGCGCCACTCGCTCGCACCATCGATGCGCGCCGAGTCGAGCAGTTCATCGGGGAGGGTGAGCATATACTGACGGAGCAGAAAGACGCCAGTGGGGGTGGCGGCGGCGGGAACAATCACGCCGAGCAGATTGTTGTTCCAGCCGACCTGCGTAATCACCAGAAAAACCGGAATCAGAATCACAGGCAAGGGAATCATCAGTGTGCTGACGATGATCAGGAAGATGGCGTTGCGCCCGGCGAAGCGATATTTGCTCAGACCGAAGGCCGCCATGCTGTTGATGAGCAGGGTGAGCAGGGTCGCGACGAGGGTGACGGCGACGCTGTTGCGCAGATAAGTGCCGAAATCAAAGGCGGCAATGCCGCGCGTGTAGTTGTCGAGGCTGAAGACGATACTTTGGACGGGCTGGCGCTGGTTGATGTTGACCTTGACGACGGCCTCCGGCGCGGCAGGATCGACCATTTGCGCTTCGATGCCAACGCGGGCGATTTGACCCATCTGCTTGACCGTGCCATCGTCGAGCGTCACGTCGTAGAGGTCGAGCGGCTTGTCGTAGCCGGGGATGCTGACGGTCGCCTGCTGGTAAGGCAGGAGCGTCGGCGGGAACTTGACCAACTGTTCCTGGGTTTTGAACGACGACAGGATCAGCCAGAGAACGGGGCCGAACATGATGATCGTGCCAAGCGTCAGATAGGCATAAGTCAGGAGATCGACGCCGGATAAGCGTTTTCTACCCTGGGTGAAGCCGAGAAAATCGAGAACTGTTCTCACAAGTCAAACTCCAGTACCGAGTACTGAGTGCTGAGTGCTGAGTCAAAAGCAAAAACAGTGCGGCGATGGCACGTTTCGCTGATATAGGCGGCGTGTTGCAGGAGATACAATTTCATCATGCCAGATCGGTGGTGCGACCGAGGCGAAGCTGACCGAGCGTCAGGAGCAGAAGCGCGGCTGCAAGCACCATCGAGGCCGCCGCCGCGAGGCCATACTGCGGCGTGCTGGGATCGAAGCCGGTCGAGTAAATGTACTGCACCATGTAGGTGGTGGCAGTACCGGGGCCGCCGCCCGTCAGCACAAAGGGCTGATCGAAGACCTGGACGGCACGAATGACGGTCAGGACGGTGACGACGAGCAGAGTCGGTATCAGGAGCGGCAGGGTGATGAAGCGAAAGCTTTTCCAGGCGCTCGCGCCGTCGATTTGTCCGGCTTCGTAGAGTTCAGACGGGATCGATTGCAGCCCCGCCAGCAGAATGAGGGTGTAGAAGCCCATCTGCGCCCAGATGCTGACCAGAATCACCCAGGCACGCGCCCAATCGGTGCTGAGCAGGAAGGGTAGGCGCGAGCCACCGAGCGACACCACAATCGAATTGAGCAAGCCGTCGCGCTGCAAAATCCAGCGCCAGATCAAGCCGATGACGACCGGAGAGAGCAAGACCGGGTAGAAAAAGACGCTGCGAAAAAAGCCGCGCGCGCGAATGTGGCGGTTGAGCGCGAGTGCGGTAATCAAGGCCAACAGAATCGAACCGCCGACTTCGAGAATGACGAAGCCGAGGGTATTGCCCACCGCCCGCCAGAAAATATCCTGCTGGCAGCTATTGGGGTCGAGGAAGTTGGTACAGGCGAACAGAGTCTGGAAGTTCTGCGCGGCGACGAAGGGTCGATCCTGCGGAAAGAGCTTAATCCCGCCCGTGAAGGCGTAGTAGAAATTGAGCAGCATGGGCAGCAGGATGAAAATGCCGAAGATCAACAGGTTGGGCAGCACGAAGAAATAGGCCATGCGCTGCACGCCAAAGCGCTTCTGGAGCGGCTCCAGCACAAGATCCGGGATGGACATGACGGCAGAAACGAGTCCGCTGGCTCCCTTGCGAACCTGATTCGGCAATTTGCTGGCTTCGGTGCTATTCATCATTCAGCAGCCTCATGAGGATGGGGAATGGAGCGAGGGCACAGCGCAAGCAAATTTTGCTTGCGCACCCTAGTTTCCCCTCACCCCCGACCCCGCTCCCACTTCAACGGAAAGAGGGGAGAAAAATTGGAAATTGGGGATGTGGGATTTTTAAAAAGGGCGCACATGCAAATTTCGTTTGCCTGGGTGCGCCCCTACAAATCGATACGCGAGAGCAGAATGCGATTAAGCGCCCTTCGCGGCGGCGATTGCGGCGTCAGCATCTTCCTGCATACGGACAATTGCATCATCGAGCGTCAGTTCGCCCGTGAGTACCTGCGCCAGACGGTCGCGGATGGCGTTGAAGATGGCCGAGTTCTGCGGGTGGAAGTTCATCTGGTACGCCTGCTCGGAAATGTTGGGAAGCTGCGCCAGGAAGGCGTTCAGCGACTGCTTGGCGGAGGCGTTGTCAGTCTCATAGTCCACGCCTTCGGCTGCCAGTCCCAGGTGACCGGGGATAAAGAGCGTCTTGGCAGCGAATTCGGCCTGCTGGTCGTGCTGGACGAGGTAATCCATGACACGCGCGACTTCGTTCGGGTGCTGGGTTTCCTTGAGCGCCATCAGGACTGCGCCGCCGGGCATTCCAGTGCTGCCACCGGGACCCGTCGGGTTGGGAACCGCCATCCAGTCGAACTTGTCGCCGATGTTCTGGGCGAAGTTGCTTATCTGCCAACTACCGGACATATAGAACACCAACTGTCCGTTGATGAAGTAGTCGGCGGCGGCGGCATAGCTGTTGCTGTTGCTGATCCAGACATCGGTGGGGGTGATATTGTCGGTGTGCCACTGGATGAACAGGTTGGCGAAATCGCGGAAGCCGGGGCTGTCGATGGTGACGTTGCCGTCCTTGTCGAAGAAGGTCGCGCCGTCGCTCATGGCAGGGCCAGCAATGCGATGACCGGAGCGGTCAATGGCGATGGCATAGGGGGTTTCGGTGGCGTCGGCGACCTGCTTGGAAATATCCGTCCACTGCTGCCAGGT
Source organism: Anaerolineae bacterium (assembly GCA_034432495.1). Taxonomy (GTDB): domain Bacteria; phylum Chloroflexota; class Anaerolineae; order Aggregatilineales; family Phototrophicaceae; genus Flexifilum. Next base: position 19,107 of record DAOUCB010000163.1, on the reverse strand, counting down.
GACGTCGCCGGTCGGAACCTCGATTTTGGCCTGATCAAACAGGGTTTTGTTGATGAACGGCCCGGTGATGGTGAACTGAGTGGGGAAGCCGTAGAGACCTGTGGTGTCGCCTGCCGGGCGCATGGCCTGCATGGCGATTTGCGGGAAGCTGGCGTCCCAGTAATCGGCGTCCTTGACCAGATCGCGCATGTTGAGGTAATAGTCGGTCAGGCCCGTGAAAGCGGTGATGCGGGCGATGTCGGGGCCTTGCCCGGCCTGAATCTGGACAGGGAGCGTCTTCTGGATGCCGGTCGCATAATCGACGGTATCCATCTGCACCTTGATGTCGGTGTTGTCGGCCTCGAACTTGTCGAGGAGGGCGCGCATGACTGTGCCTTCGTTGCCGTCGTCGTACCAGGTCATGTGGAGCGTGACGGGTTCCTGGGCGTAGACGGCTGAGAAGCTCATCAGCGCCAGCGCCAGCAAGAGCAAAATACTAAACTTCTTCATCGTAACAAGCATCCTTTTTAACTGAACTTTCAAACGATGTGGTGGCTATTCAAGTGTCACGGCGCGGAGTCGCGTTTGCCCTGCCTCCTTTATTGCTACCAACAAGTACCGTTCGATTGAAACGGTGTCGCCTGATGTCGTGTCAGGTGATGCGCATTGTCCAGGCCGTTAGAAAGGGTAATATAGCTTATAGTCTTGAACCTGTGCAAGCGATTTCAGGTTAAGAAAAATAAAGTGCTGAGAGGATTACCGTTTAAAGTTTTGTTACACCCCTCTCCCCCGTCCCCTCTCGCGCGAACAAGTTCGCATTACGCAAGCGGGGAGAGGGGAGAAAAACGGCGCTTTTCTTTGCGCTGTTCGCGGATTTAGGAGAGCAAGTAAGCGTAACACTGTTTTAAACGGCAATGCTCTGAGCGCTGAGTAACAGAAGAAGCGATTGAACCACAGAGGGCGCAGAGGACACAGAGGAAAACAGGAAGATGAAAATTGCCGTTCCACAAAGCTACAGCGAATGGGAAGGATATGCGCCGGAAGCGCGGGCGGCGCTGTGGTCGCTGCTGGGCGATTTGCCGCCGATGTTCACGCCGACGCCGACGATCACGGCGCGAGAGGCGCGTGACGGCTATCGCATCGAATCGCTGGAATTCGATAACGGAGCGGGCGCGACTGTTTATGGGACGCTGCTGCTGCCAGCGAATGAGGGTCAGCCTGCGCCTGCCGTGCTCTATCACCATCTGCATGGCGGCAAGTACGCGCTGGGCAAGGATGAATTGTGGTCGGAGGATGTGATCGGCTTCGCGCCGGGACCAGCGCTGGTACGCGCGGGTTTCGTTGTGCTGGCGATTGACGCTTACGGCTTCAACCAGCGCGAGACACAGGGGCCAGCCGGGGAGCGCGAACGCGGCGCGGCGACGGAGCAAGCGCTGTTCAAGAAATTTGTCTGGGAAGGCAGCACGCTGTGGGGCATGATGGTGCGCGACGACCAACTGGCGCTGAATTATTTGCTGTCACGGGCGGAAGTCGATCCGCAGCGGGTTGGCGCGACCGGGATGAGTCTGGGTGGGTCGCGGACAACCTGGCTCGGCGCACTCGATGAACGGCTGAAGGTCGTGATCCCGGTCGCGCAGATGACACGCTACGAGGATTTCGGCGCGACCGGGAATTACAATCTGCACAGTATTTACTACTATGTGCCGGGGTTTCTGAAAGCGGGGTTCGACATGGAGATTCTGACCAGTCTGGTTGCGCCGCGCGCGCAGATGATTCTGATTGGCGACTCTGATCCGCTATCGCCGATTGCAGGGGTGCGCAAAATTATAGATTTCACGCGGCAGGTGTATGGCTTGTACGGGGCAGAGGATCGCTTCAGGGTGGAGATTCAGGCGGGCATGGCGCACAAGTTCACGCCGACGATGTTCGCACAGATGCTTGAGTTTTTGCGAGAAAACCTCTAAACACGATTGAACCACAGAGGACGCAGAGGACACAGAGAACAAAAGGGGAAAAAGAAGGATAAAGAGCGATCCTGATTTGCAAGCGGTATGATTGAGCAGCGATTTACGAAAATCTCCCTTTAGGAAGGAACTCAAGATGGCAATTCCGCGTTCTGAATATCCGCGCCCGCAGTTTGTGCGCGAAGATTGGCTTTGTTTGAATGGGGAGTGGGAATTTGAGATTGATCAGGGCGACAGCGGCCTTGATCGCGGGCTGGCGGAGCGTCCGCTGAACAGCAAAATTATTGTGCCGTTCTGCCCCGAATCGGAGCTGTCGGGAATCAACAACCGCGACTATCTTGAAGTTGTGTGGTATCGCAAGCAAGTGACGATTCCGGCGGCGTGGGGCGATAAGAAGGTGCTGCTGCATTTTCAGGCGTGCGATTACGACACGACCGTCTGGGTGAACGGGGTAGAAGTCGGGCGGCATCGCGGCGGCTCGACGCCGTTCAGTTTCCCGCTGACCAGCAAAGCGGGCGAGACGATCGCGATTCTGGTACGCGCGCGTGATAGTCATCTGACGCCGCAGCCACGCGGGAAACAGTCGCGGGTCTATGGCCCGTTTGGCCCGATTTACTACCGGACGACGGGCATCTGGCAGACAGTCTGGCTCGAACCCGTGCCGACTTACGCGCTCAAGCGCCCGCGCCTGACGCCGGACGTCGCCAACAGCGCGATTCACGTTGTGCAGCCCTTGAGCGCAGGCAAAACCGGCTTGCGCCTGAAGGCCACCCTCAAGGATGATAAGGGTGAAGTCGTGTCGGTTGAAAGCGCGGCTGACGCGGACTTCGCGGCGCAGATCACGCTGCCGATTCCAGAAGATCGCCGCCGCCTGTGGTCGATTCCCGATCCATTCCTGTATGATCTGGACATCACGCTGCTCGACGCCGATGGCACGGTCATCGACACGGCGACGAGCTACGCCGGACTGCGCAGCGTCACGATTGAGGGCAAAGCGGTCAAGATCAACGGTGAGATTATCTTTCAGCGGCTGGTGCTCGATCAGGGTTACTATCCCGATGGCATCCTGACCGCGCCGAACGACGAGGCGCTCAAGCAGGATATTGTGCTGAGCATGGAAGCGGGCTTCAACGGTGCACGTCTGCATCAGAAGGTGTTTGAGGAGCGCTTCCTGTATTACGCCGACAAGCTCGGTTATCTGGTGTGGGGCGAGTTCCCCGACTGGGGCGTGGCGGACGACGGCGATGTGTACGATCATCAGCGGCAGACGGCCTCGTTCATCACCGAGTGGCTGGAAGAACTGGAACGCGACTACTCGCACCCAGCGATCATCGGCTGGTGTCCGCTCAATGAAACGTGGCAGGCGATGGGTGACAAGATTGTCGATCTCGACGTGGTGACACGCGGGATGTTCCTGGCGGCTAAGGCGATGGATACGACGCGCCCGGTGCTGGATACGTCGGGTTATTCACATCGCATCGCCGAAACCGATGTCTACGACAGCCACGACTACGAGCAGGATGTCGAGAAGTTCCGCGAGACGCACGCGGGACTGAAGGACGAGAAGCCCTACCTCAATACGCTGGAGCGCCGCCGCGGGGACAGGGAGCCAAGAGCTATGTCGATCCCGTATGGCGGGCAGCCGTATTTCGTCAGCGAGTTCGGCGGCATCTGGTGGAATCCGAACGCGAAGGAAGGCGAGGATTCGTGGGGCTACGGCAATCGCCCGAAGAGTCTGGATGAGTTCTATGCGCGCTTCGAGGGGCTGTTCGATACACTTCTGGACGACCCGAATATGTTCGCGTACTGCTACACGCAATTGACGGATGTGTATCAGGAGCAGAACGGGGTTTACACGTTTGATCGCAAGCCGAAGTTCGACATGGATCGGATTCGGGCGGTGCAACTGAAGAAAGCGGCGATTGAGAAAAGTAATAAGTAAGGCTCCGCGTTGGGAACAAAGCTGAGCAATCTCCATCTGTACGCGACGGGAACGTCCCGAGAGGACGACGCGCGGCACGTGATCACGGTGCTGGAAGCTACGATGCAACAGCAGGGTTTCCAGCCCACCACCCCTGAGAACGCTGAGCGCACAATCCGCGTGGCTTATGAGGCCGATTCGTACTGGATCAGCATCGAGCAAGGCGGTCTAGCCGTCATCGGTCTCAATGGTATGGAGAATATCCTCTCGCAGACGGGCTATCCGCTGGTCAAACTCGAAATCTGGGACAGCGACGTTTGTCAGATGGAGTTGTTCAGTGCTGGACAGTTGGTCAATCAGTTCAGCGATTGGGCGAACTACGATCAGCATCCACGCCGACGGATCGGCAATGCGGCGCTGTGGGCAAAAGTGCTGCCTGACGGAACGGCAGCGCAGGCGCTTAAGGCAGCATGGACGCCAGATAAGGCCGATTATCCTTTCGAGTCAGAAGGTATCCTCGACCGCGTGATTGACTTGCTCCAAATCGAGCGCTGGCGCTTGCGGCTCGGACGTGAGGATAACGATATTCCGAGCGGTGTTCATGTGACGGAATTGCATTTCCGCTTCGCACAGGTGCGCCCCTACGATCAGCCGCTCAGTGGGTTGCCTGCCTTTCGACTGGGGAGCTACGCAGGTGGAAAACGCTTCGACCTGCGCTTGCGCTCCGACCCCGACATTACATTCTCGGTGCTTAACCTCGGCGGAGAAAGCGTTGGGATCGAAATTGAGTTTCGCGGTGACGCACTCGACAAAACGCTGATTAAGCCAACCGGAATCGTGATTGAAACGCCGTTCAATTCATTCAACGGCAAGATTGTGGCGGTTCCAGAGCGGCAAACCGAGGCAGATGGAACGATCACTTTTCGCTTCCTGCTGGAAGAGTATGCGATTACGGCAGGCATCGACTGGGACGCTGCCTATGCGCTGCCGCTGCCTCAGCGCGATTTCAATCGTGAGCGCGAGTTCTATTATCGGCATATGTTTGCGGTGGCGCTGAAGCCGCATCAATCGGGCAAAGGGCGGCTAACCACGCGGATCGTGCCGCTGGTGAATCCGGCGGGAGCGGTCGAGTTCACGGCTGAAATTGAAGTTGAGCGTTGAGAATCAAAAAGGACGAGCCTGTGAAGGTTCGTCCTTTTTGATCTTGAACTTCGCGTAGTCACACAGGCATTCGCTACGCCTGATTGGGCTGACGAACGGACTCCTTGAGGACAGTGCCGAGGCGCTTGATGCCTTCGACAATCCGCTCTGGCCCGGCGTTGCTGAAGTTCAGGCGGAAGGTGCTGCGTCCGGCATCACCGATGAAGAAGTCGTCGCAGGGGACGAAGGCGACGTTGTGCGCCAGCGCCTGCTTTAACACCTCGCGCGAATTCAGATATTCCGGCATGGTGACCATCAGGAACAGGCCGCCTTCGGGGCGCGTCCAGGTGACTTCCTGAGGGAAATATTCTTCCATCGTCTGCATCATCAAATCGCGGCGCTGGCGATAAACGTCACGCAGATTCTTGACGTGTTCAATCAGAAATTCATCGTCGCGCGCAACTTCGTAAGACACAAACTGATTGAAGGTGCTGGTGTGCAGGTCGGTCGCCTGCTTGACCTGCACCAGCTTGTCGATGACCGCTTCATGCGCGACCACCCAGGCAATACGCAGGCCGGGCGTCAGCACTTTCGAGAACGTCCCGGTGTAGATCACGCTGCCGTCAACGGTCGTCGAACCACGCGCGGCGGCTTCCATCTCCAGCACCGAGGGAACCGGATCGCCGCTGTAGCGGAGTTCACCATAGGGATTGTCCTCGACAAACGGAATTCCATACTGGGTCAGAAGCTGCGCCAGCTTGACACGGCGTTCGCGATTGAGAGTCGTTCCCTGCGGATTCTGGAAGGTCGGGATCGAGTAAATGATCTTCGGGTTTTGCTGAAGCAGTGGTTCGAGTTCATCGACGATCATACCGTCATTATCGGTCGGGACGGCGAGGAAGTTCAGGTTAAACGGTCGCCATGAGGTCATCATGCCGACATACGTCGGGTTTTCGACAATCACGCTGTCGCCTTCGTTGAGGAAAATGCGGGCGAGCATGTCGATGGCCTGCTGCGAACCGCTGGTAATCAGAACATTGTTGGGCGAAATCTGGAACTCGCCTGCTGAAAGCCGCCGTGCAATCAGTTCGCGGAGTTCGGGCATTCCTTCGGTCGTGCTGTACTGCATCGCTTCCTGCCCACGCTCCGCCAGAATCGTGTCGGTGGCTTCGCGAATGCGCTCAATTGGGAACAGTTCGGGGGCGGGCAGGCCACCTGCGAACGAGATCACTTCGGGTTTGGCGGTCAGCTTGAGGATTTCACGGACGGTGGAGCGTCTCATCTGCCGGGTGCGGTCAGCAAACAGCGAGTCCCAATTCATCAGGGCGAGCCTTTCTAAAATTACGGAACGTGACGATCATCTGTATGCACACAGTATAAGCGAGTCGGCACGCGCCCATAGAGCCACTTCAGGCCGTTCAACGGAGCGCATGGTTCTTGCCTCAAGTGCTTAACTTCTACAGGTTTAGAATTGGTAACGGGTTCCGATTTTCCACAACCACCTTCAGAGATCGTAATTCGTAGAGCCTCTGCTGAGATTAGCCAACGCTGAAGCCCGTTTCGGCGACAGCCTGCGCGAAGATCGACTCGTCGAGATGCAGGCCGAAACCGGGCGCGTCCGGCACATTCACACGGCCTTCGCGGATGCTGTAATCACTGGTGTCCAGCCCGACCAGATCGATCTGATCCCACTCGACAAAAGTGAAGTTTTTCAGGGCGCTCGGCAGATGGCACGAGGCGAAATTGCCGAAGGCGCTGCCGTAATTGTGTGGCGCGGATTTCACGCCCGCTGCGTCGAGGGTCACGCCGAGGTTAAGCCACGCGCTCAGGCCAATCTCACGGAGATCGTACTGAACCACGTCAATCACGCCATCAGACGCCCATTCGACCAGCCTGGGCGCGGCGTAGCCTTCGCCGTCGGCGATCAGCACAGTGAGATTATGATCCTTCATCCAGCCACGCAGATGCCGATAGAGGACAGGGTCTTCGTGAAACGGTTCTTCCAGCCAGTAAAGCTGACAATCGGCAGTTTCTTTCAACACCCACTTGACCAGATTGACGTTGTAGCCGTTGTTGGCGTCGATCATGAGCGGCAGACCGTCGCCAACGGCGGCACGCACGCCGCGAATCACGGCAATGTCGCGCTGCGTGCCTTCGATGAGCGGCATGTGCATTGCGCCGCGCCCGACTTTCAGCTTGAAGGCGCGCTGCCCGCGCTGATAGTCCGCCAGCGCTTCATCCACGATGTACTGAACCGCTTCGTCCTGATCCGACAGATGCAGATCATCAAAATACAGTCCGGTCGCGTAGCAGGGGACGCTGTAAGGTTCGCTGATCTCATTCACGGCGATCAGGCGGTAGACGGGCTGCTTCGCTCGCTGCCCAAGCACATCCCACAGCGGAAATTCGATAGGGCGACCCGTTAAGCTGACGCCATTTTCGCGACTGATGAGCGCACTCAGCGGCTGACCGAGCAGCAGGTGCGCCTGTTCCGCCTTCAGGCTGCTGGAGCCGAACCCGCCTGATCCATCTTCGAAGCGCAGGCGCACGAATGATTCGCGCACCTCGATTCCATGACTGGGCAAGCGCGAGTTGCACCCGGCATTGCGCGGTCGCCTGCCTGAAAGGATGCCAGCTTTGATGTGGGTCAAACGGGGATTGTCCATGAAATATCATCCGAATAATCATCAAGTGAGGGCAAAAACTTAACGCAAAGCGAGTGATGAAACAAAGTTTCGCAGCCGCCATCTGGTGCAAAACCATTAGAGCCGTCTGGTCTGCTGCGGGAAACGCCTGTTTCGAGGGATAATGATAGAGACGAACCCGCGAGCCATAATATTTTACGCACAAAGGAGTTTTTATGCCTACCGCTATGGAAACTTATCTGTTTGATTTGCGCGGCTATCTGCTGCTGGAAGGGGCGCTCAGCCCGGAAGAAGTCGCGGCCTGCAATGCCGGGATCGACGACATACTGCCGCTCAAGCGCGGCGAATGGGCGGGCTATGTGCATGGTCACGCCTTCAGCGACAATGACGGCATCAATTTGCAGCAGATCTACGAAGGTGGCCCCGCCTTTGAAAACCTGATTGACCACCCGTCATGGATCGACAAAATCAAGACGTTTGTCGGCGGCGAAGGCACCTTCGACGAAAACCCGTCGCTGCTGTTCATCGACGAGAATTTCGCCAATATTCGCGGCTCCGGCGGCGCGATTGGCCTGCATTCCGGCGGCGCGGAAGGCGTCAAGCGCACCCAGTTTCGCTATCATCTGGGCAAATTCATGTGCGGGCAGATCAATATTCTGATGGCGCTGACTGACATTGGCCCCGGCGACGGTCCGACGATGGTTATCCCCGGCAGCCACAAGTCCAATTTCACCCATCCGCAGCAAAACGAGCGCATGATCGGCGGCGAGAAGCCCTCGGTCGATGGGGTGGTGGGCGCGATGCCGATGTATATGAAAGCGGGTGATGCGCTGCTGTTCGTCGATTCGATTGGGCACGGCTCGGCGGAACGCACCAATCCCGGCGAGCGGCGGATCATCGTTTTCCGTTACGGCCCCGGCTGGGGCAATTTCCGGCATGGCTATCAGGCGTCGCCGGAACTGGTGGCGCGGCTGACCCCCGCGCGGCGCGAAATCGTCCAGCCGCAGCAGTTGATCCCGCGCGAACCGCAGAAAGCGCGCTAAACTTGGCCCATTCTCGCGAGCGTTCGCGCGGGCGATTCCGGTGTGGAGCGGTATACTTGCTGCGCTGGCGCTGAAATTATTGACACGTTTTTGAGTGATAGAGTTTTCAGGCAAATCAACGAGGTTGATATGAGCGGTCGTTTTTCGGACAAAGCGGTGCTGGTGACGGGCGCAGGTGTGGGCATTGGTTTTGCCATCTGCCGCATGTTCGCGCAGGAAGGGGCGCGTGTCGCCCTCAACGATATGCGCGAAGACGCTGCTCGTGAGGCTGCGCTCAAGATCAACGCCGAGCAGGGACGCGAGTGTGTTTTCCCGTATGCCTTCGACGTGGCGAATGTCGAGGCTGTACGTCAGGCCGTCAGTGATTTTGATGCGCGCATGGGGCGGCTTGACGTGGTTGCCGCCAACGCGGGTATCACCAACTATGGCGGCTTTCTCGACTACACACCCGAAGCTTTCGACCGCCTGACCTCGGTCAATCTACGTGGCAGCTATTTCACGGCGCAGGCCGGAGCGCGTGCCATGATCGCCCACAAATCGCTCGGACGGATCATTCTCACCTCATCGGTGACGGGCGTGCAGGGTTTTCGCAATCTCGGCGCGTATGGCATCACCAAAGCCGGAATTCTGCACATGACCAAGAGCCTCGCCGTCGAACTGGGTGAATACGGCATCACCGTCAACGCGATTATCCCCGGCATCACGCGTACCGACCGCACCATTGCCGATGACCCTGATCTGGATCGCAATTGGAACGCCGTCACGCCGACGGGCAAGGTCAGCGAACCGGAAGATGTGGCTGCGGCAGTTTTGTTCCTCGCCTCGCCGGAAGCCAAGCAGATTACCGGGCAGGCGCTGGCGATTGATGGCGGTTGGACGGTGCAGAATCCCGTCCCGGAAGGCCAGCCGGAAAAGCCCGAATTCTCGTCGCAGCTTCGTTGACCGAACCCCTCACCCCCGACCCCTCTCCCACGCAAGCGGAGAGAGGGGAGAAGGGTAAGCCCACCCGTTTGGGGTTTGCTGATGTGAGAGGAAAGTATTCGTAAAGAAATGTGGAAAGCCGTCTTCTTAGCCGAAAGATGTGGCTCGATGGAAGTGTTAGATACACAAGAACATTCCAAGCGTTTTGAAATACTGGCAGGGCGACCGATCAACAAGGAAACCTTCGTCGAACCCTGGCCTGAAGCGGGGCTGATCGTCGCCGACAGCCCGTATGATCCCGCACCGAGTCTGCGCATTGAGAACGGGCAGGTCGTCGAGATGGACGGCAAGCCCCGTGCTGAATTTGACGCCCTCGATCTGTTCATCGCCGCGCATGGTCTGGATTTATCTGTCGCCGAAGAAGCGATGGCAACGCCTTCGCTGGAAATCGCGCGGATGCTGGCGGACATCAACGTGCCGCGTGAGGCGGTGTACCGTTTGGCGATGGGCTGTACCGCTGCCAAATTGTGCGAGATCATGCGCCACATGAACGTCCTCGAAATGATGATGGGCATGGCGAAGATGCGCGTCCGCCGCACCCCGGCGAATCAGGCGCACGTCACCAACTGGCGCGAACATCCGGCGCTGCTGGCGGCGGACGCGGCGGAAGCCTCGTTACGCGGCTTCTCCGAAGTTGAGACGACCGTGCGCGTGGCGCGTCACGCGCCGCTGAGCGCGTTGGCGATCCTCGTCGGCACGCAGACCGGGGGCGGCGGCATCCTGACGCAGTGCTCGGTTGAGGAATCGCTGGGGCTGCGCCTCGCCATGAAAGGGCTGACCACCTACGCCGAAACGCTCTCGGTTTACGGGACGCAGCAGGCGTTTGTCGATGGCGACGACACCCCCTGGTCGAAGGCCTTTCTCTCGGCGGCCTATGCCTCACGCGGCGTGAAGATTCGCTTCACGTCGGGGACAGGCTCGGAAGCGCTGATGGGTCACTCCGAACAGCGCTCGATGCTTTATCTCGAAGCGCGCTGTTTGCTGGTCGTGCATGGCGCGGGCAGTCAGGGCGTCCAGAACGGCTCAATCTCGTGCATCGCGCTGCCCGAATCGTTGCCGGGAGGAGTACGCGCTGTCCTTGCCGAAAATCTGCTGGCGGCGATGCTCGGCCTCGAATGCGCGTCCGGCAACGATGCGTTGGCTTCCCACTCCGACATTCGCAAAACCGCCAAGCTCATGCTGCAATTCATCCCCGGCACGGATTTCATTTTCTCCGGCTACAGTGCCATCCCCAAGCGTGATAACCTGTTCGGCGGCGGCAACTTCGACGCCGAGGATTTTGACGATTACAACGTGCTTCAGCGCGATATGCAGATCGATGGCGGCGTCCGTCCGATACAGGAAGCCGACGCGCTGGCGATCCGTCGCCGCGCCGCGCAGGCGATTCAGGCGACTTACAAAGAACTCGGCTTTCCCCCCATCAGCGACGAAGAAGTCGAAGCGGCGGTGGTTGCACACAGCAGCGACGATATGCCTCCGCGCGATTCTGTCCCTGATTTGGCGGCGGCGGACACGTTTCTCAGCGGCGAGGCCGATTTCCTGACCGTGATTCGCGCTCTCGAAAAATCCGGCTTCGCGGACGTGGCGGGCAACATTCTCAAAATGGGACGCCAGCGCGTCGCGGGCGATTATTTGCAGCCCGCCGCCATTTTCGACAAGGCGTTTCACGTTCGCAGCGCCATCAACGATGTCAACGACTATACGGGGCCGGGAACGGGTTATCGACCGAGCGGTGAGCGCTGGGCAGAGATGCAGGCGCTGCCGCAGGTCAAGCCGCCGCAGGACTTCATCGACGCGCAAATTGGCGAACCGATGGCGCGCCTCGCCGAACTCGAACCCGCCCGCCCCGGCACCATGCCGGAAGTGATCGTCGCGGTTGGCCCGGCCTTCGGGACAGCGCTTACACGGACGATTAACGGGCTGGAACATGAAGCCGTCCTCGAAGCGATCCTGACAGGCATCGCCAGCGAAGATATGATCGCCCGTATCATCAAGGTCTATCACACCTCGGACTGCGCGGCGATTGGCTATGTCGGCGCGCGTCTGAGCGGGAGCGGCATCGCCATCGGCATCCAGTCGCGTGGGACGACGGTCATCCACAAAAAGACGCTCGCGCCGCTCAACAATCTCGAACTCTTCCCGCAGTCGCCCAGCCTGACGCTCGAAAACTACGAGCATATCGGGCGCAACGCGGCACGCTACGCCAAAAATGAACGCGCCACGCCCGTCGGCGTCAAAATCGACAACGGGGCGCGCCTGCGCCTGATCGTCAAGACGGCGCTGCTCCACCGCCGCGAAACTGAGGAAATCCGCGAACATCAACTGCCGATGGAATTGCGCTTCGACTGGGAGCCAAACGTATGAGCGCTGATTTCGAATACCCATTAATGGATAATGCAGGGGATCGCTTGAAGGCGTTCAGCGGCAAACCGCTGCCGGAAATCACGCTTGAAGCCGCTGCCGATGGCGAACTCTCGTCCGCCGATTTGCGCATCCACCGTGAAACGCTCGTCATGCAGGCGCAGACTGCACGCGAGGCAGGCTATATCCAGTTGGCGGGCAATCTCATGCGTGCCGCCGAACTCACACTCGTGCCGAACGCCGAAGTCCTGCAAATCTACGATTTGCTGCGTCCAATGCGCGCCAGCTATGACCAGTTGATCCAGCTTGCGACGCATCTGGAACAGAGCTACGACGCGGTGGAAAACGGGCGCTTCGTCCGTGAAGCCGCCGAGGCCTATCGTGAACGAAATCTGCTGCGTGAATAACCAGCCCCTCTCTCCCGGCCTCTCTCCCACGCAAGCGGGGAGAGAGGAGAAAGCGAGAGGTTGCGAGATGAGCAGATTGGATAACCTGGCATAGAGTATCTTGAAAGCAAACCGATGAAACTTTTGATGATTGGCGGGAGCGGCATCGTCGGGACACTGGTTGTGCCGATTCTGGCAGAAATCCATCACGTTCGCGTCTTCGATTTGCGCCCACCGCAGAGCGAAAACTGCGAATTTGTGGAAGGCGATGTGACTGATTACGATGCGCTGGCGCGCGCCGTTGCGGGCATGGATGCCGTCGTTTACATGGCCATGGGTAATCTGAAGTGGACGGAAACCTCCGGTGTGACCTCGGCCTTCGACGTCAACGTGAAAGGCGTGCATCTGGCGCTCAAAGCCGCTCACGAAGCGGGCATCACGCAGGCCGTCTACACCAGCAGTATGTCGGTTTATGGCGGCGATGTGACGAAGCGCTATTTTGTCGATGAGGAACTGATACCCGACGCGGATCACCTCTACGGCTTCACCAAACGTCTCGGCGAAGAAGTCTGCCAGAACGCGGCGCGCATCTGGGCGATGAATATCAACGCGCTGCGGCTGTGCTTCCCGATCTCGGAGGAGAAATGGCTGGCGCAGACCGTCGAGGGTACGCCGACCATCGCCACCGCCGCTCGTGATGTCGCTCGCGCCATCGACGCAGCACTCGGCTACAAGGTCGGCTTTCAGGCATTCACCATCAGCGGCGATTATGAGCAGAAAATCATGAACATGGGCAAGGCAAAGCGCCTGCTGGGTTGGGAGCCGCTGGCACGTCCAACAAAAAAAGCAGATTAAAAAGATATTGAACCACAGAGACCGCAGAGGACACAGAGAAGAACAAGAGGGGGAATAGTGGCGGATTTTAACGTCAAGAAACGCGGCAAACTGACTTACTACTATGAAGGCGACGATCCGGTGCTGTCAAATCTCGTCGTTGAGACGCAGCCCGACGGCGATTTGCGCATCTGCTTTGCAGGGCTGACGGGCGGCTACTCCGCGACGGGCGTCCTCGGATTAGACGCGGTTGCGCGTATGGAACCGGAGATCGAAATTCCGCTGGTCTTTCGCTGCTGGGAAAGCTGGCTGCAAAAAGCGGGTCTGTGCCAGTCGATTGCCGAGGTCGATTTCATTGAGATTCACGCCTTTGGCTGCCAGCCGAAATCCCCGAATCCGCTGGTCGATCCGGTCGGCTATGCCAAAGAGATCGAGCGCCTGCGCGCGGCCTACGGGAAGGCGTACAAAGGTTATTTCAAACAGCACTGCCCCGACAACGGCCTGCCTGCGCGTTTCACCGTTCACGTCGTCGATGTGCCGGATCAGGCGGCGTCTTACGAGTTTTACGGTGTTGGTCTCGTTCAGAAATCGCTCAACACTTAGAAAGAAGCGCATCCTCTCATGACAGAACAACCCTACGATCTTTTGCTCAAAGGTGGTCACGTTATCGACCCCCAAAACCACATCGATCAGATCATGGATGTGGCGATTACGGGCGACAAAATCGCGCGGGTCGAGGCTGACATTGACCCCAGCCTCGCCACCACCGTCGCCGATGTCTCCGGCCTTTACGTCACGCCCGGCCTGATCGACATCCACGTTCATGCCTATCACACCCGCGAACCGGAAGGCTTGAGCGTCATCATCGACCATCACTCGTTCCGCTCCGGCGTGACGACGGTGCTCGATACCGGGACGGCGGGCGCGAAGCACTTTCTCCACTTCAAGCGCACCGTGATCGACACCTCCAAGACGCGCATTTTCGCGCTGATCAACATCGTCAAGTCGGGCATGATCGGCGATTGGGAGCACGATATTCGCGAGATGGATCCCGAACTCGCCGCCTCGATTGTGCTGGCTTATCCCGAAATCTGCGTCGGCATTAAGACCGCTCATTACTGGACGCACAACCCCTACGACGAGGCGCATCAACCCTGGACAGCAGTGGATCGCGCGCTGGAAGCGTCGGCAATCTGCAAGAGGCCGCTGATGGTCGATTTCTGGCCTCGCCCCGAACGCACCTATCAGCAGTTGCTCGAAAAGATGCGCCCCGGCGATATTCACACCCATATGTACGCCCAGCAGTTCCCGGTGCTGGACGAGAACAACAAGCCGAATAAGTATCTGTTCGAGGCGCGGGATCGCGGCATCATCTTCGACCTCGGTCACGGCGCGGGCAGCTTTTGGTTCCGCCTCGCGATTCCCGCCATCGAAGGCGGCTGGGCACCTGATTCAATTAGCACCGATCTGCACATCGGCAATGTCAACGGCCCGGTCGTCGATATGCTGACCACTATGTCGAAGATGCTGGCGATGGGCTGGTCGCTGCAAGAGACGATTTATCGCTCGACCGTCACGCCCGCGCAGGAAATCGGGCATCCCGAACTGGGGACGCTCAGCGTCGGCGCGGAAGCCGACATCGCCGTGCTGAATATGCAGGAAGGCCATTTCGGCTTTGTCGATTGCGGACGCGCCAAATACTTCGGCAAGCAGAAACTCGCCGCCAAACTGACGCTGCGTGCGGGCAAAGTCGTCTACGACCCCGAAGGCATAACCATGCCCGAATGGCCGGACGCACCCGCTGCCTACTGGACGTTTAAATAGCCATCAGCTTTCAGCCATCAGCCGTCAGCTTTAAAGCAATTTGCTTTTAGCTGATTGCTGACCGCTGACTGCTTTTATCTACAGCTAAGACGATTAGCGTTTGGAGGGTTCTTCATGACCAATTACGAATCGCTCGGTATCCGCCCGATCATCAACGCCACCGCGACCCTGACCCGTCTCGGCGGTTCGCTGATGGCTCCCGAAGTCCTTCAGGCCATGAATGAAGCGGCTCGTTCCTTCATCGACCTGCACGAGCTTCAGCGCCGTGTCGGGGATCGCCTCGCGGAAATCACCCACAACGAAGCCGCCTACGTAAGCTGTGGTGCGGCGGCGGGGCTGGTGCTGGCGGCGGCGTCCTGCATCGCGGGTACTGACTCCGACCTGATCCGCAGCTTCCCTCATCTGGATGGGATGAAGAACGAGATTATTGTCCATGCGACTCATCGCAACGGCTACGACTACGCGCTGCGCGAAATCGGCGCGCAAATCGTCGAGATCGGCAGCGCTGAAGGCACATCGCGCGCCGATTTGGAGCAGGCGATTACGCCGCGTACCGCCGCTTTCTTCTGGTTTCAGGGGGCGATGACCACACCGAACGACCTGCCCCTGCGTGAAGTCATCGAAATCGCCAACGCGCACGGCATCCCGGTGATTGTCGATGCGGCAGCGCAGCTTCCCCCCGTCAGCAACCTGTGGACGTTCACACAGATGGGCGCGGCGCTGGCGGTGTTCAGCGGCGGCAAGGATTTACGCGGCCCGCAGAGCAGCGGATTAGTACTCGGTCGCCGCGATCTGGTGGAAGCCTGCCGCATTCATGGCAGCCCGAACGCCAATGTCGGTCGCCCGATGAAAGTCGGCAAAGAGGAAATGATGGGCTTGCTCGCCGCCGTCGAACGCTACCTGACGCTCGATCACGATGCCCGTGAGCAGGTCTGCGAAAGCACCGTCGCCATGTGGATTGACACCTTGAGCGCCATCCCCGGCATCAGCGCGCGGCGGACGTTCCCCAACGAAGCCGGACAGCCCTTACCGCGCTGCCTGCTGACGATTGACGCCGCCCAACTGGGCATGGACGCCAAAGCCGTACAGGATCAGCTTGCCTCCGGCGATCCGTCGATTGTCGTGGAGCTGGTCGGCGCAGATGGCATTCACCTTAACCCGATGACGCTCGAAGCAGGCGAAGCCGACGTTATCACTAATCGCTTGCAGGAGATTGTCGCCAGCCGTGTTAGCCGTTGAGACGGCTTTGTCGGGAATAGCCAGAAACTTTCGTGCGCTCGTGCTGTATCGTGAAAATCATTTTCTGGATACAATCCGTCTATCCACCTCCACCACAGGAGAACAAAGATGAACAAGAGATTTCTTTTAGCAGCTCTTTTACTGGCGCTCGTGTTGGTCTGGATTCCGGCGGGTGTTTCCGCGCAGGATGATGTGCAGACCTACACGCTCGGCGTCGCCCAGCCCTTTACGGGATCGCTCGGCACGTTCGGCACCGACTTCAGCAAAGGCATCGAACTCGCCGTCGAAGAAATGAACGCCCAGTTGAGCGATGCAGGCGTCAAGATTCAGTTCGTCATCGCCAGCCAGGACACCACTGGCACCCCTGATGGCGCTGCCAAAGCCGTCCAGACCATTGTCCAGACGACGGGTGCGCAGGTGATCGTCGGCCCGCTGACGACGGGTGAAGTCCTCGGCGCGAAACAGTTCGCCGACGCCAATAACGTCGTTATCGTCGCCCCGGCTTCGACAGGCGTTGATGCAGCCATTCCCGGCGACAACATCTTCCGCGTGCTCGACCCACCCGATACCTTCGCTGCCAAAGCCTTCGTCGGCATCGCCACCGCACGTGGTTACGAGAACGTCGCCATTCTGCACATGGACGATCCCTTTGGCAACGGACTCGCCACCCAGTTCACGTCCGATTTTCAGGCGGCGGGTGGCAAAGAAGTCGCCGATGTCAAGTACGCGCCCAACCCGACCGATCTTTCCAGCGAGGCGACCAAACTCAGTTCCGAAGCCAGCCGCTTGTCGGCTTCAGGCAAAACTGCCGTCTTCTGCATCTGCTTCCTCGCCGACGCCGAAAAGCTGCTCCCGGTTGCCGAACTTGATCCGGTTCTGAGCAGCACCGAATGGATGGGCGTCGAAAATCTCGCCAATCCCGAAATTCTTCAGGATGCGGGAGCCGCTGATTTCCTGCGCGCCGCCAAGTTCATTTCGGTCTCTTTCGCCGATTCCAGCACGCCGCTGACGCAGCCCTTCATTGACGCTTTCACCGCCAAATTCGGCACAGCGCCGGGGCCGTTCACCAATTACGCCTACGACGCCGCCAACATTGCCATGATCTCTATGGTCATGGTTGGCAACGATGGCGCTGCCGTCAAGTCGATTCTCCCGTTCGTCGCCGACCACTATATCGGCACGACCGTGCAGGCCTACCTCGACGAGAATGGCGATCAGGCCGTCGCTTACTACGGTATCTACGAAGTCTCGCCTGATAAGCCGGAATTTGTCTCGGTTGGAACCTACAACAGTTCGACCAATCAGGTCGATATGACCGACGGCTCGTAGCGTGTCTATTTTGAAATAAGGTTGCGTTTTGTAGGGGCGACCTGTCAGGTCGCCCCTACGGCGATAACTGATGGTAGGGCTACACCTACGTGTGCGCCTTTTTTCCGTATAATCATCTGAAGACTGCTGCATGACCCTACCCGTACTGATCGACACGCTCGTCAAGACGCTGCAAATCGGCAGCATGTACGCGATTATGGCGCTCGGCATCACGCTGACCATGAGCGTCATCCGCCTGCCCAACTTCGCCCATGCTGAGTACATCACCTTCGGGGCGTATACGGCGCTGCTCGTCTCGATGGGGCTGTCTACCAATCCGCTTGTGATTCTGGCGCTGGCTTTCGTCGTCTCGGCAGTCGTGGCGCTGGGTTCGCACCTCGTCGTCTTTCGCCCGCTGGAGAAGCGCAACCCCTCAACTTACGCCATGCTGCTGGCATCCTTCGCCGTCGGCCTGATTTTGCGCTATATCCTGTTTATCTTCGCCGATCATTTCAACCTGTTCGACAAGCGCCCGCAAATTCCGCTGCAAGTCATTTTTCGCAGCCCGGTCATGATTTTGAGCAACATCTTCTTTCTCGTCGTGCCGACCAGCATCATCGCCGTGATTGTCCTGACGCTCCTGCTCAACTTCACGGCGCTCGGTCGCGAGATGCGCGCACTGGCGAACAACTACAACCTCGCCAAGATCATCGGCATCCGCGTCGAGCGCGTCAAAACGCTGACTTGGCTGCGGGTCGGCGGCCTCGCGGGGGTTGCCGGGGCGTTGTGGGGCATCTATTCCAACGTCGCGCCGCTGACGGGCTGGTTGGCGATCCTGTCGGTTTTCGCGGCAGCGATTCTCGGCGGAATGTCCAGCTTCTTCGGCACGATTTTGGGCGCGTATGTGGTGGCCTTCTCCGAAAACACGGTCATGCAGTTGCTCAATCAGTATGTCGGCCTCGATTTCAGCTTCAAGCCTGCTATTCCCTTCGTGATCATCATCATCGTTTTGCTGATTCGACCGCAGGGCTTGACGGGCTTCTTCAGCCGCAAGCGCGAACTGACCCGCTAATCATGCATATCGATCTCGTCGGGACGAGCATCGCCTTGCTGACCTTCTTTGGCATTTCCGCGCTCATGGCGCTCAGCCTCAACCTCGAATATGGCGTCGCCGGTGTGCCCAACTTCGGGCAGGTGCTGTTCGTCTCGATTGGCGCGTATGTTTCTGGCATCACCTACACGCGTCTGCTGCCATTCCTCGCGGGGCAGCCCTTCATTGAACCCTGCGGCTCGACGCTGGCGCAGGCGCTTCAGCTTCGCACCAATATCATGCAAACGCTTCCCGCCGTCGGCCTGCTCAATTTCGCACTTACCCTCGTGATTTCGGCGCTGGTCGGTGGCGCGGTCGGCTACGGCATCTCCTACATCATGCTCCGGCTCAAGCAGGAGTGGTTTTTGGCGCTCGTGCTGCTCGTCGGCGGC
>DAOUCB010000162.1:0-29369 GCA_034432495.1 Anaerolineae bacterium | reverse complement strand
TGGAAGCAGTCAGTGGCGTCTTGAGTACGGGTTTCTGTCAGCAAGACACGTCCACGCTGATAGTAAATCCAACCGCGATTGCTATATTGAGGGAAATCTTCAAGAATATGCTCATATGCTGTTAGCGCTTGAACGGTATCGCTGCGATCTGTAAAGCCAACACTTGCCAACTCGAAACGGGCAAAATGGCAATCTGCGAGGAGTTCCAGGGTGAGAGGAGTTTCAAATTCATCCGGCAGTAGGGTACGAGCATGATCCAAATCTTCCAAGGCATCATCGATACGAGCACTCAAGAGTCTGGCACGGGCGCGCGTGATGAGTAAACTGGCACGCTCCTGCACCGAAAGATCAGCTCGTAAATATCGAGCGATTAAGACTTCTGCACGCTTCACATCACGCTTATTTAGAAGCTTGTCTATATTTAATTCCACGTTTATTGCATGTCCACCGTATGTCTGTACACGGCTTTATTATAAGCCACACATACAAATAACGCGCGTCATACTTTCGTATCACGCGCGTTTGTTTTTGGGGATGGAATTTGGGGGCTAGATAGCGCCCAAAACAATCGAGGCATTTTGCCCGCCGAGTCCAAAGCTATTGGAAAGGATGTACTTCAATCCCTTCGCATCACGCGCTACGTTTGGCACATAGTCAAGATCACAGACCGGATCGGGCGTTTCATAGTTGATTGTCGGATGGAGTACTCCATCGACCAGGCTCATCACACAGGCCACAATTTCAATTGCGCCGGATGCGCCGAGCGCGTGCCCTAACATGCTTTTGCTGGAACTGACGGGAATGTTATAGGCTTGTTCACCGAACAGACGCTTGATTGCCAGCGTTTCCATCATATCGTTCGCCTGAGTCGAAGTTCCATGCGCATTGATGTATTGAATATCTTCAGTATTCACATGCGCGTTTTCGAGCGCCCAGCGCATTGCACGCCATGCACCATTGCCTGTCGGGTCGAGTGCTGCGATGTGGAAAGCGTCAGAAGATGAGCTGTGTCCCAGAACTTCGGCGTATATCCGTGCGCCGCGCTTGAGCGCGTGGGCGAGACTTTCAATGACCATCACGGCGCTGCCTTCGCTGAAGACGAAACCATTGCGGTTCTTGTCGAAGGGGCGGCTCGCGGCTTCGGGATTGTCATTGTAACCCGTCGAGAGGGCGTCCATCGCTTCGAATCCGGCAATCGCGTAATCTTGCAGTACCGCTTCCACGCCGCCGGTGATGACCATATCGGCACGACCACTGCGGATGATTTCGCTGGCCTCGCCGACTGATTGAGTCCCTGCTGCACAAGCGGTTGAGGGCGCAAGCAGCGGGCCAAAGGCGCGGAAGAAGCGGCTGACATAGTGCCCTGGCATGTTGGGCAGGGAGTTGATTAACGTGAGTGGATTCGGCTTGCGGTAGCCTGAAGTCTTATACTTGAAGGTATTTTGCTCTGCCATTTCATGTGCGCCGAGCGTTGTGCCGATGACGACGGCTACACGTTCGCCTTCAGCTTCGATCAACTGGGAGGTGAGACCTGCGTCTTCGACAGCCATTGTCGCTGCCGCGACTGCGAAATGTGAAGCGCGACCCATACGACGTGCTTCTTTTGGTTCAATCCAATCTGTCGGATCAAAGCCACGTACCTCACCACCGATGGTTACAGGGCAGTGTTCGACGTTAATCGTCTCAATATGGCGAATACCGGATTTTCCTGCCTTAAGGCTTTCCCACAGGGTTTTCACCCCACCAAGTGCCGTGACTGCACCCATTCCAGTAATGACGACGCGCGGACGTCCATTGCGTAGTAATTCCATAGCTATCCAGCGGCTCCAGTGCCGCTTACCTCCTCTCGGTATCCCCTTATTCTTTCAGCCCTGCGGTAATCGCCTGAATAACGTTCCCTGCGACTGCTTTACGCGCCTGACCAATTGCGTTCTTGATCGCTTTATCGTTTGAGCGACCATGACCGATGATTACAACACCGTTCACGCCCAAAAGAGGTGCACCACCGACCTCAAATGGATCAACTTGCTTATAGACGCGGCGAAATGCATTCTGCGCGAGCAGTCCGCCAATCTTGGAAATGGTGTCGTGCATGATTTCTTCGCGAATTAGATTGCCCATGACACTGCTTGCGGCTTCAATTGATTTTAGGAGGATGTTGCCGACAAAGCCATCGCTGACAACCACGTCTACGCTGCCCTTTAACAAATCTTTAGGTTCAATATTGCCAACGAAGTTGATGGGCAAAGCAGCAAGTAGCGGTGTCGCTTCGTGAACAAGCTCGTTACCTTTGCCTTCTTCTTCACCGTTAGAGAGTATACCTACTGCTGGATTCTTGAGGCTGAGAGTACTGCTGGCATAGATTTTGCCCATGAGCGCGAATTGAGCCAGCCATTCAGGTTTTGAATCGGCATTTGCGCCTACATCCAGCAGGATGACTGATTGACCTCCGATTCGTACAAAGGCCGTCAGTGCTGGGCGCTTGACACCTGGAATACGCCGAAGCGTAAAGAGCGTGGCAATGCTGAGCGCTGCGCCTGTGTTGCCTGCCGTAACGAATGCATCCGCCTTGCCATCTTTGATCAGGTTCATGCCGACATGCATGGAAGAATTTGGCTTGGTCTTACCTACGGTACTGGGTTTGTCATGCATGGTGACGATTTCGCTGGCAGGCACGACTTCGAGATTTAATCCGGCAGTTGAGTGTTTTGCGAGTTCCGGCTCAATTTGGGTGGCATCGCCAACCAGTAAAATAGTGTCCCCAAATTCGCGCGCCGCGAGTATCGCACCCGCGACATCCGGGACGGGAAACGCATCACTTCCCATTGCATCCAGAGCAATTCGCATGTGCTTAGACCTGTCCAGCTTGCTTAACGTTGGCGCATTATGCTACACGAATTTGGCCCGCCGTAAAAGGATTGACATCGCACCTGCCGTGAGTATAATACCCCTCAATCATTCGCCCCGGTGGCGGAATGGCATACGCGGCAGGTTGAGGGCCTGTGCTCGAAAGGGCGTGGAGGTTCGAGTCCTCTCCGGGGCATAATACAAACCCACTTTTACAAAGTGGGTTTTTTGTTTGCAAGAGGATGCGCTTCGTTGTACACTGCAATTGTGCGGGTTAACCACGCAGGAGATCGGTTTGCATGAGCAGCGACGAAACGCAATCGGCTCTCTCACGAGCTTATGACCTCGTTGAAGCTGGAAATTATGATGAAGCTAGAGCGATTCTTGAACCAATTCTTGCAGACAACAGAGACAACGCAGATGCTTGGTGGATCTATGCCCACGCGGTGACAAGCCCTGATGAGGGGCAGCACGCGCTGGAGAATGTTCTCCGCATCAATCCTAGTTACCCCGATGCTGCTGAACTATTGGCACAGGCGCGATCTGTTGGGACAGAGCCGCCAGAAATTGTGCCACTCGCGCCAGCGACGATGCCCGAAGCACCCCCCAGTCTTCCTGAAGAAGATTTTGCTGATTTCCCCGAAACGGTTCGCGCAACTGGTGAACAGCCTGCTGCACCTGCACGTCGCAGTGGCTTGCCATTAATTCCGATTCTTGCAGTGGTTGTGATCGTTGTATTGGTGTTGCTCGTCATCCTGTCGCAGGGTGGGGGGAGTGTGGCATCGACCCCAACGGCTACCGCACCGCAGATTGCAGAAGTTGCCACTGCTACTGAATTGATTGGGCAGGCGGTAGTAACGTCAGAAGCGGTGCAGGCGACAAGCGAACCGGAAGTACCAACACTTGTTTCTACGCCTGTGGCGGCTCTGACTGAACAGGCAACGTCAGAAACTACTGCTGAAGTGTCTAGTGCTGATTACTCGGCAATTCAGAGCGCGATGTCGTCGTTCTCATTGCCGCAAAACGGAATTGCGGAAGTACAGACATCACTAGGCAACACGCTTCAGGTGACAGCCTGTACAACGCAAGGTCGGGCGATGCGAATGTTGTTACCTCAAGTGATGAACGCTCTCGCAAAACAGAGCGATTCACTTGGTTCGAGTATTCAGGCTCTTGGAGTTCATCTGATCAACTGTGGTCAAAATAGCCCACTGTTGACTGTCGCTACTGATTTAGCTTCAGCCCAGAGCTATGCTCAAGGGAAACTAAGCGACAGCGAATTTGCCGCAACATGGAAGCCTCAATAAAATAAGTCGAAATCAACTGAAACTAGCAATGCTCCCGAAACTCGGGAGCATTGTTGATTCTTCATAACAGTGCTTGACTCTATTCGTGGTATGCAGGTAAGTGGATCGTGAACTGTGTTCCTTTGCCGATTTTACTCTCCACTTCTATCGTGCCATGATGCCCTTCGACAACGCTATAACAGACGAACAGACCAAGCCCGGTTCCTGTCGCCTTGGTGGAAAAAAACGGGTCGAAAATTTTATTGAGATTGTCTCTGGGGATGCCGTGACCCGTATCAATAAACTCAATAACGGCCTGATCGCTTTCACTGCGGGTATTAATTATCAGTTTACCCCCGCGCTCCATCGCTGCCTGGGCATTGAGTGCGAGATTCATGAATACAGCTTCAAGCTGATCTTTACTGCCGAAAACCATTGGCGTTGAGGAAAGATCAGTCTCGATCTGGATTCGTTCATGCTCAAAGAATTTATGGTTAAGCTTAACGATACCTTGAAGAATTTGACGCACATCGAGTGGGCGCAGATTGGTATCGGGGCGGGCAAAATCGAGCAGGCTGCGTACGATGCGTCGAATCCGCTCGACATGCTCCTGAATCATTTCAATTTCCTGAAAGTCAACCTGTGCGTTGCTCTCTTTGAGTTCATCCACCAGTCGTTCGAGCAGGAGACCGATGGGCATGAGAGGATTGTTGATTTCGTGAGCGATGCTCGCAGCTAAATGCCCAATTGACGCAAGTTTTTCAGAGCGAATCAGGAGCTGCTGCGCCGATTGCAACTCTTTGGTGCGCTCAGCAACGCGGTCTTCCAGATGGAGCGCATAGTTTGCTTGCATCTGATAAAGCTGCGCGTTGCGCAAGGCCAGAGCTGCCTGTCTGCCAATGCCAGTGAACAAGCGAAAATGATTGTCATCGAAGACTCTCTCTGCACTCAAAAGCGTGAGAAGTCCCATAATATTTTCGCCATGCTGAAGGGTGCAAGTCATACCGCTGACGATGCCTTCCACGGGAAGTTCATCATCCTGCCATAAAATCGATTCGCCCGCTTCAAGCGCGCGCGCGACAAAACGTGAATCAATTGAGACTTCGACTGTTCCGCTTCGACCAATGATACGCTCATCTGTCACTTGCGCCTGGTCATTCAGAAGCTGAAGAATAGTAATATCTCCGGGAAGCAATTCCAGGGTCAAATCAATAATCAGGTTGAGTAAATCACGCTGCTCAAGATGCTGATTTAAGCGTTCACTGACGTGGAGCAGGGCTTCAAGCTGTTGTGTGCGGCGGTGAAGGGCATCTTCAAGCTGACGAGCGCGGATTTTGCTGCGTGCACGGGCAAGGAGTTCCTGCGGAGCGAATGGTTTCGGGAGATAGTCGTCCGCTCCCAGGTTCAACCCTCGTTCGACATCGGCGGGGGCATTGGCATTCGCTGTGATGACAATGGTGGGTATATTCTCGGTTTGCATGTCTTCACGCAGCAGGCGCAGGACTTCAAAACCATCTAAGCGTGGCATACGAATGTCGAGCAGGATTAAATCTGGCAAAATCCTCTTAGCTGTTTCCACCGCTGCATACCCGTCATTGACGCGCTCGACTCGATAGCCATCCCGTTCGAAGATATGTTGTAACATGATGGTGGTGTTGATTTCATCATCTGCGACCAACACGAGCGGTGTTGCCAGTTTTTGTTTCATGAAACCCTAACCAGGACTTTGGCTTTACCGTAGGCAATGTTAAAATTTAGCTTCTCTTTATCATAAGCTTGAAATCGAGTACGATGCAAAAACAAACTGCGCGCGATATCGGAAGATCGCTCTTGATGGGAGTAGGGATCGGAGTGTTGATGGCGCTGATTTTTGGCGCAGGATTTTTCGCGCGCGATTATATCCATTTGCCTGCGTCTGTTTCAGCGGCAAATGGATCTGGATATCCATTGCTTGACGAAGTGCAGGGGCTGATCGACCGACATTTCTTGCGTGAGCAGCCAACTTTTAGTCAGCGAGAATATGCAGCAATTCGTGGGATGCTTTCATCACTCAATGATCGGTTCACCTTTTTTATCGATCCGCCAGTTGCCGCTAGCGAGTCTGATGCATTGGCAGGAACTTACGGAGGGATTGGCGTACAGATTAAGCGAAATGAAAAGGGGGAAATCGAGCTTTACCCCTACAGTGACAGCCCTGCAACTAAAGCAGGAATTGAGGATGGTGACATCCTGCGCGCATTGAACGGAATTCCCGTCGATCCAAGCACATCACAGGATGCTATTGATCAAATGATGCGCGGTGAAGTAAAGGAAGGTAGTGGTGTCCAGATTTCGGTGACACACGTGGCCGACGGTGACGACTTGACAGTATTTATACCATTCGCTGTCATCAATGTGCCGTCGGTCACTTGGCGCGTGCTCGCAGAAGACTCAACTATAGGCTATGTGCAGGTTTCGCTCTTTACTGGACGCACGCCTGATGAATTGAGGACAGCGCTTCAGGATTTAGAGTCGAAGCATGTGAAGGCACTTGTACTTGATCTTCGGAATAATACGGGTGGGTTACTGCAAGAATCGGTGGAAGTTGCGAATGCATTTATTGGTAGCGGGCCATTAGCCTTCGAGGACGCCAAAGAGGGTGAGCAAGTTTTCAATGCGCAGGCAGATGCCTTCGTTACGATGCTCCCATTGACTGTGCTCGTGAATGATCATACGGCCAGTGGCGCAGAACTGGTTGCAGGCGCGCTGCAGGATAATCAGCGAGGCATTCTGATTGGTCAGAAAACGTATGGCAAAGGGACGGTTCAACAGATTTATCCACTTTCTGATGGGTCTTCGTTACACGTGACCGCTGCTGCGTGGCTGACACCGAAGCATCATGCTCTCGATCAGGTTGGTCTTCAGCCGGATATTGTACTTGCTCCAGATGCTCAGGGTCGCGATGTTGAACTTGGTGAGGCTATTCGTTATTTACAGCAAACGCTAGGTGGGGATGCAGGAAGTTCAGCGGCGACAGCGACAACAGAAGCTGCGTCATAACGTTTCTAATTGGCGATCCTTTCTAGACATTATGAAAGGGGGTGGACCCCAATGACAAATGGTGAAGGCATTAAGGTAATCGCTCGGAATCGCCGAGCCAGTTACGATTACCATTTAGAAAAATCTTTCCACGCGGGCCTGGTGTTGCAAGGGGCGGAAATTAAGTCTATTCGCGCGAATAGGATCAACTTGCAGGAAGGTTTTGTGCAGGAGCGTGAAGGTGAATTGTGGCTGATGAGCGTCCATATTTCGCCGTATGAACAGGCGGGAGTCTACGGATACGTCGATCCATTGCGCCCACGAAAATTGTTACTGCACAAGAAAGAAATTGCTCAAGTCATCAGTAAAATTCGAGAGCGCGGCTATACTGTCGTGCCAACAATGGTGTTTTTGCAGCGTGGTCGTGCAAAAGTCGAAATCGCGCTGGCAAAGGGCAAGAAGCAGTACGATAAGCGAGCTGATCTTGCCAAGCGTGACAGTGACCGGGAAATTCGGCAGGCGCTAAAGGATCGCGTGCGAGAATGAACGTGACTTCGAGGCCAAGTTCGGCAGGTGTGTGCGCGTACATTGTTGAGGGATGATTGTCCCGTTTATCAGTCGTGAGGATATTGTCGCGGCGCTCTCCTCTTTAGTCTACTCTCCTCGTAAACCAGTGGCAGATGGGCTACAGCATTTACTCCTGGTAGATCTGATGCTTAGCACGCCAGACATGCCTGAAAGCGACGAAAAACGCGTGTTTGCCGTTCATAAATTGCTTGTGGAAGAAATTACGCAGGCGTTGAATGACCAGTGTCATATTTTCGGGCTATTCCCGCCGCGTGAACATACCCGGAGTGCTGATATTCATGCTGAAATTGCTGAACTGGTCAAAGTTGGTAAACACTATATGTCGGTCTGGCTTGTGTTGTATTACCGTTATGTTCGGGCAGATCTGGATCTGTCGGTTGAAGAATTGGCGCAACTGCTCGCAGTGAACACGCGGACTATCGCACGATATGTCGATGACGGTATGACGATGCTCACACAGCGACTTCTTGAACGAGAACAATCTGCTCGTCGGGCGCAGATCGAGCGTCATTTGTACTCGAAACTGCCTTATAGCGTGCCTATCACGCTTGTCGGACGGCAGGAGTTACTTAAGAAGACCCATAGTCTGCTTGCTTCTCTATCCCCCAGTCATCTACTGATTACAGGAGCGATAGGCGTTGGTAAGACGGCGTTTGTGCAGGAACTTCTGCGCCACAAGATTGCTGAAGGTGAACTTGATCAGCTTGTGTGGCTTGACGAGCCAGCATCAACTCAAATTGTGTATCAACAACTGACAGAGCAGCTTCTGCGCGAGGGTGGCGAAATCAAGTTGCGAGACTATTTACTTCTGTATCATGTCGTCGTTGTTATGGATGGTCTCGATTTGCTTATAGTGGATCGTGAATCATTCAGCAGGCTTCTGCGCGAACTTGGCGCAGCAGTTGTTATCCTGATCAATCGTAGCTATGTGTCAATCGAAGGGATCGAAGCGCATGTCTCTCTTCCAGATCTCGATCCAGCTTCGGCGAATAGTCTGATCGTGAATGCTCTACATCGATATGCATCTGTTGAATTGGACGATAAACCAGGTATTGCCCAAGATCTGTACCAGTATTTCGGCGGAAATCCACTCACGCTTCGTTTAGCAGCCGGACTCTGGGAGAACAGCAAAAACTGGGATACGCTCGATTTTGCTATACATCAGCAACTATTGAGCCAAATGTTTACAGTGTTCAATGAGCAGGTTAAAGCTGCCTGGTGTGGTTTTGCCCTAATACCGCGTCCAGTGTACGCTGAGCAACTTACTGTGTTGTGGAATATTCCAGATCGTGTTGTAAACCTGCTGCAAACGCATGGATTGATCGAGGGAGCAAGTGATACCGGGTATTCACTGATTGGTGCCGCACGCGAATACATTCGACGGGCCTACAGCACAGATAAGAATACCCAACTCTGTATCGCTCGTCTGCTTGCCGACCTTCATCCCAGCGATCTCACTCAGGACATTCTTGAGCAGGTTCTGATCACCGGATTTCCTGAACTGTCTTTGGAGCAACGTACCCAATATATCAACCAGTTCTGGGGAAATGGGCTGGCGCATGGGCATTGGGCGAAATGGCGCGTGATTTTTGAAGATTATATACGGATAGCCGAGATTGTTGATCCGGCGATAAAGATTGCCTATGGTATGTGCTTACGCCGCCTTGCTGATTGGGAAGGCGCTCAGCAGGTTTTTTACAATGTGTCGCTGGAATGTGGGCGCAGTGGACAGTTTGCCGAGCAAGCGCACGCTTTTATCGAGTGGGGTATCCTGTCTAAATACCGAGGAGACTACGAGCGCGCTCAGGCATTGATCGCTCAGACAAAGCATTATGCTCAGCGCACCCAAGATGAAAATTTATTGCATGAGGCAATTTATCAGGAAGCCTCAATTTTGACAGAGCAGGGGAATGGTGCTGGAGCACAGCAATTGCTAGCGGCGCTACCAGACTCTTCGCGAGGTCTGCTGATCCAGAGCGAAGCTCAGCTCGTTCTCGGAAACCAAAGTATCTGTCGTACTTTGGCAGAGCGCGCCCTGAGGCTAACTCAAGGTGACGAGGCAACCGAAGCCAGTCTCTATACAATTATTGGACGAAGTTATCAAGAACAAAGCGAATTTGAACAAGCACACGTTTATCTGACAGATACCGTGACCTTACTAGAGCGACTGGAAGATATTTTCAGATTGGCACGCGCCCAAACGAATCTGGCGGCAGTTTTGATTGCTATGCGACGCTATGACGATGCGGGAATGCTGCTTGGGGAGGCGATTCGTATTCAGAGCCGACTCGGGGACCGAATAGGTTTGAGCGCGGCAAGGCATAATCAGACAATTCTTGCCAGTCACATTGCCCGTTGACCTGATTTTAAACTCGGTTACAATCAGGTTAGATATGCGCCTATAGCTCAGTGGATAGAGCATTGGTCTTCGGAACCAAGTGTCGTGGGTTCGAATCCCTCTAGGCGCGACGACGGAGCCGGCTTAGCCGGCTTCGCTGCGTTAATGGGGCTATTCCTCCATGAAAAATGCTAAAAACAATTTAAATCACAATAAAACCGCCAAGTTGAAAAATCGCACCATGCTTCGGCTCCTTCCGATTAGTCTGATGTTTCCAGAGGTGAGGTCACTGCCCACCGTTCCATCGATGGTATGGGAGAACGATCTGGCGCTTGGAGAAGTTATTAAATCACTGACACTGGAGAAGCGTTATGCTTCCTTTATTCGGCACAACCTCGTAGCATTGGTGACCGATCCCAGCACGATTCAATGGCGGCAGGCAGTGATGTCGGATTTTCTCAACAATCCCGCGTTAGCCGATAGGATGGAAGCCTTACTGCCTAAGTTTTCCGGCCTGCAACAAGGAAACTCTTTACTTGGACAGCGACAGCGCAATGTTTTGCTTGAAACGTCAGATCGATTGGCGGATATCGATGTATATATTTCGTTGATTCAGGGACTATATGAAGCACTGAATGCAGCAAGCCTGAAATCTAACGCTTTACTTGCGTTACGCGACAATTTACTCGTGCTGCTGAATGATGAGAATTTTCAAGAGTTGCGGGATGAGCTTCCGCAGATGCGTGCTCCTCTCGAAAAAATTTCCAGTCTGACGATTGGTGTGAATCTAGATTCCGATCTTAAACCCATTTCGGCAGCACTTATGGCTGTGAATGATTATCCAGTTGGGGAATCGCGTTCATTTCTGGAAAAGCTGATTGGCACGGCAAATGAAAGTGAAGATACAGGAATTGCGCCACTGCGCTTTCTTGCGCGAAATCGAGATGAACGTATCCTTCAACCGCTTTTTCAGGATTTAGATCGCCTGCTCACGCAGGTGGCGCAGCCCGTTGCACGGGCACTCAACCAGTATGCGCGGATTAATACTGATTCTCTGGGTAGTCTTGAGTTTGAACTGGCATTCTTTGTGGCGGCCAAGCGGTTGTTTGAGAAACTCCCATTTCACACTTTTCCACAGATAGTGCCTCTTGAGGAACGTGTGACGGTTATCGATGGTCTCGAAAGTCTGCATTTGCTCCTTCGCCAGGTAGAAGCGCCTGTCCCCAGCGCCGTTGATTTGGGCGACGCAGGACGAATCGGGATTTTGACAGGGCCGAACAGCGGTGGTAAGACAACTTATCTTCGTTCGGTTGCGATGGCACATGTGTTATTTCAGTCTGGGCTGCCTGTGCCAGCGCAAAGTGCGCGCATGAGTCCCATCGATACTATACTGACACATTTTCCAGCACTAGAAAGCCAGCATCAGGGGCGGTTGGCTGAAGAAGCCAGCCGCTTGCGTGGATTGTTCGAGCGTGCAACATCGCATAGTCTTGTGCTTCTCAATGAAACGTTCTCAAGTACGTCACCAGGAGAAGCCATTTATCTTGCACAGGATATTCTTTGCGGCTTGCGTGTGATCGGCGTCCGAGCCATGTATGCGACCCATCTGATTGAACTTGCGGAGCGAATCCCAGAGATCGAAAAAGCTGTCGATGGTAACAGCAGCATCTTCAGTCTGATTGCAGCCGTTCAATCGAATGGGGAAGGGCAGACCGTGCGAACGTTCCGAATCGAACGTGGTCTGCCTATTGGTCGAAGCTATGCCCAGGAAATTGCGCGGCTGCATGGTATCAGCCTGGAGCAGATTCTGGCTGCCCGTAAGTGACTTACCAATGCCAAACCTGATCCCAGGCTTGCATCCAGGTTTCGCCTTTACTGACTACCTTGAGTGGATCGATAATCGTAACGCCGTGTCTTCCCATGAATTCGGCGGTTTTATCAACACTTGTGATTTCGACAGTGATTTTCGTCGGTTGTGCCGGGATATAAGGTGCTATGGCTTTCACATCTTGAAGCGATTGATATGCTCCTTCCTCGATCATCTGGCGGGCACGGATTGGTGGAATCTGGCGAGCAGAGAAACGACTTAAGCCACGCTTGACGGCAACGGTTGTCAGGCTATCACCAAGAAGCCCCTTCGCTTCGCGGCAAACAGCTTCATCTCCTGTAACCAACACGACCGGACATTGATAAGTTCCGCAGACTGCTGCGTTGATACCTAGCTCGCCGACAAGTTGATCGTTGAACCATAAATTTTGCCATTTAACGGTCGAAATCGTATGGCAGAGAACGCCATCAGGTGTGTTATTGCGGGCGTGCATACCGATGCAAAGGCACGCGTCACAACCCTGTTCGAGTAACTCGGTGTAACGCGACCAGGGATGATGAGCAACCCATTCACAATCTGGGTCGAGAAGCTCCGGAACAAACGAGTTAAACGTCCAACCGCCGCCTGCTCCATGACAATCGACGGCGACGATTTCGGTTGCTCCGGCTCGTTTTGCGCCGCGTACTGCCGCGTTAATTTCTTCTGTGTAGAGGCGGCGACATTCTTCGTACATGGGATTGCCACCCGTAACTTGCTCCCAAACGACAATACCGCTGACACCTTCCATATCCGACATGATTAGAACACGCATGGAAACTTCTCCTTATTCGCAAAGTGGTTCAAGTATAGGGGATCAGCGTTTTTCGCCAAGAATCTGGTTGTAGAGCACGATATATTTGTCAGTAACATCTTCAAGATTGAAGCGTTCGACAACTGTCTTGCGAGCGGCTGCACTTATCCGTTGGCGCAAATCAGCGTCCGAAATAAGTCGCCTGATTTGCGTGGTCAATGCTTCAGGCGAATCGGCTTGGTAGACTAGACCGTTGTATTCGGGAGTAATAACTGAGCGGTTGGCTGGTGTATCCGCAACAATGGGAGCCAAACCGACCCCCATTGCTTCTAGGAGTGCGTTCGACATTCCTTCGGAAATGCCGGGCATGACAAAAATGCTGTTCATGTGTAGATTTGCGATAACTCCAGGCGTGTCACAATTTGGGACAAATCTTGGAGCAACGTTCAACTCATTTGCTAATAGCCTGTATTCCTCGCTAAACCGACCGCCGCCTACCAGCGATAGTTGAGCGTTTGGGAATGCTTTCTGTACCTGTGACCAAGCGTGCAAGAGGAGATCTACTCGTTTTTCAGGGCGAAACTGACCGACATAAATCACACGCTGCCCATTGCTTTGACTGCTTGCTGGCTTGAATCTATCAATATTGACACCATTTGGTATGATGCCGATTTGATTTGCGGGAAATCCCCATTTGGCTGTTTCAACAGCCATAGCTTCCGTTAACGTACTGATCCATTCGAGATTAACTATATTTTTCCGGAAATTAGTCGGAAACGTCGCGACGTCTCCGTACCTGCCACTTGCCATTGGCACGCATAGTGTTGAAATGCCATGACGATGTGCAATTTTGGCAAGCATCATTGATTCGGGTGTTAATCCGCGTAAATGAATAATCTGTGTTTTGTGGAGTAGCAGAGGAAACGCCCAAAGCGCCTCAAGCGTTAGCATGTGAGCGAAAATATGCTTTGACCGCTGCCAGACCGGAAGGCGGACGAAACGAATCCCTTTCGCATAGTCAATAATCGACCGCTTTTGCTTCCATTGACTCATTGGCTGAGTACTGACAATTGTCACTTGGTGACCCCGCCGCGTCAATCGTTGAGCCAGGCGGCGTGTGCCAATTTCAGCTCCTCCAGTTTGGTCGATGATGGGAACGAAGAGCGCAATATTCATGTTCGCGGAATACCGAAGCGAGGCGCTAAATTTTCTGCGATAATTTTAAGAAGTACGCTTAGGTCAGGATGATGAGTTTGGTATGCAGCAACGATATAGATAAGGCTGCTAACACTGATCGTGACTGCGAGCGCAAAAAGTTGCATTGGCATCCCATTTTCACGCGATAGGGAAGGGGAGAGCACTGTTTGTAAAAAGAATAAGGCGGCAAACATGATTCCTGCGCAGCTTAGGGTTCGAGCGAGATTGGGCAGGATTGCTTTAAGGTTGATTTTGCGAAACTGATTCTTGAGAAAGTAAAAGCTCATCGCTAAAACAATTACTCGCGATAGTAGCGTCGAGAGCGGGATACCTGGCAAACCAAGTATCGGCACAAGAAGGAAGTTGAAAAACGTATTTTGCATAGACACACTCAGCGCTAGAATCATCTGCGTTCGAGTGTTTCTCGCGATAAGTAATAGGCGAACGATAATGACGATCATATAATTGAGGGGCGCGCTCAATAGAAGTAAGCCGAAAACTTTAGCAGCTAACATATCCAGATTGAACTGACCGTGATGAAAGAGTACTGAAAAGAGCGCGTAGCGAAGCGCAAAGCCACTGAGACATAGAGGTACAAGGATAAAGAGCATACTCGAAATAACAGAATTGAATGTTCGTGCTGCGGAATCGATGGTTAGTTCGGCGGTGCGCTGTGCCCAGTAATTGCTAATTGGGCTAATAACACTGGTCATGATGATTAAATCGAGAACAATGACTATACGCTCGCCAAAGTGAAATGCGGTCAGGCTTCCTGCATCAAGAGTGGCTGCCGCTGTTCGATCAAAAATTGGGACAAAGATCAGGGCGCAATAGGTGATTGCAGGGCTAATACTTTGGAGAATCATTTCTCGTACCGCAGGGTGTAAATGTGGACTGGGGCGGATTGGAACATTCAAGCGATGTCGTGCGTATATTGTCAAAACGAGGAATTCGGCAGTTTGTCCGGCAAGATTGGCGCAAATAAGGCTGTAGATTCCAAGTACTGGAGTTGTGAGCAGCAGAATCGCCACAAACGCTAATGGATTAAGCAATGCGGTTATTGCTGGAAGTCCATAGTGTCCATGTGCTTCACAGATTGTGCTTGATAATCGAGTTAGACCGACCAATGGAGTCAATGCGCCGAGAGTAACTCCAAAAATAGTCGCCTCAATCGTATTGGATGCGTGTATGTTGCGTAATGATATTGAAATTGGCACTGCAATCAGGCTGACTGTAGCTGCACCTAACAAAGCGACATATGTGACAAATTGCAGGGAGGCAATCATCGGTCGCTGCTGGATAGGATCGCGATGAAGAAGCTCAAGGTAGATTGGTGCAAACAAATTGGTCAAGATATTGATGACGAGGTTTGCGAGCGATGTAGGTAGAATCAGTGATGCATAATAGGTATCAGTACTGCTTGTCGCACCGAAAGTAGTGGATATAACCAGACCACTTATGAATGCGACGATTTGACCTATTATTCGAAGCACGGAAGTGTAAGCGGTGATAGTGAGAAGGTCGGCGCGTTTCATAGGAAGCGATTCATTTTCCTAAAGGATAAAAGACTATAACCGAAAGAATCCGTATTCTTCATTTTATCGATACGCTTGGTGCAGGAGGAACTGAACGACAACTTGTTTATTTACTGCAAAATCTGGATCGGACTCAGTTTGAATCCCATGTCTTGACGACCTATGATGAATTTCGCCATTACGAAGTTGAACTTCAAAAGCTCAATGTCCCAATTTATAGTCTAAGGCACGGTAGTCTTCGTATAGTCAATAGATTAAGCGCGCTTAAACGGTATATTGAGATTGTACAGCGCGTGCAGCCCGATATCGTTCATAGCTGGCTTCATTACCCAAACTTAATTGCGCGATCCTGTCGCTTATTTTGCCCACCTCATCGTTTGATCACAGCAGTACGCACACAATATTCTTCTCGTGAATTTCTTTCGGAAAAAAGAACCCAGTTTCTGTCAGATTTTCGCATAGTCATTGAGAAAAACAACCCACAGCAAAGAACAACAAACAATAGCAAACCAATCACCACATTTATTCCAAACGGCATTCATCCAGAATTCTTCAAAACAGAAACGCTTCACAAAGAAGGAACCTCCACAGATCTATTCAAAATTCTTGTACCTGCACGCATCGACCCGCGAAAGGGGCATCAAATTCTCCTTGATGCTGTTCATCTGCTCCAAAAAGAACAACAATCCAACCTAAAAATTACTCTTATCGGGGACATCACCAATCCAACAACACAACAACAAATCAAAGAAACTATCCACAAATACAGACTTGAATCTATCATCAAACAACTTTCAGCAACAAACAACATTTTGCCCCATTACTTATCTGCCGATGTAACAGTTTTACCGTCCTACTCAGAAGGTTTTCCCAATGTAGTTATTGAATCATTAGCAACTGGCACACCAGCCATCGTCTCTAACGCCGCAAACCATGCCGAAATCATCCAACATGAAATCAACGGTTGGGTCTTTGCGACAGGCAACAGTATTGCGCTGGCTAAATGCCTTGCAGCAGCAATTCATATGACAAGGCAAGAATTAAATTCTATGGGGGCACATGGGCGATTAATTGCCAATGAATATTCAATTGAGCGAATGGTTAAACAGTATCAACAACTTTACGAGCGGGCCATCAGTTCATGATAAAGTGCTTCGTATGCTCGAACCATTTTCATTACAGTGAATGAAGCAACCGATTTTTGACAATCTACACTCATATTGCCTAAATCCCTAGACAACGCCCTAATAAGCGTTTCAGCAAGATGTTCAGCATCATCTGTTCGCGAAATCCAGCCAGTATGACCCTCAACAACCACACAGGAAGAGTTAGCTGCTTCCGAAACAATCAGAGGTTTTCCCGCAGCGAGAGTTTCAAGAATCACATTTGGCAGTCCTTCCCACAACGATGGTACAACAACGACATCGGCGGCATGATAATAGATTTCTGGAAGATGAGTTTTAGGGAACCTTAACACGATATTCTCAAGATTATTTCGATGAATGGCTGCTTTGAGCCGTTGCTCAGCCTCAGAGTCTTGCGATTCACCAACTATCCAAACTTCTAATCCTTGCCGGAGGCAATTTTGCTCCTTGAGAATGCCTACCGCTTCTACCAACAGGTGAGGTGATTTTTGTCGGGTTATTCGACCTAATACAAGTAATATATAGGTTGCGTGCGGAGATAAGCGGTCACGTAGAGATGGATCTGGATTACGAGAGAAACGTTCAAGATCGACGCCGTTCGGGATAACTTGTGTTGAAACATATGAGGGTAATTGGTGCTGGATGTGTTCGGTATTGCAAACAACACGATTGCAAATCCAACTGGAAACGTACTCATAAAATAACTGCTTCGGCGTATATTCAATATATACACAACCGACTAATCTCACTGAAGCGGGCATGAACGGACGAGCAAGACGTATTAGAAGATTGCTGTGATAATTAACAGCCTGAATAAGGTGAGGACGAATATGCCACACTGAACGAGCAAGCGCTATGACGGCATACAACTTATCGCGACGATTCAAATCAAGGTCAAGCAAAAGGATCGAAATATCCAGTTTCTGCAAATCGTCGAGAAAATGCAGGCTATATCCCGCATGTTCCCCATAAAGACACACTACGTAAGGAAGGAACCGCTCTCGGTTTAGATAGCTAAGGAGCGTAATAAGCTGATGTTCAGTTCCACCCGCCATTAAGCTATCGGTGACAAACAGAATACGTTGCAACACTAAAAGAACTCACTATAGAGTTTCACGGTTTGTTGAGCGACCACATCGGGTGAATGATATTCGCGAATGATATGGCTGGACAACTTACTCATCGATTCTAATCGCGAATTATTCGAAAATGCGTCCAAAATCGCTTCAGCAAGCGCGATAGGATCATCTGGAGACACAACCCAGCCAGTTCCATTGACTGTTTCAGCCAAGCCACCCACGCCTGTGACAATAACGGGAATACCAAAACTCATTGCTGTTATTAGTTCACCACTCTGCGAGATTTTTCTATACGGCAAAACGACTACATCCGCCGCAAGATGATAAGTCCATACTCGATCTGCCGGCACATAATTCGGCTCAATCAGTACTTGCGACTGACGGAAAGACAAATATTGAGAATCATCAAACCGCCCGGCGATTACCAGCCAGAGGTCAGGAAATATTTTCCTAACATAGGCAAAAGCATCCATAAGCACATCAAATCCCTTGTAAGGGCGATTTGATCCGAAAAACAATAACACAGGTACGTTTGGCGCTAATCCCAGCCATAAACGAGCTGCACTGCGATTAGCTCCAGATGGGAGAGGCCAAGTTGGTGCAATATGCGGTATCACGTGAATCTTTTTTTCACTTAGGCTTGGATGATGTTGAAGGAGTTTATTTTGATTCGCCTCGGTATGAACAACAATCGCATCGACGGCAGTGTAAATTGCAGACAAATCAAAGGCATAAGGAAACAGTGGCTCAACATCATGCGCAGTATATATCACTGGGATTCCATGACGATGAAGTTGATTAACGAGATAAAGGTCAAGGCGAGGCAATCGCGTCCATTGGAGATGAACAAGTGTTGGAGGATTCGCGATCACTGATTGTAACACTCTGCGATGCCCAAACGGATAAAAGTATATTCGCAGAATACGCCGCATAAACGGATGACAGGCAAGTTTGGCAGTATAGATTTGGGGGAAGTAGAAAAAATGGGTTTGAAAGTCATTTGAATATGAAAGAGCCGAGTCATAGATAAAAACTGATGATGCGTAGTGTACATTCCAGCCTGCTTGAGCTAATGCTGAACATAGTGTCAGATTATAGTAGGGCGTTAGATGGGTTGGATCTATTTGCCAAACTGAACGATTCACTTCTACAACCACTCACGTGACCACAATTCGAAACAGAGCAAAGCCCATAAGCGATCCTTATGGTCAACTCGGTTTTGGCTATGCTCCTGAATAAGCTGCTGAATGTAGGATTGACTGAATAGACCCGGAAGGTGGGGGTGCGCCAATGTCTCGCGCAGAAACGTATTCATCGTACCCCGAAGCCATTCTGATTGTGGAATACTGAAACCTTGTTTTCGGCGATGATGTACAAAAGGAGGGAGAAGGGGAGCTAGCGCTTTTTTGAGTAATCTTTTCCCCGATACGAGATTCATACGATAGTGAATTGGTAAACGGGCCACAAATTCAATGATTTTATGATCGAGGAATGGCGAGCGAACTTCAAGTGAGGCCAACATACTCGCGCGATCGACTTTCACAAGGATGTCATTCGGCAGATATTGTATGAGATCATGGTATTGTAATTGTGAGAGGCCATCCAGATGCTGAACCTGCCGAAAAATATCTCTTTTAATCTGCTCTGCCTCGTATCCGACAAGCAGAGCGCGGGTATCAGAGCTGTAGAGTCGATATCGTTGCTGAGCAGAGAAAAAGCCAGAGGTAAGCCAGTTTTCAACGGGATCGTTCAGGGAAGCAAGATATGGGATTCCCTTGATTGTCGACGGAAGAATAGAAGCGAACTTTGCTGCATGGGTATGAAACTGAGTCGGAATTAGCGCTTGCAAAATACTCTGTCTATAGCCGTAGAGATGTTGATGATATCCTGCGAATACTTCGTCTCCACCGTCACCACTCAATACGACCGACACTTCTTGTCGGGCAAGTTGCGAGACTAGGTAAGTAGGTATCATGGAGGAGTCCGCGAATGGTTCATCAAAATGGTGGATCAGACGATACAATAGCTCAACTTGATCGCTCCCGATTATCTCGGTGTGATGGTCGCTGCCGAAATAAGTCGCCGCGGTATGTGCAAATGGACTTTCATCATAACCTTTCTCACTAAATCCAATTGAGAATGTCCTAACAGGCGTCACACTAAACTGGGTCATGAGCGCAACGACAGAGGAACTATCTACACCACCGCTGAGAAATGCGCCTAGAGGTACATCACATTTCATTTGTAAGCGTACCGCTTCGTTTAATAATCCTCTTATCTCAGCGATACAGTCGTCCATCGACCGTCTGTCCCAATGATCATACGGAGCAAATCTGGGTTCCCAGTAATGTTCAAATGTTGATGTTCCACTACGCGAAATCGTCACAGTGTGAGCAGGGAGAAGACGACGAATAGTGCTAAAAACTGAACGAGGGGCGGAGATGAAACCATTAGCAAAGTATTCGTCTAGCGCCTGATAGTCTAGATCAAGTGACATACCTGGAAAACGTAAAAGCGATTTGATCTCTGAGGCAAATACTATTTTTTCTGCATCTTGCGCATAATAAAGTGGCTTTTCGCCAAAACGATCAACTGCAAGTGTCAGCAGTTGTTCATGTGAATCCCAGAGTGCAAATGCAAACATGCCTCGTAACTGGTCGACACATGCTCGCCCATCATCTTCATATAGATGCAAAATGGTCTCGATATCGCCGTTGCTGCGAAACCGGTGGCGCTGTGCAAGGTTGCTACGAAGATCCTGATGGTTATAAATTTCGCCATTGCAAACGAGACAGACTTGCCCAGCCTCGCTGAAAATAGGCTGGGAACCTCCAGCCTTGTCAATAATACTCAAGCGACGTGCGCCAATTCCAATCGGGCCAGCGCAAAAAAATCCCTCGTCGTCTGGCCCACGATGCAGTAAAGTATCCATCATTGAACGCAACGTATTTTCATTTACATTGCGCTGATTGTTGAAATAATAGATTCCACAAATGCCGCACAACGCCTAAGCTCTCCGCAGTATAATATTACAGTATAATTTGAACCTGAGAATACTCCAAGGTTTATCGTGCACATGAATCCGTATAGTGCTTCCCCATTCGTCAGTGTGATCATGCCTATTCGTAACGAGTCGGTGTATATCACGCAGAGCCTTACCGCCATACTTGAACAGGATTATCCTCCAGGATGTATACAAATTATCATTGTGGATGGAGAGAGTGACGACAACTCCATTGAGTTAATACACAACCTCTCGAAAACAGATCACTTACAAATTATCAGCAATCCACTCCGTATTCAAGCTGCCGGAATGAATCTGGCTATTCGGATCGCCCAGGGTGATATCATTGTACGCGTGGATGGGCATACGGTTATTGCCCCAGACTACATTCGGCGTTGTGTCGAAACTTTAGCAATAACTGGGGCGTCTAATGCCGGCGGTTCACTGCATAACAAAGCGGAAACGCTTACTGGACGTGGAATCGCGCTAGCAAGCCGCTCCAAATTCGCAATTCCGACGGCATTTCGTATCAGTAGTAAAGCCCAATATACCGATACCGTCTATATGGGGGCGTGGCCCAGGTGCGTCTTCGAGAATGTCGGCTTATTTGATGAACACTTTATGGTCAATGAAGATTATGAATTTAACTTTCGTATTCGCGCATCTGGCGGCAGTATATACTTTTCACCTGAAATCTGCTCAGAATATTATGGTCCCGAATCTTTCCATGCTCTGGCAAAAAAATACTTTCGTTACGGGGCATCGAAGCCGCAAACACTTCTGAAGCATCCAAAATCTTTGCGCCTTCGACATCTGGCAGCTCCGACCTTTACTCTATTTGTTATTGGCGGCATTCCACTGAGTATATTTATGCCATTTATTGGATCCATCTGGAGCTTAGGTATTATCATTTATATGTTGTTTAATATCGTATTCTCATTTCATGTTGGGAGAAGAGAGAAGTTATCCTTGGTGTGCCGTATTCCTTTGGTTTTTATTTTCATACATACCACATGGGGATGTGGATTCTGGTTTGCCATTATTCAAATATTGGTGCATTCCACGAAGAAAAATGAGTAAGTCTATCTTGACCAATGCCTGTACTCTTGCTAAGATGGCAACCTTACCCGCTCCATTCGTCTAGAGGCCTAGGACGTGGCCCTCTCAAGGCCAAAACAGGGGTTCGAATCTCCTATGGAGCAAAAATCGGTGCTGGCCTTGAGTGCAGCACCGTTTTGATTCTGCTCTCCCACAACAGGCACATCATCGTCATAAAGATCGGTGCGTAGCACGAGATAGCGGTCTGCCCAGGCCTTGAGCCGAAAATCGACAATCTGCTGTGCATCGAGGTCGTAAACCAGATATTCAAACAGCATATGCGCCATTTGCTGGCGGTCTTCATCCGTGCTTGCATCCCACAATTCAAGCATCTGGTTGACCACATTCATACACATTTTGAGTTCAATGGCTGCTTTTTCGGTTTCAGTGGTGCGTGCCTGCCAATGGGCAATCTGACGCTCATTGTCCTCTTTGACGCGCGCGTACTCGTCACGGGACATATCTCCATCTAAAAACACGGTTTTAGCGGCTTCAATACGGCGACGGCACTTGGCAATCGCCGCTTCTTTCTCCTGTTCTAAGTTGGCGTTGCTCTCTGGACTGCCATGTTCGGACTGAATTGCCAGTTCCACGAGCATGTTAAAGGCTTCTTCCTTGAGCGTAAGCTGTTCAATCAGGAGCCGAAACTCTCGCTCAATGATTTCAATGGGTAGCGACCGGGTTTTGCTGCCGCAATTCACGCCTTCGGCATGACGATAACGCAGTTGGCCGCGTTCGTTATGACCACTGAGACGGGTACGGATATTGGGATTGTTCTGATGCTCGGCTGCGCGTTCACAATGCGCGCAATACATCAGGCGTGCCAGCGTAAAGGGATAGGCTGCCTTCACTGAGCCGCGTGGACGAGTGGTTTCGCTTCGCCGCTCCTGTACGTTAGCGACATGACGCAGTAACTCCACATCAAACACGGCGCGTCCGGTATCGTAAAAAATCGCGGTCGGATTCTCGATGATGCTGGCGTTCTGATCGATTGCTCTGCCATTGGTTTTCAACCCTGCATACTCGCGCCAACCCGATGTAACGCGGCGAATATCATCTTTGGTGAGCCTGCGTGGGTGATTTTTACGGTCGCGGAATGCCCAGCCTTCATCGTTCATCTGATACGCGATGCGCTCGCGCCCCATCCTGTCCAGCGCATAAAGCTCTAAAATACGTTTTGCGCAGGCAAAGTAACCGCGCCAAACTGCGCCCGGAACGGGCGGCGGTTCCGTTTCGGATTTCCCCCTGGAAAAACGCCCATCGGGAAGCAACCATGCGCCTCTAATCGAGGGCTTCAGATAACCATCTTCGCCGCGCACCGTGCCAAAGGGCGGCATTCCGATGCTCTTGCCCTGGCTTTTGCGGTAAACGATATTGTCTTTAGTGCGGGCGGAAATATCCGTCGCGTAGGCTTCATCCTGCATCGCCAGCATCATCAGCAACATGCGTCCCATTGGCGTGGAGGTGTCAAGCTGGCGACCTGGCGCTGCCAGAATGAGCCGAACGCCGTTTGGCTCAAGCTCGTCATCGACCAGTCGCCCGACGCGCCACGCCTTGCGATGCAACCGCGCCAGATCATTGGCGACGACCGCCACAATACCGGGATCGGTAATGTGGGTTTTCAGGCGTAGCCATTCCGGGCGATTTTTCTCAAAACGGCCTGATTTATGGCCTTCGGCGTCCACAAACCACACGGGTGTCCATTGTTCATGGTCGCAGAAGGCCTGGATATTGGCGCGTTGCCGCTCCGGGCTATTCATATCATTCGGATCGCGGGTGAAGGACTGGCGTATGTAGCAGAGTGCAATAGGGGATAGATTCGTGAGCGCTTCGCTTTGGCGCTTCATGACAGGCTCTTCCTTTTCTCCAGGAGATCGAGTGGCACAGCACCATCCGGCACGCTAGAGTCTGTCGGAGGTCGTGCGCTATCTTGGGTAGTGCATTGACCAGAACGCCGGGGTGTTAGTAGCACTTCGGCGTTCGCCTTTGATATTCAAGGATAATCCGGTTTAGATCGGCTGTCAAAACACTGTGCCTCATTTGCGTTCAACTGCTTTGCCTTGAGCTTGCCGATCAGCTTGATGAATGCCGCCAGTTCCCACATCACTTCAGGATCGAGATAGGACGGATCGCCGCTGCCAGCGGCAAGGCGCTGGCTGGCTTCCCGGACTAGCCGGTCAACGTCTGCATCATCGGGTGGCAGGTAGGTAATGGCAGGGCGGGGCATGTCCATGTCACGGATTCGCCGTAAGCGCCCATTGCACGGTAGCGGCGATGTCAGGGACGGGTACGGAGAACTGCGTTTCGTCGCAGGTGACGGTTACCGCCTCCTGTGCGTCCTGACGGGCGGGGCTGAATACATTCTGCTGCCACTGCATCGCCTGATACATATCCATGACCGTGCCGTGATGCAGGAAGATCAGCAGAAAATCCATCAGAACCATCAGCAGGTTCGTCTGTTGCTCACGGGTGAGGGCGGTGTCCTGCACGGCAAGCGCCTGCGGCTGCGGCGCGAATGCCTGACGGATCGCCACTTTCAGACAGGTGTCGCCATTGGCCTGCCACTGCCTGCCGCCCTGAAACAGCACGGCTTCGACCTGCCAGTCATTCGCCTCGCCGCCCTTGCTCAGCCCCGTAAAGAGCGCGGGTTCAATCTTATACTCGCGCTGCTCCGCTCCGCCGATACTGAAATAGCTGTTGCCAAGTTCGGTATGTCCCATGCTCCATGACCTGCGGTAGCTATGGTCATAGCCTATGGTTTCCGCTGCCCACTGGTTGGTGACGGGATCGGTATTGGCGTGGAATATTTTCGTCTGGAAATGCCCCAGCAGGGCGTTTACTTCATCATGGCTTTTACTGCCCAGAACGGCGTAGTAATTGCTGATGTTCTGCGTGATATAGACGGTCGCCACGAGTGATTCGCGGGATTCCGCCTGAAACAGAAAATCGAAATCATCAATGAAGTTCTGCGCTTCATCGGCAAAGAGACAAACCGGACGGGGATGCTGCGACACGTTCCGGCGCAGCATGGCGCGCTGCCAGCAATATTTAAACAGGCGCTGCGCCACGATGCCGGCCTTGCCATATTCCCGGATCGGCATGTCCAGCACGATGATGGCCGCGTCCCGGTAGCTCGCTTCCGGCACAAGGTCGGTATCGGTGCAAAATAGCTCATACAGCGGATCATGCAGCAGCACGTCCGCAATAGCGGAAAAGGTGGAATAGACGCTGGAACGGGTGCGATCTGCCAGCCCGGCATAGGTTTGCAGCCAGTAGCGTTTCGCCATGCGGAAACTATGCCGGTCGCGCGGCGTCTGGATGTTCTGCTCCGCCTTCTGTAGCGTCTGCCAGAAATAATTCGCCTTTTGCCACTGCGGTTCCTCAGCCTCGTCGCCTTCGGGCGCGTCCATGATTAGTTGCGTGATGTTGTCAATCGAGATGCGATCCCGGCTTAGTTCCAGCAGTTGTACGGCGTAGCGTATCAACTGATCGCTGGCGCGCTGCCAGTGCGAGTCGCCTTCGCTGCCGCCCTGATTGCCTTCCACCATGCCCCTGATGGCGTTGATGACCTCTACGCAGGCTTCCACGAGACCAGCGCCGCTGCCGCCGCGCCGGAATTCATATTCCAGCGGGTTAAAGTGCCACTGACACTGGTGGCGATCATCGGGACGGGGTGAAAAGATAATGAGGCTTTGTTCCCGGCCTGCTTCACGGGCATAGGCTTCGATGCGGGCGCGTTCTCCGGGCT
The DNA here is from genome assembly GCA_034432495.1 of Anaerolineae bacterium. Lineage (GTDB taxonomy): Bacteria > Chloroflexota > Anaerolineae > Aggregatilineales > Phototrophicaceae > Flexifilum. The sequence goes on along the minus strand of DAOUCB010000162.1, from coordinate 3,868 downwards.
TGGAGCAGAGAACCAGTGCCCCAAACCCATGTTTGAAGAATGCTTTTAAAAGGAGCGCCCCGCTGCTGGTGGACTTGCCCGACCCCGTGAGGCCAGTTTCGCAGATTCCGCCACAGACATCCCTGACGGTGAGGGTATCTGCTCCGGCAAGTTCCAGCAGTGGGGTGTCTAAATCGGGGAGTGTCATTTGTCGCCGGATTTGCGCTGCGCGGCGGCGCGCGACTCCGCCTGGCTGCGGATGAACACCTCGATCCGGTCATCCTTTCCGGTCACGCCCTTAACATGGCCGAACCAGTCATAGATGACGTGGAAACCGCCGATACGGGTGATCTTTTTGTTTAGAAGGCCATAGCCAAAGCTCACCTCGCCTGCGCGTGTGATTCTGCCGTCGCTGCTGAAGCGCAGCTTCACCTGCGGGTCTGCGGGCACGAACACCGCCATGCCATCGCGCGATATGTCGGCCTTCAGCTTTTTCTGCTCCATGATTTTTCCTTTGCTCTATGTTGCGACCGCAGGACGAGATTCACCGTCCGGTGTTTTTTAACGCCTGGATGACTTCCTCCCAGCGTGGGTCTCTGCCCTGACGCCAGCTTTCCTTGTAGATTTTTCCGAGCGTGTAGGTCAGCGTCGCACTGATCGCCGTGACTGCGTTTTCCGTGCGTGTGTCACCCTCGCCGATGTCCTCCGCGATGCCAACAGCCGCAAGATGCCCAGCGACGGCGGCAAGCACGAGGGGTTTGTGACGCAGCAGTTCCATGACAACGGAACCGTCAAAGGAAGCATCGTAACAGGCGGCGATGTCCCGCAGCATCTGTAGCCAGTGCCAGCTAACGCTAAGCGCGTTGAGGAAGGGTACAGATGTATCAGCATGTTTCGGCATCCTGCGGCAGGTTTCTGCGATTATCAGGTCTGCCTGCCTGTCCCGTTCATCAGGGGTCATGTCGTCAGGATCGATAAAGCGCGTTGCCGTAGCCATCAGGTCACTTTCCCTTACTGTCAGAAGAAGCCGGAGGGGTGGTCTCGTTCAGAACCTGCATGAAGTCGCTGCCGGAGCGCAGCAGGAAGATCATCAGCCCAATACGGCTGAAGCCGGACAGGGAATAGAGGTTGTAGTTTTTGAGTATGCGCTGGATGAGCGGGTTCTCCTCATCCCCGATGCCGTCCTGCATGAGCAGGCGGGCGAGCAACTGCCATTTGTCCATAGGACTCCCTTTCTGTTGATCGGATGTCCTAAGAATAAATTGTGGTAAAGTCTCTAATTCTCCTGTTGGCAAGAATCTGAATATTCAGCATTTGCAGGCACGTATTAGCTGTGTGTCAAAAAAACTTAACTTTTAGGCCGCCGTGTCCTACTCTATAAGTGATCTGGTGAGTGCTACCTGAAAATAATGTTTAAGAATATGGCGGAAAAACAAGGACATGATGGCGGGACGAAAGCACCTGTTGAGTTGCTTTATGAAATGTTGTTGGCCGGAAATGCCTATTTGGAGCATCAAACAGACGGAAATTTAGCTGAAGCGGATGCCATAGCTAACTTGGTGAAGGTAGCGGAGCGTATGCCTTTACCAACGGGGCAATCCAGCTTGACCATGCAAGATATAATTGCTGCTGCAACGGGTGTTACTGGTATTGTAGAAAATACCCCTCATACGGATGAAGGGCGTATTGTTCCTGAAGTGCAAAATGAGGTATTATCTAGCGTGGTTGCCCAGCAATTCCTGAACTGTTACATGGAAAAAACGTTTGGGTGGGTTTTCGATTTTACACCACGCCCAGACGAGCAACTTATCTCGCTTTCGCAAAAGGGCATCAACAGGGATGAACAAACACCTAATTAATGGAAGTGCGTGATGCTTGTCTGGTAGCTATTTTGTCACCATAAGATGCGAAAGTGGCTGAACCAACTGATATTGCCCAATATATGCAAGACAACTGCAAAGAAACCTTTGCTCAGGTCTTATCAGGATTACGCGAGCCTAAATATACTCAAGCGGGATTAGCCCAAAAGCTAAAGTATGAGCATAATAGCATTTCACGATGGGAACTTGGTGCTCTGCCGCCAAGTTTGGACATCGTATATGCCATAGCGACTGCATTAAAATGCCATCCTCGTGATAGAATACGACTAAGTAATGCTTGGATTTGCGATACCTTCAAGCGGCGAGGTGTTTAAGAAAATCAATGGAACAGGAAAGCGGGTCGGAAGCACCTGCGGAGTTGCTGTATGAAATGCTGCAAGCTGGAAATGCCTATTTGGAGCATCCAAATGATGAGAATCTGAGGCTGGCCGATATTGCCGGAGATAAAGTGCGATTTTCCGAGCGCAAATCGGCGTTAACTGAATCAAGTGACAAATATGCAAATGTGCCTTTGAATTTAAAGCAAGAATTTATCCGTGCCTGTGATGAATTTCAGAATAGTCCCACTGCCGAAAATAGAACACATGCGGATAGGATTTGGAGTCAAATCAGCGGCACTCAGCGAGCCACAAAAAGCGACCAACCTTTTGTTTTGAAAATATTAATTGAACCCGTTCAATTAATAACGCTTACCGTTAACTTGATCGTGTTGCTTATTTTAAACGGCTTGCTTCATGTAATATCGTCGATCTTTCGGATTCAGACAGATACTGAAAGAGAAAGAAAAAGAAAAGCACATGCAAAATGGCGGGCACGAAAGGCGCGCATTAACCGAAAAACACGAAAAGATGATGCAACGAAAGCGAACTCCGAAACCTCTGAATAGCCAGTAACTGATTACTCAGTTTTCCAATTAATTCACAACCTCTAATTTTTCTCCCAAATCAGAGAAATAACATTCTCCATATCTGATATATCTCTGACGATGATTTACCCGGAGCGCAGCGACGGGGCGCAATCATCGCGCAGCGATGTATAATTGCGCTTGTACGGCGCTGATCCTAAAGTGGCCTTCGGAAGCATGGGGAGCGTCGGATGCCCAACCCCACATTTCGCGTACACATGATTGGCAGAGGCGGGCGTCAGTCCGCAGTGGGCTATGCTGCCTACGGCTCTGGCAAAACGCTAAAAGTGCGTTCTGTTCTATCTTCTGCGGCCTATCGGTCTGGCACAAAACTCCGCGATGAACGCCAGCAACAGGAATATGACTACTCCGACCGCGATGACGTGCGCTATGAATCCATCCTCGCGCCGTCCCATGTGCCTGAATGGGCTACGGATCGGGAAACCCTCTGGAATGCCGTCGAACAGGCGGAAAAACGCAAGGATGCGCAGCTTGCACGCTCCATCATTCTTGCCCTGCCGCGCGAACTGACACTGGAACAAAACACGCAACTGCTGCGTGAGTATGCCGGGGACGTGTTCGTTTCCAGAGGCATGATTGCCGACCTTGCCATTCACGACAAGGAAGCCTCGGACGGCGGCAGACAGCCGCACGCGCACCTGTTGCTGACCCTGCGGGAAATTGAAGAAAGTGGCGACTGGTCGAAAACCAAGAACCGCGACTGGAATCATCCGCATCTGGTCGAAGCCTGGCGCGATGCCTGGGAAGATGCCCAAAATGCCGCGCTAGAGGCCACTGGACGCGAGGAACGCATTTCCATGCGCTCCTATGCCGAACAGGGCATTAACCGCACGCCGCAACTGCATCTGGGCTACCGCGCCGATCAGCTAGAGCAAAACGGCGTTGAGACTTCCCTCGGTGAACGCAACCGCGATATTGAACAGGAAAATCTGGTGCGCGGCATGATGGATGTTATGCTGCCCGACCCATCGGAGTCTGCGTGGGAGATGGGAGCGGATACCGCGCTGCTGCGCGCCGATGAGATTTCGCGCCTGGACGAACTCTCGCTGGAAGACGAGCAGGAGCAGGGCTACGAGATAGGGAT
>DAOUCB010000161.1:0-67273 GCA_034432495.1 Anaerolineae bacterium | reverse complement strand
CCCACTGATATAGTTGTCTCAAGGTTCCTCTGTCCCTGCTCATTCGGTTTGGTCACCTTTGAGTTTGACAGAGGAACCTTTTATTTTCTACTGTCGCCCCCTCAGCCGGATCAAGGGGATGTGCTGGAAGGCAATTTCGACACACAGGCGGTCATTGATGCCCATATAAAACGAGATTACACGTCAAGCGACGAAAGCGGGCTGACCCTACTGTGCCCGACGGCGGGCTGCGATAGTGGGAAAACGCTCGATATGTCGAAGATCGATAACGCGAATCCCTTCGGGGGCAGACTGGGACGCAGCCAACCGGTGCTGGTCGGCGATGGGCTGGTGGCGAGTTCGCCCAGCCTTGATGTGGTCAAGGCGATTGCGGGCGCGGCAGCGGACGCGAGCACAAGTCTGGCTGATCAGCCGAATTACGTGGCAGCGGCGGAAGCGCTCACGGCAAACGGAACGCTGATTCAGAGTTATTTCATCAATCCCGCCGACATTGGCGCAGCGTCAGAGGTTCTGGCGGCGACGCAACTGAGCGAAGAACAAATCAAAGCTATCCGTGAGCGACTTCAGAGCGATTTTGTTGCTGTCCCTGCTTACAATCTGATCGCGCTGGGAGACGTCGCAACCGAAACGGAAGAACAGGCGCTGGTCGCGCTGGTATATACAACCGAAGACCAGGCGAAGGCGGCAGCGGCATTATTCCCGCAGCACCTGCAAGATTACACGTCGCTGGCGACCAACCAGCCGCTGCGCGATCTGCTCGACGAGCGCGGCGTGACGTCGATTGAGGCGAGGATGATTGCTGGGAAAGATCGTTCGGTGATGGTGCTGACGCTGCACGCGCCGCTGCCGAGTAACAAAATCCCGGATGACGGAAGCCCACCGCAGGCTTCAAGCACCGTTTATAAACTGCTTGTGCAGATGCTTATGCAGCGCGATCTCGGCTGGCTGGCGACGGCGTTCTAACGCTCAGAGGCGAACGACAGCGCCCAATTCAAACGATTCGACGGCGCTGAAAACAATGCCGAGCGACTTGATGTTGTCCTGGCAAGTGGTGGCAGGCGCAGCGCCGCCTTCGACAGCAGAGCAAAATTCATCAAGCAGATAGGCCTGGGCGACAAGCGGCATATCAACGGGTTCGATTTGCTGCGGCTGATCGTCGTGCTGGCGTGGAAAAACCCAGACCTGATCGTTCGAGAGCGCGACGACACCATTCTCGCAGTCGAAGCGCCAATCCCCATTCCAAGTGGTTTCGCGGCCTGTGCCGCACCACGTCCCGGTGTACGAGGCGACCACACCGTCGGCAAACTCCAGCGAAACTGAGGCCGAAGCATCGCCCGCGAACCAACTCCAGGGCGGATTCCAGCTTCGCCCAAAGACCGAGATGGGATCGGCATCGAGGAAGAAACGCATCATATCGAAGTGGTGAATAGACATATCGACGATAAGGGGATAAGGCATCTGCTCACGGAAACCACCGAAGTGGGGCCCCTTGAAGAATTCAACTGTGAGCGCGCCGATTTTGCCCATGACTGCCGGATCGAGCGCCTGTTTGAGCGTCTGAGCGACGGTCGAATAACGATAATTCTGGGTAACGACATGAAGTACCCCTGTCCGATTGGCGGCATCGACAATCGCCTGCGCTTCAGCCGGCGTGGGCGCGAGCGGTTTCTCTGACAGAACGGGGATACCGGCTTCAAGGGCGCGAATGGATACCTCACGGTGAAACTGGGGCGGCGTGACGTTAATGATGGCGTCGGTCTGGACAGCGGCTAAAGCGGCGTCGAGCGTGGGGAAGACAAGATTGGGGTTCAGGCCGTGTTTGGCAACCTGAGCGTCGATGACCGCCTGATTGACTTCGACAAATCCTGCAAACTCAACACGCTTCGAGTCGAGAACGGTCTGCAACCAGACGTTGCCCATTCCGCCAATGCCTACCTGAATAACTTTCATCGCCTGCCCCTATTTGTGGATTTGCCCAATTAGGATGGGGACTATAACGCGGCGCGCGGTTGAGGGGCAAGGAAAGCGGGAACGGGATTGAAGAAAAAGATTTGATGCAAAGGGAAAGGAAGAGGAAAAGGAGAAAAACGGTTGCGCGAATTGCGACTGCTCATCGCTTTCGAGGAATGTACCAAAAGGGCGCACACACAGGTGCGCCCCTATGAGAAGATTGCGTTGGGTTACTTCGCTTGTAAATCGAGGTGATCGACAAGGAAATTCACGCGATCCGTCTGAATGGTGGCGCTTGCCATTGCGTGATCGCTTTCGTAGACCCGGAGTTCTTTCGGATCGGCGGCAGCATCGTAAAAGGCCATGAAATCGGCTTCCGGGGTATAGAAATCCTGGCTGCCAAACTGAAACAGCACAACGGCAGGCGCGGCCTGAGCAATGAAACGCGCAGGAGCGATAGTCTCCATCGTGGCTTTGTAACTGGCGAGGCCGGGGGTATTGTCATCGACGCCGAAAAGCATCCAGTTATTGAAATCGGATGCGCCTGCGATGAACACATAAGCGCTGGCACGATGATCGGCGGCAGAGAGCAGCGCGCCGTACATTGCGCCGAAGTCGTGACCGACATAGGCGACGCGCGAAGCATCAACGTTAGGCGGAGCGAGCAAAACATCCAGTCCATGACGCAGTTCGATGACCTGACGGGCAGCATCGTCGTAGTCGCTGGCGAGGGTGCGGCCCTTGCCATACCAACCGGGGTCTGACCACATGGTATCGACCAGAATGGACTCGACGGCGTAGGTCTGCGCCATCATGACCGCTTCGTCGAGAAATTCGGTCTTATTGGATGTCGGCTCGGCGGGATCGTACCAGTGTACGTACTCAACTGCCGGGAACGGCCCGTCGCCGGGAGGGACGACGAGATAAGCCCCAATCGGCTTGCCGGTGACTGGGCTGGAATAGCTGAGGGTCTTCACGGTCACCGCGCCGCGCATTTCGGAAGCGATTTCGGTGACATCAAGCGTTATGGTTTGATCATAGTTCAACATAGCGATTATCTCACGGGTGTCATCGGTGGAAGTCGATTCGGGTGTGGCATCCTGTGCCAGCGCTGGCACAACCGATAAAGTCAGGAACGCAGCAAGCATAAATCGGGCAAACCTGTTCATTGATCGAACTCTCCCATAGATATTAGACGAAAGTTTTTATACTGTCTATAGTACTTATACCGGTATGATAATGTTCGATAGTAGAATTTCGATGTCACGCGGCGTCAGAGTGTTGTAAAATGAAACTGAGACCTAAAGTGGACATATGAAGCACATGGCAGAACAAACCATGACTTTAGCGGCGTATCATTTTCCGATGCGGGTGGGCGGAAACCTATGTCTGGACTTCACGAACACCATCGAATTTCGGACCAGCGACGCCTGTCGAGAATATCTGGACTCGTATTCGGCGCTGCTGGCCTGGTGCTGGCGGAATGCGCTGGTCGATGAGGCTGAGAGCGCGCGCCTGAACGCGCTTTCGGCGCAACGGGTCGATGAAGCGGCACAAACATTTCAGGCTGCGCTCGATTTGCGTGAGGCGATTCACGACATTTATCAGGCGGTCATCGCGGAAGACTCCCCCGCCGATGCCGACCTTGACCTGCTCAACCAGATGGTGGCGATGGCTCAGGCACAGCGCCGACTCGAAGCAAACGGGCACGGCTTCGCATGGGCATGGGCACCATCGGACGATCTGGCGCACATCTTCGCGCCGGTAGCGCTGGCAGCGACGGAACTGCTGGTGTCGGATGATCTGCAACGGGTGCGGCAGTGTCCAAACTGCGGCTGGCTGTTCGTGGATACGAGTCGCAATCACAGCCGGCGCTGGTGCAGCATGGATTTCTGCGGCAGCAAGATTAAGTCACAGCGACAGTACGCGCGTCGGAAGACGGCGAAAGAATAAAAGAAGTGCTGAGTGCTGAGTGTTGAGAGGATAACCGATATAGACACTGCCTGATTTTGGTAGCTTGGAAACAGGGCGCAGCGTGCTGCGCCCCTCCAAGAACCAGGGCAGACACACGGGTCTGCCCCTACAGATTAGGCCGTATCGATTTAGGTCATTATGAGTAAAAGCAAGAAAGATTCAATGCAAAGATGCAAAGGGTAAGACTGAGCTACTTCTCATAAGTCAACTCCCCTGCCCTCTTTGCGGCGAAAGATTAAGACTGGTCGGGTTGCGAAATGGGTTCGGCGCAATACAATCCTCGTATTTGAGAAACCCTCTATAAAATCCGGTGAGGTTGACAATGGATACTTTCCTCGATACGACGATTCCGAATCGCGACGACTATGATCTGGCGCGACGACACGCGCCGCAGCTCCGTTTCGATGCGCGTGAACCATTTCTGCCGTCGGTGGTCGGCTACACGGTCTTTCGCACGAACGGACAGCCGTCCCCGTCGTTTCCGCGCGAGATTATGCTACCAGAGGGTGCGGTCTGCGCAATTGAGTACGCAATCTGGTGGGACTGGGAAATGCAGCATCTCTACGAGCTGGAACATCTGTGGGTGTATCTCGACGCGCACGAGACACTGATCAACGCCGAGGGAAGCTGGCACGGCGGCCTGAATGAGATGGAAGATTTCGCGGTGGAGGGTGGTCGGCTCATCGCCTATTCAGAGTGCGGGAAACACGCTTTCGCGCCGTCGCCGAAATGGATGGAAAAGCGCGCCGACATCACGCGCCGTGACTGCGGAGCATTGGCGGGACGGGCGGGTGTGTTAGTGACGCGGCTGTTCGAGGGAGTGATCACGAGCCGCAACCCGATTGCAAACCGAGCGGTGCTCAGTTATCTGGAATGCATGGCGTTTGAGCCAAGCTTCGAGTTCACGAAGGTGTTCCCGCTGGAAACGGCGACGTTTGTCCCCTGGAAAGCCTTATTCGAGTACATCCCGAAGCGGGTGGACTGGTGGGTCGAGGAAGTGAAGCGGACGATTCCGGTAAATCGGCAGCATCTCTACAAAATCGCGCATCGCGGGGCGTCGGCTTATGCGCCGGAAAATTCGCTGGAAGCGTTTACCAAAGCGGCGGAAATGGGCGCGGATATGGTGGAGATCGACATTCGCGTGACGGCAGACGGCGTTCCGGTCGTCAGCCACGACAGTACGCTCAAACGGGTGTATGGGATCGATAGCGTGGTCGCAGAGCGGACGCTGGAGGAACTGCGGGCGCTGACGCCGCCGGGAGTCGAGCCAATCCCAACCTTTGACGAGGTCGCGCAGACCTGCTCGATGCGCGAGGTGGGACTATATCTCGACATCAAGGACTATGATGACGAAATGGGCGCGAAGGTGATCGCTTCACTCAAGCGCTACGGGATGCTGGATTACTCGATTGCGGGATCGTTTGATTTGAATACGCTGGTGTATCTGAAAGCGCTGGAACCCAAGCTGATGACGTCGATTTTGTTCAGCGCCGTCACGCTCGATCCAGTGGGGCTGGCGCAGTCGATTGGCGCAGATTACGTGCATCCGTGCTGGGAACGACACGCGGAACAGCCGCATACTCTGCTCTCGCCGGAATGGGTGAAGCGGGTTCACGATGCGGGCTACGGAATCGTGTGCTGGCACGAGGAACGCCCGGAGGAGATCGCGGCGCTGCGGGCACTGGGGGTCGATGCGATTTGCTCGGATACACCGGATCGGCTGGCGGTGCATACAACGATTTGCGATGAGTAAACTCGCCCCCGTTCACAAGCGAAGGCATAAAAGCGAAAAGCAAAAACCGTTGAACCACAGAGGGCACAGAGAACACAGAGAAAGATCGGAAAATGCAGTTGGACGTGAGCGTGGCTGCGGATTTGGTTATCGCGGAGATTCGGGCGCGGATGGACGGTGGCAAACGCCCGCTTCTGGTGGCGATTGACGGCGGGAGCGGCGCAGGAAAATCGACACTAGGCCTGCTGATCGCGGCGGAATTGGGCGCGGCGCTGGTGCAGAGCGACGATTTCTACGACGCGCGAGTTTCAGATGCGCAGTGGGATAGCACCAACGCCGCGCAAAAAGTCGCGGACGTGATCGACTGGCGACGGCTGCGGTCGGATGCGCTTGAGCCGCTGTTGGCAGAGAAAGTCGCACGCTGGCATCCATTGATTTTGAGCGGCAGCGCGCCGATGGGACGTATCCGCTGAGCGAGGCATTTGTGGAGCGTCGGCCTGCCGACGTGATTATCGTCGATGGCGCATATTCGTCACGACCTGAGTTGAGCGATCTGATCGATTTGTCGGTGCTGGTGGATGTTCCGGTAGACGTGCGTCATGCGCGGCTGCTGGGACGGGAGAATGCCGATTGGCTGGCGGGGTGGCATCGGCGCTGGGATGAGGCAGAAGCGTTTTATTTCGAGCAGGTGCGACCGCCCTCCTCGTTCGACCTGATCGTCAGGTTCTAGATGAGGAGCAGATGAGTAAATCAGCACTGCGCCTGTGAAAATAGGCGCAATCGGCGTAAGTAAAGGGTTCCACCCATTGCATCCTTTTGCAGATTTATGTATATTTTAGGAGATTTTTCTTTAACTTCGGTTCACTGGAATTTGATTATGACGCAAACCGGACGCCCCGGCAACCCCGCGTACTCGCACGCCCCGAACAAAGATCAGCCTAGAAATGTCAGCAAACGCCAGTATGTGCGCTTCGCCTTCTACAAGATCGACCCGGCGTGGCGGCGGCTGTCCAGCGAGGAACAGATCGCGCAGAAGCACGAATTCATGGAGACGATTGAAGGTTTCAAGCGGCGGATGCTGCTGCGCCCTTACAGCCTGATGGGCACACGGAGCGACGCCGAACTGCTACTATGGCAGATCGCGGAATCGCCGCAGCCGTTTCAGGAACTGGCGACAGCGATTATGCGGACAGCGATGGGATCGTATCTGCGCATGGAATACTCGTATCTCTCGCAGACGAAACGCTCGATCTACGAGATTCGCGGCGGCGCGCTGGGTGATCAGGAACGGCTGATTATTCAGCCGAGCGAGGCGAAATACCTGTTCGTGTATCCCTTCGTCAAGACGCGCGACTGGTATCAGCTTTCGCAGCACGCGCGGCAAGGCATCATGGATGAGCATATCGAGGTCGGGCGGAAATACCCGGCGGTCAAACTGAACACAACCTACAGCTTCGGCATCGACGATTACGAATTCATCCTCGGCTTCGAGACGGACGAACCCGCCGATTTTCTCGATCTGGTGCAGGAACTGCGCGAAACCGAATCGAGCCGCTACACACTGCAAGATACGCCGCTGTTCACCTGCCTGAATATGCGGCTGGTCGAGGTGCTGGACGCACTAGGCGGCGTGCCGATTGCCGAACCTGTCGAACCGAAAGCGCAGCAGGAAGCGTGGGCAGAAGTCTGCCGTGCTGAAACATTTGGCAGCGGTGAACGCAAGCTGGTGTATCTCGATGGCAAGCAGGTGGCATTGTTCAACGTGGAAGGCAAGCTGTTTGCGGTCAGCAACCGCTGCTCGCACGCGCGCGGCCCGTTGAGCGAAGGTCAGGTCGATGCGGCGGCGTGTACGGTGGTCTGCCCCTGGCATTATGCGAAATACGATCTCGCCAGCGGTCAGGTGGTCGATGGGGTGGCTGGCGCACCAGTCGAAAGCTATGCAGTCGAAGTGCGCGACGGGGTAATTTTCGTCGGCACCAAGACATTACAGCCAGCTTAGGGATGAAAACAATGCAAGCGAATTACGACGCCCTGCTGATCGTTTCGTTTGGCGGACCGGAAGGTATGGACGAGGTGATGCCGTTCCTTGAAAACGTGCTGCGCGGACGGAACGTCCCGCGCGAACGGATGCTGGATGTGGCGCATCATTACGAACTGTTCGGCGGGGTCAGCCCGATCAATGGGCAGAACCGCGCGCTGATCGCGGCACTGCACGAAGAACTCGACGCGCATGATTTGAAGCTGCCGATCTACTGGGGCAACCGCAACTGGCAGCCCTATCTCGCGGACACGCTGCGGCAGATGCGCGACGACGGCGTGCGGCACGCGCTGGCTTTTTTCACGAGTGCCTACAGCAGCTATTCAGGCTGTCGGCAGTACCGCGAAGATATTCAACGGGCGCAAACAGAAGTTGGAAGCGGCGCACCAGCAATTGACAAGCTGCGGGTCTTTTACAATCATCCCGGCTTTATCACGGCGAACGTCGAGCGGGTGTGCGCGGCGTTTGAACAGATTCCGGCAGAACGGCGTGATGAAGCCAAGCTAATTTTCACGGCGCACAGCATTCCACTGGGGATGGCGGAACACAGTGATTACGTCGCGCAGCTTGAGGAAACGTCGCGGCTGGTGGCGGCGGGTGCGGGACACCCGGAATGGCAACTGGCCTACCAGAGCCGAAGCGGATCGCCACGCCAGCCCTGGCTGGAGCCGGATATTCTGGCGGTGCTGCGCGAGACGCAGGCACAGGGCGCGCGCGACATCGTGGTGATGCCGGTCGGTTTCATTTCTGACCACATGGAAGTGTTGTACGATCTTGATACTGAAGCACGTCAATTGAGCAGCGAACTTGGCCTGAATATGATTCGCGCGGGGACAGCGGGAACCCACCCTGCCTTCATCACGATGCTCCGCGAACTGATTGTGGAGCGGATGGACGGCGGCGAGAAGCGCGCTGTCGGCATGTTTGGCGCAAATCACGACGTTTGCCCGGTTGACTGCTGCCTCGCAGGATAAGGTAAAGAAGCGAACGTGTCGATTCTTCTGGTAGGACTCAATCATCGGACAGCTCCGCTGAATGTGCGCGAGTCACTGGCGCTTTCAGGCGACAGTTTGCGCAGCGCGCTGAACGATTTGCGCGGGCTGGCAAGCGTGCAGGAAGCAGTGATTCTTTCGACATGCAATCGTCTGGAGATTTACGTCGAAGCAACGCGGGAGGCAGCAGACTCCATCGAGCAGTTGATGACGCAATGGGGTGGCTTGAAGCTCGACGAATTACGCCTGCACTTATTCTGCTACGAAGGCGAAGCGACGATTCGGCATTTGCTACGCGTCGCAGCAGGGCTGGAGTCGCTGATTCTTGGCGAAACGCAGGTGCTGGGGCAGGTCGCAGACGCGCTGGACATCGCCCAAAATAGCCACAGCAGCGGCGCGATTCTGTCGCACCTGTTTGCGGAAGCAGTGCATACGGGCAGACGGGCACGCAACGAAACCGAGATCAGCCGCCACAGCACGTCGGTGAGCCACATTGCGGCGCGGCTGGCTCACGAACAGGCAGGCGACGCGGCACGAGTTCTGATCGTGGGCGCGGGCGAAATGGCCGTACTGGCGGCGCAGGCCGTCAAGGAAACCCGACACGAAATCACCGTGATCAACCGGACGTACAGCAAGGCGCTGGCGCTGGCGCACGAGGTCAACGGGCGGGCGCTGGATTGGCTGCAACTTGGTTCGGCGCTGGCGTGGGCAGACGTGGTGATCAGCGCGACGAGCGCGGCGCTGCCAATCATTCACGCGAATGAGGTTGCGGAGCGGGGGCGCGCTCTTATGCTGATCGATCTGGCGCTGCCACGTGACATTGACGCAGCGGTGAGCACCCTCCCCTATATCAAACTCTGGACGCTCGATGATTTGCAGGCGCGGGTCGAGGCGAACCTGGCGCAGCGCAGCGCGGCAATTGCTCCGGTTGAGGCGATTGTCGAGCAGGAAACGGCGCTGTTCCTCGACTGGCTGCGCAGCCGCGAAGTTGCCCCGGTGATCACGGATTTACAGCGCTGGGCGCGTGGTGTCGCGGAGAGCGAAATCACGCAGGCGCTGAATCGGCTGGACACGCCGGACGCACACACTGAACAGGTGATCGCACGGATGGCGCACCGACTGGTGGGCAAGCTACTGCACGAGCCGACGGTTCGGCTGAAACTCCACGCCGCCGAGGGTGAAGGTCAGGATTACGCCGAAACGCTGCGCGACCTGTTTGGGCTGGACGCGGAAACCCTTGACGTACTGGAAAGCGAAACCCATGTCGGCTGAGAAAATTGTCCGGCTCGGCACACGCGGATCGGCGCTGGCACGTTGGCAAACTGATCACGTTGCGGGGCTGTTGCAAGCGGCGCATCCCGGCCTGCGCGTCGAGATCGAAGTGATCACAACACAGGGCGATATTGTGCTCGATAAGCCGCTGCCGCTGGTGGGTGGCAAAGGCGTATTCACGGCAGAACTCGAAAGCGCGCTGCGCAGCGGGCAAATTGATTATGCGGTACACAGCCTGAAGGATTTGCCGACCGAACCACCGAATGGCCTGTGTCTCGGGGCGATTCCGCAGCGGGCCGATCCGGCGGATGTGCTGGTCAGCCGCGAGCGTTTGAGCCTGAAGACTCTGCCATCGGGCGCAACGGTGGGGACAAGCAGCCGACGGCGCGCAGCGCAACTGCTGCATCTGCGGCCCGACCTGAAAACGCTCGACATTCGCGGCAACGTCGATACGCGGGTGCGCAAAGCGCTGGATGTGGATGGTGATTACGACGCAATTCTGCTGGCGTATGCGGGGCTGGAACGACTCGGCAAACTCGATGCGATGACGCAGCGGCTCAGCTTCGACGACATGCTGCCTGCTCCCGGACAGGGGGCGCTGGCGATTCAATCCCGCGACGACGCAGAATCGCTGAATTTGCTCGCGCCACTTCAACACACAGAAACGGCGGTCTGCGTCAAGGCGGAGCGAGCATTTCTGGCGGGACTGGGCGGCGGCTGTTCGCTGCCGATTGCGGCGCACGCAGAAATCGAGGGCGACAGGCTGCATTTGCGCGGGCGAGTCAATTCGCTGGATGGCAAGCAGCAGATCGATATAAAGGCGGAAGGTTTGAGCAACGACGCAGTGGAGATTGGCGCGCGCCTGGCACAGCAAGCATTGGACGAAGGCGCGATGACGCTGTTGGAGCTGCGGGCGTGAGTTTAGTCGGAAAACGAATCGTTAATACGAGAGCGACACATCAGGCGGAAGTGTTCAGCGCGATGCTGCGCCGATGTGGCGCGATTGCGCTGGAATATCCCTGCATCGACATTCATCTGCCCCAGGATACGCGTCTGCTCGATGAAGCGCTGGCAGCGCCGTTTGACCTGCTGGTGCTGACGAGCGCTAATGCCGTCCTGATTCTGGCGCTGCGCTTACGAGTGCTCGGTTTGTCGTTCAAGGGCGTGAAGGCTGCGGCTGTTGGAGAGGCAACTGCTCAAGCAGCGCGGCAACTGCTCGGCGTCGAAATCGCGCTGATTCCCAACGATTTCACGGCGGATACACTCGGCGCACAGCTCCCGATTCGCAAGGGCATCCGCATATTGCTACCGCAGTCGGAAATCGCGCGGCCCGCGCTCACCAATGCGCTGAAAGCGAAGGGGATCGACGTAATCGCGGTGGCTGCTTATCAAACCGTGCGGGGCAGCGGCGGGGTTGAACTCGCGCCCCTGCTGCGCGACAAGCAGGTCGATGCGATCACATTCACGAGCGCCTCGACGGCGCGCTTTTTTCTGGAGCGGATAGAGAGCGAGGGCGCAAGCATAGCTGACCTCGAAAATGTGTGCGTCGCCAGCATCGGGCCGCAGGCCAGCCAGACGATCCGCGATCTCGGCTTAGCCGTAACCCTCGAAGCGAAACCCCATACCCTATACGGCCTGATTGACGGATTAACAGCCGTCTTCGACAAGGAACATTCATGACAGGCAGTCGATTCCTGCGCGCGTGCCGCCGTGAGCCTGTGGATGCAACGCCCATCTGGCTGATGCGCCAGGCAGGACGTTACATGAGCGAATATCGCGCTTTGCGCGAACGCTACAGCATCCTCGAAATGATCAAAACGCCTGAACTGGCCTGTGAAGTGACGCTGCAACCGATGAAAGCCTTTGACCTGGACGCGGCGATCATCTTCGCGGATATTCTGCCACCGCTGGCAGGGATGGGGCTGGAACTCGACTTCGTGCGCGGCGAAGGCCCCGTGATCTACAACCCGATTCGCTGCGCCGCCGACGTGGATCGGCTGGAGGTGCGACCGCCAGAAGAAAGCCTGAGCTTCACGCTGGAGGCGATCAAGCTGGCGCGGGCAGAACTTGGCGACACCCCACTGATTGGCTTCAGCGGCGCGCCGTTCACGCTGGCGTGCTACGCGATTGAAGGCGAAAGCAGCAAACATCATCTGCAAACGAAGCTGCTGATGTGGCGCGAGCCGGAAATCTGGCACCGGCTGATGAGCAAATTCGCCGAGGTGGCGGGACAGTATCTGCTGGCGCAGGCGCGGGCAGGGGCACAGGCGCTTCAGCTCTTCGATAGCTGGGTGGGCGACCTCAGCCCCGGCGATTACGCAACCTATGTGCTGCCCTACAGCCAGCAAGCGCTCGAAATCGCGGCGCAAAGCGGTGTGCCGATCATCCACTTCGGGACGAACACCAGCGGAATGCTCGACCTTATTCAAGCGGCGGGCGGTGATGTGATTGGCGTCGATTGGCGGATTGACCTGGCGACGGCCTGGAAAGGGCTGGGTGAGAGGGCGATTCAGGGAAATCTCGATCCGCTGGCGCTGTTCGCACCCTGGGACGAATTGAAGGTGCAAGCGCAGCGCGTTCTCGATCAGGCAGGCGGGAAGCCGGGACATATTTTCAACCTGGGTCACGGAATTTTGCCGGAAACGCCGATTGAAAATGTACGACGGCTGGTTGATTTTGTGCATGAGTACAAGAAATAACCTCACCCCGCGCACAAAAACGTGGCACTGCCCCGCGCCGACTTCAGGGAAGCTCAAGAACAAAAGACTCTTTGTGACGATGAAGCTATGGATAAGCGATTGAACAGCCCAATAACAGGTCATCATCCAGCCGTCGTGATTATTGGCGGCGGCATCAGCGGGTTGAGCGCGGCGTGGGCGCTGGAAAAGGCGGGCATCGAATACGTGCTCTTGGAAGCGTCGGAGCGGCTGGGTGGCAAGGTGCTGACCGAGCGCGTCGGTGATTTCGTGATCGAGGCGGGGCCGGACTCGTTCCTGACACAAAAGCCCGGCGCGATTAATCTGGCGCGCGAACTGGGCATTGATTTGATCCCGATCAACCAGAGGCAGCCTGCAACCTATGTGCTGCATCATGGCAAGCCCGTTCCGCTGCCAGAAGGGGTTGCGCTGATTGTGCCGACGAAACTTGCGCCGTTTTTGCGTTCGCCGTTGTTTTCGATAGGCGGGAAGCTGCGCCTGATGCTCGATTTCGTGCTGCCCGCGAAAAACAGCAGCGGCGACGAAACGCTGGCGAATTTTGTGCGGCGGCGGTTGGGACGTGAAGCACTCGATAAACTGGCTGCGCCGCTGATGGCAGGCATTTACAACGGCGAAGCCGAGCAGCAAAGCCTGCTGGCGACGTTTCCGCGCTATCGCGATACAGAAAAGCAGTACGGAAGCATCATTCGCGGGACGATGGCGCAGCGTAAAACGCAAAAACCAAGCGGAGCGCCCGCATTCATGACGCCGCGCGGCGGGACACAGGCGCTGATCGATGCGCTGGTGACGAACCTACATGGGGACGTGCGAACACTGGCGAAAGTACAGGCGATAGAAGTCATTCCGACGGGCGACAAAGGTCATTCCGACAGGCATTCCTATACAATAACACTGGCTAACACTGAACAGATTAAAGCAGAAGCGATACTGATCACGGTACCTGCGCCAAGCGCCGCAGAACTGGTGCGACCACTATCGCAAGAAGCAGCGGATTTGCTGGCAGGAATACGCTATCTGAGCAGCGGGACGATCTCGCTGGCGTTTCGCGTCGAGGACGTGAAACAGCCGATTGGCGGTTTCGGGGTTGTGATTCCGCCGAGCGAAAAGCGCCCTATCAACGCGATTACAATCACGTCGGAAAAGTTTGCTGAGCGCGCGCCCGCAGAGCAGGTTTTGCTGCGCGTCTTTTTCGGCGGATCGCGCAGCCCGGAGACGATGATGCTCGACGATGATGATCTGGTGGCGCTGGTGCGCGGCGAACTAAAGGCGATCCTCGGCATCGAGGCCACTCCCCTGCTCACGCGCATCTATCGCTGGTGGAATGCCAATCCGCAGTACGATCTAGGGCATCTGGAGCGCGTCAAAGCACTTGAGGCTGCCCTGCCTGCGGGGATTTACGTCACGGGCAGCGCCTATCGCGGCGTTGGATTGCCGGACTGTATCCAGCAGGCACAGCAAAATGTCGCAAAAATGATGAGCACAATGAAAGTCGGTCAAGCATGACAGGCATGAAAACGACAGACTCGGAAGCTCTCTTCGAGCAGGCGAAACAAATCATCCCCGGCGGCGTCAACAGCCCAGTGCGGGCATTCCGTTCGGTCGGCGGCGTACCACGCTTCATCGAACGCGGCGAAGGCGCGTATCTATGGGATGCAGATGGCAATCGCTATGTGGATTACGTGCTATCGTGGGGGCCGCTGGTGCTGGGTCACGCGCACCCGCAGGTGGTCGCGGCGCTGCACGAGGCGATTCTGCGCGGGACAAGCTACGGCGCGCCGACTGCGCTTGAAAACGAACTGGCGCAGTTGGTGATCGACACCGTGCCGTCGATTGAGATGATTCGCTTTGTGAACAGCGGAACCGAAGCGACCATGAGCGCCTTACGGTTGGCACGCGCCTACACCGGACGCGACAAAATCGTCAAGTTCGCGGGGTGCTATCACGGCCACGCGGATATGCTGCTGGTTCAAGCGGGCAGCGGCGTAGCCACGCTCGGCCTGCCTGATTCACCAGGGGTTCCAGCGTCAACGACAGCGAATACGCTGACGGCGGAATACAACGATCTTGACGCTGTGCGGGCTTTGTTCAAGGCAAATCCTGATGCGATTGCCGCTGTGATTGTCGAGCCGATTGCCGCGAATATGGGCTTCGTCATGCCGCAGCCGGGTTTCCTGCAAGGGTTACAGGATTTGTGCCACGCAAACGGCGCGCTGCTGATCCTCGACGAAGTGATGACGGGCTTTCGCGTATCGGAAGGCGGCGCGCAAAAGGCCTGGGGACTCGACCCTGACATTACCTGTCTGGGCAAAGTGATCGGCGGTGGACTGCCGGTCGGCGCATATGCGGGGAAACGTGAGATCATGCAGAGGGTCGCACCAGCAGGGACGATGTATCAGGCGGGAACGCTTTCGGGCAATCCACTGGCGATGACGGCAGGACTGGCGACGATTCGCGCGCTGCTGGAAGCCGATGTTCAGACGAATCTGGCACAAAAGACGGCGCAACTGGTCGAGGGCATTCGCGCCGCCGCCCAAGCCGCCAACATCCCGATGCAGGCGGATCATGCGGGGAGCATGTTCGGTTTCTATTTTCTGAAGGAGGCGGGCATGAGCGTCCACAATTATACGGATGCCAAACGCTGTGCAGACACCGAACGCTATCGGCGCTTTTTCCACGCGATGCTTGAGGCAGGCTTCTACTTCGCTCCCAGCCAATTTGAAGCCGGGTTTATGAGTACGGCGCATGATGACAGCGTTCTTCAGACGACGCAGGCAGCGATCCAGACCGTTTTAACGGCGATTTAGTCCCCAAAGTTTAGTCAAATCGAGAAATATCTTTAGAGGGACTTTCGCTTCCCAGAAAATGTATGTACTATAATACATATGTTTTAAGATGCTGTTCCAATCCGAACAGTGAAAATTGGGGTGCGGGAACAACGCTTCCTCATCCCTCTGGTGCGAGCAACGGAGTCTCCTTTGGCAACGATTCTCGTGATTGAGGATGATTCGACCATTCTGGAAAACACCCTCGAACTCCTTGATTTAGAGGGCTTTACAGTCATTGGCGCAACCAACGGCGTTGATGGTCTTGAGCAGGCCGTAAAAAACCTGCCCGATGCCATCATCTGTGACGTGATGATGCCCAAGCTGGATGGCTACGGCGTTCTGAAGGAAATCCGCGCCAACCCGGCAACCAGTTCCATCCCGCTGATTTTTGTTTCGGCGAAACCCCGCGAAGAACTTCAGGCCACTGCAAAACTGGGCTTATCCGCCTATCTGGTCAAGCCATTTAGCGCTGGCGATTTGGTGAGCATCGTGCGTAAATTGATCGCCAAGCGCGCCGCTCAATAGACGATTCAGCGTCCCACGCGATCGCTCTTCACCCCACAAAGCGCTTCCAAATAACTGGACTGTTCCCTGCACCACAGGCCGCAGTGCTGTACCCGCACCCGCGATAAGGGTATAATCGCCGCATTCTGCCGATGCACATGAAGGACTCCCGATGGCTCTCAGCGGTGTTTACAATATCCTTGCCACACCCTTTGGCGAACAAAAACAAGTCGATTTGGGCAGCCTGCGCCGGTTAGTCGAGTTTCAGATCGATAAGGGCGTGTATGGACTGACAATCCTCGGCGTTCTGGGTGAAGCCGCCAAGTTAAGCGTCGATGAGCGCAAGCAGGTGATGGCAACGGTGTTTGAGACAGTAGCAGGGCGCGTACCGATTGTGGTTGGGACGAGCCATGCCGATCTAGCGACGTGCATCGCCTTGAGTAAGGCGGCCTTTGATGCAGGAGCCGCCGGGGTGATGATCGCGCCACCGCGCATGGACAAGCCGACGGATGCCGAAGTCATCGGGCTGTATGCCAGCATCGCCGAACAAGTCGATGGAGCAATTGTCGTGCAGGATTTTCCGCCCGTGAACGGCATCACGATGTCGCCAACAATGCTGGCTTCGCTGGCGGAGCAAATCCCGAATGCGCGGACGCTCAAGCTGGAAGACCCGCCGCTGATGGAGAAAATCAGCGCGATTCGCGCTGTAACCGACAAGTTCGCAATTTTTGGCGGGCTGGGCGGCATGTTCTTCCTCGAAGAACTGGAGCGCGGCGCGGCAGGCACGATGACGGGTTTCGCCTTCAGCGAGATTCTGGTGGCGGTCTACGACAAATTTCGGAGCGGCGACCGCGCTGGAGCTGAACGGATCTTCGATAAATATCTGCCGCTGATTCGTTTCGAGAACCAGCCCGTGATCAACCTGACAATTCGGAAAGAACTGCTGCGCCGCCGGGGCGCAATGGACTGCGCCGACCTGCGCACGCCGTTCGTGCCGATTGACGCTGGAACGCATGACGAAATCGATTCAATATTGCGGCGGGTAGGGATTCACGACGCAAGAGAGAAACTGAATTTTTAGCCGAAGAAAAGGAAATTGTCATGGATTTGGGACTGAAGCACAAAGTTGCGCTGGTCGCGGCGTCGAGCAAGGGACTCGGCTTCGGTGTCGCGAAAGCGCTGGCACAGGAAGGCGCGAAAGTGTCGATGTGCAGCCGCAACGCGCTGGAAATCACTGAAGCGGCGAGCAAACTTGCCCAGGAAACGGGTGCGGAAACGCTCGGTGCCGCCTGTGATCTATCGAATGCGGACTCGATCAACGCATGGGTTGATCAGACGGTCAGCCGCTGGGGAACGATTGACGCGCTGCTGGTCAACGCGGGCGGCCCGCCGAGCGGCATGTTCAAAGACATGGGTGATGATAAGTGGCAGGCGGCGTTCGAACTGACGCTGATGAGCAGCGTGCGCATGATTCGCGCGGTTGTTCCGCATATGGTCAACGGCGGCTCGATTCTGACGGTCACATCCGGTTCGGTGCAGGAGCCGATTGAAGGACTAATTCTGTCGTCGGTGATGCGCTCCGGCGTGGCGTCGCTGGTTAAGTCGCTGGCGGACGAACTGGCAGGCAGCAAGATACGTCTGAACAACCTGATTCCAGGGCGGATTGAGACCGAGCGGATCGGGCAGCTTGACGCAGCCGCCGCCAAACGGCGCAATCTGAGCGTCGAGGACGTGCGCGCGCAGAGCATCGCCAAGATTCCGCTAGGTCGGCTCGGTACGCCCGACGAATTCGGGGCAGCAGCGGCGTTCCTGCTGTCGCCCGCGGCGAGCTATATCACAGGCGCGACGCTGCGGGTCGATGGCGGGGCGCTGCGGTCAGTCTAAAAACAATCAAACCACAGAGACCACAGAGGACACAGAGGCAACCAAAAGGTCGTCATCTTTCAACGACACGGGCACGCCATGGCGTGCCCCTACAATCGTTGTCACGTGGGTATCATTGCCAAACAAAAAGAGGAGCGCTGAGGCTATTTTATGCCCTGCGCTCCTCTTTGATAAATGTGATTGTGTTAGCTTTCGAGCGCTTCGGTGACGGCGGAGCCTTCCCAGTCGGCGGGCTGGGCGATGCCCATCAGGTGGGCAATGGTCGGCGCGGTGTCGAGCAGGCTGACGGGGCGCTGAATGATATGCCCTTTTTTGACACGCGCGCCGCCGATCATCCAGGGGATGGTCATGTCTTCGGGGCTGTCCGTGCCGTGATCGCGATCATGCCCGCCGTGATCGGCATGAATGATGACCGTCGCTCCGAGTGGCAGAACAGCATCGAGCACCCGACCGACCAATCCATCGGTTAGCTCAATCTGCTTCATATAGCCGTCGGTCATCCAGCCATAGTAATGTCCGGCGGTGTCAGTACAGCCAATGTAGACAAAAGCGAAGTCGAGGTTGAGTTCAGGGATGAAGCGGATAGCAGCTTCTACGGTGTGATCATCCCCATTGGGCAAATCGTAGCTGCGGTTGACGAAAAACGAGAAAAAAAGCTTTTCCGGGCGCGAGAGATCGCGCAGCGGCTCCCAGTTATGGAAGAACCCGCAGAGTTTGCCTTCATTAAAAGCAGCTTCGACCAGCCCTGTGACCGGACGTGCCATCGAATGCCAGGTATTGTCGAGGATACCGTGCCTGGTGGGCGGGACGCTGTGAAAAATCGAGGTGTGACAGGGCAGCGTTATCGACGGCATGACGGAACGGGCGTTGAGTGTATACGCGCCATTTGCCATAAATTCATCGAAGCGCGGCGTGTGTGCAGCAGTTAAAGCGTCTGGGCGGACACCATCCAGCATCATAAAGACGACGGGCGGCATAAAGAATTCTCCATTCTGGTATGATGCGTAACAGTCTCATCACTTTTCGGCGCGGAGACGCCCTATCAAGCACGGGAATCTGCGCGCAGGCTGCCTATTATAGCGGTGACGGATTGTTTTTGCGGTTATGCTTCAAGCGCTTCGGTGACAGCAGTCCCTTCCCAAACGGACGGCTGTGGGATGCCCATCAGGTAGGCGATGGTCGGTGCGGTGTCGAGCAAACTGACGGGGCGTTCGATGATATGCCCTTTCTTCACGCCCGCGCCGCCGATGATCCAGGGGATTGTCATGTCTTCGGGGCTGTCCGTGCCATGCCCGCGATCATGACCGCCGTGATCGGCGTGGAGGATGACCGTGCCGCCCATCGGCAAAACGGTGTCGAGGACAAGCCCCACCCATGCATCCGTCAATTCGATCTGCTTGAGGTAACCTTCTTCCATCCAGCCGTATTCATGCCCGGCATTGTCGGTGTTTCCGAAATAAACGAAGGAGAAGTCAAAATTATATTGGGGCATGTAATGCGCGAAGGCTTCGGCGGTAATGCCATCGCCGCGCGGGAAATCTGTGGTGGTGTCATAGAAAAAAGTGAAAGTATTGTTATAAGGACGGTTGAGATCGCGCAGCGGCTCCCAGTTGTAGAAAAAAGCGCAGCGTTTGTTGGCAATCCGGGCAACATCGACCAGACCGGGGACGGGGCGCGCCATCGGATGCCAATCATTGTCGGTGATGCCGTGCCGCGTCGGTGGGACGCTGTGAAAAATCGAGGTGTGACACGGGAGCGTCACCGAAGGCATGACTGATCGTCCCCTTAGCGTATATGCGCCGTCAGCCATAAACGCATCCATACGCGGCGTGCGTGCTGCAAGCAAGGCATCAGGGCGCATCCCGTCAATCATGATGAGGACTACAGGGCGCATATTGATCTCCATTCAAGTGTGAAACCTAAGGGTCAATTTTTCGGCACGGGAACATCCCGATACAACGTGGGATAGGCGCGCACGCCGTCTATTATAAATGATTCATAGGAACGCGCCGATAACGGTTGGTTAATGCCATTTAACAATGGCCTGCTTTAAACTTTCAGCAATCGACATTCAGCGGTCAGCAAATACCGAAGATCGAGAAAGAGCATGATTAGAAAATTGGGCGTTCGTGCAAACAAGTTTGCCTGAACGCCCCTAGAGAGGCGTATGGGGACATAGTTCAGGTGGGGACGATGGCCTGAAGTTCATAAACACGGGCGTGTTTCTGGCGACCCTTCAATTTCAGTTCACCAAGCGCGTGTGCCTGAAGCGTATCTCCCAGGCGACTGACGACTTCTTCATCGATCAGAATTTGCCCCGGTTGGGCATGTTCCTGCAAGCGCTTGGTGACGTTCACCACATCGCCGACAGCGGTGTAGTCCATCGCAATATCGGTGCCGACATAGCCGACGACGGCTTCGCCCAGGCCGATGCCAATGCCAAAAGACATGCCATCCTGACGCTCTGTTTCCAGGCCGTTCATGGCCTGCTGCAATTCCAGCGCGGCTTCGACCGCCTTACGCACATGATCCGACTGTTCTTCCGGCGCATTGAAGATTGCCATCAGGCCGTCGCCGAGATATTTATCGAGCAGACCGCCGTAGGACATGATGACGTTGGCAGCCAAACTCAGATAGTCGTTGAGCATCTCAATGACTTTTTCGGGCGAGGAATTTTCGCTGTAAGCCGTATAGCCGCGAATGTCGATGAACATCACCGTAATTTCCTGACGCTTGCCGCCCAACTGAAGCTTGGTGGGGTCGTCCAGCACCTGATCGACGATCTGGAGCGGGACAAAACGCCCGAAGGTGCTGCGAATATGCGATTTTTCGAGGTCTTTGGTCTGGCGAAGCGCCTCGAAATTGCGTGAGTTCTCGATAGCAATCGCCGCATAGTCGGTCAGCGCGCTCAGGAGCGCACTGTCATACTTGGTGAAAACACGCGCGCTGGTCGAAATGTTGGAAATGCCGAGAACACCGATCACTTCGCCGCGAATAACAAGCGGTGCGCTGGCAATCGAGAGCGGCGCGCGCGCGGATTTGTCGTTCTGTTCCGGGTTGAGGATGACCGGTTGACCGGTTTTGGCAACGTGCTGCGCGACCGGATCATCATTGGCTTCGATGCTGACCGACGATGCGCGGGCAGCATTGTGGCGTTTGAGCGCGCGGCAGACGAGCACACCGTGTTCAACCAAGTACAAATGCCCTTCTTCTGCATTGGTGACTTTGATGGCAGCATCGACAATGCGGGGCAGAAGCTGACTCATATCGGAAACACTATTTACCGTCTTGCCGACGCTGTAGAGAACGTTCAATTCCTGAAGACGCGTCTGAAGTTCGCGGTTAGATTGGATCAGCCGTTCGGTGAGCGCCTCTTTTTCGCGGCGCAGGCGACCATCGCCCAGGCTGCGCTCAATCGCCATCATCATTTCTTCAACCGAGAAAGGCTTCTTGACGTAATCACGCACGCCGAGGCGATAAACTTCGACGGCGACTTCTTCGGAACCGTAAAACGTCATGAGGATGACCGGGATGCTCACGCCTCGTTCGACCATCGCTTGCAGCACCTCGATACCATTCATGCGGGGCAGTTGATAGTCGAGGAGAACCAGGTCGGGCTTGTGTTCCAGGATCATATCCAGCCCTTCCTTACCGTCTTTCGCCATCAACGCCTCATAGCCGTTGGGCTGAAGGACGTATTCGGCGATGAATTCGCGGTTTTCGCGCCCGTCGTCAACGATCAAGATGCGTTCCAAAGCGTGCCTCACTGATGTGATGTTCGAATATTGTAATTATATGCGATCCGCGTGCGGGCGTGTGTAAATAAGTCTTTGTAAACCGTGAGAATTCCTAAGTTCGCATTGTTCACTGCCCCGTCCAGGTTTATAATTCACGCATTACGCTGGCAAAAACTTGCTTGCAGAAACGAGTATCGGCTTTGCAGCAATCCCAGGCAAATGCGCTCTCACGCCCCTCTTTACAATACCGAAGTTTCCGACAGTCCGCCCGTGAGATCGGTGAGACAATCGTCCTAGTGGCGCTGATATACGCGCTCGTGAACCTGGCGAGCGCGCGTTTTGTGGTCGATGGCCCCAGTATGCAGCCGAATTTCGCCACCGGGCAGTATGTCATCGTCAGCCGGGTCAATTATCTGCTGACCGACCCGCAGCACGGCGACGTGGTCGTTTTTAACTATCCCGGCGACCCGACTCAGGATTACATCAAGCGCGTGATTGGCGTGCCGGGGGATACGGTAGAAATTCGTGATACGCATGTTTTTGTCAACGGCCTTGAGCTGACCGAACCGTATATCAATGAACCATGCAGCACAGGCATGTGCCGCAATGACCGTTGGACACTGGGCAGCGATCAGTTTTTCATGATGGGCGATAATCGTAATCACAGCAGCGACTCGCGCGCGTTTGGCCCGGTGGCACGCCATTTTATCGTCGGCAAAGCACTCATTCGTTACTGGCCGCCCCAGGACTGGGGTATCATTCGCAGCTACACTGGCTAATGCCTAACAGGACAGTTCAGGACATTTGATGACCTTCACTCAATTGAAACCTCGCCCGAATTTACAGCGACCAACGTTTGTGCGCGAAATCCTCGAAACCATAATTCTGATTGGGCTGGTGTATACACTGGTTAACCTGGCGACGGTGCGCTTCTACATCGAAGGCCCCAGTATGCAGCCGAATTTCTGGGGTGGACAATTTCTGATCGTCAGCCGCGCCAGTTATATGCTCGGCAACCCGCAGCGCGGCGACATCGTCGTCTTCGACCCACCGGGCGACGACGGCACACCAGACGATCCGCTGCTGATCAAGCGGCTGATTGGGCTGCCGGGGGAGCATCTCGAATTCAGCAATAATCAGGTACTGATCAACGGCACGGCGCTCAACGAGCCGTATATAAAAGAAGCGTGCCGCGTGAGTTCGTGTACTGACGGTCGAACCTACGATCTCGGCGCGAACGAATACTTTTTCATGGGCGACAACCGGAACAACAGCCGTGATTCGCGGGTGTTTGGGCCGATCACGAAAAACCGGATCATTGGCGAAGCCATTGTGCGTTACTGGCCGCCGCAGGATTGGGGCATTGTCACACGCTATAAATTCCCGGAACCGTAGTCTACTCATAGGAGGGATCGTCATGAATGAATCTTGCCCTCGCTGCCAAATCGGCTATTTGCACGCTGAGAAGGCAACTTATTCCTATGTTCACAGTGGGATGTTGTTAAGCGTGCCGAATATGCCTGCCTGGAAATGCGATATCTGTCAGTATCAGGAATTCGATTACGATGCGCTGACCGAAATTGAGGCACTGGTCGGGCATTTTGGGCTGCCCGCCGACCCGGTGCGCCCGGCTTCGAAGCTGACCGCCGTCGATTCGGACGTAGCGGAGCCGAAGCTGCCGCACCGGATCAAGTCGTAGGGCAAATGCAACTCGGCAACCTGTGCTAGACTATAGACAGAGTCGCGCCTGTAACAGGAGCATCGAAGACTTTGTCGCTCACATCTGCCGCCAACCTACTGTCTAGCCTGAGCGCGTTCGCTCTCTCGGCTGGCCTGCTGCTGAACCTTGCGCTGCAACCGAAGCGCGGCAGAGCCGACCGCTTATTCGCATTATTCGGTGCCGCGCTACTGGCGTGGGGGCTAATCGGCTTCCTACCGATTGAGGTTTTGCCGAGCCACCCCGCGCTGGCGGCAAGCGCCATGTCGCTGTCGATCTTTTTCTACTTCCTCTTCATTAACCGCCAGATTCGCGCCGAAAACCGCTTCACCTCGCTGCTAACGCTGGCGTCTCCGATAATGCTGGTTATCAATCTTGGGCTGATCTGGTTCACGCAGGGCATCTCCGGCGACAGCGAACCTGTCGTCACAGGCATCGGCAGTATCGTCTTCATTCTGCTGACGCTCTACGCCGTCGGCGCGTTCTGGGGCATCATGATCGCGCTGGACGAGCAAGCGCCCCGTCTGCGAGGCGCAGGGCTAATCGTGATTGCAGCCTGTGCGCTACCGCTGTTGTTTGCTAATCTTCTGCTGAATGGTTCGCTGCTGCTCATGGCAATCGCTACCGGATGGATCGGCTGGTTTGTGCTGCGCCGCCAGTTAAATCAGCCGATTGTCGCTATGACGGAGGAACTGCGCATCGCCAACCGGGATGTGCGTCAGGCCGTCAGCGAAGCGGCGAGCCTGCGCGCTGGCAATGAACTACTGACCCAGGAGTTGAGAGAGGCCGGGCAGTATCGCAGCGATTTTCTGGACAAACTCGGACATAAACTGCGCACGCCGCTCAACTCGATTACGGGCTACACGGAACTGCTGCAAAGCGGTCTCTACGGTGATTTAACCGAAAAGCAGATCGACCGACTGGGCAAAATTCAGCGCAACAGTGATAACCTGCTCAACCTGATCAGCAATATGCTCGACCTGAACAAAATCAACGCCGGACGCCTCGAACTCACACGTCTACCGCTGCCGCTGAACCGTATACTGGATCAGGTCATGAGCGCGGTCGAACCGTTGCAGGTCGAAAAAGGGTTGCAACTGACGCTCGACCTCGACCCTGCCCTGCCGCTGATCTTCGCAGACGAGACTCGCATCTGTCAGGTCTTGACGCAGGTGGTCGATAATGCCCTCAAGTTCACGTTTGAGGGCGAAATCAAAATCAGCGCGCACAGTATCAACGTCATTGAAGGCGTGTCGCCTCAATTTCCGCTGCCGTTCAAAGGCTGGCTGAAAGATGGGGATTGGGTGGTGGTTGATGTCAGCGACAACGGGATCGGAGTCGTGCCGGAAGACCAGGCCAAAATCTTCGATGAGTTCTACCAGATTGTTGACCCGCGCACCGAGGAATATTTCGGGACGGGGCTGGGTTTAGCGGTCGCCAAACGGCTGGTTGAACTGCATGAGGGTGTCATCTGGATGAAAAGCGCTCCAGAGCAAGGCAGCACATTTTATCTGGCGCTCCATGCGCATCAAAAGTCGTGAACGCAGGCCGCGCGCCGCGGTTCGAGCAGGCGTGTCGCGCCCAAATGCGAGTTTGGGTGCAGAAACTTTCGAACGACACGTCTTTGCGGTAAAGTAGTTGTATTACAATAGACAGTATAAAATAGCAATTTCGGCTCCAGTTCAAAGGTGTATGATGGCGCGGATTCTCGTCGTCGAGGACAACGCAGACAACATGACACTCGTTACCGATGTCCTGCATTCACTGGGTTACACGGTACTGAGCGCGAAAGACGGGGAAGAAGGCGTAAAATCGGCGCAAACCGAGAAGCCTGATCTGATCCTGATGGATTTATCACTACCGCGTATGGATGGCTGGACAGCAGCGCGGGCGATCAAAAGTGAGCCAACACTGGCGGCAATTCCCATCATCGCATTGACAGCCCACGCGATGACCGGCGACCGCGAACGCGCGCTTGAAGCAGGTTGCAGCGATTACGTTTCCAAGCCTATCAATCTGCGCGATCTCACGTCCAAGCTGCGGCAGTATCTTGGGTAGAAGGGGGAGTGACCGTTGATCGTTCTGGTCGTCGATGACAATCCAAGCGGGCGGCAGCTTCTCGTAGACATCATGCAGAGCATGAATCTGGAAGTGCTTGAGGCAGGGAATGGGGTTGAAGCGCTGGCAAAAGCGCGGGCGAACCTGCCCGATCTCATGATCCTCGATGTCAGTATGCCGGGTATGTCGGGCTTTGAAGTCGTTGAACAGCTCAAATCAGACAGCGCTACTGAGAAAATTCCGATTCTGATGCTGACCGCGCTCGATAACGTAGATAGCCGGGTGCGCGGCCTGAAACTGGGCGCGGATGATTACCTGAGCAAACCCTTCAACCCGCGCGAACTGATGGAGCGCGTCAAAACGCGCCTGCGCTACAAAGTCGAAACCGACGAACTGCGCCAGATGCACCAGACGATTCGCAGCACTTTCGCGCGCTTCGTCTCGCCTTCGGTGGTCGAACAGCTTCTGCGCGATCCGACGCAGGTCAAGCTGGGCGGCACGCTGCAAAAAGTGACCGTCATGTTCGCCGATCTCGAAGGCTTCACCGGGATTTCGGAACATACCGAACCGGAAAAACTGCTGCACATCCTCAATGAATACCACACCATGATCGTCGGCGTGATTCGTGATCACGGCGGCACGGTCGATAAATTTATGGGCGACGCCGTCATGGCAATGTATAACACACCGCTTCAGCAGGCGGATCACGCCATGCGGGCGGTGCAAACCGCCCTGCTCATTCGCCAGGTGCTGCCCGCCTTCCATCAGCAGTTCGAACCGCTGTTTCGGATGCGGATCAACTTCGGCATCCACAGCGGGATGGCGGTTGTCGGCAACGTCGGTGCGCCAGACATCATGAATTACACCGCCGTTGGCGATACCGTCAACCTGGCGGCGCGACTGCAAAGCATGAGTACCGGAGGTCGCATATTAATTAGTTCGGCGACCTACGAAGAACTGCCGGAAGCCGTCTCGACATCGTGCATCGGCCTGCGCACAGTCAAAGGCCGCGCCGAAGCCGTGCTGACGTACGAAGTCCGCGACGCCGAAGTCCACGTCTAGGCCTCTAGGACGTAGGTAGCAGAAACTGTTCCATAATCGCCAGAAGTTCGACCGGTCGCTGCCAGGGAATATCGTGTATGGTCTCTGGCATCCACACCACCTGTACATCGCCGATCAATTCCTCAGCTTCAGCAATATTCGCCTGAATCTGCACATCCGGCCCATCTTCTCCGGGCGCAATCGCATTCACGCTCAGCAGCGGACATTCAACCTGTAAATAGTACTGGTAAGGATGAATTTCCCAGATCGCACGCGCGATCTGCATATGATTGGCGTGGCACAGGTGGGCGTGAACGTTGTTCGGATCGCTGGTATCAAAGACCGAGAGCGCCAGTGGCAGCAGTTCGGGGCGATAGGCCGCTCCGAGCCAATCGTATTCAATCATCCGCTCGATGTCAGCAAGCGTCCGGTTGACATAAGCGGGCGGCGACATTTGCTGTTCGGCTTCTGCCCAGGTTGGAAAAATTTCGCTGAACAGGCGAATTCCGCCGTCGATCAGCCCGGCCTTGCCGATGCGATCCGGGCGAGTCGCCGCATAATAGAGGGTCGTATACGCGCCCCACGAATGCCCGAACAGAATCGCCTGATCGACTCCATAGGCATCCAACAGGCCGTCAAAGTCGCGCGAAATCGTCTCGAAGTCATAGCCCGACGCGGGTTTGTCGCTCAGTCCATGCCCGCGCTGATCCGGCGCGACCACATGAAAATATTCGCCGAGCGCCGGAGCAATCAAATCGAACATATGGCTGGTCGAAGCCAGCCCGTGCAGCAGAACGATCAGCGGGCTGCGTGAATCGCCCCACTCCTGGACATGAAACTGTAAATCACCAATCTTCAAAAACTGGTCGAAAGCCACAAAATCCTCTCTTCAGTTGACAAATAAAACAGACACAGCAAACGAAGAGACTATACACCTCAGTTTGCGGTTTCGCTGAAGCTATGTTACTTTCTGCCTATGCTTGCCCCGCAGATTCGGAGTGGTGATTGGTCATTGACGTGTTGGCACGTCTGAATTCGCTTTCGGGGAACCTGATGATATTGAGAGCCAACCCTCCCCGGCTGGCTTTTTGTTTTGACATTGTCTTTACAGGATAGAGGAGATACGTCAGCATGGCACACAGAAGATTAGCAATCCTTTTACTGGTTTCATTGGCATTGATGGGCTTGATTGCCGTTATCCCGACGGCGGCGCAAGGCAGCGGCGGAACGCTCACCTGGTCGATTGAAGGCGTGCCTGACCTGCCTTCGCTCGACCCGGCGAAAGCCAGTGATTCGCAGGATTTCACGGTCATCGGCCTGATCTATGGCGGGCTGGTGCGCTTCGATGGCGATTTGCATGTCGTCCCCGATCTTGCCTCGAACTGGACTGTCTCGGACGACGCGCTCACCTATGCTTTTACGCTGCGTGATGATGCGACGTTTTCCGACGGAACGCCAATCACCGCAGATGATGTAATCTGGTCGCTGGAACACGCGCTCGACCCCAGCACCGGCGGCTGGACAGGTTCGTACTACCTCTACAACATCAAAGGCGCACAGGACATCATCGACGGCAAGACCACGACCCTGAGCGGCGCGAGTACGCCGGATAGCAAAACGGTCGTGCTGGAGCTGGTGCAGCCGTCGGCCTACTTCCTCGATCAATTGACCTCAGGCATCGTCAAGATTGTCGAAAAATCCGCCGCGCTGGCTGACCCGACAGGCTGGGATCAGAAGCCGGTTTCGAGCGGCGCATTCATGGTCAAGGAATGGAATCACGGTCAGAACATCATTCTTGTGCCGAACCCCCACTACTATGAAGTTCCGCAGATCAGCACGCTGACGATGCCCTTCATTCAGGACAGCGAAACCGCCTACCAACTGTATCGCACGGGTCAGTTGGACATCATGGGCAGCCAGCAGAACGGCGTCCCGGCGGGACATCTGGCGGAAGTCCAGTCGCTGCCAGACTTCAAGCAGGCGGCCTCGTTCGCGACGCGCTATGTCGGCTTCGATATGGTCATCCCTCCCTTCGATAACCTTCACATGCGACGCGCCTTCGCGCTGGCGATTGACAAAGATACATTGGCGAATCAGGTATTGGCGGGTGCGGTCGCTCCGACCGACCGGATTATCCCGCCGGGAATCCCCAGTTCAGAACTGCCGATCACGGGGCTGCACTTCGATGCTGCCGCCGCCAAAGATGAACTAAGTCAGGCGGGCGTGACCGCTGATTCGCTCGGTTCGATCAAGCTGACGTACGGAACTGAAGGCGACAACGAGCGTGTGGTGACGGTGCTTCAGTCGATGTGGCAGGAAAATCTCGGCGTCCACGTCGATCTCAACCCGCTCGAACTGACCACCTTCAGCGCGGGTCTCAATGCCATGACCGAAAACCCGGAGACGGGCTATCAGATGTTCTTCAGCATCTGGGGCGCAGACTATCCCGATCCGCAGAACTTCACCCAACTGCTGCACAGCGACGTGGCCTTCAACAACGGTCACTACTCAAACAAGCAGTACGATGCGCTGCTCGATCAGGCTGATGTCATGACGGGCGATCTCGAAGGGCGCATGAAGCTCTACAATCAGGCCGAACAAATCGCCGTTGACGAAGTCGGCTGGCTGCCGCTCTTCAATCCCAAGCTGAATGTGCTGGTCGCGCCATACGTCAAGGGGATCGTCTTCACCGGACAGGGTCTGGTCATCCCCGATTACTCCAAGCTGACCGGGAAGACTTCGTAGCAAAACGAGTCGTGTAGGGGCGACCTGCCAGGTCGCCCCTACGAAAACCCACCTGCAAGCGAAAGCCGTTTATGTCCCAGTTGATCCTCAAGCGCCTGATCAGCCTGCCTTTCGTGATCTTGAGCATCACGTTCATCACCTTTCTGGTAGGCTATCTCGCACCAGGCGATCCGATTCTGGCGATGATGGGCAGCCGCAGCGACCCCGCGACCTATGATCGACTGCGCCACCTCTACGGCCTCGATTTACCCTGGTACGTGCAATATGGCAATTACCTCGCGGGACTGGTGCAGGGCAACCTCGGTCTGTCATTCCGCTATCAGGGGCGTCCCGTCTGGGACATGATCAGCAGCGGCGTCCCGGTCTCATTCGGGCTGGGGATCGTTGCGTTGAGCCTGAGCCTCGTTATCGGCCTCCCGATTGGGCTGTGGGCGGCACTGCGTCAGAATTCGATCTTTGACCGCGTGAGTATGACGCTGATGCTGATCCTCTATGCAGTGCCGAGCTTCGTGCTAATCCCGGCGCTGCGCTGGATCAACTATCAGTTTTATCAACGTGGGCTGCCCTCGCTTCCCGTCGCGGGCTGGGGCAAGCCAGAAAACTGGATTCTGCCGGTGATTGTGCTAGCGGCGGCGAGCATGGGTTATATGGCGCGGCTGACTCGCACCAGTATGCTCGACGTGCTGCATCAGGATTACATTCGCACCGCCGAATCCAAGGGACTGCATGAGCGGCGCGTGCGCTGGATTCACGCCTTCCGCAACGCCCTGCTGCCAATTGTCACAGTCATTGGGCCGTCAATTGCTTTTTTGGTGACGGGTGCGTTCGTGGTCGAAAACCTGTTTGCGATTCCAGGGATTGGCTTTCTTTCGGTGCAGGCGATTTCGCAGCGCGACTATCCAGTCATCCAGAGTACAACCGTGCTGCTGGCGGTCGCCGTCCTGTTCATGAATCTCGTGACCGACCTGCTCTACACCATCCTCGACCCGCGCGTTAGTCTGAGAGGCTAGGCGTGAGTCTCGCCCCTGCTCGCCTGAACGCGCCGCCGCGCCGCCTGCCCCCGCTGGTCGAGCGCTTCGCCACCAACAAACTCGCCATCGCCAGCCTGATCGGGCTGATCGCGCTGGTGCTGGTCGCGGTCGTTGGGCCGCTGATTTATGTGCAGAATGCCGTTTCGCAGGATTACCGCGCCATCAACGCGCTGCCGACTATCACGCACCCGTTTGGAACGGATAACGTCGGTCGCGACACGCTGGCGCGCCTGATGTCCGGGCTGCGTGTGTCGCTGATCGTGGCGCTCTACGTCGAAACGCTCAACATCGTACTGGGAGCGTCGCTCGGCCTGCTGGCAGGCTATTATGGCGGCCTGCTCGATATTGTGGTCACGCGCATCGCCGACATGCTGTTCGCCTTCCCCGGCCTGCTGCTGGCGATCCTGATCGCCGCAACCTTTGGCCCAGCGGTGACGCAGCAGTTTGGCGGCATCGGGCGGCTGCTGCTGGTCGCCGGGTCGCTCAGTCTGGTCAGTTGGCCGTTGATGGCGCGCTTTGTCCGCAGCCAGACGCTGGTCTTGCGCGAAAGTGATTTTACGCTGGCGGCGCGCTCGCTCGGTTCAAGCCACCGACGCATCATCCTTCAGCACATCCTGCCGAATGTCACCGGGCTGATCATCGTCACCAGCACCCTCGACATCGCCAGCGTGGTCGTCAACGAAGCCGTGCTGAGCCTGCTGGGTCTCGGCATCCAGCCGCCCGACCCAAGCATTGGCAAGATGATCACCGACGCGATCCCATTTCTGGAAAGCAACGCCTTGCAGGTCTTTCTGCCCAGTGCCGCGCTGATGCTGATCGTGCTGATTGTCTCATTTCTCGGTGACGGCCTCCGCGATGCGCTCGATCCGCAGAGTTTGCGCTAGACGAACAGACCATGTCGCCGGGTGAAAATGCTCGTCGCACCTTGCATTTTACGCGGCCTGAATTAGACTTCCTGAAAATCCTGTAGACAAACGAGCTGTCCAATGACCATTGACGCGGATTTGCGTCTCCTAGAGGATTTACGCGACGGTCAGGAGAGCGCCTTCCAGCAGTTGATTGAGGCGTATCAGTCATCGATGATTCGCGTCGCCCTGCTCTACGTGCCAACGCGCGCCCTCGCGGAAGAAGCCGTGCAGGAAACCTGGATCGGCGTACTCAAGGGGATGCGCCGCTTCGAAGGACGATCCAGCCTGAAAACCTGGATTTTCAGCATCCTGATGAATCAGGCCAAGACGATTGGTCAGCGCGAAGGCCGCTACCAGACGATTGCCTGGGAAGAAGAAAGCGATCCCGAACCCGCCGTCGCCGCCGAGCGCTTTCATGGCATGGATGGCCCCTACCCGGATCACTGGACGACCGCAGGCTGGCCCGATAACTGGGATGCCATTCCTGAAGATGTCATGCTGAGCAGGGAAACCCGCCGCTATATTCAGCAGGCGATTGACAGCCTGACCGAAAGCCAGCGCACGGTCATCACCCTGCGCGACGTGGAAATGCTGACTTCGGAAGAAGTTTGTAACATTTTGGGGATCAGTGAGACCAATCAGCGTGTCCTCCTGCACCGAGCACGGAGCAAGGTGCGACAAACCCTCGAAACATATCTTAGCGAGCAGTTTTAAGATGAGCATGGCCTGTAAGGAACTGGTGGAACTGGTGACGGATTATCTGGAAGGCACGCTCCCGCCCGATCAGCGCACCCGCTTTGAAGAACATCTGAGTGCGTGCGGCGGCTGCCGAACCTATATCGCCCAAATGCGCGAGACGATTCACCTGACCGGGATGCTCTCTGAAGACGACATCACGCCAGAAGCGGAGGACGAACTGCTGCGCGCCTTCCGCGACTGGAAAGCCAATCCCAACGAGGATTAGCCTATATTCAAGGGAGAGGCATGGCGACGCCATCCTCGAACCCACCCGCAATTTCTCCTACTTGCTATCCCAGCCGTTGTCGTCCGGCAGAATATTGCTATATTTGACGCTGGTGCGCGGCTCCGCCATCATGTCGGCGACGGTATCGCGCCAGCGGGCGTAATGCGCCGTTTGCTTGTGCAGATCAGCATCGGCAGGCGTGCGGTAAACTTCGACCAGCACAAAACGCGTCGGGTCATCGCTGCGCTGGATGAAGTCGAAGCGGGCGATCCCGGTTTCCTTGATGCTGTTGCTGGCATTGTCAATCGTCGCCGCGCGAAAAGCATCGAGAAATTCCGGCTTGATGTGAATATCAACGTGTACGATATACATAATCCCCTCGTTTTTCCTCGACTATACCAGATTTTGAGCGGACAGTCTTTTGCAAATCCCTGTGCGTGCGCTACATTACGGGGCCATAGGAGTCACGCACTGACAGCAAGGGGGGACAAGTCGTGGATTTGGTTTCAATGAGTCAGCAGGTCTTGGATGAACTCGGCGGCGTCTTCACAGGCATTGACGAAGATGCGCCCCGAAAAATGACCAGCGCGATTACACAGTCACGGCGTATCGTCTGTCATGGCGTCGGGCGCGAAGGGTTGATGATGCGCGCACTGGCAATGCGCCTGATGCACCTCGGCTTCGACGCACATGTCGTCGGCGAAGTCACCGCACCGCCGATTCATGCGGGTGATCTGCTGATTGCCAGCGCTGGCCCCGGCGATCTGCCGACCGTCAGCGCGCTGATGACCGTTGCGAAGAATGCTGGCGCGCGGATTATGCTGATCACGGCGCAGCAGGAAAGCAAAGCCGCCCAAATAGCGGACGACGTGATTGTGCTGCCCGCACAAACAATGGCGGACGACAACGAAGCCTCCAGCAGTTTGCTACCGATGGGCAGCGTCTTTGAAATCGCCATGCTGCTGTTCTTCGACCTGATCGCCCTGATGCTGCGCGACCAGACCGACCAGACGGCGGAGCAGATGCGCCGCCGCCACACCAATCTGGAGTAAGTCAGCAGCGTGCCATGACGATTCACGTTGCGCGCTTCACCGACGCGAACAAGACGGCGTGGGATGATTTTGTCGCCCGCAGCAAGAACGGAACATTCCTTTTTTTCCGCGATTATATGGATTATCATCGCGAACGCTTCAGCGATCATTCGCTGGTCGTTTACGATAACAGCAGCCGAATTATCGCGCTGCTGCCTGCAAACATCAGTGAGACCATGTTGGTCAGTCACGGGGGACTGACCTACGGCGGCTTCATTACAGACGCGCGCATGACCACTCGGCTGATGCTCAGCGTTTTCGAGGCCGCCCTTACTTTCTGTCAGGAACAGGAACTCAACGCGCTCAGTTACAAAGCGCTGCCGCACATTTACGCACGCCTTCCAGCGCAGGAAGACCTCTATGCGCTGTTCCTTTCCGGCGCACAACTGAGCGAACGCCGAGTCATGACCGTCATCAGCGCCCAGGAACGAATTCGACTACCCAAAGGGCGACGCTATAGTCTCAGCAAAGCGCGCAAATCCGGCCTGACTGTCCGTCGCGCCGACAGCGATCTCTCTGTCTACTGGGACTTGCTGACACAGACATTACATGAACGACACGGAGTCCACCCCGCCCATACGCTTGAAGAAATCCGACTGCTTCAGCGCCGTTTTCCGAACCAGATTCAGCTTTATGGCTGCTTCGAAGGTGCGAAACTCATTGCCGGTGTGCTGATCTACGAAAGTGCCCGCGTCGCGCGGACGCAGTACATCGCGGTCAGTGAGCGTGGGCGCGACCTGTGCGCGCTCGACCTGATTCTCCATAATTTGCTGAACGAGGTGTTTGTGTCCAAACCTTATTTCGATTTCGGCACATCTCACCAGCCAGATTCGCAAGCCATCAACAGTGGATTAATCCAGCAGAAGGAAAGCTTTGGCGGACGGACGGTGGCGCAGGATGTCTATCGGATTGATCTTCAACAGTGGAACGCGGAACGTTACCAGCAGGCACTTGAATGAAAACCGTTTCGGTAGTCGTGCCAGTCTATTTCAACGAAGGTTCGCTGGCAGCGCTGTTTGAGGAACTGCTCAAAGTTGAGGCACAGCTTGCCGAACGCGCCTGCACACTCGAACTGATTTTCGTAGACGACGGCTCCGGGGATGACTCGCTCAAACTGCTGCTGGAGCTGCGTGAACGCCGTGCCG
Organism: Anaerolineae bacterium; assembly: GCA_034432495.1. Lineage (GTDB taxonomy): Bacteria > Chloroflexota > Anaerolineae > Aggregatilineales > Phototrophicaceae > Flexifilum. The sequence continues at coordinate 32,948 of DAOUCB010000161.1, read as the reverse complement.
GAACCAAGATCATCAAGCTGACGCGGAATTTTGGAGCCGTCCACGCCAGCAAAGCGGGGCTGCGCTTCGTCAGTGGCGACTGTTTTCTGTGGCTGGCGGCGGATTTGCAAGACCCACCCGGCTTGATCCCCGACATGGTGGATCGCTGGCTGGACGGCGCAAAATACGTGATTGCGGCACGAACCGCCCGACACGACCCGACACTGACAAAACTTTATGCCCGTATCTATTACGCCATCGTTCGCCTGTTCGTGCTGAAAGACTATCCGCGCGGCGGCTTTGACCTGCTGCTGATGGATAAAACGCTGCTGCCCCATCTCCGCGACAGCAGCAAAAATACTAACACGGAACTGCTCTCCTACTGGCTTGGAATTGTGCCTGTCGTGATCGGTTACGAGCGTCAGGCAAGGATTCATGGCAAATCGCGCTGGACGTTTGCCAAGAGGCTGACTTATTTCATCGATTCGATCCTCAGCTTTTCGGTACTGCCGATCCGCCTGATTTCGCTGATCGGCATCGTCGTCTCGCTGCTGAGTTTTGGCTATGGCAGCTTCATTTTCGTTGAGGCGCTTTGCGGGGTGCGCGATGTTCCAGGCTTCCCAGCGGTGGTGGCGCTGATTACGTTTCTGCTCGGCCTGATCATCGTCATGCTTGGCATCATTGGCGAATACATCTGGCGGATTTTCGATGAAGTCACGCGCCGACCGGAGGTTGTGATCGACGAAGTGTATTCGTAGTTTCCCGTGTGCGGGATTTGCCTCTTTACGCTTTTTGCATACACTCTAAGAGTGTCGGGCTGAACAACCACTGGATACACTCCGATGGATGATTTGCGCAAACCTTTTTTTATCGCCGCTATGATTTTGATGCTGATTGTTGTCCTCATCGAAATCGGTGCCGGGGTATCGCTGCGCGGTGTACCGCCGCCGCATCCCCCTACCGCGCAGCCGCCACCACCCTTCCCGACACCCAGCCCCACACCTTTTCCTGATGCCGTGAACTCGATCCGTCAGTCCTCGCTGCCGCCGCCAGTGGCAACGATTATGGCAGATTTAGGCGGCGACGCGACCAACCAGATTAATGATATTGCCGATACGTCAGCCGATGTTCCCGGTTATGGCATTCCCTATATGGCGGTCCTCGATGGGATGCTGCTGTTCACTGTCGGGCTGGTCGCCAGCAGCCTGCTGATTACTGATCGTGTGCAGGGGCGTGTGCAGGGCTGCGTCACACTGATCCTCTCGATCATCATGATTCTGGCAACCATCGTCATGATCTTTCTGGCGATTGGCTTTCTAATCCTGATGATTTCGCTGCTGCTGGCCGTACCCTTCGGAACGATTGTCTATCTGGCAGTCTATGGATTCTTCAACCGGGGCGGCGCAAGCGCTATCCTGAGCCTGCTGCTGCTGCTCAAGATCGTATTTGCCGTTTGCCTCGTGGTTGCGCAGCAGCGCTTTCTGCAAAATCGCGGGCTGGTGCTGCTGGTGATTTCCTCGCTGGTCGCCAACATCGTCGTCAGCTTTTTACAGGGACTGGTGCCGAGTATCCTCGTCAGCATCACCGACAATATCGCGGGCATCATCGTCGCGGCCTGCGGCTGTATCTGGTGGATACTGGCACTGATTGGCGCGCTTCCCGCCATCCTCAACGCTATTCGCGCCCGCGTATAAGCGGCTGAGAGCACCCGTATTACGCTTACTGAACGATATTGAGCACGCACAGATTTCCGCTGTTCGGAACACAATTGTTGATCGTGACGCTGCCGTTCTCCTTGAAGAAATTGAGCGTTATCTGAGCGTTGCCGCCCGACGGGAGATCGAGCTTCGATTCGAGCGGCTTGTCTTTCACCGGGTCACTGGTCGAGTCGATATGCACCCGTTGACCCGGCTCAATCTGGAGTTTCAGGGCGCGAATATCCTTGTCAGAATCCGCAATCGTCAGATGGCAGCTTCCCGCGTTTTGCACACGAATGCGCATCAGCGTCGAGTCGAAGCAGGGAGAAGGCGAAGCAGTGATCTCGCTCGCCTCAACCGCAGGCGCGGGAACTAAACCGCCGAGGCGGTTGACCACACTGTCAACGGACAGGCCGGGCAAGCCGCCCTGTCCGTTATTCTGTCCGCCAGCGCCAACGCCGATGCCGACGAAAAACACGATCACGACCAGCACCAGGACAACAATCACAATGCGCGTTGTATTTTGGTTCATCGCGCTCCCTTCTCCCTAAATCCGCTGATTACGGTGTTGGGGTTGGCGTTTCGACAGAGAATCCCCTAAGAACACCAATCTGCGCGTCACTGAGCGTCGTGTTCGGCAGCGACATCACTGGATCGGTGATAATGCCAATCGGCAGCGTAAATTGGCGTTTAAAGTTCTGTGAACTGCTGACGCCGCCGACGCTCGCCGTCACTATCAGTTGACCGCTGTTCGCTGGTTGAATTAAAAGGATCGTGTTGCCGATCCCTGCGGCAAGCTGCTGCGGATTAAAGAGAACATTGTTAATCTTGAAAGTTTGCGGCCCGGTGAGCAGGCAAATCAGGTTATTGGGTGGGCACAGCGTAGAGTACGTAATATTCACGCGATTATTGCCCGCATCCTCAATCGTCAGCGCCTTAATTGTGCTGCCTGAATTCACAGGAACCCAGTTACCCAGGAAAACATTAAGCGCAGTTTTCGTTTGCTGAGCGACGGCAGTCTGCGCGGCGACTGTCTGCTGCGCCGCCGCTGCCGTTTGCTGTGCCTGTTGGGTCAGCACGGCAGCCGTCGCCGTCTGCCCGGCGACCGCCGTCCCCTGCGCATCAGCAGTCTGGCGCGCCGCCGCGACCGCTGTCGCCGTCGCGTCTGCATTCGCATTGTTGCTGGATGTGACGGCAACCACAATAATCACGATGATCACGATCACCGCGATGATGATCGCCGGGATAATCCAAATCGGGAACTTCGTGGGTTCTTTCTTCACGATTTCGGGCACGGTGAACACGACATCCCCGCTGTCGGTGAAGTTGTCGTCGGGGTTGGTTTCGTCTGCCAGCGTCAGCTTGAATTTGTAGCCGCCAGCGGGAGCTGTCGCCGGGACGGCGATGTTCACCTGATAAACCTGCGTGCTGTCAACCGGAAAATCGCGTGACACAGCCGTGTCGCTGCTGCCTGTCGGGGGCGGCGCAATCGTCAACCAGTTTGGCGCATCCGGCGGCAGGGTCAGCGCGGGTGACTGTTTTTCGTCGACAGTGATGGTCAGTTTGGCATTCGCGCGGAAACGCCGCCGAATACTGTTCTTCGCAGTGAAGGACGCAACACCCATCCGATTATTATCAAGTGTCACGGTGTTCGTGGATGTTGTGAGGTCAAATGGACTGGGCATGTCTCCCCCTTCTATAGTGAAGCAATTACGGATTAATAGATTTGGGTAATCGCAAATCCCATCAGCGCGAGCACGATGCCGTAGAAAATCACCGAGGCGACAATCACGACCGGATCGCTCCAGGCCATAAACGGATTCCGCCAGCCGCCGATCTTATACGCCCAGACTTCCCAGGGATTATTATAATAACACAACGCCATGATGGTATCGCCGAGACTGGTGCGGCGAATCGCGGCGACGATCAGGCTGGGAAGGAACAAAATCACCATCCAGCCGACGTATGTCAGCGTAAAGAGCGGACCGAAGCCTCGATTCTGCCAGACATGGGTATTCTCGTGATGCCACAGGTTATCGCTGGAATCGCGCTTGAGATTGCTCATCACCGCGCCCTGCGTAAAGGCAAACTGCGCCTTGATTCGGAAACCGCTCTTGTAACGGTGATTATTCTGGCGGCGGTCGAACGACTCGTCAGCATGGGCGCCCCAGGCGAAATTAATCAGGTGCAGCAGCACGGCGTCGGTCGTGCCGGAAAGACCCCAGGTACTGTCCAGCAAAAAAGCCGGAACGCCCAGCGCCGTCCAGTCGTAAATGCGCCAGATGCCGCTCATCATCGCCGAAAAGCCACCCACGACCGCAGCGATCCACAAAATCACATCAGGGCTGGTCAGCACCGGGTGCTGCGCCACCAGATAGATGATCGTGTCGATTACGCCGACCGGGAAGAAGAAGCCCCATCCCAGCGCCAGACTGATGCCGGGTGAGTCGTTTGCCGACGCCAGCAGGATGCTAATCAGCATCCGCGAGATAAAGCCGCCAAGCAGTGTTAGCACCGCCGTCTCAAGCGCAGGCAGCAGCGCCCCGCCGGGGCCTTCGCCGCGAAACGCGCCAAAAATCAGGCGAATAAGAAAAGCCACAACCGCGAAAATCAGCAGAAACACGATGGCGGGCAAGGCAAAAATGCGATCCATAAAGAAGCCTCAGGCTGCAATCTGCAATTCATAGGTCACGTAAGCCGGTTTTTCCTTGCGAATGATGTTGTCGATCAGGATGCGAAAGGCGGCGGCGGCCTTCGGCGCGTTCACGCGAATGTGAAACGGAATTGGCAGCCCATCGTCATCAAGCACCTGCTCGTCAATCGTAAAGCCGGAAACGCCTGTCGCCGTTTCCAGAAACGTGATCAAAGCTTTTTTCGTCCCGCGCCAGCGCGAGAGAAACACCGCCGCCGCGATCAACTCACGCAGATGCCCCACGCCGCTGGGAAAGCGCGGCAGCGTTTTCGCTGTGAATTCTTGTGGATTTTCGATCCACAGGTCGTCGAGATCGACCCAGCCCGCCAGATAGGCGACGAATTGATCGGGCGCGTGGTATGGGTCGAAGTAGCTGTCGAGCGCCGCCAGAATCGCTTCGTCCGGCGTGTGCAGAGTCTCCATCACATCGAGGAAGCTCGCCAGCGGATTCGCTTCCGTGCGAATCGGCGGCAGCGTGCGCCGGAAGATTTCCGGCAGCAGAAGTTCGATTTCAGCGCGTTTCATGGCGTCTCACGCTCACTCATTGCATTCATTTCGCTCGGTTCTCATTTAATTACTGAACATCATCTTCGCTCACGACACTGATGTCGTGCGCGCCTGAAGTGAATAGCCAGGTTTCTGGGAGCGTCAGCTTATCCGTGAACTCGCTGGTCGAACTGAGCGCGAATTTCCAGTCGGAAAAGGTCGTCCCCTGGTCAGCCGCGCGATAAATCCCCATGCCGCTTTGCTGGTCATCCCGTCCGGCGATTCCCGCCAGCAGAAATGTCCCGGTCGGGTTGGCGGCGATACAGTCAATCGTCACGAAGCGCCCGCTGTTGTCGCGCACCGGCAAACCGGAATCGGGCTTGGTTTGCACCCACTGAGGGTTCTTCTTCGTCGGGTCGAGGCCGAGAACACCATTCCGGTGCGTTGCCGCCAGCACACCGCTGCTGCTGAAGGTCAGCCCGTGACAGCTCCCCGCTTTCCAGCCCCCGTTGAAGGTTTCCCAGCCAGAAATTGGGTCTTCGCCGTTTTCGCGCAGTTCCCAGCGAAAACAGCCTTTGCCGTCCTCGTCACCAAAAGCGAATGTCCCTGACCACAACCAGGCGCGCGGCCCCTGATACTGCACCGCCAGCACGCGCACGTCGAGTCCTTCCATGCCTTCAATTTTGTGGTAGGTGTTTGACTTCCCGCCCTGGCTCGACAGATAAACGCCGCCGTTGTTCTGGGCTGCCACCGCCACGCTGACTTCGCCGCGCGCGCCGACTGCCATCGTGACCGCGTAAAAGCTCAGCGCCTGGTTCTGCGGATTGACCAGCACCTGTAAGGAATTTGCCCCCGGCTGTGGATCGGTCAGTTCAAAGAGGCCGTTATCGGTTGCCAGCAGCAGCACCGGGACTTTGTCGCGCAGAATCCAGACCATGTCTTCGATGTGAAAATCAGGGTTGAGCACATTCTGCCAGCTTTCGCCGCAGTCCCGGCTGACATAGACGCGGGTCGCTTCGCTGGTACCGACACGCGTCTGCGCTGCGACCAGTCCAGCCCGCTCAGGATGGGTACGCACCACCTCGACCGTTTCGTCCTCGCCAAACGAGATCGCCGTCTCCCAGCCATCAGCATCGTTGAGCGAGCGGAAAACGTGATTTTCACTGCCTGCGTACCAGGTGTGCGCCTGGAAACTGTCGGCAGCGACTGTCATCACTGCATTCGGCACTTCGTCCACAATCAGGCGCACATTGTCAATCCAGCGGACGCCGGGTTCAGCCAGCGCCACATCATAGATATTCGACACCCGCAGCGCCTGACCAAACACCCAGCCCGGCGCATTAAATTTCGGACTGGGCAGCGGATTGATGATACGAAACAGCCGCTCTTTGACGCGATTCTTGACGGCTTCCGTATCTTCTTCGCGGCGCACGACGATATTGGCCTGCACGCGCACGGTTTTATAATGCGCCCAGGTGACATCGCAGGTTGTGCCGAGTGGTCGGCGTTCGTCGAGCGCGGCCTGTACCTGTGTCCGCGATTGTTCAGTCGCATACTGCATCAGCGTCGTCGCAGGCAGCCAATCGCCCTGCCAGGCGTTATCTGGCACCTCCGGCACGAGAATGACTTCGACCGTGCCACGCTGACCGAAGCTCCACATCGCCGCGCGGGTGACGGCTTTCGCCCGCGCCACTTCCAACGTTTTCAGCGCCAGCAGTTCAAAATCATCGGCGGTGACAGCGCGCTGAAGCGAATGCAGTTCCTTTGGCCCGCGTTGCAGCGCGTTATCGAGCGCTTCTTCGTCGCGCCCTCCCGTTGCCGGCGCGGGATTCATCACCTGTAGGCCGCGAATCGGGTCTTTGAGCGCTGTCAGTGTATTGGCGGCGACATTGCCATCTGCCCCACCGCCGCGCCGATACCAGATACGGATTGAACGTCCGGCGGGTGGCACTTCACCCAACACCGTCGGCTGATCCGGCATCAGATTTTTATCATCTGGCTCGTAGAGCGCGGGCGCAAAGTTCACCGTCCCGGTCATACGATCCACCGTATAGACGAAGCCGTCGTCGCCGGGGTTGGCGAAGTTTTCGACCTCGCGCCAGACGCGATAGGTTTTATCGGCATACTGAAGCGCCGGAACACGCTGATCCAAATCTGCCGCATCGGCTTCGACGCCAACGATCAGGTCGAGCGCGTCGCCTGTGCCATAAATAATCGGCGGTCGATTCACCTTGACCACCAGACCGGGCAGTCCTTTTGCATCCAGATGTTCCTCGCCCTCGACCTGCTCGGCTTGCAGCGCCGCGACATCAACGGAATCGGTTCCTTGCGCCAGTGTCGCTTTCTCGGTCGTCATGAAGATCGGCGGGGTGCTGCTGCCACCGCTCCGTTCGAGCGTCACCCGCGTGCCACGCGGAATCTCAATGGCAGCATCGGCAGCGCCGCGCGCACGGCTGAAGCGCAGCAGCGTACTCGCCGCCGACGGCGGGTGCTGCGAAACACCCAGCAGGCGAAGGAACGCAATGTACACTTTATCCGGCAGGCGATTCAGCCGATAAATCATCGTGTCGGTCAGGTAAGCGAAAACTTCGAGCAGCACCACGCCGGGGTCGCTCGGCGTCAAATCGTCCCAGGCTGTATTCGACTGGCGAATGCGCTGCGTCGCTTCCTGAATCAACTGTTCAAAATCGCGGTCATCCAAATTCGGTAGTGGCAGCGGCATAGTTTAGCCCTCCACGAGATTCACTGAAAAAGATAAGAGTTCGATATGGCGCGTCGCTCGCACGCGATATTGCAGCGTCACATTCAGGCGTTCCGGCGCTTCGGCATCCCGCCCCGCGTCGAGCCGCAGCACCTGAACGCGGGGTTCCCAGCGATCCAGCGCGCGCTGCATGTAGTAAATCGCTAATCCGGCGGTCGTGTCGTCGTTGGGCGAAAAAACCAGCCGGTGAATGTCACAGCCATAGTCGGGGCGCATGACCCGCTCGCCGGGGCGAGTCGAAAACAGCAGCAGAATCGCCTGCCGAATCGAATCGTTGTACTGCACCATATCGACGCCGCCATTGGGAGCAAAACGCATCCCGGCCTGATCTTCCGGCACATCCAGCCCCGGATAAAGGAAGCGCCACGAGCGGTAACGCGAGACGTTGTTCATCTCAGCCCGACCCCTCGACAAAGTCCTGCCCCGGCTGACGCACGTGATAAATCACCACGCCGGGCGGAGTACCGTCGGTCTTGCCCACCACCGTATCGAGACACAAAGCGTGTCCGTCGATGCGAATAAACGTCGAATAGCCGGTATCGACCTTCAGGGTAAGCTGGCAGGGCTTAATCGAGATGCCGATATTCGGGCAGGAAGAAATCGAGCAGCCTTCCGGGTCGTTATCGACCAACATCCTGCGCCCGTTGATCGTCACGTAATCCTGCCGATGATGCAGCCCCACCTTACCCAGTTCGTGCGCGCATACCACCAGCGCGTCTTCGGTAATGATTTTCACGGTGCAGCCTTAACCTTTTTGGAAATCAATCGTATTGCCGCGAATGACAATCGCCTTGCCCGGCGCTTCGATCTGCAAATCGCGTGCGGCGTGGACCGTCACCTTCTCTGGCGAAAGTTCGACAAAGCTGCCATCGCTGTTTTCAAGCCGGATGACCTGTCCTGAATCATCCAGCGTCACTTTCTGTCCGCCCGGCGTGACCAGCGAATAACGCTTGACCGCGCCATCGACAATTCCAGCATCGGGCGTGCCGTGTGGCCCGTACAACCCGCCGACGACGACCGCCTGCGCCGGGTCTTCATGCGCCAGCAGCACCAGCACATCGTCGTTGACGTCCGGCTGAATCATCAGCCCCTTGCCCGACCCCGCGCCGAGGCTGACGACGTTGATCCAGTCCGTGTTCACGTTTTCAAAGCTCGGCAGCGCCACCCGCACCCGCCCCAGCGCTGCCGGGTCGTCAATCTGCGTGACGACGGCAGGTGTGGCAATCGTGCTGCGCGGTCGAAAACGAATCGGCAGCGCTTCGCTGGAAAGTTCGCTGATGTAGCCAACCTGCTGGTTAATCGTGTGCGTGACCTGCGTCAGCACATACGCCCCTTCGACGGCGGGCGCGACTTCTTTGATCTCAATCAGCGCGCCGGGACGTAAGCGGGTGTCGCCCTGCGCCGCTCCTCGAAATGTCACCTGCTGCGCCGTGCGGCGGTCTAGTTCCGCCTGTGCCAGCGCCTCAGTTTGCGCCGCGTCTTCGACCCCCAGATCGATCAGCGAAACCGAACCATCCGCGCCGACATCAGCGGGGGCAACGCTGGCGTTCACGCTGCGACCGCTGCGCGCGTTGCTGATCGTACCCGTATGCGCCTCGATCCGCGCCGTGTCCCAGCCTGCCGCCGCCACTTCACCCACCACCAGATCGGCATTGACTTGAACACTCGCTTCCAGCAGGCTGTCGCCCAGACTCAGCGTCAGCACATTGCCTTCAATTCCGGCGAGGCTGAAGATGTGCAGCGTATCTTCACGCACCGCCAGATATAGCCCGCTGCGTTCGGCCAGTTCTTGCAGCAGTTCGAGATCGCTCTGGCGATGCTGAATGAGGTACTGCACCAGCGGCGCACTCTCGTGCGACTGAACGCTCAGCCCCTGCGCCGCAGCCAATTCACGCGCCAGATCGTCAAGCGTAACCTGGACGTGCGCTCGCACCGAGCCATTTTTGCGCAGCCGATGGAGCAAATCGTAAGCGGTGACGCGGAATTCGCGTCCGCCAGAGGGTTCGTATTTGTATTCAACTGCCGTCACCTGCCCGACGAACAACGGAATCCGCTGCCCACGCACCAGCACCCGAATCATCGTACCCGCTTGCAGCGCCGAATCGATTGCCAGCGGACCGGGCGGGTCGCGAAAAACCAGTTCGCAAACCGTCGGCTGTGAAGCCACCTGCCGGACATAGACCTCGCCCAGCGCAATCGTCTCCTGCGCCGAAAGCAGAATGCCTTCACGTTCGATGCTGATTTCGGGGAGCGCAACAATCGGGTTCACAGCGCCACCTTCAGCGGAGAGAGCGGGCTGAGCTTGAGCAAGCTGGTAAACGACACCGGTGCGGCGTCGAGCGCGTCTTCAAAAGTCGTCAGCAGGTAGGACACCAACTGCGGCGCGGGAGGGATGAGCAGGATTTGCCCCGGATGAATGTCGAAAGCATCCGCCAGCCCGTTGAAATCCGCCAGCACCCGCCAGTAAGACGAGTCGCCGTAATACTGCGCGGCAATGGCATCGAGCCGGTCGCCGCCGCTGACTTCGTGATATTGCACCTGTTCCGGCGCGAGATCGGCGTTAATTTCATCGAGCGAAGGTGGCGCGTCCTCAGCGACGGCCTGAATCGGCGTCGGCAGGGCTTCCGGTTCGCGCACGCGCACCATCCGCATCCGCAGCCACGAGCGTCCCGGCGCGCCGTCCTGAGTGAAATAATCCAGTCGTTCGGCGACAGCAGAAATCACGCCGGGGATATTCCAGAATTTGCCCCAGATGAAGCGCACGATGGGCGGTGTTGCATACCCGTTCCCTTTGTTCTCGGATAAATTCCAGAAGGGCGCGGTCAGGGTGCGCACGTCATCGGTCGTCACGTTCGAACCGAGCAGCGTCACGTCGAACAGCAGGTCGAATTCAAGTTCGGTTCTGCCACCGCCCGTGTACAACAGCGGATCATCCGACAGGCCAACACCCGTCAACTGCCCGCCCGCTGTCGCCCGCGACCGGATGCCCGACGAGCGGCGAATGGTCAGCGTCTCCGGGTTGAGCAGGCAGGACAGCCGCTCGTTGGTTTGCTCGATGAGGAAAGCTACTCGCTCCACCGACCGCCCTCCTGTTCACGGTTGAGGCGCGCGCGCTGCTGCCGTTCCACCGAGGGATCGCGCGGCGACTCAGTTGGTTCATCTGGCAGTGTAGGCCAGCGATCCGGCGTCACATCCGCGAGGTTGAGTGCTGGCAGCGTCGGACGCAGCACCGTTTGCGCCAGAACTGAAGGACTCGCTGGAATGTGCGTGCGTTCCTCATGCAGACGAGGCGCTTGCCCTGCGCGCGTGTGAATCGTGGCTGCGTTCGCGCCGCTGGGGATCGAAGTGACCGTTTCGCGAATCTGCTGGCGTTCTGTTGGGAAACTGGGCGCGAAATGGGCGGATACCGCTTGCGTCGTTTCCGTTTGTACAGCAACTGCATGGATCGGCTGTGCAGGTGCATCCGCTGGCGCATGACGCCGCAGATTTACCTGCGACAACAGCCGCGCGATACGCTCATTCAGCTTCACAGGTGCGGAAAATGCTGCCGCTGCCTGAGATGTGACATTCTTCGGCGGGATCGGGTCTGCCATCTCGACCGAGCGCGTCGTCGTTCCCACAAACTCTGGTTCGAGTAGCGCAGCAGACGGCGGCGGTTCGGCGACGCGTTCCGATTCAGTCATGGGAATGTCATTTCTGACCGACGGCACAGCGACTTCCCCGTGTTTGTCAGTCGGATTCTCCGCGATTTCGACGGCGTCCATCGGACGAGTGCTCACCGCCTCCAGCCGAAGCGGTCGCTGCGCGGCGCTCGCGCGCGCGACATCAATCGGACGTGGATGACTCGGCTTGAGCAGCGGCGGCGGATTGTTTCGGCTGTTCTCCGCCCGGTAGTCGATCACACGCGGCGCGACCGGCATGTCAGCAGGTCGTTCCGCGATTTCTGCTGCGTCGTTGGCTTCTGACGCGTCCGCCGCTGCGGACTCCACCGGGTCGAGCAGATGCGGCGCGTGCTCTCGCACCAACGCAACCCAGTGATCAGGCGGCGCGGGGCGGCGCGGATCAGTATTGGGACGGGGCGCTGTCGCAGGCGGCGATGGCGGCACGGCAGCGTCAAGCTGCGTCGTGACTCCCTGCAACCAGCGGCGCAGCAGCCCCTCAATCCGTGCCAGCAAGACCAGCCTTAAAGACGACAAACTCATGATTTAGGCCCGTGTCAGCCGATCAAAGACCAGCGTAATGCTTTCAATCGCCACTTCCAGGCTCATGGCGTTCAACTGTGCGCCGCGCCACGCGGCAATCCAGGCATTTTCGAGGTTCCAGCGCGGCGCGGTCGCTTCCTCGTTGCCTTCGCTGTTGAGCACGATAATCGACGCATTGCGCCGGTCTGCCCGTCCCTGCACGCCGTTCATCAGCCAGTCGAAAATCTCACGAGACGGCGTCAGACCGTAGTAGAGCGTAATCGGCTCGTAATTCACCTGACCGGGAATCGGGCGGACAATCTGCAAATTGCCCGCCTCGCGGTATTTGATCACATCAATCGTGACGCCCAGGCCGCTGCACGCGGTGAAGTAGGCCTGCGCGCCACCACCAATTTCCAAACGCCAGTTATAGGCGCGAAACGGATCGACAATTGCTGCTGTCTCAGGCATTCTTATTTCCCTCCACCAAGCGCTTCAACTTCAGTACCACCGACAAACTGACTGATGCGGAAAACAACGAACTCGGCAGGTTTGACCGGAGCCATGCCGATGATGGTCGTCACGATGCCCGCGTCGATATTCTCCTGCGGATTTGTTTCCGCATCGCATTTGACAAAAAAGGCGTCCTGCTGAGTCGCGCCTTGCAGCGCGCCATCGCGCCACAGACGAATCAGGAAGGCGGTCACATCACGCTCAATCGACTTCCACAGCGGAATGTTATTCGGCTCGAACAACACCCAGCGCATACTCTCGTCAATTGATTCTTCGACCATGCAGAACAAACGGCGCACGTTCAGGTAGCGGTACTCGCTCGACGCGGCGGCGACGGTGCGCGCACCCATCACGCGAACGCCTTCGCCAGAGAACAGGCGAATGGCATTGACGCCCTGCGGGTTGAGGATGCCCTGCTCGTCGCGAGTCAGGCGGCGCGTCACATTGAGCGCCCCGCGAATGATCTCGTTGGCGGGCGCTTTGTGAACCCCGCGCGTCGCATCGGTGCGCGCCCAGATACCCGCGATATGTCCTGACGGCGCAACATCGACAATCGCGCCCGAAAGCGCATCACGCACGGTAATCCAGGGGAAGTACACCGCGCCAAAGCCATTGTCGGACTGGCGCGGACGCAGACCTGTTGACGCGGCTGCTGCGGGTGTGTCGCCAGAATCCGCATCACCGCTTTTCTTCTTGGTCGGCGTCGCAGACGCGGTCGCCACCTGCGTCAGTTGATTAAGATCGGTCACGTTAGCAGGCGTATCGAGGATGCACACGCGATCATGCAGATTTTCGCAGTGCGTCAGCAGCGCATCATAAACATCCGCACCAAACTGGCCCGGTGCAGCGACGATGGCAACCTCATCAATCGTTGCCAGCACATCCAGCCCGACGCGTTCTGTCCCGCCGCCGATGATCGGGCCATCACCCGTGTTGACGATGTAACAGAGCGTCCCGCCATTATCGAAGAATCCGCGTACCGCGTGCGAGAGTGCGGTGCTGGCACTGCCATTCGGCACAAACTGACGGACAAACTCCGTCCAGTTGGGAATGGCAACCGCTTCGTTGAGGTGAGCCGCCTTATCGGGCGCGGCTCCGACAAATCCCGCTGTACTTGTCCCCACCGCCTGAATCGGGCGTGTGCCGAGCGGAACCTCTTCAATATAAATATCAGGTGCTAAGTAATTCACAGGCATTGTTCACTCCTTAAGAGCTAGTACTGAGTGCTAAGTGCTGAGTAGAAGAACTTCGCATGACATGAGAGCTTTCACTTATGGAGAACTCTCCTCGAATAAACGGATGATGACAGGCTCTGCGCCCTGTTCGACGTTGACTTCCAGTTCATGCCCTTTCCCGCTGACGCGCAGCAGCTTGGTCGCGGGCGCAGCGGGAACCGTCGGAAAACGAAAGCGACCGCGCGAATCGGTGCGCTGGTACTGGCGCAGCGTCGGCAGTTCGACCAGAACACCAGCCAGCGGCAGGTCTTTTGGCCCAATGACCACCCCCTGCAAGCTGGTGATCGACGTGGCGTGCGTGACCATCGGCACGCGAACCAACTGCGTGTCGGGGACAGGACGTTCGCGCGTGAAGGGAACCTGAATCACAAAGCCGGGTTGAAGTTCTGTGCCGAGCGCGAGCCAGGTTTCAGGCGTAATCGGATCGTAGTCGATTTCAAAGTCGGTGCTGTCGAGGGCGGCGAAGATCAACTCCCCCAGCAGTTTGTGCGTCGCTTCAGGGTCGGCGGCGCGCACAGCCACAAGGTAATGGAGCTTGACCTGTTTCGGCGGGTGACTGGCATCCTGCGTCGCCAGAACGGGAACGATCTTCATCAGATAGAGGTGGACGACCGGATCGGCTTGCATTTCGCCCGGTGACGTAAAAGCAACGTTGACTGCTCCTACCACACTCGTGACCCAGGTTTTCAGCCGTTCGTCAATCTGATCGATCATCCGCTCTTCCCGTGAATTACGTCTGCTCTGTAACTTTAGTCGTCAATCTGGCGGCAAAGAGGCTGTCATGTCTGTACGATCTTGATCATTATTACACACGAAAATCAGGAAGCGCGCAAGCTGACTGCGCCGCCCGTTGAGGCGCACACTTGTAAAAAGAATCAAAACGGCAGGGAAATCCCTGCCGTTGAGGATAGTCGATGACTTGAATGCCCTTAGTGCGCCATCACCGCGACTTCTTCACCATCCACAGTGAGGCGAGCGCGGGTGGTTTTCGGCAGCAGCAGCGAAGCGATAGCGCCAGCGACGACGAAGATCGCCGCTGTTCCGGTCGCAGCGCGAGCCGCTTCTGCGAAACCCACACCGAGCGGCTCCTGAATATCCGTCCCAAGCTTATCGAGATTCGGCTTCAGTTCCGTCCGAATCTGCGTCATCTGCTCGGCGTTATCCAGGTCAACTCCCTGAAACTTGAGCGCCGTCTTGGCAACCGGTGGCGCATCGGCGATCAACAGGTCAAGCGTGTCGCCGCTGCTGTCGAAGCCTTCGTTGTTATTGAGCGCCGTGATGATTTGCTGCTTGGCAGTATCGCCAAATGTGCCGATCAGCGCTGCCAGCGTATGCGAACCCGCTGAAATATCCGTTCGCGCCGCCACATCCGCGCTGAATTCGCTGAAGGCCGTACTGTTCTGCACCAGCGGCGTCGCTGCCGTCGAGAACGTGCCGAACATAATCGCGCCGATTAAAGCGATACCGAGCGCCGCGCCCACCTGACGGATCGTGTTGACCGCGCCGGAAGCCACACCTGCTTTGTTGCCCGGAATATCCGATAGAACCAGGTTCGCAAGCTGCGCAATTGACAGCCCGAAGCCAGCGCCGTAAACAATCAGAGCGGGTGTCACATCGGAGAGCGGCGCGGCGAAGTAAAGCACGCGGCTCATCCACAACAGCGCAGTCGCTTCCAGTGCCATACCAATGGTGACAATCCACTTTGCGCCGAAACGATTCGACAACATCCCCGCCAGCGGCGCGGTGATCACCATCGCGCCCGCAGCGGCAATCAGTTCGACTCCAGTTTCGAACGCGCCCATCTGCTTGGCAATCTGCATATAAAGCGAGAGAACGAGGAACGTCCCGAACTCGCCGAGGGTCGCAATCGAGATGGTGAGCAGCCCGAAGCGGAAGCTGCGATATTTCAGCAGCGCGAATTCAAACAGCGGCTGACCGCCATTTCGCTCCTGGCGCATCTCAACGAAAATGAAGAGGATGAAAGCGATGATCCCGGCGACGAAAACAAACGGGATAAACGAAGTCGTCCCCGCTGGCACGACGGTCACACCGCTGGCGAGTGTCGGGTAGGTGATTGGCCCCAGCGTGAAGACCTTCTTCGCTTCCAGCCAGCCGTAATTCTGGCCTTCAATCGCGCCAAAGACGATCAGGCCAAGCGAAACTGTGATCAGGATGATGCCCAGCACGTCGATTTTCGGCTTGGCATTCGGGTCGCGGCTCTCACGGATCGCCCAGAAGCTGCCCGCAATCGCAACCACCGCCACCGGAATGTTGATCAGGAAGGCAAGCCGCCACGACTCTGCCATGATGCCTGTACCATACTCGATCAGCCAGCCGCCGAGGATCGGGCCAACCGCCGCCGAAACACCTGCCGTCGCGCCCCAGATACCGAAAGCGATCCCGCGTTCGCGACCCTTGAAGGTTCCCGAAATAATCGAAAGTGTCGAAGGCGACATCATGGCTGCGCCTAACCCCTGAAGCGCACGGAAGGCAATCGTAACGCCAATCGTCGCGCCAGTGCCGACACCCAGCGACCCCAGCGCGAACACCACCGCGCCGCCAATGAAAATGTTACGTCGTCCATACTGGTCGCCCAGCTTGCCCCAGGTGATCAGCAGTGCGCCGAAAACAAGCGAATAGATCGAGTTAATCCACTCGGCGTCAGCGTAGGAAGCACCGAACGTCTCACGAATCGCAGGAAAGGCAATGTTAACAATGGTGCTGTCGATGACGATCAGCATCAGGCTCATACTCAGGATCAAAAGCCCGATCCAACGACGCTTATACGCTTGCTGCTCTGCCGCTGTCATCTGGACAGCCGCCTCTGCAAAAGCCATGAGTACCCTCTCTTCTTTTGTCTAGCTTACAGGTGGTGGTGTAACCGCAATCGCCCGCACGAACATGGCGACAATGTTATCAATGTGGTCTGCCAGCACATCGGAGTCCATCGGATGTTTGAAACACTGGGTCGTGGACAGCAGCCCCAGCAGTTTGAACAACAGCACGCTGATCAGCGGCGTTGGGATCGTCGCAATGATTTCCCCCTGCGCTTTCCCCGCGTCAATCAGCCGCTCCACTTCGGTCAGCACCCGTTTTTTGACCTCGACCGCGTCCGGGTGCGTATGCAGCGTCGAGGTCACCAATTCGGCTTCAAAGTCGCTGAGCATCCCGCGAGTCCCATAACGGTTGACCAGAATCAAGCGCAGAGCGATCTGGAGGCGCTCCAACGGCGATTCCTCGCTGGCGGTCAGCAGATACTCCTCGACTTCCTCAATACCGTCCACAATCACGCGAACGATCAATTCTTCCTTACTCTTGAAATGTTGATAGAGCGTCGGCTTGGAAATCCCTACGGACTCCGCCAGACTGTCCATGTTCAAATCGACATAGCCGCTCTCGTGAATCAAATGTCGCGCGCTCAGGAGAATTTCGCGTTCTCGCCTCCGTTTCTCTCGTTCCTTAAACGACATCTGTGATGCCCTTACCCTTATTCACACTATCCGATGCAAATCTACTCACCAGTAAAAAATACTACTGACCAGTAAACGTGTCAACTGCCCGAAAGTACAGGTGTGGTTATTGAGACTGATAGAATGGGGGTGAGTTGATATTCCGCTTTATATGTGGCAAGGCTGCCCTACTGTGAAGATAACGTTCTCACACGCCGAAAAGATACGGCCTTTTGGGCAATTCGCCTGCCTTGAACGTGGAACAAGCCGCTTTTGGGCATCATCCGGTCGCGTCACGCGGAAAAGTGCCGGAAGGGAACAACGGTCGCGTCACGCGAAACAATTATCCAGAAGGGAACAGCGGGGTATCAGGGCAGTTCCTCATTCATCGGCGAAGATTTCAAGCTGATCGTAAATGCGTTCCAGATTTTCCAGCCGCTCCGGCACGCGGTCGCCAAAACGCAGGAACAACGCCGTGAACAGCGCGTTCATGAGCACGTATGGCGCGGCGGCGTTGCCATAGAGCCACATCCGAAACGGCACCACAAACACGCGGTCGGCGCGCGTCGCCGCAGGAGACAGTGGGCTGTCGGTCAGGGCGATGACTTTTGCCCCCACCGAGCGAGCGTAGTCCATCGTGTTCAGGGTATCGCGAGCGTAGCGGCTGTAGGTAATCGCAAACAGAACATCCTGATCGGTGAAATCCTCAACTGACTCAGACAGGCTGTTGGCGCTGTTATAGGCGAGCACCGCGCAGTTCGGGCGAATCAGGCGCAGCGGAATACCGAGATGCAGTGCCAGCGGCATCGAGGCGCGCAGGCCAATGATGTAAATCTGCCGCGCTGATGCCATCAGATCGACCACCTGCGCGAAATTTTCAGGCGAGACCTGCTGCAACAGGTTTTCGATATGCTCCGTCTCGGTGCGAATCACCCGCTGAAGGATCGCGCTGCTGTCTGCCGCCTCGCTGCCCTCCCCCATCCCTTCGATAAGCTGGCGCGAACCATACTGAAAGCGCTCAACCGAGCTGAGACGCGAGAGAAAATGAGCTTGCAACGCCTGCTGCATATCCGGGAAACCGCCGTAGCCAAGCGCCTGCGCCGTGCGCACCACCGTCGAGCGGTTGACCTGTACCAATTTGGCGATGCGTGCCGCCGAGAGGTAGACTACGTCGATACCGTGTGTAAGCAAAAATTCAGTCACTTTGCGTTGGCTTTTACTGAGCGAGTCATAAGCCATGCGCATTCGGGTTTCAATATCGCCGCTTTCGGGGGTCATCGTCGTCATCTCCCAGTTGGTCATGCTATTATGCACTATTCTGCAACAAAGTGCGCAGAATTATTTGCGACCTGCGCAGTCTGTTGTTACACTCGCAGGTCAATATGGATACGCGTCCGTTTATTTTCCTGCACAACCTGGCGAACTTAACACACCACGTTCGCGCCTAGAGGAAATATCTTGAAACCGATTACGATTAAAGCGATTCATCTGCACCCGATTGCCCTGCCCTTTGTCGAAGTTCTACGCACGAGTTTCGGTCAGGATCCCTTTAAGGCGGCTGTGTTAGTCGAAGTCGTGACCGAGAACGACATCAGCGGCTGGGGCGAAATCTCGGTTGAAGTCGAACCGGGCTACGGCGCGGAAACGATCTGGACATCCCAGCATATCGCCAAAAACTTTTTGCTGCCTAAACTGGTCGGTCAGACGATCAGTGACATGCCGCAGGTTCCAAAACTGATGGCGCATACACGCGGCAACAACCACACCAAGCATGGCATCGAAGCGGCCATCTGGGACGCAATGGCGCAGGCCAACGATATGCGCCTCGCAGACCTGTTCGCCTCATATCTGCCCGAAGGCCACGCCTCGCGCGGGAAAGCCGTCGTTGGTGTCAGCATTGGCATTCAGCCGACGATTGAAGCGACGGTCGCAATCATCCAGAAGCGCCTTAATCAAGGCTATCGCCGTATTAAGCTGAAGATGCAGCCCGGTTGGGATGTCGAACTGGCGAAGGGCGTGCGCGACGTGCTGCCCGACATCACGCTCATGCTCGATGCCAACAGTGCGTATACGCTGGAAGATGCCGATCTGCTCGAAGAACTGGACGAGTTCAACCTCTTAATGGTCGAACAACCGCTCGGCGACAACGACATCTACGAGCACAGCAAATTGCAGCCGCGCATGAAAACCCCCATCTGTCTCGACGAGTGCATCAAGTCGAACAGCGACCTCAAGCTGGCGATTGAAATCGGCGCGGGGCGCATCCTCAACCTCAAGCCAGTTCGCGTCGGCGGCTATGTCGAAAGCCTCGAAATCTATAAAACTGCCGTCGCCAACAACTTCCCTCTGTGGATCGGCGGGATGCTCGAAACCGGCCCCGGCAGAGCCGCCAATGTGGCTTTCGCCTCGCTGCCCGGCGTCACCATGCCGAGTGATATTTCGGCAACAGAGCGCTATTTCAACCCCGACGTGACCGAACCACCCTTTGTCCTTCAGGAAGGCAGCACGCTGAACGTCCCCGATGGGACGGGCGTCGGCGTGACCATGCAGCGCGACCGCCTTGCTGAAGCGGAAGCACGCTGGAACGAAAACAACCACTACATCTGAGTACGTTAGGCTCTAAGGAGAGGAATAGTGATTCAGGACGAAGTACAGGACAAGACTGAGGAAGCCCTGCCGGATAAGCGCACTGTCGAACCCGCCGACCTATTTCGTCTGAAGTTTGTCACCGGAGGGCAGCTTTCCCCGGATGGCAAGCATTTCGCCTATACCATCAGTCATGTGGATGCCGAAGCCGAGAAAGAATACAGCGCGATCTGGCTGATGACGCTGGCAACCGGTGAAACGCGCCAGTTTACCAGCGGCAAAGCCGTCGATGCCTCACCGCGTTGGTCGCCCGATGGCACACAGATTGCTTTTCTGTCCACCCGCTCCGATAAATCTCAGATTTACATCATCCCGGTCGATGGCGGCGAAGCCCGCGCCGTAACCTCGCTCAAACAGGGTGTTGGCGGTGCGCCCGCCTGGTCACCGGATGGCACGCAAATCGCCTTTACCGCTGTGCCGATTGAAGAACCGCGTGATCCTGCCAAACCTTATCGCGTGACTCGCCACGTCTACCGCTTCAACGGCATGGAATATCTGGACGATGTCGTCCAGTCGCTCTACGTGATCAGTGTCGAGGGCGGCGAAGCCCGTCGCCTGACCGAAGATCGGCTGATGTACGCCGAGCCGCAGTGGTCACCGGATGGAAAGGACATTCTCGTATCCACCTCGATGATCCCGGACATCCATAACACCTTTTTTGCGCGCCTGCGCGTGGTCAATGTTGCCAGCGGCACTGTGCGCGAACTCCTGCCTGATTGGGGTAGTCAGGGAGCAGCCGCCTGGACGCCGGACGGTCAGCAAATCGCCTTCACGGGTCAGCCGAACGGCTTTCCGATTGGCACGAAGGACGACCTGTGGATTGTCAATCGTGCGGGCGGCACGCCCGAAAATCGCAGCGCCAGCCTGAAAGTGGGTGTCGGCGGCGGTCTGCAAGGCGACTTCCCGGTGATGATGCACAGCGGCACGCTTCTACTCACGGCTGACGGTAAAGCCGCTTATGTTCCGGTGCAGGATGGCGGCACGGTGCAGATTTATCGCATCTCCCTCACAGGCGCGGAGAGCTTCACCTCGCTGGTCAATGGCGACCGCACCTGCTTCCTGCTCGGTGCTGACGATCAGCATCTGGTCTATCTCGTCAGCGCCATCAATCACCCGATTGATCTGTTCATGTCTGCGCTTGACGGCAGCGGCGAACAGCAGTTGACTCACATCAACGATGACTTTCTGGCAGCGCTTAAGCTGCCGACCATTGAGCACCTGCTCTTCCCCAGCAGCGACGGCGTCCAGGTTGAAGGCTGGATTCTGCTGCCAGCAGAAGGCCAAGCACCCTACCCGATGACAATGGCGATTCATGGTGGCCCGCACGGCGCTTACGGCTATGGCTTCCATTTCGATATGCAGATGATGGCGGGCGCAGGCTACGCCGTGCTCTTCGTCAATCACCGCGCCTCAACCGGCTACGGCGACGAATTCTCGACGGCCATCAAGGGCGATTGGGGTCACCTCGATTACGATGACCTGATGGCAGGCGTCGATGTCGCCATCGCCAAAGGCTACGCCGACCCGGATCGCATGGGCATCTTTGGGCTAAGCGGCGGCGGCAACCTGTCGTGCTGCATTGTTGCGAAAACGCGGCGCTTCAAAGCCGCCGTGCCCGAAAACCCCGTCACCAACTGGGTGAGCTTCTACGGCGTCAGCGACATTGGCGCATGGTTCGCGGTCGAGGAACTGGGCGGACACCCCTGGGAAATTCCTGAAGTCTATGCCAGCAACTCTCCGATCACTTTAGCACATACCTGCACCACGCCCACCCTGCTGATACAGGGGGAGCATGACTGGCGCTGCCCGGCTGAACAGTCCGAGCAGTTCTACACCACGCTCAAGGCGGTGGGCTGTCCGGTTGAAATGGTGCGTCTGCCGAACGCATCCCACGCCGAATCGATCTTCGGCAACGTGACGGTGCGGCGTGTGCAAAATGAGGCCACACTTGGCTGGATGAATCGCTACGTTCTGGGCAAGTCGGAGTAGCGCATGACACAGCGCACAGTCGAACCCGCTGACCTCTTTCGCCTGAAGTTCAGCACGGGCGCGCAGTTGTCGCCGGATGGCACACGCGCCGCCTACACAGTCTATCAGGTCGATGGTGACAAGGAAAAAGACAGCAGCGCGATCTGGTTGGTGACGCTGGCGACGGGTGAAACGCGCCAGCTCACCAACGGCGCAGCAAAGGACAGTTTGCCCGTCTGGTCACCAGACGGCACGCAGATCGCCTTCGTCTCGACACGCGGCGACAAGCCGCAGATTTACCTGATCCCGGTCGCTGGCGGTGAAGCGCAGGTGCTGACGTCCCTTCCGCAGGGCGTCGGCAGCAGCATGGCTTGGTCGCCCAATGGTACGCAAATCGCCTTCGTCGCCAGGCCGCAGACAGAACCGCGTGATCCGAGCAAGCCCTACCGCGTGGATCGCAGCGTCTACCGCTTCGATGAATTGAATTATCTCGATGATGTGGCGCAGTCGCTTTACGTCATTTCAGCGTCAGGTGGTGAAGCACAACGCCTGACCGACGACCGCCAGATGAACAATCATCCGCAGTGGTCGCCCGATGGCAAGGAAATTCTGTTCGTCGCCTCAATGAACCCGGACAGCTTTGAGGCGATTTTCCTGAGTGTGCATGTGGTCGATGCCACCAGCGGCACAATTCGCACCGTGATCGACGGTCAGTGGGGTTCGATTGGCGCGGCAGGCTGGACACCCGACGGCAAGAAAATTGTGTTTGCTGGCACACCGAACGGCAAGGCGATTGGCAGCAAAAGCGATCTGTGGGTCATCGACCGCATGGGCGGCACACCAGAAAATCGCAGCGCGGGCTTGAACGTCGGCGTGGAAGGCGATTTACTGCCGGACATGCCCGTTGTCTTTGTCAGCCCCAAGATAATTGTCGCGCGTGATGGCAGGCACGCCTACACCCAGGTTCAGGCAGGCGGAACGCGCGGCATTTACAGCGTGGCGCTGTCAGGCGAAGAATCGTGTGTGCCGCTCGTCACGGGCGAACGTGCCTGCGTACTGGTCAGTGCCGATGCTGCGCATCTGCTCTATTTAGCCAGCGATTTTAACTACCCGATTGACCTCTACTGCTGTAATCCCGATGGCAGTGACGAACGCCAACTGACCCACCTCAACGACACGTGGCTGGCGCAGGTCAGGCTGCCCGAATTTGAGCATTTGTTGTTCCCCGGCAGCGACGGCGTGCAGGTTGAAGGCTGGTTCGCCAAACCACCGGAAGGCGACGCACCCTACCCGACGATTCTGTTCATACACGGCGGGCCGCATCTCGGCTTCGGGCATATTTTCCACTTCGACACCCAGCTTTTGTGTGGGGCGGGCTACGCGGTGCTGCTGGTCAACCACCGCGCTTCGACCGGCTACGGGGATGACTTCTCCACCGCCATCAAGGGCGATTGGGGCAACCTCGATTATCTGGATTTGATGGCGGGCGTCGATCTGGTGGTCGCGCGTGGCCTCGCTGACCCGGATCGCCTGGGAGTGACTGGGCGTTCCGGTGGCGGCAACCTCTCCTGCTGGATTATTGGGCATACAGATCGCTTCAAGGCGGCTGTGCCCGAAAACCCGGTCACCAACTGGGTCAGTTTCTACGGCGTCAGCGATGTCGGCGTCTGGTTCGCGACCGAGCAGTTAGGTGGGCATCCCTGGGAAATCCCCGAAATCTATGCCCGCTGCTCACCAATCACCGAAGCGCATCACTGTGTCACGCCGACGCTGATGATTCAGGGGGAGTACGATTGGCGCTGCCCCGCCGAGCAATCGGAGCAGTTTTACACGGTGCTGAAAGCCAACGGCTGCACCGTCGAAATGCTGCGCTTTCCGAATTCTTCTCACGGCGGGGCAGTGCGTGGCCCTCTGGCGAGTCGAACCGCACATAACGATGCCCTGCTCGATTGGATGAATCGCTACGTGTTGGGCAAATAGGATAAGGAAACCTCACCCGCTTCGAGTCCGAAACTTCGTTTCGGCGCGCTCAGCCGCCCTCTCCATACGGAGAGGGCACGACCGAGGAACGAGGTCGGGGTGAGGTTTCTTTTAATCTGTGCCGTTTGGGGAATCGTCAGCGGGTTCAAAAATCTGGAATTGTTCGATGATGCGATCCACTTGTTCGAGCCGCTGCTGCGCGTCCGCACCCTGCCGAAGCAGAACGGCCATCATCAATGCGTTCAGCAGGCTGAACAACGCCGTCGATGCACCATAAAACCAGACACCGTAGCGCACGATAAACGCGAGATCCGCGCGTTTGGCGGCGGGTGAGAGCGGCGTATCCGTCACGGTGATGACCGTCGCTTTCATTTTGTGGGCGTAATCCATACACTTGAGCGTCTCGCGCATGTAGCGCCCAAAGCAAATCGAGAACAGGACGTCGCCTTCGCCAATCGACGCCACCTGATCGACCAGATCGCCGAAATCAGGGCGGAGCATCTGGCAGTTAGGGCGAATCTGGCGCAGACCTATCGTAAAGTTGAGCGCCAGCGGCGAAGATGCGCGCAGGCCAATGATGTAGGCGGCAGGCGCGTTAATCAGCAGTTCGACCGCACGCTCAAAATCGGGAATCGAGATTTGTTCGCTCAGGCTTTCGATATTGCGTGCGTCGGTCAGCATGACCCGCTTCAAAATCGAGGCGGTATCCTCATTCTGGTCGCTCAACTGGCCGCTCAGCTTACGCGAACCCACCTCGTAGATGCTGGTGGAATTCATTCGACCGAGAAACTGCTCCTGAAGCGCCGCCTGTAAGTCCGGGAAGCCTTCGAAGCCAATCGCCTGTGCCGTACGCACAACGGTCGAGTGGCTCACGTCGAGCAGCTCGGCAATGCGCGCCGCAGGCAAATAGACCGCCTCCATGCCGCGTGTCAGAAAAAATTCGGCAACTTTCTGCTGGCTTTTGCTCATTGAGTCGTAGTTTGCGCGGATACGCCACAGCACGTCCGGCACTTGCGTCTGCTGCTCCATGAGACCTCCCTCAGTGACTGCCTCTCATTGTACACGAATAATAGCAGCCCGCTTGATGAAGGCAATTTTTTGTGCAAACAGATTCCACAATTGCACAGGATGTTGTTCCTCCTGTCACAATTGGGTACACTACGCAGCCATCCATTCGTTTAACCTTCCCTCCAAAGGTGCGCACCGTATGGCTGATGTGATTCTCCAAAACGGCACAATTTACGACGGCAGCGGGTCGCCCCCCTATCAGGGCGACGTCGCGCTGACAAGCGACCAGATCACGGCGCTTGGCGCTCCCGGCACGCTCGACGGGACGACCAAACTCGACGTGAGCGGTCTGGCAGTGGCTCCCGGTTTCATCAACATGCTCAGTTGGTCAGTCGAAAGCCTGATCGAAGACGGACGCTCGCAAAGCGAAATCCGTCAGGGTGTGACGCTCGAAGTCATGGGCGAAGGCACATCGATGGGGCCGCTGAGCGAAGAAATGCGCGAAGCAGGCACACGCGGCATTCTCGGCAATAAAGACATTCAATACGATGTCGAGTGGACGACGCTTGGCGAGTATCTCGAATTTCTGGAGCGGCGCGGCGTTTCGACCAATGTTGCATCCTTTGTCGGCTCCTCGACGCTCCGCGTTCACGAGATCGGCTACGACGACCGCCCCCCGACCGACGCCGAACTCGCGCGCATGTGTGAACTCGTGCGTCAGGCCATGCGTGAAGGCGCGATGGGCATGTCCGCCGCGCTGATTTACCCGCCCGCTTCCTACGCCAAAACCGAAGAACTGATCGCGCTGGCGAAAGCCGTCGCCGAATTCGACGGCATGTATATCTCGCATCTGCGCAGCGAAGGCCCCTTCTTTGTCGAAGCTGCCGACGAACTGATTCAGATCGCGCGCGAGGCTAAACTTAGTGCCGAACTCTATCACCTCAAGGCGGCAGGGCGCGCCAACTGGGACAAAATGGCTGAAGTAATCAAACACGTTGAAGCAGCCCAGGCCGAAGGGCTGCACATCACGGCGGATATGTATATGTATCCGGCAGGCGGCACCGGGCTGAATGCCTGTATTCCGCCCTGGGCGCATGATGGCGGCGACGAAGCGCTGCTGGCACGACTGAAAGACCCGGAAACGCGCGCCCGCATCATCGCAGATATGAAAACGCCGACCGACCAGTGGGAAAATATGTATCTGCAAGTCGATTCGCCCAACGGGATTTTGCTGGCAGGTTTCAAGAACCCGGCGCTCAAGCCGCTGACGGGCAAAACGCTGGCGACCGTCGCCGCCGAACGCGGCACATCGCCCGAAGAAACGCTCTGCGATCTGCTCGTCGAGGACGGCGGGCGGATTTTCACGATGTACTTCAGTATGTCCGAAGACAATCTTCGCAGGCAGGTACAGCTTCCCTGGGTCAGCTTCTGCTCGGACGCCGAATCGATGGCTCCCGAAGGCGTCTTTCTTAGGTCGAATCCGCATCCACGTGCTTACGGCAACTTCGCGCGCGTGCTGGGGACGTATGTACGCGATCTGGGGTTGGTCACGCTCGAAGAAGCAGTTCGCCGCCTGGCCTGGCTTCCCGCCTCAAACCTCAAGCTCAAGCAGCGTGGTGCGCTGCGCCCCACCTATTTCGCCGACGTGGTTGTCTTCGACCCGGCGACGATTCAGGATCACGCCACCTTCGAGAATCCGCATCAGTATTCAACCGGAATGCAGCACGTCTTCGTCAATGGGCAGCAGGTGCTCAAGGACGGGGAGCATACCGGAGCCAAGCCGGGGCGGGTGGTGCGCGGGCCGGGATGGGCGGGGGCATGATTGACTACCGCATCCTGCACGATCCCGCTGATCTTGAAGAAGTGGTCAATCTGGAGGTCGCCGTCTGGGGGTTGAACCCGCGCAATGCCGTCCCGACCGCTATCCTGCACGTCATGGCGCTCGGTGGCGGCTTGATCCTCGGCGCATACGACGATGCACGCATGGTTGGCCTGCTGATCTGCATGGTCGTCAAGCGCGGCGACGACGTGTTCCTCTGGTCACACATGACCGGGACGCATCCTGATTATCAGAATCAGGGCATTGGGCTGGCGCTCAAACGCTTTCAGCGCCGTTGGGCGCTTGACAACGGTTATAAATCCGTCCGCTGGACAGTCGATCCGTTGCAGCGGCGCAATGCCTGGTTCAACCTGCACCTGCTCGGCGAAGATGCTGCGCTCAGCCCGGTCGCGTATCACGTCAATTTCTATGGCGAAATGGACGATGACATCAACCGGGGGATGCCCTCGGATCGCATCGAAGTCTGTTGGCAGCTTGACGAGCCGACCCTGCATTATGCTTTGCCGGGGAAGCCGCTGCTGCTCCTGCGCGCCGACGAGCGCGGTTATCCCATCAAGACCGAAACCGACTGGAGTCAAGACTGGCTGACCGCTGCCGTCCCGGCTGACCTGGAAACGCTGCGCAAAACGGATCGCGACGCGGTGCTGGCCTGGCGGCTGGCGCTGCGCGAGACGCTCATGCCAGCGCTGGCGCATGGCTACACCGCCTTCGATTTCACCAGTAATCAGGGTTTGTACATTTACCACCTACGACGGGTCGAGTAATGGAGGAACTGCATGGGCGTTGATGTCTCTGCACCGGAAATTCAGGCGGCGATTGGGCTGGTCGAAGCGCAGCTTGATCGCGAACAGCACGCGCGTAAAATTCCCGGCCTGTCTGCCGGTATCGTTTCCGAACAGAAGCTGATCTGGCAGCATGGCTTCGGTTTCGCCAACCTCGAACAGCAAATCCCGGCGGATGAACGCAGCGTCTACCGCTGCGCCTCGCTCACCAAGCTGTTCACCTCAACCATGATGATGATCCTGCGCGATGCGGGCAAGCTCAACCTCGACGATCCGCTGGAAAAATACGTGCCGGAATTCAAAATCAAATCGCCGTTCGCAGACGCGCGCCCGCCAACCTTCCGCATGGTCGCCGCCCACGCCGCCGGAATTCCGCGCGAAGGTGCGCATGAAGGCTGGGCAGACCTGAACATGCCTACCAGCGAGGAACTGCTGGCCTCGCTGGCGATCTCCGAAATGCACATGCCCACCTCGCTGGAACCGAAATATTCCAATCTCGGTATCGCCATGCTCGGCTACACCCTCAGCCGCATCGCCGGGCAGCCCTACAACGAGATGATTCGTGAGCATATTTTCACGCCGCTCGGCATGAACGACAGCGGCTTCGACCGCGAACCCTACAGCGCGGAACACTACGCCGTCGGCTACAGCAAATCGAAGGACGGCACGACCATGATCCCCGCGCCGGACTGGAATCCCTTTGGCTGGATTCCGGCAGGCGGCCTCTACTCGACCGTTGCCGACATCAGCAAATTCATGTCGCTTCAGTTTACCGACGCCCCCGCAGGCGCATCCAGCAGCCAGATTCTCGGCAGCAGCACCCTGCGCGAGATGCACATGCCCGTCAACATGGCTCCCGATTTCAAAAGTGGCTTCGGCATTGCCTTCGCCCTCTCGCGCGTCGCCGACCAGAAAGTCGTCGGTCACAGTGGCAGCGTCCCCGGCTTCAAAACCAGCATCGCCATGATCCCGGCGCTCAAACTGGGCGTCGTTGCCTTCACCAACACCAATACCGATCCGATTGCGCTCACCAACAAAATGCTGGAAACCCTCGCGCCCGCCTTTCAGGTTCAGCTCGACGAACCACCCGCCACCCCGGAACAGATCGCCACTTGGAAGCCCTATCTGGGCAGCTACGACTGGGCGATGATGGACGGCATTCTCGACATTCGCATCGTCAACGATCATCTGACCGCCTTGATGGTCGGCGAAGACCCCAGCACTTATGTCACCCTCTCGCCCGTTAGCGAGCATCAGTTCAAAATGACTGGCGGCAACTCCGGCAACGAAATTCTGCGCTTCACCGTCGATGAAAGCGGCAAAGTTACCGGTCTGTGGTTTGGCGGCTATCCCTATCAGCGCATGGAGGAAGCATGAAAATCTTTGGCGCATCGCTGGCAACCGAAACCAATACCTTCTCGCCCGTGCCAACCGGTCTCAAAAGCTTCATGGTCGCCCGCAAAGGCGATTACAGTACCTACCTGCCCTTCAAGGATTCGGTGGTCGCCCTCTGGGGAAAAATGTCCCATGAGCGCGGCTACCAGTACGTCGAAAGCCTGATCGCCGCTGCCGAACCTGCTGGCAAGACGCTCAAGAAGGTCTACGAGGCCTTCCGTGACGAAATTCTGGCGGATTTACGCAATGCGCTCCCGGTGGATGCAGTCCTGCTCGATTTGCACGGCGCGATGGTCGCCGACGGCTACGACGACTGCGAAGGTGACCTGATCGCTCACGTTCGCCAGATCGTCGGCGCATCGGTGCCAATTGGCGTTGAGCTTGACCTTCACTGCCATATCAGCGACCTGATGATCGAGCAGGCGACCGCCATCATCACTTACAAGGAATATCCGCATACCGACGTGGCGGATCGCGCCGTCGAGTTGTTCGACCTGATCGTGGATACGGTCGAGGGCAAGATCAAGCCAACCATGTCGCTGTTCGACGCGGGCATGATCGCCCTCTACTACCCGACACAGGAACCAATGAAAAGCTACGTCGATAAACTCCGCGCGCTCGAACGCGAGGACGGTGTCCTCTCAGTTTCGCTCGGTCACGGCTTCCCCTGGGGCGATGTGCCTGATCTCGGCACGAAAACGCTCGTCATTACCGACAACGATCCGGCGGCAGCCAGCGAACTCGCCGAAAGTCTGGGGCGTGAGCTTTATGCCATGCGTGAGCAGGCAGTTCCGCATTACTTCAGCATCGACGATGTACTGGATTACGCACTGGCGGCACAAGGATCGCCGATTGTGATCGCCGATGTCTCCGACAACGCAGGCGGCGGCGCATCCAGCGATTCGACTTTCCTGCTGCGCCGCATGTTGGAACGCGGCATTACCGATGCGGCGATTGGCTGCATCTGGGATCCCATCGCCGCGTCGGTCGCCATCGAAGCAGGTGAAGGCGCGCAGCTAGACCTGCGTGTCGGCGGCAAAATGGGCATCACGTCCGGCGATCCGGTTGATCTGCACGTCACCGTCGGCGGGATTGCCCTCAACGCGCTTCAGTATTTCGGCCCCGATGATGCTCGGCAGGACGTCCCGGTGGGCGATTCGGTTGCCATCAGCGCCAACGGCATCGACATCGTGCTGATTTCGACGCGCACGCAAACCTTCAGCCCGCACGTTTTCACCAACGTCGGCATCGACCCGACCAAAAAGAAAATCCTCATCATCAAATCGACGCAGCATTTTTATGCCCGTTTCGCGCCAATTGCCGCCGAGGTGATTTATGTCGCCGCGCCGGGAGCCGTCGCACCCATGTTCAAGGACATCCCCTACACCGTCGCCAGCCATAATCGCTGGCCCATGACCGACGATCCCTTAGGAGCAAAATCGTGACTCTACCCGCGCTGGAAGGCTTCGATAGCTGGCTCGAAGCGGAAATGACCAAGTGGCACGTCCCCGGCGCTGCCGTCGCCGTCATCTATAAAGGGGAAGTCGTGCTCTCAAAAGGCTATGGCCTGCGGGATGTCGCCCAAAATCTCCCGGTCACGCCGGAGACACTCTTTGCAATTGGGTCGTGTACCAAAGCCTTCACCGCCTTCGACATCGCCCTGCTGGTTGAGGAAGGCAAACTGTCCTGGGATACGCCGCTGCGCGAGTACCTGCCCGACTTTCGCATGTATGATCCGGTCGCCACTGAGCAGATCACCGCTCGTGACATCACGTCCCATCGCAGCGGGCTGCCGCGCCACGATTTCCTCTGGTACGGCTCTTCGTTCAACCGCGAAGACCTTTATCGCCGCCTGCAATATCTCAAGCCGAACAAGCCCTTTCGCTACGGCTACGAGTACCAGAACCTGATGTTCATGCTGGCAGGCTATCTGGTCGGCAAAGTCGCGGGAACAAGCTGGGAAGCCCTCACCCAGGAACGCATTCTGGATCGGCTGGGGATGAGCGCCACCAATTTCTCGGTGAGCGTCTCGGAAACCGCCGCCAACGCTTCACTGCCCTATGAATTCAAAGACGAGAAAGTACAGGCCATTCCCTTCCGCAACATTGACAATGTCGCTCCGGCAGGCTCCATCAATTCCAATCTGATTGATCTGGTCAAGTGGCTGTCGCTGCACCTCAAAGGCGACGAGAGCTTCTTACCTAGCGCCGCGCTCAAACAGATGCACGCGCCTCACACGCCTATGCCAATGACGCCCGATCAGCTTGGCACTGAAAACGGCGAAATCGGGCACACTGCCTATGCGCTTGGCTGGGCATCGCAGACATATCGCGGTCACACACTGATTCGTCACGGCGGCGGCATCGACGGCTTTATCTCGTCTGTCTCCTTCCTCCCCTTCGACGACATTGGCATCATCATCCTCACCAATCTGAATGAGACGCCCATTGTCCCGGTGATTCACTTCAATCTTTGTGACCGCCTGCTGGGGCTGGATCAACTGCCCTGGAGCGACCGCACGCGCGAGTTAACCGACAAGATGACAGCGGCAGGCGAGGAAGCCAAGCAGAAGCTCCTCAGCCAACGCATACTCGGCACGCGCCCTTCCCATCCGCTCGACGCCTATGTCGGAACATACCAGCATCCCGGCTATGGCACGCTTACGATCCGTCTCGAAGACAAGACGCTCATCGCCAAAACCGACCTGCTCGATTTGAAATTCGAACATCACCATTACGATGTGTTCATCCTCAGCGGCAAAGGCGAGGTCGAGATGTTCATGCCAGCCAGCTTCGAAATCGACCTCAAGGGCGCGGTCGTCAGCATCAGCGTACCGTTCGAACCCAACGGCGATCCGATTGTGTTCACGCGAGTCTAATTTATTGCATCGCAACCGCCAAAGTGTCAGGCTAGGTCGCTCCCGAAGTCTATGCTAGACTAGGGAGCGATTTTTTCGTCCGCCAGAGGATGAGTCTGTGCGAATTCCGATCTGCATAATTCTGGTTGTGCTGCTCGTCACAGCCTGCCAGCCCGCGACGCCCGATTTCTCGACCCCGCTGCCCACCAGCACCGAAGTTCCGATTGTTGTCGCCGCCGTGACCAACGTCCCCACCGCCAACCCGCTGCCGAGCCGCACGCCGACCGTGCCGCCGACCGAAACCCTCACCCCAACTGAGACGCTCACGCCCTCGCCGACCTTCACGCCCTCGCCAACACCGTCATTGACACCCTTTCCAACCAACACGCTCCCGCCGACAGCGACCCCTCCTCCCACCGACCCGCCAACATCGCCGCCAATCAACTCACCGACACCCGGCGCAAACGTCGATGCCAATGGCACGCCGCTCCCAACCTGGACGCCGCCGCCCGCCGATCCGTCGGTGCAAATCGCCGATCACTATCACTTTCAGCGCCCCATCAGCGCCGACGGCACCAACTACCTCGACCGCACCTATCCCTACGGCGGCACGCAGGGCAATACGCGCCAGGTGCATCACGGCGTTGATCTGGAAAATCCGTCAGGTACTCCGATTCTCGCAGCCGGGGATGGGGTTGTCTTTTACGCAGGGGATGATCTTTCGACCGTATTCGGGCCAGCGCCAAACTACTATGGCAATCTGGTCGTCATTCAGCACAACTTCAATTCACCCGAGGGCCAGCCCGTTTTCACGCTCTACGGTCACATGCAAAGCACCAATGTGCAGACCGGTCAGGCAGTTCAAACCGGTCAGGTGATCGGTTTCGTCGGCTCAACAGGCGTCGCCATTGGGCCGCACCTGCACTTCGAAGTGCGCATCGGCGACCCGCATAATTTCAATGCGACGCGCAACCCCGATTTGTGGATTTTTCCGTTTCCGCGCTATGGAACGCTCGCGGGACGCGTCACCGACGCCAGCGGCAACCTGCTTTATCAGGCCACCGTGCAGGTACGCGCCATCAACTCACGCAACGTCCATTACAGCTTCACCTACCCCGATAACACCGTCACCGGAGACGACACCTTCCACGAGAATTTCACGCTCGGCGACTTGTTCGCAACTTACTACGAAGTCAGCGTCAACGATGGGCAGCGTGTGCGCTTCCAGAAAATTATCTACGTCTATCCCAATCGCACGACGTGGATCAACATTGTCCTGAATTGAGTTGTTTGAGCAATAGGGGAATTTGACCTCGCCTGCTGCGCGCGCTTCGCATAGCCGCCCTCTCCCTGAGGGTTGAGGACAGGACAGTTTTAACAAAAGAGCCTTTTGTTTTAGGATAACGGTTACCACACCTATCCTAAACAAGAGGCTCAAAGCCATTGTACGCTCAATTTCTGCACCTGTTAGGGCATTTT
>DAOUCB010000160.1:0-2198 GCA_034432495.1 Anaerolineae bacterium | reverse complement strand
TGGCTTTTGGGCAGCGCGTCCGCTACGGCGCGAAACTCTCGAAGGGTGTGCTCTATGCGACCTCTGAGAACGCTCTGTTCCGGCGTAACGAGTATCTGGCGATTGCACTCGCGCCGCTGGTGGTGATTACGCTGCTGGTGATGGTTCTGATGCTGGTCGCGCCGCAGGGATTCGCCTATTATCTGGGGATTGCGGCGGTTCTCAACGCGGGCGGCGCGATTGGCGATTTGTGGTCGGTGGGGGTGCTGCTGCGCTATCCTGCCGGAGTGCTGGTGCGCGATGAGGCCGACGGTTTCCGCATTTACGCTTCGAGCTTCGCCGCAGGCAGTTCGACCCAGAACAGCGAACCGCCCGCTGCCGGTTGATCGAGGCCGACACGTCCCTGTTGCAGTTCTGTCAGTTCCTTGACGATCCACAACCCTAAACCGGTACTGGTTTCGCCGCCGGTGGGGCGTGGACTGAGCTTGCTGAACATGCTGAACAATTGAGTGCGTTCCTCTGCCGGAATTCCGGGGCCGCCATCTGCCACGCAGATGCGCACCTTGTCTGCACGCATCTCGGCCCAAAGCGAGGTTTCTGTATCGGCAGGGCTGAACTTGACCGCGTTGCTGACCAGATTGTTGAGCACCTGCCGGAGCAGGCGGTGATCGCCCATGACCCGGTAGTCACAATCATGCATCGTCAGTTGAATCCGTTTGCGTTCGGCGGAGAGACGATACTGTTCGAAGATTTCGACGACCAGATCATGAACTTCGAGCGTTTCCAGGTTCGGCTCAAGCTGCTGGGCGTCCATCGCGTCGAGAAAGACGCGAATCATATCGATCATGCCGTTGAGCGTCACATCCATGTTGTCGAGGATGCTGCTGGCTTCATGATTATCGCGCAGAATGTCGCGCAGCATGAACTGAGCCATGCGGATGTTGGTCAGCGGCCCTTTCAGATCATGTGAAACAATTCGGGAGAAATTTTCCTGCATTTCCTGAGTGAATTTCAACTGAGAAATCGTCTGCTGGCGATCCGCTTCGGCGCGTTGTAGCGCGATTTGCGTACTGATACGGGCGCGTACCACGTTGCCGTCGAGCGGCTTGGTGACGTAATCGTTCGCGCCGAACTGAATTCCCTGCACAACCGCACGATTGTCGTCTGGTGAGGAAATCATGATCACACGCGTCGTGCTGCCCGCTTCCGAAGCACGAATTTCATGCAGGGTGGCGAGACTGTCTGGCAGGGTGACATCAATCAGGATCAACTGAATTGACTGCTTACGCAGCGCTGCTATAGCTTCGTCGCTTGTCTCGGCAAAGATAAGTTGATAATCGCGCTGGAAAAAGTCCTGGAACAGCAGTTGAATGCTCGAATCGTCGGTAACAATCAATAGCCCTGGGTGATCGGCGACACGTTTTTCCCGCATATATGGTGCAATCAACATGCAAAACTCCGAACATGCATTATTACCTTAATTTTACACCGAACTTTCTTCAGCGATCCTAAACGTTTGTCGAAGTTACAGGAAGTATGACTATAACGAAATGATTAGTGGTTTTTCTGACGTGATGGCAAGGGACATGCTTTCCCCTCGTGTTTGTTAAAACGAGGGGAAAACGATGCCAATGCAAATGGTCGCAAAAAAGGGGTTCTAAAGTGGTGACTGTCAGTCACCAGTACCTATTCGCTAATCCCGCCTCAACGCAGCGTGATCTGCCAGCGGGTGACGTGAACGACAACCCCACCCGCACGCACGTAAATGATTGGGATGACGGGATTGTTGGTTCCAGCAAATGTGAGGGCTTTCCCCACCTGCTCGTTGTTGACATAGACCGCCAGCGCATTACCGTTCAGGTCGCGCTCCAGGCGAATGCGGGCGACCTGTGCCCCGACTGACCGCTGCATCGAGACGGTGACGGTGCTGCCCACCCGCTGACCGATGTTAAAGACCCCGGCCTGTGCTTCCTGAATTTGCGCACCAACCGGGCTGGCCGGGTCGTTGACGGGCTGAAGCATCAGCCCAAAATAAACCTGATTGTCGATCAACAGTGGTGGATTGAAGGTTGCCAGTTCCAGGTCAGCTTCGACACTCTGAATGCGATCCGCCGCGAAATTGCCGTACATCGTTTCCAATACCTGCTGCGGAATGGCGATGTTGATCACGGTACCGCCGGGGATATTTTCGCCCGTGCCGAGCCGCCAGTAAGTACCAT
>DAOUCB010000159.1:0-61492 GCA_034432495.1 Anaerolineae bacterium | reverse complement strand
TCTGCGGCATTGACGCACCGATTTGAGCCGCAATCGGCGCAAGCTGCTGAACTTTGGGAATGCGTTCCTGCCATTCCGGGCTTTGCAGCATATTCTTGAGCCATTCATAACCGGGCAGGTTGACGCGGCTGTCTTCCGGGATGCCGTTGTTGTACTTGCCCGTCAGCAGGCCGCTGGCAAGCGGCGACCAGATGGTCGTGCCGAGGCCAATCGTGTCCTCGTGATAGAGGCGTTTGTATTCGTTCTCGACGCGGTAGCGATGGAACATATGATACTGCGGCTGCTCCATCGTCGGCGGGATTAGGCCATACTGCCGCGCCACCGCATAGGCTTCCATCAGTTCGCTCGACGACCACTCGCTCGTTCCCCAGTACAGCACGTCGCCGCGCTGGATCAGTTCGGTCATCGCGCGAACGGTTTCCTCAACCGGAACTTCAGGGTCGGGGCGGTGGCAGAAATACAGGTCGAGATAGTCGCATTGCAAGCGCTCGATGGCCTGATACGCCGCTTCGAAGATGTGCTTGCGCGACAGGCCGCGCTGAATTGGCAGCGGGTTTTCGACCGAGCCACCGTAGACTTTGCTCGACACGATATAGCTGTCGCGCCGCCAGCCCGCCTTTTGCAGCGCTTCGCCCATGATGGTTTCGGCCTGACCGCGTGCATAGGCTTCGGCATTGTCGAAGAAGTTGCAGCCGCGATCATAGGCCGCCGCCATAATTTCGAGCGCGGAATCGACATTCAACTGCTGACCAAACGTTACCCACGCGCCAAACGACAGGGCGCTCACTTTCAAGCCCGATTTACCTAGTCGGCGAAATTCCATTAGGTTCCCCTTTTCGTATGAAATTAACTTGTACCCGGATGCGCCTAGTTTGCCAGAGAAATTCGATTTGAACCAGCGCGATTGGACTTATCGGGTGGGTATAGGAAAGAGAAAAGAGCAAGAAAAGCAAAAGATTTAACGCCAAGACGCAAAGCAAAAGGGAAGGACACGAAGGGATGGAGAAAAAACGATTTGAACTACACAGAAGAACAATAAAAGATGTAGACGGGTGGATTGGCCGGGTGATTGACTTCGGTGTGGATACATGGCACATTCGGAGCATGATGAGACATTAAAGAGACTGTTGGGAACTGAGGAAAAGATATGGCTTCATTAGGGGTAATTTTTCACCCGACCTACCCACCGGAAATTCTGGTCGATTACGCTCAGCGAGCGGAAAAAGCCGGCTTTGACGAGCTGTGGCTGTGGGAAGACAGTTTCTGGGCAGGCGCGTACACCTCGGCGGCAGTCGTTCTCGCACAGACCGATTCGATCAGGATAGGGATTGGCCTGTCTCCCGCGACGGTGCGTAATCCGTTGTTCGCGGCGATGGAAATCACGACACTGGCGGCGCTGTATCCGGGACGCTTTATGCCAGGGTTTGGGCATGGCGTCGATTCATGGATGAAGCAGATCGGTGCTGCGCCGAAGTCGTCGCTCAAGGCGCTGGGCGAAACCGTTGAGGCTATTCGCGGGCTGCTCAAAGGCGAAACGGTCACCATGCACGGCGATCACGTCCAGATGGACGCCGTGACAATGAACCTGACGCCAAAAGTTGTGCCGCCGCTCTATGTCGGCGGAATGCGGGAAAAGACACTGCAACTGGCGGGGCGCGTCGGCGACGCGACAATTCTGACGGAAATGTCGTCGCCAGCTTACGTGCGCTGGTCGCGGGAGCAAATTGCGCTGGGCATGAAGGCTGGTAGCCGAACGGAAAATCGGGTGGTGGTGTTCGCACACGGCAAGGTCGGCGTGGGCGAAGATGCGCAGGAGGCGCGCAAGATCATGCGCGGCGTGATCGCCTCACGGTTTAGCTGGACGCGAGTTCACCTGACGCCCCTGGGAATCGCTGACGAGGCGCAGGCCATGCTAGATCAGTATGGCGCTGACGGCGCAGCGGAACGGATGCCGGAAAGCTGGGTCGATGAACTGGCAGTCACGGGGACGCCGGAGCAGGCTGCCGCCGCCATTCAACGGCTGGCGGACGCAGGCTCGGATTCGATTATTCTGCAACCCCCGGCAAACGATCCGGGTGGGCTGGACGAGTTCATCAAGTATCTGCTGCCTGTGTTGAAATAAAACAAAGGGCGCACGACCATGCGCCCCCTACAAAATGACATCAGAAAAGATGAGGAAAGCGTGTTAGCCTTTGACGCCGCCAACGGAGATACCGCGCTGTAAATTGCGCTGCAAGGCAATCGCGATCAAGAGCGGGGGCAGCAGGGCGAGAAATGAAGCGGCCATCTGGACATTGAGCGGCGAAACGACAGTGCTGCCGTTGAGCATGTACCAGAGGCGAACGGTGATCGGCTGCATTTCCGGCTTGGTCATCACCAGCGAAGGCAGCAGAAAGTCTTTCCAGAGGGCGAGAAAGCCGACAATCGTCAGGACAATCAAAATCGAACGCGAGAGCGGCAGGGTGATTGACCAGAAGATGCGCAATGGCGACGCGCCATCGACTTTGGCGGCGTCGTAGAGGTCGTTGGGGATACTCTCGAAAAAAGTCTTCATGATCAGAATACCGAAGGCGTTGATCGAGTAGGGCAGCCACAAGCCCCAGTAATTATTGAGCAGGCTGACGTTGAGAATCGGCACTTTAACGAGCGTCGTATAGAGCGGGACGATGTAGGCAATCGCCGGAATCATCAGGGTGATCATGAAACCGCCGAGGATGATGCGACCGCCGATGGGTTTCAAACGGGCGAGGCTGTAGGCAGCGAGTGTGGTCACCGTGAGCTGGCAGATGAGGCCGCCGACAACGACGGCGAAGGTATTGCCGAACAGGCGAATAAAGCCATATTTCGCCCAAACATCACTGTAGTTCGACCAGATAGGATTCGCGGGGAAGATTTGCAGGCCGCCGCGAATGATCTCGGTGCTGGTTTTGAGGCCAGCAGCAAAGGCGAACAGAAAGGGAAAAAGGACGGTCACGGCAAGGGCGAGCAGCAAGACGACGAAAAGGATATAGGTGTAGCGTCCGAAGGCAGTTCGCAGCTCAAGCGGGGATATGACTCCGCGATTCCAGGATTCCATCTTAATCCGTCCTTCGCGTGATGCGCAGATAAACGGCTGAGAATAGGCCGAGAATGATGATCAGCGACAGGCTCCAGGCCGAAGCCAGGCCAAAATCGTTGTTCAGAAAGGCTTTGTTATAGATGACCAGCACCGGAGTCAGGGTGGCGTTACCGGGGCCACCTTTGGTCAGCAGGAAAGGTTCCGTGAATATCTGGACGACAGCGATCACCTGAAGGATAAACGTCGTGATCATGGTCGGATACAGGTGTGGAATGGTGATATAGGTGATGCGCTGGAAAGGATTCGCGCCTTCGATTTCGGCGGCCTCGTAATGTTCAGTGGGAACGTCCTGAAGCGCGGCAACATAGATCAGCAGCGTACTGCCGAAATTCGCCCAGGTGAGGATGACAATGATCGCTTCACGCACGAGCAGCGGGTCTTGCAGCCACGCCTGCGGCTTGCCGCCGACCAGGGCGAAAAGGGCATTCAGAAAGCCGTTGTTGGGCGTGTAGATCAAGCGCCAGATGAGCAGCGATACCGTGATTGGGATGACCGTGGGCAGGAAATAGACTAGGCGAAAAAATCCCTGCGCGTGGTGCATCTCGTTGACCATGATCGAAACAACAATGGGTATGAGAAAGCCCATCAGGATGCTGAGTGTGGCGAACAGGAAGCTGTTGCGCCAGGCGATCCCAAACGCCGGGTCGATCAACATGCGCTGGAAATTATCCAGCCCGGTGAAGGTGGCGGTTCCATTGAGGCTGACGTTCTGGAAACTGTAGACGACTGTTTTGAGGATAGGATACCAGGCGAATACGGCGAAAATAATCAACGCGGGCGCAAGAAAGAGATAAGCGGAAATTTGCTCAGGCCAGCGAATACGACTTCGTGGGCGGGTGCGCGCGGCGAACGATTTAGAGGCTGACTCTGAATTCATGCTCACTTCCATGACAACCACCTCATTTTAGCGTGAGTACTGGCGCTTGGAGACATTAAATCTATTCAATAGAGACAGGGTTGTCTCCTTTGTTCAAAGTGTTCACGAAAAAAATAAAGCCATGCCAATTTTTACGGCTAACTTTAGAAATGCCTCAGGGAGCAGGCGTGATACTTCCTGTCTCCCTGAGGCGCAATCAGACTGAATTAATTGCTGGCAGCCAGATGATCCAGAACGGTGGTCTGGAAGGTGTTGGCTGTATCGGCGAGGATGGTGGCCGGGTCGGCGGTCTCGTCAGTCAGAATGCTGCTGACCGCTGCGCCGACGGCTGCGTAGTAATCCTGCCCAGCAGGTGAAGGCTCAACCTGAAGCTTGACTTTGCCTTCGCTAATGGCGTCGGTGAAGGCCGAGTAGTTATCGATAGGCAGGTTGTAGTAAGGGGTATCGAAGGCGGTACGAGCGGCCTGATAATCGCCGACATAGAGCGGCAGGGCAGGCCCACCAATGACGGCGTTACCCTGAGCCTTCTGCGATTCAAGACCGGCTTTTTCTTCATTGGGGTCAAAGAGACGCCACAGTTCGAAGTAGGTTGCGGCTTCCTTCTCATCGTCGGAGGCGGCGCTGCTGACCATGTACATATCGCCACCGATGAGGGAGACGCTGCCACCGGGGCCAGCCGGAATGGGTGCGAAGCCGATGTTGCTCATGTCAGTTTCG
Source organism: Anaerolineae bacterium (assembly GCA_034432495.1). Taxonomy (GTDB): domain Bacteria; phylum Chloroflexota; class Anaerolineae; order Aggregatilineales; family Phototrophicaceae; genus Flexifilum. The sequence goes on along the minus strand of DAOUCB010000159.1, from coordinate 56,780 downwards.
GGGAAGGAACTCTTGATCCACTTATACTGATCGCCTGCCATGAGGGTCATCGCGGCGGTGCCAGTTGCCAACGCCGTACCATTGCCACCCCAGTCGAGGGTTTCACGGGGAAGAACATCATCCGTCCAGCGCAGATCCTTGATGAAGTTGAGCGCATCGACCGACGCACCTGCGCCGAAGCCCGCGGTAACCGTGCCGTCGCCGTTGTCCTTGATGAGATCAGCAGGAGTTGCGCCGAAGGTGTAGTCGATGATGGTGAAGTGCCAGCCGCCCGCATTCGCGCCGTCATTGATGAAGGAGAAGCCGGAGACGCCATTATCACGGTTGGTCAGCGCCTTCGCCATCGTGCGTAGCTCGTCCCAGGTCGCCGGGGGATTGTCGAAACCGGCTGCCTTGAGCATGGAAATGTTGTAACCGAGACCCATCGCGTAAGCGTTGTAGGGCATCCCGTAGACTTTATCATCGGAGATGGTAAGGTTGATGATGTCGCTGTTGTAGACCGTGCGTAGTTTGTTGGCGTCGAAAATGGTCGAAATATCGGCAGCGACACCGGCGTCGATGTATTTCTTGGGGTCAGTCAGGTAAACTTGGAAGAGGGTTGGCACCTGGTTGCCCGCGATCAAGGCGGGGAAGGTATCGGGCGTATAGGTATACTCCAGACCTTCAACGGTGACGTTCGGGTAGAGGGCATTGAAGCGCGCGACCTGATCCGTCCAGGTCTGGAGCGCTACGGTGTCGGTTTCGGGCGGTTTATTGGTGACGGTGATGGTCACGGGACGACCGCCTGCGATCTGGTCGGGAAGGGCAACGACCGAGGGCGGCAGGTCAGATTGAGCATTGATGAGGCCGACGCCCAAAAGGGCAATCGCGCAAAGGATCAAGAGGAAACGCATGAACTTCATAATCTTATTCTCCTGGAGCATTTTTATCTGAAAAGTGACTTGAAGTGATGACGAGCATTTGACGAGTTTCTGAACCCAATTCCTCCATTGACTTACGACGGATTCCAGCCGCTTACGGACAATACAGGGAAGGCAAAAATGCCTGGGTAAAATTTTGAAACGTTTCAAAATAAAGTAACATCGGAATTTCTGTTTGTCAAGAACATGGTAACTTTGCACAATTAATCGTGAAAACCTGAACAAATTGGTTTAGCGGAGGGCGCTGGATCAGACGATTTCTGATAAGTTGACGACCCTGAACTTGTCCACTACAATTTGATGATTGTAACGTTTCAAACACCACGATTGAATGGAATGGAACTTTGATAACTTCGCCATTTTTTGAGAGAATACGCATTGAAGGAAACCCGACAGCGAATGAAGACGGCATGGTGGTGTGTGGGAACGCACGCTTTACCCTGCTGACCACGCGCCTGATTCGGCTGGAATGGGTGGCGAACCGATTATTTGAAAATCGCGGGACGTTTGCATTTCCCAACCGCTATGGTGATACGCCGAATTTTACGGTCGAGCGGAATGGCAGCGACATTCGGATTAAGACCGAGGCACTCGACCTGCACTACCAAGACGATGGCGCGCCGTTCAGTAAAGGTAATCTGTCAATACGGCTGCAAGTCGATGGCGAGACGGTTGAATGGACGCCAGGACTGCTGAACACGGGGAATTTGCGCGGCACTCGGCGAACCATTGACCAATGCGCTGAATGGGCCAGCCTGGAAGAAGGGCTGCTCTCGCGTAACGGCTGGTCACTGTTTGATGACAGCGGGGCGGTGGTCTGGGATACGGATCGGCTGTGGGTAGAAGCTCGACCTGACGAACCGCTTCAGGACTGGTATTTTTTCGGCTACGGGCACGACTATAAGGCGGCACTGGAGGATTATGTTCAGTTTGGCGGGGCGATCCCGCTGATTCCGCTCTACGTGCTGGGAGGATGGTGGTCGCGATACTGGCGTTACAGCGCCGACGACCTGAAGCAGTTGGTACGTGATTTCGAGAGCCACGAGATTCCGCTGGATGTGCTGGTTCTGGATATGTTCTGGCATACGCCAGTCACCTGGACGGGCTATACCTGGGAGCGCGAATTGTTCCCCGAGCCGGAAGCGTTTCTAACGTGGGTACATGAGCAGGGACTGCGTGCGACGATGAACCTGCACCCGGCGCAGGGCGTCCAGAAACATGAGGAAATGTACCCGCAGTTCGCGGCGCGGTTGGGGCAAGACCCAACGTCAGGCGAGGCTGTACGCTTTCGGGCATCGAGCAAAGCTTTCATTGAAGCCTATTTCGAACTGCTGCATCACCCGATGGAGGATCAGGGGGTCGATTTCTGGTGGATCGACTGGCAGCAGGAAAAAGACAGCGACGTTAAAGGGCTTGATCCACTGCCCTGGCTGAACCATTTGCATTTTCGTGATTCGGTGCGGCGCGGAAGTCGCCCAATGCTGTACAGCCGCTGGGGTGGATTAGGCAATCATCGCTATCCGATTGGATTTTCGGGCGATTCGTTTTCAACGTGGGAATCGCTGCGTTTTCAGGTCTACTTTACGCCGACGGCAGCGAATGTCGCCTATGGTTGGTGGAGTCATGACATCGGCGGGCATTTCTGGGCGACGCAGCCGGAATTGTACGCGCGCTGGGTGCAGTTCGGGGCAATGAGTCCGGCTTTAAGGCTGCATTCGACCAACGATCCACTGGCGGAACGACGTCCCTGGGGATTTTCGCAGGAAGTCTACGAAGCGGCGAAAGCGGCTTTCCAGCTTCGCTATCAACTGCTGCCTTATCTGTACAGCGCTGCACGCAACCTTTCTCAAAAGGGGCTGTCGCTGTGTACGCCGATGTACTACGACTACCCGGACTGCGACGATGCCTATCTGGCGCGTGAGCAGTACTTCCTGGGCGATCAGATGTTCACAGCGCCGATTACATCGCCAACAGATCCGACAACGGGATTAGCATCGATCAACGTGTGGATTCCAGAGGGGCGCTGGATCGAGTACAGCACGCTGGAAAGCTACGAAGGGCCGCAGTGGGTGGTGGTCGAAGTCGATTTGAAGCGGATTCCGATGTTTGTCAAGGTGGGGGCGATTCTTCCAATGGCGGCGGGAATCATGCGGACGCGGGAAAACGATGGTTCGCGCCTGCTGGTGACGGTTTTCCCAGGCGCTGACGGGACGTTTGATCTGTACGAAGACGATGGGCTGACGAACGCTTATCAGGACGGTGCATTCGAAACCACCACGATTTGCTCGCAGGTGCGAGCTAGCGGAATTGTTGTGCAAATCAAGGCGGCGGAAGGTTTCTGCGAGCTTCTGCCGACGATGCGCACGGTCGAGCTGCATCTGAAGGGAATCGACGCGCCGAGCCGGGTACTAGTCGATGGCGCGGAAACGGGTTGGCAGTACGACGACTCGACGCGCACAGCGGTTGTGACGGTTGCGGGGAGTTATCGGCGGGCGGGTCTGCAAATTGAAGTGGATGCGCACGAAGCGGTGAAACTTGCCGCAGAGAAGGAAAAGCCGCTGATTCAGGTTGTTGATTACACGTTGTTCGACGAAGCACGGCAGCAACTAGGGACGGTGATTATCGCGCCGCCGAGCGGTATGCAGGCGTTCGACGCGGAAATCGAGTGGCGGCTGATCAACGCGGTGGGAACAACAGTGCGCAGCACGTCGCTGAAAGGCGGCGCGCAGGGGGTGATCGCCTGCTGTCCGTTCGCTGACGCGGGGGATTTGCGCGGCTTCCGCTGGGAGGCGACGGTGAAGGTCTTGTGGGATGGCAAGCAAATCACGGAGCATTATGTGAGCCGAGACGCTTATCCCAGTGTCAATCGCTGGCAAACCTTGATCTACGAAGCCGAGATGCAGTCGCTTCGCGCGGCGGCAGCTAATGAGCATGTGAATAAGGCGCTGCCCTGGGTGACGATTACACAAACACAAGCTCAGACCGAAGCGCTGCCGATCCCGTTCCCGGTGATTCTGCTGGAAGATGAGCCGGAGCGGATCATGGGCGGTGCACTGGAAGCCTGCGCACGCACGTCTCTGGTGAGTCCGGTTGAACAGGATGCCGTGCTGTTTGTGCAGCACGTCGGCGAAGGGGATGCGCCGACGAGACTTCTGCTCAACGGCTTCGAACTTGAGCGTATCGAGGCGGTCGCGCACGCAGTTTTCAGCCCGACCTTCTACTCATGGATGCCGACCAAAGACAGCTACTATGCGCTGCCACTGCGGGCGGGTAAGAATGCGCTGGCGATCATTACGCGACCGGATCGCGAGGGCGGTCGCTGGGGCGTCGCCGCGATGGTGCTGAGCAAGACGGGTGACGTGCTGAAAATTAACGGGGAAGTGGAGTAGCTGTTTAATCCCAAATCCCCTTTTGTGAGATGACGGGGAGAAAACAGAGATTTCGAGTACGTGACTTTGCTCCGCTGAATGCAAATGATGTTGATTGGTGGAGACTTTTGATTATGCAATGGATGCGCTATGCGAAACTGGCGCTGTTGGTAAGCATTGTACTGGGAACGGTCGGAACGCTGTTCGCGCAGGCCGATTCGATTAGGGTAGCGGATGGCTTGATTAAAGTTCAGAACAGCGGATACGAGATCGACTTCAGCGCGAGCAACGGGGCGATTACGGCGATCCGCGATACAGCGACGAAGGCGGTGGTCAGCAGCGGGAACAGTGGTGGCGGTCTGTGGTCAGCGACATTGGATAATGACAAGCTGGTTGATGCAGCGAGCGAAGACTTCAGCTACAGCATCGATGGGCAGACATTGACGCTGACCTATGGTGGTGACGTGGATGTGACGGTCACTGTCGATGTGAGCGAAGGCAATTCTCTGAGACTACAGGCGGTCATTGCCAATCAGACGGGCAGAAATTTGCGGCTGGTGGGTTTCCCGAATGACCTGAAAATTACCGAAGCGGACGTCAAGGATGCACTTCTGCCCTTGATGCCGGGGGCGCTGCTAAATGCGGATTTCTTCCAGAAGGGCGGAACCTATAACGGGCAGTACCCCGGCGAACTGTTCGCGGATTACGAGGCGGTGCAGACAACCACCGGGAAGATTGCGCTCTATGCGCAAATTGGGACGGTCGTTCAGCCGGTTTACGCGGGCTTTGAGCATGTCAGCGCTGAAGCGGGACAAAGCGCACTGACGCACAACTATAAGACGTGGATCGCCGATGGAACAACCTGGACATCGCCCTGGACAGTGATCCGTGTGGGGCAGGATTATCCCGATACGATTGTGGCCTACCGGGTCGAAAATAGGATCGATCAATATCCATCACTGCGAGAAAAGCTGGGCGATGACGCCAGGAAATATTTCAGTGAGGCGATGTACAAGCTCGATGTTCAGGTGCTGCACCAACCCTTCAGCGACCTGATCTCGAACGTTGCCACAAAGATGAATTTTCCGGGGATAGTCGAACCAGTGGCCTTTCAGGTCAACGGACACGACCGGAATTACCCCGATATGCTGCCCCCGGCGACGCGCTGGGGAACAACTGAGGATTTCGCGGCGCTGGTGCAGGCGATTCACGATCAGGGCGGGCTGGTCGTGCCGTATACGAATCTCTCGTGGTGGGATGTGAAAGGGCCAACGCTTCTGAACCTGCCGGACGGCGTGACGTTGAACGATATCATGGTCGAGGACGCGCATGGCTTGCCAGATTTTGAAACCTACAGCGCGCACAGCGGGGTGGTGGTTGATCTGAACAATGCGTTCGTGGAAGCGCGAATCGCGCAGGAACACGCCGCGCTGATCAACGACGTTGGGGTAGATGGCATTTTCGAGGATCAGTGGGGGAACCGCGCCGCACCGTATGACTTCAACGCGGCGGCAGCTAACCCGGCAACAGGATATTTCGAAGGCGTACTCAAGCACTTCGACGTGCAGAAAGACAGCCGTATCCTGACTGAAGTTGGCGTGGACGTGCTGGCAAAGGATGCCGTTGGTTTCATGGGAACGAATTACCTGTGGGATATGCTCGGCTATCGAGGGGCGACTGCGCCGTTCACGACCTATTATCCGATGGCGGGGATGCTGCTGCGCGATAAGGTGCTGTTGTACCAGCATAACCTGGCGGCGGAAACCTGGACGAACAACAAGGATATGCTGCGTTGGAATCTGGCAATGGGCTACAACTTAAGTAACGCCTTTCTGGACAGCACCACGTCGGGTTTGAATATGGACAACCCCTGGCTGAATCTGGTCGGTGTGTTCCAGAAATACGTGCTGGCGAATTACGCTGACGAGCCTATTGAGCATTACGAGGAATTTGGCAGCGGGTTAATTGAGACGAACTTTGAAACCTATCAGGTGATTTCGAATATAGACGCGTCAAGTGCGCAAGGACTTGACATGATCAAGAATGTGAAACTTGCACCGGGGGGTGTCGCTGCGCTGGCGGATGACGGTTCGGTGACGGCGGGAATCTTCACGAGCTATAACGGCGCTGATTTAACGCCGGGCGACCATTATCTGGTTGAAGTACGGTCGGAAGATGGTATTAAAGTATTTCAGCCCGTCGGTGACGATACGCCGATTCAGATTATGGTGACGAATGCGGATAAGTCAGTCGTGCAGGCTTATGGCTATGACGGCCATTTGATCGGAACCGTTGAGGCGACTGCGACACTCGATGGAGTAGGCTTCGAGTACAAAGCGATGATCGATGGGCAGGCGGTGGGTTACTACAATATCCGTTGAGAACATAGAACCTAGCGTTTACGCTGGCTGCTATCGCGGACGATCAGGCGAGGTTCGAGGACGATGTGACGTTCTGGCACCATCTGGTGATCGATTTCCGCGAGCAGCAGTTCAATCACCCGGTTGGCGATGACGGGGATCGGCTGGCGGACGGACGTTAGGCCGATGAGTTCGGCGACGGGAGTATCGTCATACCCGGTCAGGGCGATGTCGATGCCGACTTCGAGGCCGATGCTTTCGACGTAGCGCTTGACGCCGAACGCCATCACGTCATTGGCGCAGACAATGGCGGTGGGGCGCGGCTTGTTTGAGAGGATGCGCTGCGCTGCCTGCAATGCACCGTCGAGGGTGTTGGTCGAGTGTTCAATCCACGCTTCAGCAACGGGTAAATCGGCCCGACGCATGGCTTCGCGATAACCGAGGGTGCGCAGATCGCCAATGCGCGACCCGGCAAGATAAGAGATCAAGGCAATACGCTCGTGACCCCGGCTCAGCAGGTGCTCAACTGTCAACTGTACGCCGCGCACGCCATCCACGTCCACATAAGGGAAATCCCACGTCTCATTGGCTTTGCCGTAGGCTGCGAACGGAACTTTCAGCTCCAAAAGGCGCTTGACGCGCACATCATCATAGTTCACGTCGGAGACGACGAAGCCATCGACACGATTGGCGTTGACCAAATCCTCATAAGCCTGCGTTCCCAGTATCTGCGTAAAGGTCAGGATGTGATAGCCCTGTGCTTCAGCGGACTGCGCTAACTCGTAGAGAAAGAGGTCGAGGAGGGGATTTCGGCGGATGGGGTCTTCAGCGACATGCCATGCGTAGCCAATCAGGCGGGTTTCGTTGGTTTTGAGGTTGCGGGCGGTGGTGTTGCGGTGGTAGCCTAAATCGCGAATGGCATTGCGGACAAGCTGACGCGTGGCTGGCTTGATGAGCGGGCTGTTGTTGATGACGTAGGAGACGGTGGTCACGGAGACGCCCGCATAGGCGGCAACATCACGCATGGTGATATTGAGCTGATAATTGAGGCTTTCGCTAGCAGCAATTACCGATGCGCAGGTTTGAGCATCAATCTCGGTCGAACCATTTAAAACTTGATAGGCAGCCGCCATCGATACCTGCGCGCGGTCTGCAACGTCTTTTAGGGTCGCCATATTTCCTTGAATCCGCCCAAGTGGAATAATCGAAGAAGGGTAGCTGATTTTCGCCTGAATTCCAAGCGACTGTCTCTAGATGTATCGGAGCAGCGCAAATGGGAAACGCGCACGGCGGCGGGAATTGGCTGTTGACGCGAGCAGCGAAAATTTGTCAATCTGTGAAATTCGCATATCATCCTAAATTAGGATGCGCGAATTGCTTACTCTGAGTAGAAAGGTTTAGGACACATGAAGGGTTTCCGAGACTTTATCTTGCGGGGAAATGTGGTTGATCTGGCAATTGCGGTCGTCATCGGCGCTGCGTTCGGGAACATTGTCACTGCGCTGGTGGAGGACTTAATTACTCCACTGATTGCAGCGATTGGTGGACAGCCTGATTTCAGCGCGATCACGTTTACGATCAATAATTCACAATTTATGATCGGTCATTTTATCAATTCGCTGGTGAGTTTTCTGATTATCGCGGCGGTGGTTTACTTCTTTGTCGTCCTGCCAGTCAACAAACTCATGGCTCGCTTTAAGCCGACGGTTGCACCCGCGCCGGAAACCACCCGCGACTGCCCGTACTGCACCAGCAAAATCTCAAAGGCGGCGACACGCTGCCCCTTCTGCACCTCTGAAGTGGAGAAAGTCGCTTAGGCCACCCAAGTTTCGCAAAATGAACGCGTAAAGGGCGCAGTTGTGGCTTTTGGAAGCTTGACTGCGCCCTTCGTTTTGCATCGTGAGAAGTTCAAACGGCAATCACTCGGACGCTCTGCTGTTCGAATTTTTCAAGATCGGCCTGCTTCGCGCCGGAGTCGGTAATCAAGGTATGGATTCGTGCGGTTGGTACGAGCCGGATAGTCCCGATTTGGCTGAATTTGCTTGAATCGGCGGCGACGATGAGCTGGGGCGCGGCCTTGATCAAGGCGCGGTCTGTCTCAACTTCCTGAAGAGTCATCCCGGTCAAACCGTAGTCCGGGTCTAAGCCATAGGCACTATGAAAAATTTTGCTGGCAATTAGATCCGTCAACGAATTCTGGGTAATCTGCCCCAGTAATGAGAATTCAGAATAGCGCAGCCAGCCACCGAGAACAATGACGCTGATGTGTGGGTGGGCAGCCAGTTTGTAGGCAATACTCACGGAATTGGTGATGACGGTCAGACTGTGTTTTTGAACGAGGTGCGGAATCATAGTCTCGACGGTTGTACTGGCGCTGAGAATGATGGTGTCGCCCTCGTGGACAAGCTGCGCCGCCGCCGCACCGATACGTTTTTTCGCCTCCAGGTTCTGATCTCGGCGCTGAAGGCCTGGGGACTCGCGATTATCTTCGAAAAGGATTGCGCCGCCGTGAACCCGCAGTACCAACCCCTGTGCTTCCATCTCAGAAAGATCGCGCCGAACCGTTGAGAGGCTGATCTGAAGCTGCGTGCTGAGATCGATTACTGTGGCGGAATTATAGCGCTTGATGCGCTCATAGATACGTTTCTGGCGTTCCTGGCTGAGCATTCATTTCTCACAGAAGTGATGACGTAAAATTAAGGAGATCGGCTAAGAGCTTTAGATCCGTCATAATCTATCATGAGCTATCAATAATTGTCAATTAAGAGTAGATAATTTATCGAACCTGACTGATAATTGTGAATTTTCAAGCTCATGCGGCTCTCGGCTCAGTCCGTTATAAAATAGTTGCAGCGGTTACATTTCTGCACAGCGCATCGCAGAAAGACAACGATTCCTCAACGCACAGGCAGGTATGAAGTGGACATTGAAATGGATAGTCGGGTTAAAGATGTCTGGGCGCGGCTGACACGTCCAGCGGCCAGCATCGAATCAGAGCAGGAGCAGCATCAGGCGAAGCTGCTGGTTTCGATGCTGGTGGTGGTACTGACCGTCGGCATTATCATTGTGCCACTCTGGCTGCTGGTCACGCCGGATTATCCACTTGTGCCAGCGATTTCTGTAGGCATTGTGATTTTGCTGGGAACAGCCTATTTCTTCAGCCGCAGACACAATTATCAGGTGGGAAGCTACATTCTGATCGGGCTGGTGCTGTTGATTGTGGTCGTCACGCTGCTGACTGCGCCCGGCCCGATGATTCAACGCATGTTAGCGCTGAATTTTTTGATTCCCGCAATTCTTCTGGCGAGTATTTTTACGGGGACACGTTTTACTTTAATGGTCGCAGTGGTGGGATTTGCAGGCACTAGCGCATTCGTCTTCGTGCCGGAAGTTCCGCTGGCGGTGACCTATGCTTACCTGGTGTTTATCACGCTGATGGCGGCCTTGATTATTGTCGCATCGTCGATGCGCGACACTTATATGCGGCGCTTGAGCGCGAGCGAACAGCGGCTCGACGCATTTTTTGCCCAGTCGCTGGACGGGTTTTATTTTATGACACTGGACAATCCGGTTGTCTGGAACGATTCGGTTGACAAAGAAACGGTGCTGGACACGATTTTCGCGCAGGAGCGGATTACACGGGTCAATGATGCGATGCTGGCACAGTATCAGGCGACGAGGACACAATTTCTGGGACGGACGCCGAATGAATTCTTTGCGCACGACCTTCAACAGGGGCGTGCAGCCTGGCGGCAGATGCTGGACGCGGGTCATGCTTACCACGAAACAGAGGAGCGCGGGCTTGATGGAGCATCCATCTCGATTGAGGGCGAATACGTGTGTTTCTACGATGCACAAGGCCGGGTGACGGGTCATTTCGGCGTGCAGCGGAATATCACGGAGAAGCGCCGTTCGGCAACGCTGAGTCAGTCATTTTTGAGCGATATGAAAGCGCTTCAGGAAGTGCATCTGGAACTCTCACAAATCGAAGCGCTTGACCCACTTTACCAGCAAATGGTGAAACTGAGCCAGACGCGCCTGGGGATCGACCGGTTGGCGCTGTTCTTGATGGATGCGGACAAAAGTGAGCTTCGCGGAACGTATGGCGTCGATACGGCAGGTGCGATTCGTGATGAGCGCTATTTTCGCGCGAGCGTCAGTGACGAACACTGGTCGCACGAGATTGTGAACAGCCCCAAACATACAATGTACTGGGAAAATGCACCGCTGTTCGATAACGCTCAGGTTATCGGTACAGGCTGGAAAGCAGCCACTGCTCTGTGGGATGGTCATGAAGCGATTGGCTATCTGGTCGCGGATAATCTGATTTCGCAGCGTGCGCCGCGCCCGTATCAGGCGGAACTCATCTCGCTGCTGGGCAGCACCTTCGGGCATCTGATTCGGCTCAAGCAGACCAGCGATTATCTGCGGGCGACGGAGATGCGCCAGCGCGCCTTGCTGACGGCGATCCCCGATTTGATCTTTCGGAATGATCGTGACGGAACCTATCTCGATTATCATGCCCCCAACCCGGCAAAACTCGCCGCGCCACCGGAAGTATTCCTGGGGCGAAAAATCACCGAGGTGTTTGCCCCAGAGACAGCGGCGCTGCACATGACCCACTTGAATCACGTCTTCGAGACCGGAGAAGAAACCGTTTACGAATATTCGGTGGAGATTGGCGGGCAGATGATGGACTTTGAAGCGCGGATGGTGATTTGCGCGGAAAACGAAGTCATTGACATTGTGCGCGACATCAGCGAACGGAAAGAAGCTCAGGCGCAGGCGTTCGCGTTGGCGGTAGAACGGGAGCGCGTTCAGGTGCTCAGCCGCTTCGTTCAGAATGCATCCCATGAACTGCGCACGCCGTTGGCGGTGATCAACACCAATCTTTACCTGATGGGTAAGGCCAATGATGACCAGCAGCGGCGGCATTATATCGAACGGGTCGAACAGCATGTTCAACGGCTCACTCGTCTGCTCGATATGGTGATGAGCATGACGAAGCTTGATAGTAACGTCCCGTTTGTGTATCGGAGCGTGGACATCAATCACCTGATCTATCAGGTCGTTGCCGGAATCCAGCCTGCACTGAGTCAGAAAAAGCTGCCGACCGAGCTTAAATTGGATCGAACGCTGGCGCATGTCGAGGTAGATAGCGATTGGATTGACCAGGCGCTCGAACAACTGCTGGACAATGCGATTCGCTTTACGGTAGATGAACCGAGCGTTGGACAGGCGATCAATTTGCGCACTTATCAACGAGGTGAGAACGCCATCATCGAAATTGAGGACTCTGGCGTAGGAATCAGTCCAGAGGCACTGCCACGTATTTTTGAGCGCTTCTGGCGTGAGGACGAAATGCACCGAACGCCGGGCTTTGGGCTGGGGCTATCGCTGGCGCAAAAAGTCGTCGAGCGACACAGCGGCATCATCGAGGTCGAGAGCGAAGTGGGCAGCGGCAGTACGTTCAGGGTTGTGCTGCCCTTCAAGCAGATTGGTGCCAGGTCTATCAGGCCAGAAGTGCAAGCCTCCGATTAAGGAAGCAAACCACGTGTGCAATGTGCTTAGCTGAAGCGCAGCCGGAAGCGGAACAGCGCATCCTCCTCGAACCACATGGGGAAGTTTGTCCCCCAGATGTTGTTGTAAAGATTGACGTGGATACCACCACTCATCTCCGGCAGACGATTATGGAAATCGAGCAGCGATGGCTGACCGGGAGCGATCAGCGGTGCATCGAGCGTAGTCAAGGCGAAGCTGCGGGCGTCACCCGTATAAGTGACTGTCTGGTCAACGGCGTGCAGAGTGCGCGCGCCCCGGCTGACGACATCGCGCGGGTCGATGGAATGTCTGATTTTTTCGAAACGCCAGCCGTTTGCTCGGTCAGCGGGCGGCTGGAACGAGAGCCAGAAGGCTTCAGGCAGGCGGCACGCGGGTTTATCGAACCACGAATAAGTGAGGTTCAGGCCATCATCGGTGAGCGTGTAGTCGAGGAATGACTGGCGTGGCGCACCAAATTGACAGGCGTCATCGTCAAATTCGAGAGCGAAAATAGCGCGCGTTGTACCATCCTGATAGGCATCTTTCACACGCGGCTGCCAGATTCGGTGATCAGCCAGCGGGATACCGGGCTTGGTGAAATCTTCCCAGCCCCAGGCGACGACATCGGGGTTATCGCGATTGCGATTGTACTGCTCCCAGAAACGGGCGTAATCTTCCGAGCCATATCGATCATAACGCAGCAGCGCGAGTGGATGACTGGCATCTGAATGGGAGAAGCTAGTCGTCTGGTCGATTAGGCGATTGATTGCCCCGGTTGCGGGGTCGAAGCCAACTTCGAAGCGCTCATTCCGAAGCGTCGGTTCATGCTGCGGCGTCAGGGCGCTCAGGTTGAGGCGGCGTGGCGCGATCTGCTCAAGGCGCGTTTGCGCTTCAGCCGCAAATGGCGATCCGTTCAATGCGTCGAGTGCCTCGGTCAGATAGGCGCGCTGCTCAGTCCACGAAGCTTCAAAACGCTTGGCGGCGTCGGTTTGGCGCAAAACAGCTAGATCAGGCGCGAGGTAGTGCGTATGGTCGAGCAGATGGGTTTTTTCGTCCATACCCCAGGTATGCTCCGGGATCATGATCAGGCGACGGCTGAAGCTGTCAATCTGCTGGCGCTCTGCGTTGCTGAGCGTGCGATTCAACCACTCTCGGCGCAGGCGTGATAGTTCACGATAGCGGCTAACTTTGGTGGGGTCGGTTCCCGCGCCGTGAATCCAGGTGTCGCCGATTTCAGACGTGATAATGGGCAGCGTATCACGGATGGTATCCAACTGGTGGGCGAAGTCGTCAAGGGTTGAGGCGACAACGGTGGCATCGGGAACTTCTGTCGCAAGCTGGCGATAGGTTTCGGCAATTGACGTATCGGCGGGTGGCCCGGCGTTGTCGTTGGTGAGGACGAGCGCCAGCGCGTGATCGAGGCCGGGAACCGAAGTTACACCGCCGTATTCGCCGCGATAGATCATGAGGATTTCCGTGTCGCTGGCTTCGTCGCGCCAGCGGAAAACGGGCGGCACGTCCGGCACACTCGATGCCTCGTTGACGCCAATATGGAGCAGCTTGATCCCGGCTTCCGCCAACAGCGGGACGAGCGCGCGGGTGTGACCGGGAACGTCGGTCAGCTTGGCGGCGATCGTTTGCTGACCGAAGCGCTGGTCAAGGGTTTGGGCATAGGTCAGGGCGAAGCGGAAAAGCGATTCGTCCAGCAGTTCGGTATGCGTGGTGAAGGGAAGAGCGTGCCAGCGAATATCACCAGCGGCAATGGCTGCTTCCATACGACGGCGTTGTTCGGGCGCAGCCTGTTCAAGATAGTTGTAAATCAGCCATGCGCCCGTCGTCCAGCGAAAACGGTAGGTGCTGTCGCGTGTGCGCTCAGCGAGCGCCAGCGCTTGCGGAATGAATTGTTCGACGTAGGTTTGCACGACGCTGGCAGCGTAATCAGTGAAACCAATGTCGAGGTGAGTCTTGAAAAGCAGATGGACTGTTGTCATGCGCGCCGCTTTACCAAAGATGAAGGATAAGTCGCTTAAGTGTAGCTTAGAGGATCGACCTCGCAAAATGAAATTGGAGCAATAGCCGAGCCGAGCGGCCTGCGCTATGATCCGATTATACAAGGAACGGCGTAAAGGATAACAGCGGCGATGAAACTTGGCTTTTTAGCCTCGCATAATGGCAGCAATATGCAGGCGGTGATTGATGCCTGTAAAACAGGCCGCCTGAAGGCCAGCCCAGCGGTTGTCATCAGCAACAACAGCGATTCAGGGGCGCTCGCAAGAGCCGAGCGCGAAGGCATCCCATTCACGCATCTAAGTACGAAAACGCACCCCGACGCCGAAGCGCTCGATGCGGCAATCCTTCAGGTGTTGCGTGAGCACGAGGTCGAACTGGTCGTGCTGGCGGGCTATATGCGCAAGGTGGGCGCGCAAACCCTGCGCCAGTATAACGACCGGATCATCAATATTCATCCCGCGCTGCTGCCCAAGTTCGGCGGGCAGGGCATGTTTGGTGAGCATGTGCATCGGGCGGTGCTGAGGGCGGGTGAGACGGAGACTGGGGTGACGATTCATCTGGTGAACGACGAGTATGATCGAGGACAGATTCTTGCGCAGCGCAAAGTCGCGGTGCTGCCGACGGATACCGTCGAAACGCTGGCAGCGCGTGTTCTGGAAACCGAACACGCCTTTTTGGTTGAAACACTGCAAAAAATTATCAGCGGTGAAATCAAGCTGCCGACAACTATTTGAATACTGGGAGCTTAAAGGAGAATTATATGTTCACTCAACGACAAAATGAAATTTTAGAGGCGGTCGTCAACCGGATCATTCCAGCGGATCAAGACCCTGGCGGCTGGGAAGGCGGCGTCGGCGATTATCTGTTTCACCAGTTCGAGGGCGATTTGAAACCGCTGCTGCCGTTTTACGTGCTGGGGCTGGATGCGCTGGATTCCGAGTCGCTGGCGCTTTACTCGGCGGAATTTGATCGACTGCCGACCGTTTTACGCGACGAACTGCTGGCACATTTGGAAGTGGGCAAAGTGATCACGGTGTGGCCGATTGACGCAGCGGCCTGGTTTCGGACGGTGGTCGAACACTGCGCCGAAGGTTACTATAGCGATCCCGGTAACGGAGGGAACATAAATGGCCTCTCGTGGAAGATGATCGGCTTCGAGGTGCGCGGATGACACATCCAACAACGCATTACGATGCCGTTGTGATCGGCGCGGGGGCAGGTGGCGGCGTCGCAGCCGGGGTGCTAGCAGAAGCCGGAAAGCGCGTGCTGCTGCTGGAACGAGGACACAATCTGTCGTTCGAGCAGGTAGGGCGCGATCATCTGCGCAACCAGCGGCTGTCACATTACGGTCACAACGCTGGGCCGGAAATTGTCGGCAATCCGCGTGTATTCGAAGATTTTGGCGGCGAGCATTTAGCTGCACCGCATAATGGCAATTATCTGGGGAATGCGGCAACGGTCGGCGGCGGGACACGTGTGTACGCAGGGCAGGCGTGGCGCTACATGCCGCAGGACTTTCGCATGGCGAGCGAATATGGCATCCCCGAAGGCAGTTCGCTGGCAGACTGGCCTATCACTTACGACGATCTCGCACCCTACTACCAGCAGGCGGAGTGGGAGATTGGCGTCTGTGGGGACGATGCTCAAATGGTGCATCTGCCGAAGTATGACAAGCCGTATCCGATGCAGCCGATGGATGTCACGCTGCAAGGGCAAACCATGCGGCGCGGCGCGGCAGCACTCGGCTGGACAATCAATCCCGTGCCGCTGCTGATCAATTCGACGGCATACAACGGACGACCGGGCTGTATCCACTGCCAGCACTGCGTTGGTTTTGCCTGCCCGGTCGATGCCAAGAACGGCACCCAGAACACGATGATCACGAGAGGGCTGGCAAGCGGCAATCTGACGCTGGTTAGCGAGGCGATGGTTGAGCGAATTGCGGTGAGTGACGCAGGCCGGGTGACAGGTGTGGTCTATTTCGCAGGCGATGAACGCCTCGAAGTCAGCGCCGAAGTTGTGGTTGTCAGCGGAGGGGCGATTGAATCGGCGCGCCTGCTGCTCAATTCAACATCCGTGAATGAGCCATATGGTCTGGGTAACAATCACGATCAAGTGGGGCGGAATTTGCAGGGGCATTACTATCCCGGTGCAATCGGGCTGTTCCCTGACGAGGTGCAGGATAACATGGGTCCGAACGTGACGACGGCGACCTGCCAATTCAATCATGGGAATGATGACATCATCGGCGGCGGGATGCTGGCAGATGATTCGACACTGCTGCCGATTATCTTCTGGAAACGGAAGCTGCCACCCGATTTGCCCCGTTGGGGAACGGCAGCCAAAGATTTCATGCGCGAGAATTATCTGCGTGTCGCTGATATTACCGGGCCAGTCCATGAAATTCCGATGGCAGAAGCGCGGGTGACGATTGATACACAGGTGCGCGACAAATATGGCATTCCAGTTGTGCATCTATCCGGGACGACCCACCCTGAAACGGTGCGCACGGCGACTTTTATGAACGCGCGCGCGCGTGATTGGCTGCGGGCATCCGGTGCGGTCAAGGTGTGGGGCGAACCGCCTCCACTGCGCTTATCGGGTGGGCAGCATCAGGCGGGAACCTGCCGCATGGGCGACGATCCGCAAACGTCAGTGACGGATCGCTGGGGGCGGGTGCACGGTCACGACAATCTGTTTGTAATGGATGCGTCGGTTCACGTGACGAACGGCGGCTTCAATCCGGTGCTGACGATCATGGCACTGTCGTTTCGGGCGGCAGGACATCTGGCAAAGAATTGGTAGAGAAAAGCGTTTTGAACCACCAAGATGCCAGGATGCCGAGGAATGAAAGGGGCGCACATCTACGCCCCTGCCAAAAGATACGTCGTGCTGAAGATTAGCCTTTGACCGAACCCGCCAGCAGACCACGCACAAAATAGCGCTGCATCGAGAAGAAGACGATCATGGGCAGGATCATCGAAATGAAGGCGGCGGCGGTGAGTAACTGCCAGCCTGCCCCCAACGACGAGACCAGCGTACTGATCTGGTAGGTTAAGACTGGATGCTGCGCGCCGAGGAAGACCAGTGCCACCAGCAGATCGTTCCAGACCCAGAGAAACTGGAAAATCGCCAGCGAGGCCAACGCTGGAATCGAGAGCGGCAGCGCCATGCGCCAGAAAACCTGCCAGTGTCCCGCGCCGTCCATGTAAGCAGCCTCGAACAACTCATTTGGCAGCGCGCCGAGGAAATTGCGCGTCAGGTAGATGGCGTAAGGCAAGCCAAAGCCCGTATGGAACAACCATATGCCGATGAATGTGCCGTTCAGACCAAGCTGGGCGTAGAGGCGCGAAATCGGGATGAGGGTCATTTGCAGGGGCACAATTTGCAAGCCAACCAGCACCGCGAAAATCAGATTTCGACCCCAGAAGTGCATCCACGACATGGCATAGGCGGCGAAGGCAGCTAAAATGATCGGCAGAATCGTCGCGGGAATAGTGACGATCAGCGTGTTAACAAAGGCGGCAGCCATGCCACGCGGATTTTGCAGGTCGCTTGCATCGCAGTTGAGTTCAGCCGACTCTGTGCCTTCGGCGCACACCGTGACATAATTGGAGGTTCCGCGATAACCGACCATCGCGTCGATGTAGTTGTTGATGGTGAAGGTCGCGTGAGCATCAATGCCGGAGATGCGCCGCAGATTGGTGGAGATGTCGGCAGCGGTTTGAACGTCCGGCACGGGAATATCGCCCATGTGTGGTTGATCGTTGATGGGTTTCTTGAGCAGCGCCAGCAGCGCGGTCGAGCGGCGATACTGCTGGATCAGGTTAGGATCAGTCAGATCGGCGTTGGCAAGCGCTTTGCCATCACCGCCGTGACAGGAGGCACAGTCTTGCTGATACGCTGCTGCACCGGTTGGCGGCGCGGCGACAGTCCACCAGCCGGTCGCATCCACATCCTGAAAAGGACGGACAGACGTGACGAGCAGTCCAATGGTCGGGACGAGCCATACGAAACACAGGCCGATGAGGATGACGTGAATGGGCAGAGTGCTAAGATTGCGGCGTAGATTGGCGATCATCGCATAGCCTCCTCACGGCGGAAGCGCCGAATATTGATGTATATGGCGGGCAAGACCGCAATGATCAGAATTACGGCGATGGCGGCAGCGCGCCCGGTATTGAAGGCCTGATACTGCTCCTTGTACATCCGGTTGGCGATCACATCGGTGCCGTAGTTACCGCCTGTCATGATGTAAACAATGTCGAAGATCTTGAGGACGTTGATGATCATGGTGGTCGTGACGACAATCAACGTTTGCATGATGGTCGGCAGGATGATGTTCCAGAAGTTCTGCCAGGCATTCGCACCGTCAACATGGGCAGCTTCAAGAATGTCGGCAGGAACGTTCTTGATCGAAGCGGAGATGATCACCATGCAGAAGCCAGTGGACATCCAGACGCCGACGACGATCAGCGCAATCGTATTGACCTGAGGTGTCGTCAGCCACGAGACGGGTTGCCCGCCAAGCGCAACGACAAGGGCGTTCAGCAGGCCGATCTGATTCGGGCCGGAGTTGAAGTTGTAAACGAATTTCCAGATGACGCCTGCGCCCACGAAAGAAATCGCCATCGGCAGGAAAATAATCGATTTGGCGATGGACTCGTATTTGACCCGGTTGGCGAGGAGTGCGATCAACAGGCCAAAAAGAACGCATCCGGTGACCATCACAATCAGCCAAACCAGATTATTGACAAACGCCTGAATCATGATGTCCGAAGTCAGAGCGTAGTGATAATTTTCGAGTGCTCCCCAGCACGACTGCCCCTCCTGACAGGCTGTCGTCGCCCAATCCGTTCCGCTCGAATCGCGGAAGCTGAGATAAGCGGTGTTGATCATTGGATAAACAATAAATATCAGCATGACGATCAGCGCAGGAGCGACATAGATCCAGGGGGTATAACGCCCCTGCTTCATGATCTGGGGAATGTCGGGGGCGCTGCTCTGCTTGCGCGGGGCGTTTGGCTTAGCCTGTGAAACGCTCATAATTAAACCTCATTATTCAACAATGTTCGTTGGGGCAGGCGCGTGGTCAGGGTGAGTTGAGCCAAAAAGGGACACTCGCGAAAGAAGGTCCCATCAGGTTGTTAAGTACGAATTCAGGGCGCACAACGGTGCGCCCTGTCGACATCTATACGGTCTGATCGCTCAACTGCTCAGGATCAGCCAGCGGCTGCTTCTGGTGTGACCTGCATCCCACCGAGCGCGGTGGTCTGCGCCTGAGCGAGGTTGTCGAGGATCGTGTCCAGGTCGCCACCGTTGAGATAATTAATGATGCCGCTCCACTCGGCGTTACCGAAGCCGTTGGGGATCGCATCACCGATGCTGTTGACCAGACCTGACGCTTCAGCCAGTGCCTTACCCTTCTTAACGAGCTGCGGGTCGACATAGGCGTTCGCGCCTTGCAGGTTCGGCGTCTCGTCGAAGCCCTCTTTGGCCCAGTTCTGCGCGCCTTCGGCGGAGGCCAGGTACGTCACCAGCGCTTCGACGGCGGGCGTATCGTTGAAGGCAAGCATCAGGTCAGCGCCACCCTGAACGCCTTTGGCACCGGGGAAGTTGAAGAAGTCATAGTCGGTACCGTAGACGAGGTCGGGATACTTCGCTGCGATTGCGCCACCGGCGAAGCCGGACTGCTTGACCATCATCGCTTCCGGCGGGTCGGAGAAAACTTTGTAGATGGCATCGTTGAAGTTGGTCGAGAGCGTACCCTGTGCGCCACCGACATCGTACTTGGGATCCGCTGCCCACTTGCCATAGGCTTCGAAGGCCTGCTTGACGCCAGGATCATTGAACGGAACGGTGCCGTCAATAATGCCCTGGACGTAGTCGGGGCCTTGCATGGTCAGCATAATGTCTTCGATGAAGTCCGCGCCCGTCCAGCCTGTCGCGTCACCGGATTCTAAACCGGTGCTCCAGGGGATGTCACCAGCGGCAGCCATTGTGTCTGCTAAAGTGACGAGTTCATCCCAGGTTGTTGGAACGGTGTAGCCCTTGGCGTCGAATTCGGCGGGGCTGTACCAGATGATGGTCTTGATGTCAGCCTTGACGGGCAGAGCGATCCATTTGCCACCCACTGTACCTTCCTTGACTGCCCAATCCGCGTAGTTGGAGGCGTCCGCGCCCAGTTTATCCATGGGCTGGAGTTGATCCTGGTAGCGAATGGCAGCAGCAAGCGTCCAGAAAGCGATGTCAGGCGGCGTTCCGGCCTGGACTTTGGTGTCGAGGAGTGCCTGATCGCGCGTGGATTCCGGTTGGAAGACGATACCACAGGCATCTACCAGCGGCTTGACGATATTGGAAAAATGGGTTTCTTCTTCACCCGACCATTGATAAAGAACACTGACTGTGTCGCCAGACTTTGCGCCTTTGCAGTCAATTGTGGATGACTGAGCCGCGACAACACTCAGGCTCGTCATGCCGACGAGGGCGAGTGCTGCCAGAGCTATGAACGAACGCTTAAACATCGTATCCTCCAAATCAATTTACAACAGCGAAAACTGCAACCTGCTCTTGTATCCCTAAGCATCACCTCTTTTCATGGGTTGCCTCATTTACCGGGACAGTGGTGAAAGCTGTGCCCCAGATGATTCGCGGATCACCAGCTCGGTCTCCAGCAATATTGAGCTGTGGGGTGGAAAATGCCCCAGACCTCGCTGCACATAGTCGAGCAGCATTTTTGCGGCACTCGCCCCGATTTCGCGCGCTGGAACACGCACCGTCGTCAGGGGCGGGAGCAAATACTGGGAAAACTGAATATCGTCGAAACCCACCAAGGCTAAATCCTGTGGGACACGCCGTCCCGCAGCGGCGGCGGCACGGAGCGCACCGAGTGCCACAATGTCGCTGGCGACAAAAGCCGCCGTCGGTGGAGAAGGCGCAGTGAGCAGGGAATACATGGCTTCGTAGCCGCTCTGTTCCTCATAGTCGCCATAGCGGACGAGCGCCTCATCGTAGCCCAGGCCATAGGCTTCGAGCGCATTCAGATAGCCCTGCAAACGGCTCTTACTTTCTGGATGCTGAAGTGGTGCATTGGTGACACAGGCGATGCGTTTGTGTCCGAGTTCCAGCAGGTGCTCGACTGCGACACGCGCGGCATTGATGTTATCGACATCGATGAACGGGAGATCACTACCTGGAAGCTGCCCCCAGAGCACGATTGGGAAATTGTTCGGGCGCAGTTCGAGTATCTGTGTGTCGTCGAGGCGCGCGCCTGCCAGGATCATGCCATCAACGTGAGCTTCGCCGATCAGGCGAGCATAGGAATCGGGCTGGCTGACATCATCAACGACTTCAATCAGCAGGCGAAACCCCGCTGGCGTCGTGACCGAGGTGATCCCGTAAATCACGCCGGGCAGGAAAGCGTCTGCGCTCAGACGATCCGGACTAACGATGAGCACGAGCGCTAGCGTCAGTGTTTGTTTGCGTGCCAGCGAGCGGGCGATGGCGTTGGGATGATAGTTGAGTTCGCGAGCCGCTTCAAGAACGCGCTGCCGAGTGGGTTCAGAGATGTGAATCGACGTGACGTTGTTGAGGACATAGGAAACTGTTGTGCGCGATACGCCGGCGAGTTTTGCAACGTCGCTAATGGAAGGTTTTCTATTCAACCGCACCCTCCCGGAATCGTCACCCAACAAAGTTATCTCGTCAAAAATGTCACTATTGAAACCGGCAACCTGATACTGAACCGTTTCACTGAACCGTTTCAGTTATTATATATGCAATGCTTTGGGGCTGTCAACTACTCTGTGTCAAATCGAATTATTATCGACTCGGACGACGACTCGGCGTTTGATCTTCTGATGACCCCGTTTTGTACCGATGACCGAGGCGAAATCCTCCCTGAAATCCACATGGGGGAAATTAGGGCAAAAGCCAATAGGTTCTGAACATTTTCTGAATATCTGAGCGCTAAAGTGACCTGTATCAGATGACAGCAAAGTTCAGGAGAAAATCATGGGTCGGGGCGTTCGGATTGCAATTGCAATGGTAGCGGTGATAGCGATTTTGAGCATTGGCGCATTCCTGTATCTGACGCGCAGTATCGCCGCGCCGAGTATCGCCATTCAGGACAGCGTCACTCAGCTTGATACGGCGGCTACCAGCACCAGCGAAACGGTCTATCGCATTTCACAGGACGCCTCGGCGGCGGAATACAATATCTTCGAAGTGCTGAATGGCAGCGACAAAACGGTAGTTGGCACAACCGATCAAGTGGCAGGCGATATTCTGATCAACCTGACTGATCCCAGCCAGTCACAGATTGGCGACATCAGCATTGATGCGCGCACGTTCGCGACCGATGATACGCGGCGCGATAATTCGGTCGCGCGCTTCATCCTGCAATCGGAAGACGACGCGAATGAATTCATTACCTTCACAACCACCAGCATCAGCGGCCTGTCGACCGAAAGCATGAACGTGGGCGACACGATTGAATTCACGGTGACGGGCGACCTGACGATTGCCGGGACGACTAAATCAGCGACCTTCACCGTCACGGCGACGCTGGAAAGCGCTGACAAGCTGGTCGGTCACGCCGAGACCACTGTGCTGCGCTCCGACTATAACCTGACGATCCCCAGCGTTCCCTTTGTCGCCAATGTCGGTGATGAAGTGACCCTCAAGCTCGATTTTGTTGCGCTACAGGTCGTCGCCGACACGACGATGTAATGCCCTGTTCAACTGCGTTCTCTGAGCCGCCGCCCGTTTTGCTGGACGGCGGCTTTTTGTTGTGGATCGCATAAAAGGGTCGCGGGTTATCACGCTTCGTTTACGAAATCTACTTAACTTCTGAACAAGTTCTGAGTAAAGTCAACGGTTGTTCTGCTGACTCCTTGATAATGTGCTGATTGTGACGGAGACGTGTATGCAAAAAGTCCAGGTTCGCTTGACTGTGGCGCTGCTGTTCAGCGCGCTGGCGGTGCTGGCATTCTTTGGGACGACCGTAATCAGCGGCCCGATTGATTTCCTCTATCGCGATGCCGCGGGCTTAACGACAGCGCGCAGCGCGGCGCAGATAATCGCGCTGCTGGCAGTGCTTGTGCTGTTCGTCAGTGGACTTCTGATTGCTATCCCAACCGCGTTGCAACCGGGGAACTGGCTGCGCAAAGCCCTGTATGTCCTGCCGATTTATCTGCTGGGCTTTACGCTGGTGGCGATAGTCTCGACGCAGATGTTGGGTGTGGGTGTTCTTGGGAATTTTTTTAATCTTCAGGGTGTCGGTCAAATCACTTTAGCGACGGCCTGGCTGGCGGTTGGCGCAGTGGTGAGCGTGATCGCGCTGGTAATCGCGGCGGCACGCGCCAAACTGAGCGTCGCGACGCTCAGGTCTGCGGTACTAACGACCAGTGTTGCTAGCGGCTTGAGTGTACTGGCGGCAGTTGCAATGTTGGTCAGCGTCGCACTCGTGGCGACCAGCACCCCGGCGAGTTTTGGCGGTGGTGGGTTCCCGCCCGGAGGGGATGGCGCTTCGGGACAGAATCAAACGCGAGATCGCGGTGGTGCGGTTGCGCCGCAAAGCACAGCAGAAGCACCTGCCGGTTTCGTGCCAAGTCAAGCGCAGTCTACAGCGGAAGCACCTGGGGGTTTTGTGCCAAGTCAAGCACAGTCCACAGCGGAAGCGAGTCAAAGCGGCGCGCCTAACGGACAGTTTCCGCAAGGTCGTGGCGAGGGTCGTGGTGATGGTCGTCCCGATGGCGGTGGATTTCCCGGCGGGCCGGGCGGCGGCTCAGGAAACGTTGTCGCCAACTACGAGATCGGCGGCGCGTTGATGGCGCTTTTCGCTGTGATTGGTGCAGGGAGTGCGATTGTCGCCTTACGCGCCAGCCGCAGCACAGCAACAGTTTCTAACCAACCGTCTCTTGGCTTGAATATTCCGCGCGAAGCGGGCATGGCAGTCTTAAGCGGCGTTGGAGTAACTGTGATTGTCGTTGTGCTGATGCAGTTTGTACCAGTGACGCGCACCAACCCCCCTGTCCAGTCCACCCTCAACTGGGATTCGGCGCAAACCGAAGATTTGGCGACCCGCACCTGTATGAACTGTCACAGCAATGAAACTGTCTGGCCCTGGTATGCTTCTGTCGCGCCGTCCTCGTGGCTGACGGTTCTGCACGTCAACAATGCGCGCCAGCAACTGAACTTCTCTGAACTCAACTCGCTGCCCGCATTCCGTAAGTCGATGCTGGCTGAGGAGATTGCCATGCAGATTCGTTCCGGCGCAATGCCGCCGAAAGACTATCTGCTGCTGCATCCCGAAGCCAATCTGACGGATGCGGAAAAAGAGCAGCTCATCACAGGTTTCCAGGCGAGTCTCGCCGGGTCATAAATTGAATTTGCGCAGGGGCGCACAGACAGGTGCGTCCCTCGGAAATCGCTTGTATTAGACAGCGGGCGATTGTTGCAGGCTAATGATGATCGACGTGCCTGCGCCGATGCTGCTTTCGGCTTTGATCGCGCCGTGATGCGCTTCGACAATCGATTTGGCGATGGCTAAGCCCAGCCCTGATTCGCCCTCGCTTTGGTGACGCGACTGCTCGACGCGATAGAAGCGCTCGAAAATGTAGGGCAATTTGTCTGCTTCCATGCCCTTGCCCGTATCCTTGACCACCAGTTCAACCTGATCCGTACGGCGCTGCGCCAGCAGCGTGATAATGCCGCCAGCGGGTGTGTAGCGCAGGGCATTACTGACCAGATTTGCCAGCACCTGCGCCATGCGCTCGCGGTCGATCTGGAGCGCGGGAAGATCGTCGTCGGCCTGCACCTCTAAGCTGACCTGCTGTTCGGCTGCCAGCGGCTCGAACGACTGCTTGATACCTTCCAGTAGTTCGCGCGGCTGTACCGACTGGTAGAAAAGTTTCAGCTCCCCGGCGTCCGCCAGCGACAGTGTGCGCAGATCATCAATCAGTCGCTTGAGCAGTTGCGTTTCGTCATACATCACGTCGAAGCGCTGCTGGGTCGGTTTGAGTGTGCCATCTCGCAGCCCTTCGAGATAGCCTGTAATGACACTCAGGGGCGTGCGCAAATCATGAGCGATGTCGGCGGTCATTTGCTTGCGTAACTGGTTGGCGTGGTGAATTTCTTGGCTCATCTGGTTGAAGGTCTGTGCCAGTTCGCCGAGTTCGTCGTGGGTTCGTACCTGCACTTGCTGACTCAGTTCGCCGCCTTTCATCGAGCGAATGGCTTTCGTCAGCTCGCCCAGTGGGCGCAAAAACTGGCGTGACAGCAGCAGTCCAATCAGGAGTGCTGCTGCGGCTGCGCCAATGCCGCCAATCAACAGCGCCTGATTCGTGCGATCCAGATAGCTCTGCTGGCGCGGATCAGGGCCGGGTGGCGGTAATGCGACCAACGCCGTCCCGACCTGCTTGCCATCGACTTTGACGGGAATACCATCTGCGAGCGCCGTTGTTGAAACCGTATCCCCGGTATGATACTGCCCAGAGTCGAGCACGACGATCCCGTTGGCATCAACAAGCGCGCAGAACTGCAAAGGGAGCGAGTCACCAGATTTGTCCTGCGACATGATTTGGGTATGCAGCCAATTATCAACCCCATCCCACGTGCCGTTATTGCTGTAGTAGGTGGCAACGTCGGTGACGAAAACGTTCTGCGCCTGCTCAACGCGCAGACGATCAAATTCGTTGACAGTGGTGCGATAGGCGAACAAACCCACCAGCACCACGCCCACCAGACTCGTCAGCAGAAGTGTCCCAATCCACTTGAACGCGAGCGAGCGACCAATCATAGGATTTCCTGGTCGAAGCGGTAGCCGACGCCAAAAACGGTCTGCACATAACGGGGATTGCGCGGGTCGGGTTCGAGCTTGGCACGCAGATTGCGAATGTGAACATCGACTGTGCGTTCGACATTCTCGAAAGTACTGCCTTTGAGCCGTTCCAGCAGGTCTGCCCGTGAAAAGACCTGGCCGGGTGAGGCCATCAGGATCGTGAGCATGTCGAATTCAGAAGGTGTCAGTTCGATTTCACGCGAGCCAATGGTGACCATGTGCGTCTTTTTGTCCAGCACGACATCGCCCACCCGAAGAATATCCTGCGTCGTTGGCGCGTCCTCGTAGACCCGGCGCAGCACCGCGCGAATCCGTGCCACCAGTTCTGCCATGCCGAAAGGCTTGGTCACATAGTCATCTGCGCCGAGTTCCAGCCCAACGACTTTATCAGTCTCCTCCAGTTTGGCGGTTAGCATGATGACCGGCGTGCTGCGCTCCTTGCGAAAATGGCGCATGAATTCGAAGCCGTCCATCTCCGGCATCATAATATCGAGCAGCACCAGATCGGGCTTTTCGTGGCGGGATACAAACAGCGCCTCACGCCCGTTGTTGGCGCTCACCGTTCGAAAGCCATTTTCGCCCAGATAATCGGCGATCATGCGCTGCATACTGACTTTGTCATCAACGATTAGGATCGTTTTCATCGTATTTGATCTCTTTCCATCCCTGTCCATAGCATACTGCGAAATCTCAATTCGTCGCAGACGATATGAACCAGGTTCAGTCTAGCGGAGACTTGTTCAGAAGATGTTCAGCGAAGATGAGAGTCGGTTGCAAATTGGGGCACGCTCTAGCGTGCCCTACGTGTCAGTTTTTTTAGCGCTCGACGAGCTTCGCACCCATTTCGGCGAGGGCGACGTCGTCATTTTCTGGTAGGCCGCTGACCCCGACCGCGCCGACCACCTGTCCCTTGAAGCGGATCGGGACGCCGCCGCCCCAGCCCGTATAGCGCAGATCGCCGTAGTTGGTCATCGCCCAGCCTTCGTCGCGGGCACGCTGACCGTTTGCGCCCGAAGCGATCCCCTCACGGGCGGCGACGAAGGCTTTGTTGATGGCGTTGTTGATCGAGGGCAGCGGGCAGCCATCGGTGCGCAGCAGGGCGATCAGTTCGCCGTGTTCGTCAACGACGGCGACCGCTGCACCTCGCGCCTCGCGATCCAGTTCGGCGCGCAGCGTATCGATGATGCGCATAGCGTCGTGGTGAGTGAGAACATAACGCTGCTGCATGAAGGGTCTCCTGATGAAGTGGACTATGCCAAAGGGATGCGATTGTAACAGGGATGGGTATCATTGTGGCAATAGTGTGATTGAGAAATTGGATTAAGGGGAAAACTGATGGAAACCGCGCGACACCTATTGAAAGACCTTGGATTGCCCTCTGGCGACCGCTATGATTTGCCCTCGTCGCCGCTGCGTTTCCCGGATGGCGCACACTACCGCGTCGAAATTCCCAGCGTGGAAGGGCCGGACGCTTTCAATGCGGTCGTTGAGACGGCGCAAACGCTCGGCGTCTCGATTCAGCGGGTGTCGCAGGGCAGCGGCATCATGCTGCTGAGCGACAGCGAAGTCGCGAGTATGGCGCAGATCGGTCGCGAACAGGGCATGGAAGTCTCGCTGTTTGTAGGACCGCGTGCGCCCTGGGAAGGGACAGCCGAACCGCTGACGCCGGATGGCAAAATCTTCGGCTGGCGGCAGATGGGCATGGATCAATTGGTTTACGCCTTCAGCGACGTGGAACGCGCCACCCAGCTTGGCATACGCGGCGTATTGTCGGCAGACGAGGGGCTGACGTGGCTGATCGAGCAGGCGCGGAAGAAGGGTATTTTGCCGCCGGAACTGGTGATCAAAGGATCGGCGCTGCTCGGCGCTGCCAATCCGATTGGAATTAAGCTGATGGTTGAAGCGGGGCTGAACACCATCAACGTGGCCTCGGATATTTCGCTGCCCCGGCTGGCAGCGCTGCGGCAGGTGATCTCGATTCCGATTGACCTGTATATCGAAGGGCCGGACGGTCTGGGCGGTTTCACGCGCTATTACGAACTGCCGGAGATTGTGCGGATTGCCGCGCCTGTCTATCTCAAGTTTGGGCTGCGTAACGCGCCAAACATTTATCCGAGTGGCGCGCACTTGCAATCCGCCGCAATCCAGACTGCCCGCGAGCGAGTGCATCGTGCGCTGATCGGCATGGAGGCGCTGGCGCGCTATGCGCCCGATCTGGTGATGTCGAAACCCGGTGCTTCGGGGCTGGGCATTCCGGTCGTCGCTAAACAGGAGAAATTGTTTTGAAAATTACACGCGCAACGCCGATGGTGCTGGGGACGCCCTGGCGCAACTTGACTTTTATCAAACTGGAAACTGATACCGGGTTGTATGGACTGGGCGAAGTGCGGCTGAACAACCGCACCAACGCACTGCTTGGTTATCTGCACGAAGCGACACCACGCTATGTGCTCGGCATAGACCCGTTCGAGATTGAAGCGCTGACCTCGAAGATGATGATCAATGATTTCGGGCGCATGGGTGAAGTCACTATGTCGGCTGTTTCGATTATCGAAATGGCCTGCTGGGACATCATGGGCAAGGCGCTTGGTCAGCCGTGCTATCGGCTGATGGGTGGGGCGGTGCGCGACAAAATTAAAGCCTATGCCAACGGTTGGTACACCGTCGAGCGGACGCCGGAGGAATTTCACGCGGCGGCCCTCAAAGTGGCTGCGTTTGGCTATCGGGCGCTTAAGGTCGATCCGTTTGGGGCAGGGCGCTACGAACTCAGCCGCGACGAACAGGCGCTCGCTGTTTCGCTGATTGGCGCTGTACGTGACGCAGTTGGCCCGGAGTGCGAAATTCTGATCGAGATGCACGGGCGCTTCAACCCCGCAACGGCGATCACGATGGCGAATAAGCTGGAACGCTTCGAGCCGTCGTGGATTGAAGAACCTGTGCCGCCAGAGAATTTAGCCGAACTTAAACGCGTCGCGGAACGGGTGAATATCCCGATTGCGACAGGCGAACGACTGCACTCGATGAACGAGTTTCGGGCGCTGTTCGACTTGAACTGTGTCGATATTATCCAGCCCGACTTGACTCACTTCGGCGGCCTGACCATGACGCGGCGCTTGTCGGCCTGGGCGGATGTAAGCAATGTGCTGGTTGCGCCGCATAATGTCGGCGGGCCTGTCAGTACCGCAGGGGCGCTGCATCTGGCAGCTTGCACACCTAACTTCAAAATTCAGGAACACTTCAACGATTTTGCGGACTCGTGGGTCAAGCAGGCTGCACCGGGCGTGCCGGAGGTGATCGACGGTTATTTCAGCTTGCCGGATAAACCGGGGCTGGGCGTCGAACTCAACGAAGCGCTCTTTGCCGAACACCCGCTGATCGAAAGTCATTTCGATTTGTTCCGTGAGGGCTGGGAGCAGCGCAAGTAGGGAGAAGCGCGGAAAGACTTTTCACCCCGGAGAACATAGAGAAATACGATAGGAAAAGGCGTGCCACAGGACGCGCCTTTTTAATTCGCATAGTCAATAGATGCTGGCAGGCTATTTGGAGAGGACATTCGGGTCAAAGGCATCGCGCAGTGCATCACCGACGACGTTGAGCGCCAGCACGAGAATGGTGATAATCATGCCGGGAAAGAAAGCAATCCACCAGGCATTGCGCAGATAGGCGCGCCCGTCGGCGAGCATTGATCCCCATTCCGGCGTCGGTGGGCGAACACCGAGGCCGAGAAAGCTCAGACTCGCACCGGTGATAATCGCATCCGACACGCTCAGCGTGACGATGACGATCAGCGAACCGAGGAGATTGGGGAAGATGTGGAAGAGCATGATTCGAACCGGGCCTGCACCCATGCTGCGCGCCGCCAGTACGTAATCCTGGCGCGCAAGCGAGAGCGTTTGACTGCGCGTCAGTCGCGAATACGTTGGCAGCGAAAATACGGCGATTGCGATAATAACGTTCGCCAGATTCGAACCCAGCAGTCCGACCAGCCAGATGATCAGAATCAGGCCGGGGAAGGCGAGAATCAAGTCCATCGCGCGCATGACAAGATTATCGATTCCGCCGCCGAAATAGCCGGAAATCAGGCCAAGCGGTACGCCGATCACGAAGGCAATTGAGATCGACAGAAAGCCGACCAGCAGCGAAATCTGTCCCCCGTAGAGAACGCGCGTGAACACATCACGCCCCAGCGAGTCAGTTCCCATGGGATACGTGAGCGACGGCTCCTGCATCCGATCCTTCACATTGCGCCCAACCGGATCGTAGCTTGTCAGATGCGAGGCAAGCATCGAAGCAGCGATGATCAGCAAAATCACGGCCAGAGCGACTAAGGCGACGCGGTGATGAACGAAGGCGCGCAGAGAACGTCCATAGGCGCTTTCACGCCGGGAATGCTTGGCTGGCATGAGGCTAATGACAGGTGTGGTGTTTTCGGCTGAGCTAGTCATAACGAATCCGGGGATCAAGGTAGACATACAGCACATCAACGATCAGGTTGACGAAAACAAAGGAGCTGGCGACGAGCAGTACCGTCCCTTGAATCATCGGATAATCGCGGTCAAGGATGGCATTGATCGCCAGCCGACCGACGCCTGGCAGACCGAAAATACTTTCGGTGATGACCGCGCCGCCGAGCAAGCCGCCTACGGATAGACCGACAACCGTCACGACAGGAATCAGCGCGTTGCGCAGCGCGTGACCAAATACGACCCGTCGTTCCGACATGCCTTTGGCGCGGGCGGTTTGAACATACGGCGCGGCGAGCGTTTCGATCATGTTGCCGCGCGTCAAACGGGCAATGAGTGCCGATTGACCCAGCGCCAGCGTTGTGACCGGCAGGATGAAATTCTGCCAGCTATCTGCGCCTTGAACAGGCAGCACGCGCAGCCCGACCGCGAAAATCAGGATCAGCATCAGGCCCATCCAGAACGTCGGGATCGACGAGAAGGCCACGACCAGCACAATGCTCACGTGGTCGATCCACGTGCCGCGCTTGATCGCGGTCAAAATGCCCACGCCCAAACCAATCGCGCTCCCGACAGAAACGCACAAAAACGTCAGCAGGATCGTGTAGGGAAACGCGCCGAGAATCACGCCCAGGACGGGCTGCGCGAATTTTACCGAGCGCCCCAGATCACCCTGGAGGGCGTGCGTCATGAAAATCACATACTGCTCCGGGATCGGACGGTCAAAACCGAGGTTCTTGCGAATCTGTTCAATCAGCTCCGGGGTTGCGCGTTCGCCCGCCATAAACGTCGCGGGGTCGCCCGGAATGGCAACGCGCAGCATCACAAAGACGATGGTGGCGATTGCAAAGATCAGCACAAGTGCCGCTAAGATTCGCCTGAGTATATATTTCCCCATACCGCTTACTTTTCCTGTCCCAGCTTTGCTCACGCAGCAGCGGGACGGGGCTGCGAATCGCAGCCCCGTCTCTGAAAATCAGGTGCTTAGTTGCTCACGTCGAAATAGGCGTTCCAGAAGTTGAAGCTTAGATCAGGGAAGATTTGGTAGTTCTGAAGTTCCTTGCGGACGCCGAGAAACGCTGGCGGGTCTACCAGGAAAATCCAGGGCGACTGATCGATGACGTACTGGCTCATCTCGGTGATTGTCTGATACCGGGTGTCCTGGTTCAGATCGGTATCGGCCTTGGTCAGCATCGCCGTCAGTTCGTCGGTTGAGAACCAGGCGCGGTTGCTGCCACCCTTGCGATTTGGGTCGAAGAAGTAGGTCAGAATGCTGGGGTCGGCGTAGCCGTAATAGAGCAGGAACAGATCGTGCTTGCCGGACTGCGTCAGGTCTTTGAGGGCCTGCACTTCCATCGTGTTGATCTGCACCGGAATACCAACATCGCTCCACTCAGCTTCGAGTGTTTCGGCGATATGAGCAAACTCGTCGCCCGTTGGAATTGCCAGCGGAACATCCCAGTGTGTGCCATCCGGAGTCTCGCGCATTCCGTCACCATCGACGTCCTTGTAGCCGAGTTCGTCAAGCATCGACTTGGCTTTCTCAGGATCGTAATGATACGAATTGGCGTCCAGGTCCGGGTTATGCCCCCAGATGGTTGCGGGGAGCGGCTGATAGAGCGGGACAGCCAAGCCATCGTAGGCCGCCTGATTGACTTCTTCGCGGTCTGTGGCATAGGCGAAGGCCTGCCGCAGCTTGACATTATCCCAGGGCGCTTTCGAAGTGTTGAAACCCACATAGCGGATTTCCTGTGCCTGACCCTTCGTGACGACGATGTTGGGGTCAGCCTCGACATCGGCGAGGTTTTGCGCCGGGATACCCGCGTAGCTCAGTTCGCCAGTTTGCAGAGCGGCCAGAATCGTCTGGTCTTCAGTCAGGAACTTGACTTCAAGCTCATCCAGCCCGACCGGGCCGGGGTCGGAGTAGATTCCGGGAGGTGCCCACTTGAAATCGGGATTCTTCTTGAACAGGAAGTAGTTATTGGTGTTGTATTCTTCCAGGATAAACGGGCCAGCCCCGACCGGATGCAGGTTGAAGTCATCCGCGCCCTGTTTCTCGTATGCGGTGGGCGAGACGATTTCCAGACCTGACAGCGTGTAATACAACGGCGCGTAGGACGACGCCAGATGCATCGTGAAGGTATAAGGATCGCTGGCATCCACTTCGGTGCTTTCCAGCAGGCCGACCAGATCAGCGCCCTGCGCCGAACCCGTGTCCTTGTTGGAATACTTGTCGAGATTCCACTTGATGGCCGCGCCGTCAACAGGCGTGCCGTCGGTGAAAGTCGCGTCCTTGATCAGATGGATAGTTACGTCCTTGCCATCTTCCGACGCTTCCCAGGTATCTGCCAGATAGCCGACGTAGTTCAGGTCTTTGTCGCGCTGGAAAAGTGTGGAAAAAAT
Source organism: Anaerolineae bacterium (assembly GCA_034432495.1). Taxonomy (GTDB): domain Bacteria; phylum Chloroflexota; class Anaerolineae; order Aggregatilineales; family Phototrophicaceae; genus Flexifilum. Next base: position 23,873 of record DAOUCB010000159.1, on the reverse strand, counting down.
GGCGTACTGCGCCCACGAATGCCATGACGCCACGAATGGATCGAGCGGGCCGTTATCGGCGGCATCGGTGACGACCAGACGCCCGCCCTTGTGCGTGTCCTGCGCCAGAACGACGCTCGACAGGAGTAGGCTGAGCAGGATGACTACTGCGATACGAGAGAGTTTTTTATGCGAGAACATCTATCTTCCCCTTCCTAATTTCGGTGATTTGCAGACGGTTTGCCAGCTATGGATGGTTGTTTGATTGTGGTTGCTCCCTCCTTTCTCATGTGCGGGTCTCGTGAACCACTCCTGAAGGCCGCTTCTCGACTAAACAGCTTGTCTCGACAAAACTCAACCGGTTACGCGGATTGACCGCGATAATACTCATAAACAAGCCGCCCGACTTTGCCTATCGCACTTTCGACTTCGAAAACGCGGCTGTAACGGGCTTCGGGGTTGTTCCAGACGGCAGCATCATCCCAGGTTGTGAACATGGTCACGATGACGTGGTTATTCTCGCCAATGTAGATGATGCCGCTGTCATTGCAGACGCCGCCAATCGTGCCGGTTTTGTGCGCGAAGGCGACGTTGGACGGTAGGAAGCGTGGCAGGCGCTGGTTCAACTGCTGCTTAAGCAGGATGTCGAACAGCTCATCTTTCAGCGTGCCCTGCACGATTTCACCTGTATAGAGCATATGCAGCAGTTTAGTCATCGAATTGGCACTGCTGATATTGTTGTCGGGCGTCAGCGCGAAGGCCAGACTGTCGCGCAGGACGTCATGGTCATCGGCCCAGGCCGAGATTTCTTCAATCGGCAGATCGCGAATTTCCGCCGGAAACAGGCTCTTGAGCAGATTTTTGCAGTTCAGCTTGAAATAAATGTCATTCAGGCCAAGTTCGTGCATGGTATTTTCGATTACGGCTGGCCCGCCGAGCAGATCGACATTCATGTCGGTGGCGGTGTTGTCGCTGATGATGATCATGAGTGTCAGCAGGTCGCGAAAGGTGGGGCTGACTCCTGGCTCTAAGTAGCGCAGAATGCCGCTGCCCGTGCTTTTGTCTGCTTCCGTCAGCGTAATGCGCTCATCAAGGCTGATTTTGTTCAGACGACCTGCCGTCGCCAGAATCGGGATTTTGAAAACGCTCGCCATCGGGAAGGGGCGTGTGCCATTGATGTCGATCTGCTCACCGGACTCGATGTGCCAGATGGCAATCCCCGCTTCGAACCCGTTAATCACTGCTCTTATATCGCTTTCGAGTGCCACTGAAAAGGACTCCTCTGCATGGTTGTTACACTGAATTTGCCTAAGACTCTATATAACATTTGCTCAGCTTGCAACAATATGTGCAAAAAGACACAAAATTCGCACATTCTATTGTGTGACAAGGCACAGTTCACTGTGCAGATGGCTGCTGCCGCGAAATTTAGTCCCAGAAACGGAACTCAGACGGATTGGCGTTTAACTGCCGTGCCAGTGCCTGCCAGCAGAAGAGGATGATCAATTCGCGCGAACCGTAAAAGACGATCAGACTGGAAATCAGCGGACTCATGGACAAATTCCAGTGGAGCGCCGCTGCGCCGCTGCTGAGCGCCGGGAGCACGATAATCGGGGTCAGCAGCGTCGCGCAGCAGGTGATGGCCTGGAGCGCCAGAAAAAGCAGCGTCGCCCACAGGCGGGCATCGAGCGCGTTGCTGGCCTGAGCAGCCGTCAGCATCGCGACCAGACTGCCGAGTACCATTGTCTGCACATGATCGGCGTAGAACCCGGCACTGAGCGCCAGCATTTCGATCAGCAGCAGCCAGAACTGCACCAGCAGAGCGCTGTCCTGGCGCAGTGTCGTCGTCACGAGAATCGCCACCAGCGCGATCATGAGGAGCAGGGCGAGCAGCTTGCGGATCAAATCGATCCAGCCGATGGCGTCGCTCCGATGAAGTGCTGCCGCCGTCAACGCCCAGCTTACGCCGAGTGCGCCTGCTGGTGCGAGGCTCAGTTGATCGTAGGTGCCATGCTCCTGTTCGCGGCAAATCGTGCTGCTGATGCGATTGACCCAGAATAGCACATAGCTGCTGCTGAAGCCGATTAGAGCGACGGGCAAGAGGACAAAAATGGATGTTCGTAGTGTGAGCAGGCCGCAGCAGGCGCTGGCGCTTATGAGTGGAGCGCCCCAGATGAGCGCGATTTGAGGCAGAGTGTTGTCTTCCACTGGCAGACGCAGCGTTCGCCGAAACAGCGGCGGATCGTGTGGGTGGAGCAGATTGCGCCAGAGGATCCAGGTCGTCAGGGGGGAATACCAGCTTGAACTTCTGAAGTCAACCAGGGGTCTGCTCATCGCTGGCAGGCGACCCCGCCACTTTGGAATGGGCGCAGCAGCAAAGCCAACGGCTGTGCGCCCTGCGTTCTTTTGGGTAAGTCTACGATGTCGCTGCTGACTCGTAGAGGAAGCACTTCACCATCCGTCCTTCATGCACGATATTCGGGGGCGCTTTCTTGCGACAGATGTCCATCACGGCAGGGCAGCGCCCCGCGAATTTGCAGCCAGCGTGCATATATTCGGTTGTTTCGAGATCGGCGAGGTTGATTTTCTCTGTCCAGATTTTATCGGGATCAGCTTCAGGAATCGACTGTTTGAGATTCTGGGTATACGGGTGCAGCGGATTCCCGAGCACCTGCTCGACCGGCCCCAGCTCGACTACCCAGCCGCGCAGCATCACGGCGATCCGATCCGCCGCGTAGAAAGCCGTCGCAAGGTCATGCGTGATGTAGAGGATGCTGACCTGCTGATCCTCTTTCAGCTTGCGGAACATATTGACAATTGACATGCGCAGCGAAGCATCGAGCATCGAAACGGGTTCGTCGGCGATGATCAGCGACGGGTGGGTCACGAGCGCGCGCGCAATCGAGACACGCTGCGCCTGCCCGCCGGAAAGTTCGCTGGGGTAACGGCCTTTGATCTCGTTCAACGAGAGGCCGACCTGATTCAGCATGTGATTAATGTACTCATCTGCGCCTGCTTTGTCGGTGATCTCGTAATTGTAGAGCGTTTCGTAAAGATAATGATCGATTCGCTTGAGCGGACTGAACGTCGCGAAGGGGTCTTGAAAAACCGGCTGGACTTCCTTGAAAAACCACGACCGCTTCTCTTGCGTCGTCAGTTCGGCGATGCTGCGCCCCTTGTAACGCAGAGTCCCGGTGGTGGGATGCTCCATGCCTAAAATCATGCGAGCGAGAGTCGTTTTGCCGCTGCCACTTTCCCCGGCAATCGTGAAAATTTCCGGCTTGTCGGCTTGCAGCGACAGCGTTGCGCCATCGACGGCGTGGAACTTCTTCGAAGAAAAACCCTGCCGAATGTTGAAGACCTTAATCAGGTCTTCGACCTGTAACAGCACGCCGTCAGGCGGTTGCGGCTGTGACATCGCTTACCCCTTCCGTGACCAGATGGCAGGCGACCCGACGACCATCTTCAAGCGTGACCACTTCCGGGTCGATGCTGCGACATTTGTCCATCACAAACGGACAGCGCGGGTGAAAACGGCAGCCGCTCGGTGGATTATCGAGCGCGGGTGGACGACCGGGAATACTAACGCGCTCGGAACGCTCATCCAATTTAGGCAGCGACTTGATCAGATATTGGGTATAAGGATGGCGTGGGTCTTTCAGGATGGTCTTGGTATCGCCTTCCTCGACCAGCTTGCCTGCGTACAATACCGCGATGCGATCCGCCAGATTGGCGTGAACACCGATGTCGTGCGTGATCAGCACCAGCGTACTGCCTTCCGCCTTGCGAATATCCTGCAAAAGCTGGATTACGCCGCGCTGCACGACCACATCGAGGGCTGTCGTCGGCTCGTCCGCGAAAATCAGCTTAGGCCACAGGATCGTCGCCAGGGCAATCGTGACGCGTTGGCGCATCCCGCCGGAAAGCTGATGCGGATAGGCCGCCAGTACATTTTCCGAAAGTCCCAGATCGCGCAGATAATTGCGCGTCATTTCCAGCGATTCACTCTTGCTCACCCGGCGATGCGCCGAGATGAAGTCGTGAAACGAATCGCGAATGCGGCGCACTGGGTTGAGGACGTGCATCGATCCCTGTGGAATATACGAGACCTGTTTCCAGCGAATGTCGCGCCGTTTCTGTGTGTCTATTGCCAGCGCGTCGATGTCTATACCGTCAAAGCAGTATTTCACTGACCCCTCAACCACACGCAGCGGCGGCTGATGCGCGCCCAGCAGCACCTTGAGCAGCGTCGATTTACCGCAGCCCGATTCGCCCGCGATTCCAAAGACCTCGCCCTCTTTCACCTGAAGCGAAATCCCATCGACTGCTTTGACCGTCCGTTCCACCCCATACGATTTTGAAATATAGTAAGCTCTTAAATCTTTGGCTTCAACAATTATCGACATTTATTTATCCTTGTAGGCGTCCCAGCCGTGTACGCGGGTCGAGGTAATCGCTCAGTCCCAGCGACACCAGATAGAAACCGACGACGATCACGACTGCGGCGATAATTGGCGCTGCCAGTACCCACACCCGATTTGAGAGCATGGCATTATAGTAATTGCCCCAGTAGAGCATGGTGCCGACGCTCTGGGCGCTCAAATCACTCAGACCGAGTACCGAGAGGGTGACTTCGAAGCCAATCGCAAACAGAAATCCGCTGACGACATCCGCCATCAGGAAAGGGATCACGAACGGCAAATGTTCCTGAATGACAATTTTCAGGGGGTTCATTCCGGCAAAAACCGCCGTATTGGTGAATTCACGTTCGCGCAGGCTCAGAATCTGCGCGCGATACCGTTTGGACGGGTACGCCCAGTCGAGCAGGCCGATGAACAGGCCAAGTTCGGGCATCGTCATCTGCCCGCGCAGGATCGACGCGACCAGAATCAAAAGCGGAAGTCGTGGAATGACAATGAAGCTGTCGACAATACTGGATAGCACCCGGTCAATCGTGCCGCCAATATACCCGGAAAGCATCCCCAGCAGGACGCCAATCGTGCGCCCGATGATTACCGCCAGCCCGGCAACAATCAGCGTATTACGCACCGCATAGGTCAGCATCCAGAAAACATCCTGACCATTGGCGTTCGTTCCGAAGATGTACGTCGATGAAGGCGGCTTGTTGCGCGGGACAGCACGGTTTTCATCGGGTTTATAGGGCGATACGAAGGAGAGCGCCAGCATGATCACGACAATCGCCAGGATAATCGCGCCGAAGCGAAAGGATGGACTAAAACGGATTAAATCTCGTGTGGCACGCATAAGCAATATACTCTGATGAACGAATTTAACGAAAGCGAACACGCGGGTCGAACAGCGGGTAGCTGAGATCGACCAGCAGCGAAGCGGTCGCGATACCGACGATGGACAGCAAGGTTATGCCCATAATCAGGTTGTAGTCAGATGAATTGACCGCGTTGTACAGGGTGTAGCCCAGGCCGGGATAACTAAAGACAACTTCAGTGATTAGCGCGCCGTCGAAAATCGAACCGAGCGACAGACCGAGATCGGTCACCTGTGGCAGCATGGTATTGCGAATAACGTAGGAAAAGAGAATTTTGCGTTTGGGCAGCGACGCCATTTCCGCGTACTGGACGTAATCGCTTGAACGTTCGGTCGAAGTCAGCGCTTTCGAGACCAGAAAACGGAAGGCGACTGCACCGATAATAATCGACAGCGCGGGCAGGAAGCTGTGAAAAATCACGCTGCCGATATAATCCAGCGTGAGGCGCGGAACACCTTGTCCGCCGCCGACCAGCGGAAAGATCGGCAAATAATAGGTAAATGCCAGCAGCAGCACGAAGGCTACAATGTAGTAAGGCACGGGATAGACAATCACCAGTGACTTATCGAGCAGTTCTGACCACCAGCGCCGGGGAAAGTACCCCGCCAGCGATCCGAGTACCAGCCCGATCAACCAGGCGAGGATGGTGGTCGTACCCAACAGGCCAACCGTCCACCATACACTGGTGCGGATCATATCGGTCACGAGGCTTGGAAACGCGCTGAATGACGGGCCGAGATCGCCGTGCAGGATGCGATTCCAGAAGCTTAAATACTGGTCGATGATGCTGCCGTTCAGCCCGTAGAGGTCTTGCAGCGATGCCCGCAGGGCTTTGGTCGCTTCGGGATTGGTGGTCTGAAAGGACTGGATGCGACCCATCGCCTGGTCAACGGGATTAATCGGGGAAAGTCGCGGGATGAAAAAGGTCAGGGTCACGCCGACGATGATGACCACCAACCATTGCACGAGGCGAGGAAGCACAAATTCTTTAAAAAGAGTCACGCACTTTAACCTCTACTATTGACCGACAAACAATAATTCTGATTTCAGTATATCCTGTTTGAAGTCAGCGCCGCTTCACGCCGTCCTCGACTTTGCGTCGGGCTTCAAATGTCGGTTGTATCACTAAAAAGGACTAAAAAACTACGGTTTTCTTTTTCACAGGGGACACGGATTTCCGTGTCCCCTGTGGTGATCTACAGAAACTACTTGGCGGCCTCCAGACCCTGGAAGGCATAGCGGCCAATCTGGAACCAGTATTCTGGGAAGGCGGTCGGGTTCTCACTGGTGGGGAAGCCCGTCCAGTAGCGCGAATCCCAGGTGATGAATTTCTTGAAGCTGATGATCGGCAGTGAGTACATATTCTCGGTGGACAACTTCAGGACGTCCTGGTCAATGTTCAGGCTCGCTGGATCAGACGGATCGCTTGCACCCATCTTTGCAATCAGTTCGTCCATTCCCGGCATGTTGTAGTAAATGTCGTTACAACCGCCTGTTGTTCGGCGATCTGTACCAACAGGAGCGTAGAACTTCGACTGGAGGCACTCGATATTCTGCCACTTGTCACCGTTGGCGAGCGAGAGATTCCAGTTGCCCCAGGGGATGGCGATCTGGTAGTCGCCAATCGGCGTGCGCTGATCCCAGACATTGCGTTCCACGCCGTCGGCGGTCGCATCGATACCGAAGCTGCCCCACTCGTCCTGAAGCGCATTGGCGATACGGAAGGCATCCGGCTCGTCGTTCGGCGCGAGGATGTCAATTGTCCAGGGGGTACCGTCCGGTTTGAGCCACTTGCCATCACTGTTTTGCGTCAATCCCGCACGCTTGAGCAGCGCGGCGGCAGTGTCCGGGTCGTGTTTCCACCAGCCCACACCGAACAAATCAGAATTGCTGCCGTTCAGGGTGTAACCTTGATCCTTTGCCCATGCCGCGATCTGATCCGGCACGGTGGTATCGAACGGCGAGTATGACGGATCATCTGGGGTGTCGATGGTCAGGCCCTTCAGCCAGTCCGTCATTGGATCGTAGTACAGCTTGGAGAGGGCAGTCGTGGCCGGAATTGGCATAGCGGTCACTTTGGCGACGCCGCCGATGTACTCCGTTTGAAGGTCAACGATGTCGGTTGCCAGCGCCAGCGCCCAGCGAACATCCTTATTGGCGAACAGCGGCTCTTTTTCATAGTTGAATGCCACATAGCGCGAGTCGATTTCGTTCGGGTACGCCCAGGGGAAATCGGTATACCACGAGCGTGCCGTCGGGTCAGACGACAACACTGCCTGGAAGGCTTCGTAGTCGAAGTCGAAGGCAACATCGAGGTCACCGCGTGACATGGCAATCGCCTTCTTGGAGCTGTCGCCGTAGAACACAGACAGGATGTAATCGGGGCCGGGTTTGCCGACGACGATACCGACCGAGGTCTTGTCCCAGTCATCACGGCGCTTGTACAAATCCCAGAAGCCGTTCGGGTCGCTTTGCTGCCAGACATACGCGCTCAACGAAACAGGCGGGTTGAACTTGTAGGTTTCCAGCGGCTCAGTCACCTTTTCGAAGATGTGCTTGGGCATCATGTAGACGCCGTTCCAGCGGGTCTCGAAATAGTAGTGGAAGCGCGGGTTCGGTGCCGTCAGCGTAAACTTGACAGTATAGTCGTCCACTTTCTCGACTTTGCTGACCCACTGAGTCAGCACGGTGTGCCACGCATCCAGCTTCGCGTTGTCGAGGATCGTCTGCACGGTATACACCAGGTCGTCCGCGCTGAAGGCCACGCCGTCGCTCCAGGCGATATTGTCGCGCAGGTGAACGGTCATCTCGGTGAAGTCGGCATTGTATTCCGGGTCGGACGCTGCCGCACCGTCGATGCGCTGACCGCTTTCAGCGTCAGAATACCATAGGGTATCCATCATCAGCGCGTGGCGCGTTGGTGTGACCGGGCCGTTGATCCACATATTGAAGTTGTCAACCTGGTCGTAGCGGAAAATCTGGTCAGCGACAAATACCTGATTGCGCGGTATATCAACGGGCAGACCAGAGGGCTGAGCCAGCCCCATCGTGGCGGGTGCCAGCAGGAGCAGCACCATTGAAACAAGAAAAACAAATTTCCGAGCCATACCAAAAGTCTCCTTTAACCTAAATAGCCTCTTCAGCAAGCGTGATCTTCAGTAAGAGATCTCGCCTGTCCACAAATTAAGTATGCTGCTAAGAAAAAACCGCCCGTTTCACTTCTGTCGGAATAGGGCCAGTGGATTCGCGAACCCTCAGTTGCCACTCGCTGGTAATAATCGTGCGAGCGCCATCGGGTTCCTTAATCCGCCGCAGCAGCAGTCTGACCACTTGTTGCCCATCGGTAAACGGCTCACCTGAAACAGTGGTCAGCCGAGGCATCGTATAACTGGAAAAAGGAATGTCATCGAAACTGGCAATCGAGAGGTCATTGGGCACGCTCAGCCCTAAATCTCCCGCTGCGCGAATCACTGCCATTGCCAGCAGGTCATTAATGACCAGCAGGGCAGTTGGGCGATTGGGCTGCCTTAATATGCGCAAGGCGGCCTGATAACCGTCTTCCATTTCTGCGCCGCACTTCGCCACCAGCGCATCTTCGAACAGCCCGGCTTCGATTAACATTTCACGGTATACCGAGAGCCGATCATGCCCCTGTGCTTCCCGGTGAACGCCGTAGACAAAGCCGATGCGCCGGTGCCCCAGTTCGAGCAAATAGGTAAGCAGGGCGCGCGTTCCTTCCGAATAACCGTCGAGAACGTGGTCGAATTCCGATCCGGTCGAGGTCAGTTCAACAATCGGTCGCTTCGATTTGCGGAGTTGCTGGACGATGGGCGCAGGCAGGAATTTGAAGCCCATCATCAGGATCAATCCATCGACGCGTTGTTGGGCGAGTTCTCTCAGGCTGTGCCGCTCTTGCGCCGGAGTCAGCGTATTGTGTGAGAGCAGCACGCTGTAACCAGAAGCCTCTGCTTCCGCCGAAATTCCGCGCAGGATTTGCCAGAAGTGCGGATTTTCATACAGGGGCAGCAGCACGCCGAGCGTTTTGGTTGCGCCCCGGCGCAGCGATTGTGCGCGAGCATCGGGTTCGTATTCCAACTCGGCGATCACGTTGAGAACCCGCTGGCGGGTCTCTGACGAAATCGGAATCCGCTGTTCGACCTGATCGTTGATGACATACGAAACAGTCGCACGCGAAACACCGGCTATACGAGCAACGTCGGCTTGAGTGGGTGGTTTCATTGAATCCTTGACACGAATCAGTTTAATCGTGTAAATAAAGTGTATTTGCGATAACATTATTTGTCAAATTCTTTGTATTTGCATTTTTATTCACAAGGTTTGATTTCGTTTCGCTTCACTTATACCGAACAATGAAGCCTATCAAAAAGGAAATCTTATGACAGCGATCAATAATCTTCTTTGCGAATACCGCAGCAGCCCCTTAGGCATCGACATCACCGCACCAAGATTCAGTTGGCAAATGGAAACCAATCGAAAGGGCGCGCGCCAGACTGCTTTTCGCCTGCTGGCAGCCAGCGCCGTAGACCGGCTCGCAGAAGGGCAGGCCGATCTCTGGGACAGTGGCAAAATCGAGTCCGATCAATCGACTCAGGTCGCTTACGCCGGGTCGAAACTCGCATCGCGCCAGCGCGTTTACTGGCAGGTCACCGTCTGGGACGAAACGGGCAAATCGAGCACCAGCGACTCGGCCTGGTTCGAGATCGGCCTGCTCAAGCGCAGCGACTGGAAGGCCAAATGGATCGGTGCGGCGCTGCGTGGCGGGGCGCATACCACCATTCCCGTTCCCTATTTGCGCAAGGGCTTCAACGTGCCGGGGAAAATCCAGTCGGCGCGCCTTTACGTCACGGCGCTTGGCCTCTATCAATGTTCGATCAACGGTCAGCGTGTTGGCGATGATGTCTTCACGCCCGGCTGGACGGATTATCGCAAGCGCGTCCAGTACATGGCTTATGACGTGACCAGTCTGCTCCATCAAGGCGAAAACGCCATTGGCGCGCTGATTGGCGATGGCTGGGCGGTTGGGCAGGTCGGGCTGAGCGCCCGCCAGCAGTATCTTGATCGTCCCTGGCTGCTGGCGCAGTTGGAAGTGACGCTCGCTGATGGGCAGGTGATTCGGGTCGTATCGGATCGCACCTGGAAACAGCAGTTCGGTGCGCTGCTCGAAAGCGATCTGCTTCAGGGCGAAGCCTACGACGCCCGGCTGGAGATGCCCGGTTGGGATCAGCCTGGTTTTGATGACAGCGACTGGATGCGCGTTCGCCTGCTGGATGAATATGCTGGTGCGCTGGTCGCCACCAACGGGCCAACGGTGCGCCGTATCGAGGAACTCAAGCCAATCAGCGACCCGGTCGATAAAAACTCGTTTATCGCCAAACGTGCCATCTTCGACCTGGGGCAGAACATGGTCGGGCGCGTCCGCTTCAAGGGAACTGCCCCCGCTGGCACAACCATTACGCTCCGTTTCGCCGAAGTTTTGGACGCCGATGGCAATCTCTACACGACCAATCTGCGCGGCGCGCGCGCCACCGATTATTACACCTTCAAGGGTGACGGCGAAGAAACATGGGAGCCAATCTTCACCTTTCACGGCTTCCGCTACGTCGAACTGATCGATTACCCCGGCAAACTCTCGCGTGACCTGATCACCGGTGTTGTTCTGCACTCCGAGATGAAGCCGACGGGGTCATTCAAATGCTCCGACCCGATTCTCAACCAGTTGCAGCATAATATCCTCTGGGGACAGAAGGGCAACTTCGTCGATGTGCCGACCGACTGCCCGCAGCGGGACGAGCGCCTCGGCTGGACGGGCGATATTCAGGTCTTTTCCCGCACCGCCGCCTTCAATCTCGATGTCGCGGGCTTCATGACCAAATGGGCGCAGGATGTCGCCGACGCACAGGCCGATTCGGGCAGCATTCCCGCTGTCGTACCGAGCGTTATTCCACTGGTCGATGGCGGCCCCGCCTGGGCGGACGCTGCTGTCATCTGCCCCTGGACGATTTACCTCTGTTACGGGGACAAGCACATCCTCGAAAACAACTACGCCACCATGACCCGCTTCATGGATTTTATCCAGCGCGAAAGCCCCAATCTCATTCGCTGCGCGCCGGAATATAAGGGCTGGCCCGGTTTTAGCGACTGGCTCTCAATCAATGCCGTCACGCCGCGCGATTTGATTGGCACGGCGTTTATGGCCTATGATGCCAACCTCATGGCGCAGATTGCCGCGCTTTTGGGCAAACGCAGCGACGCCGCCAAATATCGCCAGTTGTTCGCGGACGTGAAGCAGGCGTTTGCCGAGCGTTACCTCAAAGGCAGTAAGGTCGTCGCGGGCACAGAGCCGACGTCAGACGTGCGTAAGCAGATGGATCAGGCCGACGCGATTTCGCAGGGCAATCTCAAACGTGTCGATTACGGCAAAGTTTCGTCGAAGGTCTTCAATACGAAACTTTTCACGCCCACACAGACCGCCTATGTGCTGGCGCTCCACTTCGACCTGCTGCCGGAAAAGCTGCGCGCGCAGGCCACCGAAGAACTCGTCGCCGACATTGAACGGCGCGGGCTGCATCTCTCGACCGGATTTGTCGGCGCGCCCTATATCCCGCATGTCCTGAGCAAGAACGGACGGGCCGACATCGCCTATGCGCTCCTCAATCAGAAAACCTGGCCGTCGTGGCTCTATTCGGTCACCCAGGGCGCGACCACCATCTGGGAGCGCTGGGACGGTTGGACGGAAGATCGCGGTTTTCAAGACCCCGGCATGAATTCCTTCAACCACTATGCCTACGGTTCGATTGGTGCGTGGATGTACAACACCATCGCCGGGATCGACATCGACCCTGCGCAGCCGGGCTACAAGCACAGTATTCTGCGCCCGCAGCCGAATTCATTCGATGAGGATGGCTTAACCGAAGCCAGTGCCGCCCTCGTGACGCCCTACGGCGAACTTAGCTCGGCCTGGAAGCTCAAAAATGGGCGCTTCGACTGGACAGTCATCGTCCCGCCCAACACCCACGCGACAGCCTATCCGCCCGCGCACGACGGCGACAAAATTACGTTAGATGGCAAGCAGGTCAGCGGCACAGCTTTCGAATTGGAAGCAGGGAAATATCGCTTTGTAATTGGGTAGGGGAAATCAACACAGGCATGGCGTCGCTATGCCCCATAATGGTCTGTCTTGCGATGAGAACAGCATTTTCTTTCTCCCCTCTCTCTGCTTGCGTGTTCACGGGACGACACTTTTTATGGATTGTCGTGCCAGAGCGCAGTTTTCCGGTCGGGTCAGAGTCCCCTTCAGGGGACTTCCCGACCGAACCGCTAGCCAGGGGTTTCAACCCCTGGCGACAAAACACGACCGTTTATTAAAAGTGTCGTCCGATGAAGCTTGCGTGGGAGAGGGGTTCGAGGGAGAGGGGTGGAGAGGCAGAGGCGTACCTATCGATACGCCCCTCCTTGCATTGCTAATGTTTAATCGTCGTCTCGCTGTCGAGGCTGTCAAGTTCCAGGCTGTAGATGCTCACCCACAGCGCGATCCACTCGAAATCTGTCAGGTCATGTTCCCAGCCTGCCGCGTCTGCGCTGTTCTCCGCCTGCTTGCGATGGGGCGCGTGGAACTGCGCAACCGCATCCTCAACCAGTCGTTCAGGCTGCGACTTTTCGCTTCGTCCGTTCATCTTCAAGCCTCTCCCAGCACCACATCGAGCAGGGCAGTCGCGTTCTCTTCCGGGTGGCGGAACTGCATCAGGTACAGTTTGGCGTAGATGCCGTTCTGCGCCATCAGTTCATCGTGCGTTCCCAGTTCGGCGATCCGCCCGTTTTCAATCACGGCGATGCGGTGCGCCACCTTGATCGTGCTCAGGCGGTGTGCCACGATCACCGTCGTGCGGTTCTGCATCAGCCGATCCAGCGCTTCCTGCACCAGACCCTCCGACTCGTTGTCGAGCGAACTGGTCGCCTCGTCCAGCAGCAGAATCGCCGGGTCTTTCAGAATCGCCCGCGCAATCGCGATCCTCTGACGCTGCCCGCCGCTCAGGTTCATGCCCCGCTCGCCCACGACCGTCTCGTAATCATTCGGGAAGGCTATGATGAAGTCGTGCGCGTTGGCGGCCTGCGCGGCGGCGATCATCTCGTCTTCCGTTGCATCGAGCCGTCCGTACAGAATGTTCTCGCGGATTGTCCCGCCGAACAGGATCGTCTCCTGCGGCACGATGCCGATTTGGTCGCGGATGCTCTGCTGAGTCAAATCGCGCAAATCATGGCTGTCGATGCTGACCGATCCACTTGTCGGGTCATAGAAGCGCGGGATCAGGTTGAATATCGTGCTTTTGCCCGCGCCGCTTGGCCCCACCAACGCCAGAATCTCTCCGGCGTGAACGTCGAGCGAAATCTCGTGCAGCACCGGCGTTTCGCCGTCATAGCTGAAGGACACGTCCTCGAAGTGAATTTGTCCGCGCACGGGCGGCAGCTCGACCGCATTCGGCGCGTCCTCTACGCTCGGCACGGTATCGAGAATTTCGAACACCCGCTTGACGCCGCCCAGCGCCGCGCTGAACTGACCATATAGCCCGCCCAACCCGCCCAGACTTCCCGCGATAGAAATCCCGTAGATCAGGAAGCCCGTGATCATCGCTACCGTCAGCCGCCCGGCGATCACTTCGCTACCGCCGTACCAGACAATCGCCGCAATTGAGCCAAAGCCGAGGAACATCATCAGCGCGCTGAACAGCGAGTTGTAGACCGCCATCCGCAGCGACGCGCCGAAGGTTTTCTCCATCGCGCCGTTGTAGCGGTTGGTCTCGAACTTCTCGCGTCCAAAGCTCTTGACCACGCGAATCCCTTGCAGTCCCTCTTCCGCGACGACGGTCGAATCCGCCAGTTGATCCTGAATCTTGGTGCTGCCTTTCTGGATGCGGCTGCCAAACACGAAGGCAATCACAATGATGAATGGTGCTAACCCCAGAATAAACAGCGCGAGGCGCGGGTTCATCGACACCAGAATCGCGATTGAGCCGACCAGCGTCAGCGTTTGGCTCAGCAGCGACGTGACCGTGTTCGTTAGCACCGTTCGCATCTGTGTCACGTCGCTCGACAAGCGCGACACCAGATCGCCGACGCGTCGGGTGGCGTAAAAGTCCAGCGAAAGCTGCTGCAAATGACTGTACAGTGTTGTGCGCAGGTCGAAAACAATCCGCTCGCCGATGAAGGCCAGCAGGTACGACTGCACGAAATTAAAGACTGCTTGCAGCAGAAAAACTGCAATCAGCAGCCCCGCCAGCATATTGAGCGGCGTCGTGTCCTTCGCCTGAGTAACTGTGTTAAGCAGTTGCACGATGATCGCCGGGAAGGCCAGCCCGAACGCCGTCGAGATCAGCAGCGCCACAATTGCCAGCAGCATCCGCCCGGTATAGGGCTTCAGGTAGCCGAACAGCCGCCGCCAGTTGACTGCCTTGAACGACACGCGCTCGCCTTTTTCGGCGCTCTTTCCATTCGTTGAACGATTTCTTTCCGCTCCGCGCATTTTCTCTTCTTTTCGTTGAGTGGTCTTTTAGTCAATACGCAAAACGATACCGCTTCTGTTTAAACTGAATATAAACAGGAGAAAAAGATCGAGCGGTCAGCTTTCAGCGGTCAGCGAAAACGCTCTTGGCGTCGTTGACTAAATGAAATAGGTGCTTATCGGTTCTGGGGACTGTTTTTCTCCCCTCGCCCCGCTTGCGTGGGAGAGGGGGCGGGGGAGAGGGGTAAACTGACCGTGAACGTCGTTCCATTTCCCGGTTGGCTTTCCACCGCAATCACGCCGTCGTGCATCCCGACGATCTTCTGCGCAATCGACAGACCGAGTCCGCTGCCGCCGCGTGCTCGTTCGCGTGATTTATCGCCTTTATAGAAGCGCTCAAATACGTGCTGTTGGTCTTCCGCCGAAATGCCAACGCCTGTGTCGCGGATGGAAAATTCGGCCTTGTCGCCGTGCCGCACCAGTTGAACGCAGATTTTCCCGTTCGGCGGCGTGAACTTGATACTGTTATGGATCAGGTTGTTCCACACCTGGCTCAGCAGGTCTTCGTCGGCGCACACCGTGACTTCATCCAGCGCCACATCCATGTCCAGCCTTTTTTCCATCCACTGAGGTTCCGCCACCAGAATCAGATTGCGAATCTGCTTGTCCAGCCGAAACGGTTTCGGCTCGAATTTGACCTGGTCGCTTTCCAGCGTTGCCAGCTTGAGCAGATTGTCCGTCAGTTTTGACAGACGCATACTCTCGGTTTCGATGATCATCAGGTAGTGGCAGCGATCTTCTTCGCTCAGGCGATCATTTTGCAGCGCCCGTGCGAAGCCGCGAATCGACGTCAGCGGCGACTGAATTTCGTGCGACACGTTCGAGATAAACTCCTGCCGCATCTGCTCCATTTCGTTTAGTTCGACCGCCATCGTGTTGACCGATTTCGCCAGCACGCCCACGAAGTCGTCCGCGTGCTGCGCCTCATCCACGCGAATACTGAAATCGCCCTGCGCGATTTTGCGCATGGCGTCGAGAATGGGACTGAACATCCCTATCCGTTGATCGCGCTGCTTCGACCCGATCAGCCGGCCAATTGCCGTCAGCAGCACGAAGCAGACTAGCAGCCCAAGCAGAGACTTGATTGCGACGGCAACGAGCAGCGGCGGCAGCCAGTTCAACCGCTGAAACAAGAGGTCGGTCAGGAAATAGGTGATTGTCAGGATGACGGTTGCCGAAAGCAGCACCGCGATAATCACCTCGAAAATACTCCGTCGCTGTTTGGCGGTCACGAGTCCACCTCCATCCGGTAGCCCAGTCCGCGAACGGTCTTGATCCGAAAAGAATGTTCGGCTTCAGGGAAACGTTCGCGCAGGCGGTTGATATGCACATCCAGCGTGCGTTCGTTGCCCTCAAAATCGTAGCCCCAGATGTCTTCAATCAGGCTGTCGCGTGAGAGGGTTTTGCCGGGGTAGCTCGCCAGCTTGAACAGCAGCTCGAATTCTTTCAGCGGCAGCGTGATTTTCTCACCATTCACCACGACTTCGTAGCTTTTGCGGTTCATCGTCAAATCGCCGATTTGCACCGTCTGTGAGGCAACGATCCGGTAGCGTTTCAGCAGTGCCTTGACCCGCACCACCAGTTCCAGCGGCTCGAACGGCTTGACCAGATAGTCATCCGTGCCCAGTTGGAAGCCCTTGATCTTGTCGTGGGTTTCGCCTTTGGCGGTCAGCATCAGCAGCGGAAAATCGTAGATTTCGCGCAGTTGGCGGCACAATTCCCAGCCATCCATCTTCGGCATCATCACGTCGAGGATCACCATATCAACTTTGAGCGTTTCAAGCTGTGTCAGCGCATCTTCGCCATCGACCGCTTCGTGAACGGAGAAGCCTTCATCCTGCAAAAAGTGCCGCGTCAGTTCACGAATGTGCGGATCGTCATCCACGACCAGAATTTTGCTCATCACCATCGCCGCATGATAAATCAGTCATGCGCCTGATCATATCACGCTTGACAAGCGCGTCCGTCTGGTCGTATTCGTTCGCCTGCCCGAATGTCCTTTACCGCCTGTCGGAATGTCCTTTACCGCCTCTCAAAGCGCCACTTTCCGACCCATCAGCGTGCCCATAAAAAAGGGTGCATCGTAATGATGCACCCTGATGAATAATCAGCCAACCGCATGATTAGGTGACTAATCAAATTCGGCGCTTTTTGTACGGGCGCACCTGTATGTGCGCCCTTTTTTCTCCCCCTCGCCCCGCTTGCGTGGGAGAGGGGAAGGCGAACCTGCTTTTGGTTCGCCAGGGGTGAGGGGTAAAATCTAAATCACTTCCAGAAACTCGAACGTTGGCAGTGTCGGGTAAGCTGCGTGCGGCTCGCTCTGGTACCAGAACACGGTCGAGGCAATGTCGTCCTTCATCGGCAGATAACCCTCTTTCCGCCAGCCGAGTGCCTGAATCGTCACCCGCAAATCCTTCTGGAAGCGGATCGGATCCATGATGTGCCAGCGATACATGCCAAAGCGCTGCTGGCTCTGATACAGGCCATCCGGCTTAATCACCTGCGGCAGTCCCGTGTATGGCCCTGTGAATACGCCATACTGCCCCATCGGGTGCTCAAAGTTCCATGCGCCGCCGAAATAATCTTCCGTACCTGTACCGCAGATCGTCGGCCAATCCACGTCGCCATCCATGTAAAACTTGATTTCGCCTTCGCCCCACCAGCCGTTGTTGTTCACGCCCCAGGCGATATAAGTGCCAACGTACTGCCCCTGTCCCGTGATGCCATCCACCAGCGTGTGAACCGTCTTATAGGGCAGCGGATTGCTGCGCCGGAACTGGGCATGGAAGTAGGCCGCGTTATCGGGAACGTCGGTCAGCGTGTAGTTGATCTGGTAGTAGAAGCCGCCAATTTCCTCGTCGGTCAGGCTTTCAAGGGTGATGCGGGCACTTTTGCGGAAGGGCATTTCCCAGTAGCAGTTGAATCCGCCTGCCGGGTTGACCGCGACCGGCAGTGAGGTAATGTTGCAGCGCACCCCCCAGCCGTTGCAGAAGAAGTCGCCAATCGGTACTTCGACTGAAGGCGTCGCTTCGCCATCCCAATAGAAGCGAATTACCAGCTTGCGCCAGTACTGCGGATGCACGGTCAGCCAGATTTGCTGGATCGCGCCCGGCCCGGTTATTTCGGCGAGCGTCACCAATTGCTTTGGCGCAATCTTGATGCTGGGCGAAATTTTCCAGCCTTGCCCCAGCAGCCGACCCACATGCGCGCCCGTGCCTTCGGTCGCCATGCCGCCCTTGCCTTTTTCGCCCGTGAAGTTCTCGGCGCTGATCGAGCGGGTTTGAGCGTTCGAGAGCAGCGAGAGATTGCCTAAATTCATGTTGAGACCATTGAATGTTGCCATCGTTTATTTCACCTTTAAATCACTTCAAGATAAGTAGGCTCTGGGAATTGCGGGAACGGGGCGTGCGGCTCCGTCTGATACCAGAAAGACGTTGAAGCGATGTCGTCCTGCAAGGGCAGGTAGCGCCATTCCTCGAACGGACGATTGTTCAGGCTGGCGGAGCGCCAGCCGAGCGCCTGAATCGTCACGCGCAAATCCTGCTTGAAACGGATCGGATCCATCACATGCCAGCGATACAATCCAAAGCGCTGCTGGCTCTTGTAGAGGCCGTCCGGCTTAATGATTTGCGGCAGTCCCATGAACGGCGTCGAATACGAGTGATACTGCCCATCATCCTCAATGAAGCACCACGCGCCTCCGAAATAGTCTTCCGTCCCTGTCCCGCAAATCGTCGGGAATTCGCTGTCGCCATCCATGTAGAACTTGATTTCGCCTTCGCCCCACCAGCCGTTGTTGTTCGTCTGCCACGCGATGTAGGTGCCGACGTACTGCCCCTGACCGCTCACGCCTTCCAGCAGCGTGTGAACATCCTTGTAGGGCAGGGGATTGCTGCGCCGCCACTGGGCATGGAGATAAGCCATATCGTCAGGCACAGGCGTCAGCGTATAGTTGATCTGGTAGAAGAAGCCGAACACTTCTTTGTCGGTCAGATTTTCCAGTGTGATGCGGGCGCTTTTGCGGAACGGCATTTCCCAGAACGAGTTAAAGCCGCCTGCCGGGTTGACTGCAATTGGCAGCGAATTGACTTTGCAGCGCACCGTCCAGCCGCTGCAAAAGAAATCGCCTAGCGGAACTTCAATCGAAGGCGTGTCTTCGCCGTCCCAATAGAAGCGCAGCACCAGCATCCGCCACCATTCCGGCGCGACAGTGATCCAGATTTGCTGGATCGCCCCCGGCCCGTCGATTTCTGCCAGCGTCACCGTTTCTTTGGCGTGAACGATGATGCATGGCGAAACTTTCCAGCCCTGCCCAAGATCAGCGGCAGCCGTTTTGGAAACGCCGTCGGTGGACATCCCGCCCCGGCCTTTTTCGCCTTTGAAATTCTCGGCGCTAATCGAGCGCGTCTCAGCGTTCGACAACCGTGCCAGCGTCCCTAAATTCATGCCTAACCCATCAAAAGTGATCATAGTTGTCTTCCCCGCTGCACAAATAAAATTTCATGCTAAGTTTCACTGTAGGGGCGAGGCACGCCTCGCCCTTTTTTCTCCTCATTGCGTCTCCGTAGGGGCGCACGGCTGTGCGCCCGATTTATATCCCCTCACGTCGCATTAGTCGTAGGGGCAGACCCTAGCAAACGTGTTTGCACGTCTGCCCTTGTTTCTCTCCCCTCTCCACCGCGTGGAGAGGGGCTGGGGGTGAGGTTGATTTTTCCTCGCCCTGTCCCCAGTCCAACCTGACTACGATGCTGCGAGTATCCTGTAGGGGCGCACCCAGGCAAACGTGTTTGCACGTCTGCCCTTGTTATCTCCCCTCGCCTATGGAGAGGGGCTGGGGGTGAGGTCAGCTTTGACGCTCGTCTTCCCCGCTTCGTAATCGACCGGTTTGTAACATAAGGCTTCCCGTGTCGGCGTGATTTTGACCATCGGCGGCTTCGCTTCGCGGCAGATGTCGCGCACAAACGGGCAGCGCCCCGCAAATTTGCAGGCGGTCGCCTGAAATTCCTTGAGTTCAACATCGGGTGCTTTCACGTCGCGCTTCCACTTCGACCCCACCATCGGCACCGAATCGAGCAGCAGTTGTGTGTAAGGATGCTGCGGATTCGTCAGGATTTCGTCCGATGACCCGTATTCGACCAGATTGCCCCGGTACATCACGCCGATGAAATCGCTCATGTAGTAAGCCGTCGAAAGATCGTGCGTGATATACAGGAAGCTGACGTTGTAGGTTTCCTTCAACTGGAGAAACAGGTTGACGATGTTCATGCGCAGCGACGCGTCGATCATGCTGACCGGCTCATCGGCGACGATCAGCTTAGGTCGCGGAATCAGCCCCCGCGCGATGCTGATGCGCTGAAGTTCGCCGCCCGAAAACTGATGCGCGTATTTCCCTTTGGCGACGTTCAAATCCAGCCCCACCGACGCCAGCGCCGCCGCGATCACGTCACGCGCTTCATCCTTGTTTTTCGCTATTTTCAGCTTGAGTGCGGTGTCGTAGAGATAGCTCTCGACGGGGTTGCGCGCGCTGAACGTCTCGAACGGGTTCTGGAAAATCGGCTGGACTTTACGCAGATAATCGAGTTCCGAGACTCCATTCTGTTTCGAATAAATGCTTTTGCCATCGAGCAGAATATCGCCCGCAGTCGGTTCATGCAGCTTGAGGATCAGCTTTGCCAGCGTCGTCTTGCCGCTTCCCGATTCGCCGACGATGCTCATGATGCTCGGCTTCTGCTTGTCGAGCGACAGGCTGACGTGATCGAGCGCGTGGAGTTCCGTCCCGAAAACGAGGCCGCCGATGCGGAATGTCTTGGTGACGTCCTTGACTTCCAGCAGGAGTTCGCTCATCAGGCACCTTTCATTTCGTTCAGATAGCAGGCGGCGAAGTGGTTGGGTTCCACTTCGATCAGGGGAGGCGATGCTTCTTTGCAGCGATCCATCACGAAGGGGCAGCGCGCCGCGTAACGGCAGCCCTGTGGCGGATCAATCAGGCTCGGTGGGCGACCGCTGATCCCCTTGCGCTCGCCTCGATCCCCAACGTGCGGCAGTGCCTGAATCAGCATTTGCGTGTAAGGGTGCTTTGGGTTGTTGAACACGCGCTCCGTTGGGCCAACTTCGACGATTTTCCCCGCGTACATGATCGCGATGCGGTTGGTAATCTGGTAATGTACGCCCATG
Source organism: Anaerolineae bacterium (assembly GCA_034432495.1). Classification (GTDB taxonomy): domain Bacteria; phylum Chloroflexota; class Anaerolineae; order Aggregatilineales; family Phototrophicaceae; genus Flexifilum. The sequence goes on along the minus strand of DAOUCB010000159.1, from coordinate 2,856 downwards.
TCGTGTGAGACGATCACCAGCGAGTTTTTCATGCGCTGCTGCAAATCCATCAGCATCAGCAGAATGCTTTTCTGGATCACCACATCGAGTGCGGTGGTTGGCTCGTCCGCGAGGACGATTTGTGGGTGCAGGAACGTCCCCAGCGCGACCAGCACCCGCTGGCGCATCCCGCCGCTCAGTTGATGCGCATACGAGTTCAGCACCTCGACCGGTAAATCGAGTTCCTTGAGATACGCGGCGATCCGCTCGTGCATCTCTTTTTTGTTGCTCAGATTGTGCTTCTTCGAAATCGCGTCGAAAAACTGCGATTCGATTTTGACGACCGGGTTGAGGACGCTCATCGACCCCTGCGGGATGTACGAGATGAAGCGCCACCAGTACTTGCGAATTTCGCCCGGATGCAGCAGCACAGTCTCGCCGTTCTCATCTTTCATTTCGGCGGTCATTTCGCCGGAAACGATCTTCAGCGGCGGCTGCACCGAGTCGTATAGCACTTTCAGCAGCGTCGATTTGCCGCAGCCCGACTCCCCGGCGATGCCGAGGATTTCGTTTTCAAAGATGTCGAGCGTCACGCCATCGACCGCCTGAATGGTCGCTTTCGGCGTCAGATAATGAGCTTTTACGTCACGGAGTTTAAGCACTTTGACGCCCTCGTTTTTCGGCAGTGTATTCGGCGTATCCAGTCGAGGCGAGGAACAGCGCGATAAACAGGATCACAATCGACACAACTGGCGTGCCAATCCAGAACCAGCGTTTCCCCAGCACCGCCTGATATTGCAGCGCCCAGTAAATCATCGTGCCCAGCGTCGCCTGCTGCACGCTCGACAGGCCAATTACCGCGAGGCCGGATTCAACCGAAATCGCGACCAGCACCGTGTTGACGAAGTTCGCAACTGACCAGTTCAGCACGTAAGGGAATATCTCGTAGGCGACAATTCCAAGCGTGCCTTTGCCGGAAAATCGCGCCGTGTTGATGAATTCGCGTTCGCGCATACTCAACGCAATCGAGCGTACCTGACGGGCAGGCCAGGGCCAGTTGAAGACGATCAGAGCAATGCCAATCGTCAGCAGTGAGGTTTTGCCTTGCAGCAGCGAGGCCACCAGAATCAGAATCGGCAGCGACGGTACAGAGATAAACACGTCCATCAGCAGTGACAGCACGCGATCCACAATCCCGCCTGCGTAACCAGCCGTCAACCCCGCCAGCACGCCTATCGCCGTCGAAAAGAAGGCCACAATCACGCCGATGAACAGCGAGTTCTGGATGGCGAAGGTCAGCAGCCAGAAGGTATCCTGCCCCAGGCCTGTCGTGCCGAAGATGTGGAGCTTGCTTGCCGGGAGATTGCGCGGGACGACATTCCAGTCGATGGCGTTATAGGGCGAAAAGCGCGGCAGGATCACACCGAGAATCACGAAGATCACCAGTAAAATCAACCCCGCTTTCAAACGCACGTTCAGTTTCAAGAGTGTACGCATTTTTCGCATTACCTGTACTGAATTCGCGGATCAAACAACGGGTAAATCAGGTCAACCACCAGCGCAGCAGTCGCCACCGCGATAATTGAAATCGAAATCGTTCCCATCAACAGGTTGTAATCGGTCTGGACGACGGCGGTATAGGTCAGCGTCCCCAGTCCCGGATACCCGAACAGAATCTCGGCAATCAACGCGCCGTTAAATATCGTGCCGATACTGATTGCCAGCAGCGTGATTTGCGGCAAAATGGCGTTGCGCAATACGTAGCGCCGCATGATTGTGCCGCTGCTGACGCCTTTCATGCGGGCGAAATTGACAAAATCTTCTTCGGCAATGCCAGAAGAAAGCGCTTTCATGCTCAGAATCCACCAGCCAAATGCGCCGATGATGATCGACAGGCCGGGGAGGATCGAGTTGAAAATTGCGCTGCTGATGAATTCCGGCGAGAAGGGTTTGCCCTTGACGCTGAAGGAAATTGGAAACACCGGGATGATGTAAACAAACACAATGATCAGCACCAGCGCCAGAATGTAGTAGGGGATGGGGTAGAGAAAAATCGCGATGCCTTCGAGCGCTTTTGAGTAAAACTTGCCGCTGCGATAGCCCGTTAGCAGGCCGATGAAATTGCCTACCACCCAGGCGATAATAGTTGCGGTCAGCAGCAGAAACACCGTCCAGGGGAGCGACTGCCCGATCAACTCGTTGACAGGCTTCGGATAAAAGGACAGCGATTGCCCAAAATCCCCTGTAAGCAGGGCGCGTGACATGAAATTGAAATACTGTTCCGGCAGCGTCCCTTGCAGGCCGTAAAGCTGCTCCAGCGTGTTGCGCATCGCCGTCACCTGCTCCGGCGTCATGGTCGAACCGCTGCTGGTGACGCGACCAAGCGCCGCCGAAATCGGGTCGGACGGCAGGAAGCGCGGCACAAAAAAGACAATCGTCATGCCGATGATGATCACAAGAAAATAAGTAATCAACCGAGAGACTAAAAACCGGGCAAAACGCACGGACGACCTCCCTAAGTTTTTCCACAAGTATAGCGCGTCAGTGCTTCAAGGGTTTTCCGGGCGCGGGCCATCGCTGACCCGCGCCCTTGCTTTCGTAGGGGCAGACCTATGTGTCTGCCCTGTCCTTGTAGGGGAGAGGCACGCCTCGCCCTGTTTCCAACTCAAATCACCCAGATCACCGCCAAATTCTTGTAGGGGCGCACCCAGGCAAACTTGTTTGCACGTGCGCCCTTTCATTCTCCCCTCTCCCCGCTTGCGTGGGCTGAGGGGGCGACAGTAAGTTTAGAGAGGAGGGCTAGCAGCGAGAAAAGCCTGACAGCCTTCGCGAAATAAACTCCAACGACGGACATAGGTGCCATCAGGTCGACGCTTG
>DAOUCB010000158.1:0-11502 GCA_034432495.1 Anaerolineae bacterium | reverse complement strand
GATCGCCAGAACCGGAGTATCAAGAGCTGTGGGTGTCGCAGCACGCATTACGCTGTCCATGTGAAGCTCCCCAGCATCTGATTGAAGGCATCGACGTTATCGACATCGGGCGGCGTGGTCAGGGTTAAAATGGCAAGCTGGTTATTCGGCCCCGGAATGTAGTAGCGCAAGCTGGTGACGGCGCGCTGCTTGCCTGTGACTGCATCCGGCGCGGACGTCGAGTTGTACGAAAGCACAACAACTGGCTGGTTGCGAACCTGCACTGTCTTCAGATCGACGCGCTGATAATCCTGTACGTCGGACTTGAGTTTTGGCTCGTCGGTGGCGGTCACGTAATTGGTCAGGTCGCCAGTCGGCAGCGGCACGATATTCACCACTTCTGAGCTGTCGATGTCGGTGATGGAAACGCCGTCATTCGCAAGCTGCTGCACGGACCACCCTTCGACGTACTGGATCGAATAGAGCTTGGCAGGGCTGGTGTATGTCACGAAGACTGCGTTATCGGGAACGTCACCGGAAGGGCTAATTTCGGTCGGCGCGGTCGTTGCAGATGTCGTTGGTGCGGTTACTGCCGCTGTGGTCGGGGCGCTCGTCGGAATAGTCGTCGGTGTGGCGGGCTGCTGCCCACAGGCGGCAGCGAGCAGGCTCACGCTGGCGAGCACCGCGAACCGCCGGATTTTACGAGAGTTGAGGAATTGCATCCGCGATTTCCTTTCGGTTTTAAACGAGTGACACTCCCATTTCATTCCGCCAAAGTTAATCTGAGTTTAAGCGGGCAAAAACTGCGCAAAACAAAAGCGAGGTGCAGGATGAGTCCCGTACCTCGCTCGGTTTTTACACGGCTTGAGCGTAGAGTTTAATCCACTTCAGCGCCGTTTTCGCTGCCCTGGATTTCGTTATCTGAACCGGCTGTCTGAGTATTCAGGATGCTGCCGCTGCCTGCATCGACCTTCACATCGCTACCATCCTGCAATTGAACACTGTAGACGAGAGAGCCATTCTCCACGTTCAGTTCAATCGAGTCGACCACGCCACCCGTCTGTTCGACCGCTGCTTTGGCCTGATCTGGCGTAATCGTCGCCAGCTTGGACAGAGTATCGCACAAAGCCGTTCCCGACAGACTGCTCATCGCTGCTTCATCGACGGCGATGCTGCCGCTGTAGCTCGGATCCTGCACCTGATCGATCTCCGGAGCATTTGGGTCTTCGCCCGTCTGATCCTGCGACTCGATTTGGTCAGTATCAACCGTTTGCGTGGCTTCTGCTGTCATTTCATCCATCTGCGCAGTTCCAAAAACGACACAGGCATCTTGTTGCTGGCTCACGTTCGCGTCCTGAGCTGCGACCGAAACGACCGCGCTGCCAATCATCGCGAGGAGCAAGGCTGCTGTCGCCGAAAGCGACAACAGTGAGCGGATTTTGCGAGAAGTCTTCATGATTTACTCCTAACAGTGAAACTCATTTCCAGCAGAAGTGCTGGGCTGTCTTCACCATGCAGGCTGAACGTTAAATCACGATTAGACCACTATGAAGTTGGCAAAGTCACAGTAAACTGCGTCCCGTTTCCGGGTTTACTCACAGCACTGATGTGTCCACTATGCAGCTGCACAATTTCTTGGGCAATTGCCAGCCCCAAGCCCAACCCGCCAGCCGTTCGGGTGCGTGATCGGTCTGCGCGGTAGAATGGCTCGAAAATATGGGGGAGATCATCCGTAGCAATACCTCTGCCGGTATTGGCAATCGTGAACTGCGCATTGCGCGGATGACGGCGCAAAGTGACATGAATATACCCGTGTTCAGGCGTATATTTCACCGCATTGTCCAGCAAATTGATGGCGACTTGAATTAAACGATCTTCATCTGCGGTGACTTCAACATCCGGGGGAATATCCAGTTCTATTCTGATGCCTTTTTGCTGCGCTGCCGCAGTGATGTAGTCGACAACCGTGTGAAGGAGCTGAGAGAGATCGAGAAGTTGGTAATTCATTGGCAGCGAATGTGAATCGGCGCGAGCAAGCATCAACAGATTCGATGTTAGTTGAGTTAAGCGCCCAACCTCCTCTTGAATGTTGATGAGTGTTTCCCGATACTGGTCCGCTGTGCGGGGATGACTGAGATTGACGTCAAGACCAACTTGGATGATCGATAGCGGCGTTCGCAGTTCATGCGCTGCGTCAGCGGTGAACCGTTTTTGACGCTGAAACGACTCCTGTATGCGATCCAGCATTCGATTGAAGGTTTGCGCTAGTCGTCCAACCTCGTCGTTGGGAAACCGCAGCTCGATCCGCTGGCTGAGATCCGTTTCGCCGATCTGGTTGGCAAGCTGGGTAATGGCCTCAATTGGGATCAAAGCACGACGAGCCAAGAACCATCCAGTCCTCAGTGCCAGGAGTGCCGTTGCACCGAGCATGAGTCCAAGCCAACTCAAAATGTGGTAACGGGTCTGCTCCACGCTTTGCAGCGACTGACCGACTTGGAGCGCTAAATGCGATGGCTGGTTAAGCGGCTGCGTATAAACGCGGATGAGTTCGGAATCCTTGTTCAAAAGCGATAGTGTCTCAAAGTGCGGCGCGTTATTTCGAGCGCTGGTCGTTACGGGGAGATGGTAAGTGGTGCTTTCGTCGATAATGTGTCCGCTTTGTTGGTCGATGACACGAACAAAGAATGCTTGTTCTTTCAGAAAAGCGTCTGCTGCTTTGTTCTCGCCACTGAATTGAAAATTGAGATCGTCCGAATTATTGGTATCGGTACTTGCCAACGTAGTGGAAACCTGCGCTGCCGTCGTCTGTAGCGTTTGGTCAACCTGCTGATAAAGCCAAGAAGAAATGAAACTGAAGAAGATCGCGCTGAGTAGGATCTGAATAAGGCAGAGGAGGAGAGCGGCAAGCAGCGCCAGGCGAAGCCGCAAGCTCTTAGGTGTTAGCCGGGTCTGCCAGCTTGTAGCCACTTCCCCGAATAGTCTGAATGTATTTGTCTTCATGGCCATCATCAATTTTCCGGCGCAAATACCGAATGTAAACGTCGACCACGTTTGACTCAGGGCTGTAGTCGTAATTCCAGATGTGTTCGGCAATAACCGTGCGCGAAAGCACATGATTAGGGTGTAGCATCATGAATTCCAGCAGTTCATACTCTTTGGCGGTGAGTTCGATGTGCTTATCGCCTCGCAGGGCTTGATGTGTCACCGTATTGAGCGCCAGTTCACCAAGGCTCAGGGTCGCGCTGTTGTGCGAGGTCTCTCTGCGCAGCAACGCACGCATTCGTGCGAGGAGTTCTCGAAAAGCAAACGGCTTGACCAGGTAATCATTCGCGCCGGAATCTAACCCTTGCACGCGGTCATCAATCGTGTCACGAGCAGTGAGCATCAATATGGGTGCGGTTACATGTCGATCTCTTAGCTGGCGACACAGCTCCAAGCCATCGATCTTCGGGAGCATCACGTCCAGAATGATCAGGTCATATGGGAAATTGATCGCCCAGTGCAGTCCTGCTTCGCCGTCAGCGGCAGTATCGACGGCATAACGCTGCTCCTCTAGACCCTGTTTGAGAAACAGCGCCATTTTCGGTTCGTCCTCGACAATCAGTACCCGCATGACTTTCTCACCATAACCCCAGTCCAATCGTGAACAAAGAAGGTTAATTGAGGTTTAAATCCTTTTGTTCCGCGCATGTGGGTGAGGAGGTTAATAACCAAACCAACAGTACAAGATAGCTAGAAGGGGAACTGCACCAAATACTCTTCTTGCTGCAATAGTTGTTACATCTTGATGGATGGCCAACGAAATACATCCGAAAAGTGAGAGAGCATATGACCTATTGCATTGTGATCGCATTAAACAACTTATTGTAACAGGTGTTGCATATTTCATCAGCAACTATTAGAATGCAACAGGTATTGCAGAGGGGGATTCGTGAACGATAGAAAGTGGCTGATGATCTGCTCACAGCTTCCTGCCAACCCATCCAGCCCGCGTGTAACCGTGTGGCGACGCTTACGCGCTGCCGGAGCAACCGGTTTACAGAACGGCGTTTGGGTACTTCCATATTCAGAAGAACAGGTGAAGCTCGGTGAGGAATTGCAGTTCTACGTCGAGCAGCAAGGTGGTACGTGTCAAATTTTTACCGCTTCATCGCTCAACCACGCTACCGAAGTCCGCATCCTTGAATTGTTTCAGGCAGACCGCGCCCAAGAATATCACGAATTCGAGGAGCAGTGCCAAGATTTTCTGAGTGAGATTGACCAAGAGATCTCCCGCAAGAATTTCAGCTACGCGGAGTACGAGGAAAACGAGCAGAACTTCAACAAGCTGGTGGATTGGCTTGCCAAAATCCAGCGTCGTGATCTTGTTGGCGGGAATCGGGCTGCTGCTGCGCCGAAACTGCTGGATGATTGCCAAAAAGCGCTGCTCAGGTTTGCCGACGCCGTTTATCACCATGAAGGTGGTACTGCTGGAAGCGATCCGCCCAAAAGCTGACGCGGACTGCTGCGCTCAAGTTTTGGCAACCTAGACTCATTTCTTTTACGAACCGTATGGGCCAGTTCAACCTATCAATGGGGGAGGCAACGTCGTGCTGCAATTACCCGAAATCCAAGCGCTCACCACCTTGAGCACCGACGGGAGAATTTTGTTCCTGACGCGGCTCACCCGATTATTCGCGTATGGTTTTGTAGCGGTTATTCTGGGGTTTTACCTTGCCACGATTGGCTTGAACGACAGCCAAATCGGTCTCGTCTTGAGTGTAACACTCCTGGGAGATGCGCTGATCTCACTGCCGATTACCATCGTCGCTGACCGGCTGGGGCGAAGGCGAATGCTGCTGATCGGATCCGGGTTGATGATTTTCGCGGGACTGATTTTTGCCCTTACGAACAATATCGCGCTGCTGATTGTCGCCGCAATCATCGGCACGATCAGCCCCAGTGGAAACGAGGTCGGTCCGTTTCTGGCGATTGAACAGGCAGCGCTTCCCCACACCACCACCGACAAACAGCGGACACAGGTTTTTGCCTGGTACAGCCTGCTGGGATCAATCGCCACCGGTCTCGGCTCGCTGGCAGGCGGAACGCTCGCGCAATTGCTCCAAAACAACGGGCAGCCGCCGCTCGACAGCTATCGCGTCGTGCTGATTGGTTACGCGCTGCTCGGCGCTGTTTTGGCAATTCTGTTCACCCGGCTCAGTCCGACGGTTGAAATCACGCTCGAAAAAGCGCCAATTACATTGCAGAGTTTGTTTGGTCTCAACCGGTCGCGGAAAGTCGTTTTCAGGCTCTCAGCCTACTTCATGATCGACGCCTTTGCCGGTGGACTGATCGTGCAAAGCCTCGTGGCGGTATGGTTCAACCGACGTTTCGGCGTCGATCCCGCCGTCATTGGCTCAATTTATCTCGGCGCAAACCTGTTCGCGGGGCTGTCAGCACTGGCGGCGGCACGGGTCGCAGCACGTTATGGGCTGCTTAACACGATGGTCTTTACGCACGTTCCGTCAAATATTCTACTGATCCTTGTGCCGCTGATGCCCACCCTGCCGCTGGCGATACTTGTCCTGCTGGCGCGTTTCAGCATCTCACAGATGGACGTTCCGACGCGCCAATCCTATACCGTCGCCGTTGTTGATCCTGAAGAACGCTCGGCAGCGAACGGGGTCACTAACGTTGCACGGACAACTGCTGCAGCGCTTTCGCCGGGCGTGACAGGCGCGCTTTTCAACGCGGGTGGACTCTGGCTCAGCGCGCCATTTTTGCTGGCGGGCGGTCTCAAGCTGGCTTACGACTTCCTGCTGTACCGCAGCTTCAAGACCGTAAAGCCGCCGGAAGAACAAATGTAGTCGTGTCGGTTATCTTGACTCAGCCTTGGTGTGAGCTTGCCCTCGAATAGTGGAGTAAAATGTTGCCCGTTATACTCTACGAAAGAGAGTGATGGACATGGCAATACAGAAACGCAAATACGATGTGGCGTTCAAACAGGAAGCGCTACACTTGCTAACGATCAGCAACAAAAGTGTGCGCCAGGTCGAAGCAGAATTGGGGATCACACCGAGCTTGCTGAACAGGTGGAAAATTCGTTATCGGCTGGAACCGAGTACGGGGACGTGAAGCCGAGCGAAAATCATGACCTGGAAACCACAACTGTTGTCATGAAAATGAGACCGAATACCTGTTGTTTGATAGTCGAGACAAAGCTCAATTCGCTGGGCGTGACTATAACGGCGGGCATTGACGAGTGCTTCCTGCGCCACATGGAATAAGGTGAGTTCCTGTGTTTCGTCGAACCCGTACTGTGTAAAAAATCATTCTGAGTGGAAAATACCCTGATCACATGGCTGTGTCGGTGTACTGCCTAAGACAGAAGTTCGGCTACTTGCTTGAGCCATTCGCGAACAAGACACTGGCCCGCTCGGAGATAGAATTCATTCATATCCTTACCCAGCGGTACCTGAACTCGCTTGACGGCTCGGGAGAGGGTCGCTAACTCCAATGCTGCCTTTTCCCCTGCTTCGTCGGCGTCCATGCATACAAGAATACGGGGCGCAACCACCAGCTTGCCGTGCCACCGAAGGTTGATTCGCTGATTGCTCGCACTGCCAATTGAAGCGACCGATAGCTGGCCCCACCCAAGCTGCCAAGCAGTCAAAGCGTCGAACTCCCCTTCAGTCAAGAGTAATGGCAGTCCCGGCTCGATTCGATCCGCAAGATAAAGACAGCCTCGGATGTTTCCGCCACTCACCTGCTGATAGCGTCGCTCCTCTGAAGCTCGGCGGACTTTGATGCCCCAGAGCGCGCCGTCAGCATACCAGGGAACTGCAATGCCACACGGAACTTTGAGTCCTTCAATCGTGTTCCATTCGTTCGGCTGACCGGGGATATAACCCAATTGCGCGGTCGCAATGATTCCTTCGCTGAGTCCCCGCCTGGTTTTCAAATAGGCGAGGGCGCGTCTTCCCTCTGAACTCCAGAGTCGCTCGATTGCCTGTCTGACGATCTGTTGCGCAGTTTTCTGCCATTGGTTGTCGGGTGGCTCAGAGAGCGGGGGTGGTTCAGGCTCCGAATGATAGACGCGCTCCGCTCCGTAAGGCAGCTCTCCTGACGCTAAATGTTCGCAGGCTTGTTGAAAGGAGAGTTCGTGGTAGCGCTGGACCCAACCGATGCTATCTCCTCCGACGTTGCATTTGCCGAAGCAGCGCCAGTGCGTTGCGTAGACGACGAGGGAATACCCCTTCCGCTCATGGTGGAAAGGACACCTGAAGCTGCTGTAATCGCTCGTCCGATATTTCGGTTTGCCCAGGTCATGTTCGACCAGCGTGCGGCAGTCCAAGTTACGTTTAAGTCCTTCGACGTCGATCACCATTGACCTCCGGTCTATTTCGTCAATACGATGACGAAATGCCATAATTCGGAATTGTGGCATTTCGTCATTTCGTCATCGGCATGACAGAATTCCTTCTATCCGCCTGTTCTTCCCTCAATTGCTTTCAATCCATTGCTGCTGGAAACCATTTGAATGTTCGCCAATGAGCCAATTGAGGCCGGAATTTCGTCATGAGGGTTCTGACGAAATTCCTCCATTCAGTTGATAGGCTTTGGCAGGACGCCCCGCCGCTTGTCCCTTGCGCTCAACGGCTTCGATCACCCTGTCATCCAGCAGGGCTGCGAGGGTCGCATCGACCTCCTTGCGGGTTTTGATGCCTGCTCCTCGCAGTATTTCCCGTGCCGAAGGCGGACGGTCGCCGCTGCGGGCAATAAAGTCCAGCAGCTTCTTTTCGTTCTTGACATCTAGCCCGACGCTGAATTCATCGAGTAATCGGTGCGCTGATGTGCGGTACTGCTCCGACAATATCTGTCCACGCGCCCAGTGAGCCGTCGTGACATGCGGTGCTCCTTGAGCCCCGTTGTCTGCCCAGTCCATGATCGCCAGACTTAATGCCAATTTGAGTGCCATCGTCGAGAACCGCCCGTAGTTGCCCCGCAGTCGCTCATCCAGGTTTCGACGTGGATCGGTCATTTCATGCAACGCGGCGTAGTAGGCGTTGAAGAGATCAAATACACCCTGTTCCATTAAGGCACTCATCGCCGGATGGCGTACCGGTTCATCGCGACTGTGGAGTGCCACTTCATCGGGAGGCATAAAAAAGGCGTTGTAAATCCTCAGTAGCCGTGTTTTCAAATCAGTTGGGAAATCATGGGTGCCTAAGTCCTGTCCATTGAGTACGCACTTGATCTCGCGTTCAGTGGGGGTCAGGCAGAGGAAGCGTGCCATCAACCCGTCTTCCTACTCGTTATCCGTAATGTACCGTCCCAAGCGTGCCGGTGTCGTCGCGCCGATCAGCGCCAGCGCCGGATTGTAGACAATCAGTTTGCCGTCCCCGCGCAGCTCACGCTCCAGACGACGCGGAGCATCGAACATCTCCATCATCGTCTCGGTGTGCCCTTCCATATATTTCTTGGGGATCAGCATCTTGCTGGCTTCATCGATGATAATTCCGCGCTGCCCCGCAAAGCGTGTCGCCAAATCTTCATTGCGTTGCTCAAATGGGAGCAACTTCTCATAGTTAGCGGGGCGTTCACCCGCAAGTTTTGCCACCAGCATTTCGGGTGAAGTTGTGGCAGGCAGCAGAAGATGAGGCACAGTATCGCGCACCATATCTGAGATCGCATTTAGCCCCGTGCTTTTGTGGTAATAGGTAGTTGGCGCAACCCAAAGGTAGTACAGGTCCGGGAACACTTCGCCGAAGCTGAGGCGCAGCACACAGCGCCGTGCTGTTACCAAGCCAACCGCCCACAAAGGGCCGGATTCAAGGAAGATATGGGGTGTCATTGGTGAACGTTTGCTGAGCCAAGCCAGACAGTCCCGATGGAAACCTCCAACAGTTTCGCCAGCAGCGATCAGTTTGTCAGTCAACTGCGCTGATTTGGCTAGGGTAGGGACGAACGTTTCATCTATACCGTCATCCTTTGTATTTGGGCTGGTCATCGGATCGACACGCAGAATTTGGGCACTGATCACTGGATCGTGGGTCACGAGCTGTTGCAGTAGTGACCAGTGTGCTGGATTATTTTTCCAGTCGAGGGTCGCCAAAAGTGCCTCGACTAAAGGACTGACCTTGAGTTGTATCGGAATATCCATCATCGAGACTGCCCGTCTCAAGGCATAAGCGTCTTGCTCGCTGAGGTTCATCTCGCTATCTCCAGGCAATATTGAAGAGAACTCGTGTTAAAAAACGTGAACGAAAGAACATCTTCAATTGCAGGAGAGCGGAGACCGTGATACAGTGTGAGCATCCAATTCACACACGTATCACAGCCCGCCGCCCACCCGCCGTCCAGCAGTGGGCTTTTTCTTTGTCTGGTGGCCCACGACTATTCATTGCCCAACCTCCAAAAATGTTGCCGCGCGGCAACATTTCTAATCCCTCGTGAGGAAGCGCTCAGCTTCCGTCAGTAAATTTCGCAGCGCCTGCAGCCGCGCCCGTGCTATGTCGGCGTCGCCTTCCTGCTTCATCAAAGCACGCGCCGAATCCTGCGCAGCGGTCCTACTGACACTTTGCGTCACTTTCGCCAGCTTGATCGCAGCGGCTGGCAACTTATCGAGTAGATCGTCCTGGTTGGCGTCGAGATCATTGCCCTCGCAAATTTCCTTGATTTGTTTACTGCTGAGATTGAAGTCGATGATTTGGCGCACGATTTCAGCGTGGTACTCCGGTGCAATCGTGACGAGATAGCGCAGTCGGTACTCCTCAATGCCGTGCCGATCGGCGAGTTCCAGGGCTTCATCGGACAGCCACAGCAGCGCTTTGATACGACTAAACTGGGTTCTTTCAATTCCGCCCATCGCGCTGAGGATCGCGTCGGTATATTCCCGCTTAGCGCGCAGATCGAGTTCAAGCGCTTGCCGATAAAAATCGTGGCTGACAGCGTAGGCCGGAATTTCATAGCCGTGAACCGTCAGGAGGAGTAAGGCCGCCTGACGCGCCAGCGCCACCGCCGTCAATCCAGATCGCGAGGTATTCTCGCGGGACTGTCGGAAGACCGATGATTGCTTTTCGCGAATGACAATGCAGGGAACGGTGCTATCGCCTCTGTAGTCGGGAATGAAGTCGCGGAGCAACCAGCTTGCCCAGTAGCGCCGCTCACCGGTTTCAATACGGAACTGCTGTGATACGCCTTGTGAAACGTTGACTACCGTCAGCGGATTGACCTGTCCGTCCTCGCGGATCGTCAGCGCCAGGTTGACCAAATCGCGCAGCAGCAGTTCTTCAGGCGAAAGCACAATTGAGGCTTCGTCCTGCGCCTCATCATCCGCACGTGGCAGGAGTTCCAGCACGCTGTTGAACGGTCGTCCGCGCTGCCGGGTGGCGACCTGAACCTGCTGGACAAGTGCTCGCAGCGCCTGTGTTGGGATCAGCCGATTGCTGTGGAACGCAAAGTGGATCGCTTCGGGCAGGACGCGACGAGGCTGCACCGGATCGGGGCGGACGAGGTCGAGCAGGATGCGTTCAACGCGAAGGCTCCCATCGGAAGGGAGCTGTGACAGATCGCCGACCATGTCTTCGGTGATAGAGGCCAGTAAATCCTCGGCACGGTGGGAATCGGAAGTGGGCATTGTCAGTTGCCCTTCGTCATATAACGAACCAGCGAGCCAACCACTTGAGCATAAGCTCGGCTAGCTGCCGATTTGGGGCTGTAGACGAATACGCTCTGATGCTGATGATGGGCATAGGAGACGGCTTCATTCGCCGGGATTACCCCGAGGAGCAGCTTACTGAGAGCGATGTGGGCTTTGATGTCATTGAGCAGTTCGTTGTGTCCTCGAATACGCGTGTCCATCTTCGTGACCAGGATGCCGCTGATGCGCAGCGCGGGATGCCGCCAGGCTTCCCGGATTTCGGAGATTTTTCCTATCACACTCGTTAGGCCAACGGTCTCTAAATAGCGCGGCTCGGCTGGCACAATCGCGTCGGTCGCGGCGAGTAAGGCCATTTCGGTCAGCAACGAAAATGAAGGGTGAGTGTCGATGATGATGGCGGCATACTCGGAGCCGATGGTGCTGAGCGGGTCGGCGAGGCGATACGGCGCACCAGGGACGCCCTTCAGCTCACTTTCGGCGGCTTCGAGCGTCGCTGAAGCGGGCAGAATATGCAGATCAGGATCCCATTGGCTTTGGACGATGCAATGGGTCAGTGCGCTTGCTGCATTGGGCCGATCCGCCATCAAGACGGTATAGAGACTGTTGTCCCGGCCATAATCCCATTTGCTGGTGGTGATCAATGTGGCGTGCGCCTGCGTGTCCGTGTCAATGAATAGAACACGACAATTGGATGCCTGCGCCTTGCGTAGGACGCCGACCATCCCAAAAGCGATATTGGTCGCCGACGTAGATTTGTAGGGTAGGAACCCAGCGCCCTAGTCTGTTGCCAGACCGGGTTTCTGTGAACCCCCCTCCGAACCGGACGTACACGTTTCCATGTATCCGGCTCTCCAGTTATTCTTCAATTTCATGGCTGACTT
>DAOUCB010000157.1:0-3451 GCA_034432495.1 Anaerolineae bacterium | reverse complement strand
ATATGCAGTCGCAAACCAGTAATTATACGGAATCGCTGCAATGAAACTGAACGCCACAAAGCCGCCCACGTATACTACGAAATCAATCATCGAGCGGCGGGTAAACCGTTCCCAGAACGTGCCACGCGGATTTCGTGCAACTTGCGTCAGCCACCAGGCGAAAACCAGTCCAACGCCGCTCAGCAGCATGAACGTCACCCAGTCCCAGGTATTGGTTGCACGCAGCATCCCAACGTAGAGTCCAAGCAGCGCCACAGCGCCCAGCATCATCCCGCGCCGGCGTTTCGCGCTGCCAGCCAGCAGAATTTCGTTCAGAACCAGCCCCACAACTGCCAGCGACATCGGCATGGCGATCATGTGCGCGTGCATGTCGCCATAAACGAAGGTGAAGATCGGCATCTCATTGATGGCATAGCCTTCGACACCCGGCGTTTCCGCCAGAATACGGGTTGGCCCCCAAAACCAGCGTTCCGCACCGATGCCAATGGATCCACCATTCAAAATTCGACCGAAACCCTTGCCCAGACTCGTGAGCAAATCGGCGGAATTCTCTGCCTCATAGGCGATACGATCCAGAATCGTTGGGTTCGCGGCTTCCGCCGCAAGCTGCTGTAGAGTAGCGTTATCGGGAACCGTATTCTGGTGTTCGCTGATATATTTATTCGTGAGGAAATTCTGCATCCCGACGGGTTGAACATAGCCGCCTGTCCGGGCGATGCCTGTCAAAAACTGACGTGGGGTATCGAGATTACCGAGCACAACCGCCAACAGCAGCGCCGCGATCCCTGCCACCCAGGGATTGCCTAGCCTTCGAACCCGCTTCACCTTCCCATCGTCGCCGCTGGAGATCCGTTCGCGCAGCGCGTGAACCAGATTGAACGCGACCGAAAACGCCGCGATTCCGGCCAGCGCGAACAGGGTCGGCACGATCAGATTGTAAGCAATTGACGGGAACATCTTCAGCAGCAGCACGGGTGCGCCAACAATCACATAGCCGAAGTAGTAATAGTTGATGTAACCGCCCGCATACCAGGGATCGGCGGGCGGGAAAATCGTACTGCGCAGCACGGCGTTGAAGTAGGCGAAATCCATGGGCTTTTCGCCACCAAAGGTCGGCTGCCACAAATCGGGGTTCGTCAGGCGTACACCGAGGAAAACGAGAAAGGCGATGAGCGTAATCAATTCGATCAGCGCCAGCCGCTTCCAGTGTTGGCTCAGGAAATCGATAAATTCATCACGCTTACGCCAGAGCAGCCACAGACCGACCAGGAACAGCACTCCCAGCGCGCCAGCAATACCGACTTCCGACCAGACTGGAATACGAAAGCTGGCAAGGTACCAGGTTGCCCACCCGGTCAGCAGCATTCCGGCAAATTTGGCAAAGCCGTAGCCTCGGTCGGCAAAACCGGGCAGCAGCACAAACAGCAGGGGGTAAGCCGCAAAGCCGAACACCATGATCGTCATCCACCAGATGACAACGGCAACCACCTGATTGTTATTGACGATACTCTGCTCATCAAAACGATCCGTCCACGTTCCGTTGCTGGACTGGATTTGCTCCATCGCAGGCGTAAGCTGCAAGGCAGTTGGCGCTTTTGCCGCTTGATCTGAGCTAAGCGTGGCAACATTAACAATCGTCGCATCGCAGTAGTAGCTTGACGTATTCAGGCAGTTGGCATAGGTGGGGCTGTTGCCAACGCGCGTCAGCGGCACGCTGTTGAGCAAGTCGTGAACTTTTTGCACATCGTAATCATCGCGCTTGTGGAAAATGAAGACCACCGGATGATCGTAGACGCTGAAAGCTTCTTCCGACTCGAATTCGTTGAGCCACTTCGGCCCGCTGTAGGTCGGCAAGTACTGATCGCTGATCTTCAGCGGCCCAAGTTGAAAGCTTTCTTGAAAGGTCTCGACCAGATCGTAGCCAAGTTCCCCGGCGAACAATTTCTGATAGTAGAAATTCGTCAGCGGCCAACGCATCGGATTGCGTGACAGCGAGTCATAGAAACGGTTGCTGCTGATGGCGAGGTAATCGCTGTTGTCGAGTGTCAGAAGCAGGTGATCGCGCTTGGTCGGCTCATCTTCGTAGACGATATTCTGCTGATAACCTTCAACCAGCCCATCCCAGAAACCAAGATAACTTTTACAGTCGCGCCGGTCCATATATAGTCCGGGCGGCGGATCATCCTCGACGGTCATGCCAGCGGGCATCGCGCACAGGCCGATCGGAACCGGATCGTCCCACGCACCTTCCCAGGTAAAAACCGAGCCACCGCTCAGCACCGAGCCGCCGGAAACCAGATCGACCTTGAAGTAGTATTGACCGCCCTTCTCGACTTTCAACGGCTGGTCGAGCGGAATGTCATAGCTTCTGCCCAGAATATTCTTGGAGTCACGCACAAGGTTGGTGTGCAGAGTCGCTGTATCCAGCACCTGAAACGATCCCGCCCGCAGAATCGTGAAGCGCAGCGCTTCAGGCTGCGGATCGTCATTCGCGTCACCCAGATGGGGTGCATAAATACTGGTAATCGTACCGTCCGCAGGCGCGGTGAAGCTGACAGTCGCGCTGTTGCTGATGTCATCGAAGCGCGTCACCTTCGAGACCAAATCATCCGCCGACGCTCCGTAGTTGTTGTTGGGCAGCGCGATATTGATCAAAGGTGTGGCCGAATCGGCACTTGGTTCAATCGGGATCGTGAAGCTGCCGAGCAATGCCGGCCCGCCGTTAATCAGCAGGATATTCAGTTGA
This sequence comes from Anaerolineae bacterium, assembly GCA_034432495.1. Lineage (GTDB taxonomy): Bacteria > Chloroflexota > Anaerolineae > Aggregatilineales > Phototrophicaceae > Flexifilum. The sequence goes on along the minus strand of DAOUCB010000157.1, from coordinate 705 downwards.
TAGGTTTCACCCGCTTCGACGGTGAATTCCTTGAAGGGAATGGTGTAGCTGTCGGGCAGTTGACTGTCGTCCGCGTGGGTGAGATCCGCCGAAAAGATCGAGTCCGACATCTGGACGTTGTCGCTCACCCGTGTAATCGTGAAATACAGCGATTCAGGGTCAGGATCGTGCTGAGGGTCGTCCATCGCATTGACGTAAACCGCGCTGATTTTGCCCGTTACCGGCGCTTTGAACTGATGTTCCGAACCAGGATGATCGGTGTCGTAAATGCGTCGATCCCCCAGCCCGTTATTGGCAAGCGCGATGTTGATGATCGGCAAATCCGCCGACGCATCATTGACGGTCATCGCGAAATCGCCGGGGACGTGTTCGTAAACCCAGTAGCTGGCCTGTACACGCGTCAGCAGATGGCGATAGATGTTGGTGAACATCGCCGACCAGAGCAGCGCGAAAGCCGCGACAGCGACCAGCAGCAAACGAAAGACACGTCTGCGCCACAGATGGTTTTTCGCATACCGCACCAACCAGACCAATCCCCAGGCGGCGAGGATCATCAGGACGGGATAAATCGGCAGAAAATAGCGCTGCGTCGTGACCCAGTTGCGCCCCAGCCAGCCAAAATAGATCAGCACCCAGACAACCAGCAGCACATTTTGCAGTGCTGCCGCTTTGCCCCGTACGATGCGAATTCCCGCCCACAGCCAA
>DAOUCB010000156.1:0-6961 GCA_034432495.1 Anaerolineae bacterium | reverse complement strand
CAGATCTTGCTACGAAATGTTGTAAAATCTGTATGAATATCTAATGAATGATGGCGCGAGCAGCATCTCGACTGACGACTAAAGCATGATCGACAAACACCGTATGAATCGCACTGGGAAGAAGAGCCGCGTCCGCTCAAAAAGCAGTTGACGCTGCCTGACGAGACTGATACACTAGCCGGTAAGGTTGAATGAATTCATAAAATTCATTCGACTGGGGGCTGTGGTGAAATGGCAAACACAGATGACTTAAAATCATCCGCTCGGAAGAGTTTGTGGGTTCGAGTCCCACCAGCCCTACAGCAAAAGGTTTGAGAGAAGAATCGGTTACATGCGTAACCGATTCTTTGTTTCTGAGGGAAGATAAGAGTTCGAGTCCCATCAGGATGTACATCCAGATAGTTGAAAATCAACGTTCGCTTTATTGTATGGCAATGCTATACGTTCGAATCCTGCTAGCAGAGCAGCGAGAGAAGAGAAGCCTTGTCAGACATCTGACAAAGCGTTTTTCTTGCGTGGCAAGGTTCGAATCCAACCAGGGACTTTGAGAAAAACGACAACTGTTTGTGAAAAATCCGTTTGGTCAAAAGACAACCGAACTGCTGCGCCAAATTCACACCCCACCGGCGCTCTCGGAAACGTTCGTACTTGAGTGCCGCCACGCGGGTGATATTCAAAGCACGAATCAAGCTGTATCCGTCTATCGTTTCTGCTCCAGCGAATATTTCAACACGTGGATCGGAGCGTCCCTTGTCGAACGCTCCGATCCACGTCGTTTTTGATGTCACTGTTGTTGGTCAAGTATCTGCTGAATTTGCGCATTTGCCGCAGCCAGCGCTTCTGCGACGGGCTGATCGCCGTCCAAGGCAGCTTGCATCCCTGCCTGAAGCGGGGCATACAGCTTCGCATACATCGGTGTTGATGGTACGTCGCCGACAGCCAGCGCTTCGGCAAACACTTTGAAGCGTGGGTCGGCGATGGTGACGGGATTATCCGTCAGATCGCTGCGGACTGGCACGTAACCCGCCCGCGCAAGCCCATCCACTTGCGAGTCCGCCGAAAGCATGTACTCGATCAAATTCCACGCCTCGTCAGGGTCTGCGGACTGGGTCGGGATTGCCACCACATCGCCGCCAATGAACGACGACTTGCTGTCTGCGGTCTTGCCGGGGAACAGCGCTACGCCGGGGTCAAGCTCCGGGTGCGACTGGATATAGGAAGCAGCGTAAACACCTGCTTCCGGCTTAATGGCGAGCGACCCCTTCTCGAAATCGGGCAAGTCAAAATCGTCATCGGCACAGCCTTTGGCGGTTCCGCTCGGCGAGGTACTGTGGTCAATCAAGTTCATATCCGTCAGGAACTGCACTGCCTCTAGCGTCCTGGGATCGCTGAGCATCGCCCGTGTGCCATCTGCGCTGAGCAAGCTGCCGCCGTTTGCCCAAATGAACGGCATCGCCGTGAACATCAGCCAATTTCCTCTACCGCACCACAGTCCGTAACCAGCCACCACGCCGTCGTGGGTGAGCACTTGCGCGGCATGACGCAGATCGTCCCACGTGTCCAGCGCGTGATCAGGATCAAGACCGGCGTTTCTGAACAGCGTTCGGTTGTAAACCAGCACGGAAACGTCGGCAAGTACCGGAACAGCGTAAACATTGCCGTCCATTTTGCCCAGACTGAGCATCTTCGAGTTGATCTTGTCGTGATAATCGAGCTTGTTGAAGCGCTCCGTCAGATTCACGAACGAGTTGGACGCCAGCAGATGTGGGCTTTCAACCAGATCCATCCCAAGAGCATCAGGCGATTGCCCGCTTGCCAGCCGCGCCTCGACCTCATCCGGGAGAACCTGCTCATATTTCCATTGAATCGGTTTGCCGGCGGCTTGCAGGCGTGCGTTGTATGCGTCGAGGCCGGCTTGCAGCTCCTCCGCTGGATGCCGTGACCATAGAGTCAGCGTTTTCACCTGCTCCATCGGCGTGAAACCTGAACCGATCAACAGCACGAATGCCAGAGCTGCGATCAGCCCGCCGAACTTCAACAGATTGTGTTTGCGTTCCATTGTGACTTTCCTTTCCTGCTTTAGATTAGCCATCGAAAAAATCGCCGTGACCAAGCGAGCAGCGGGGATCATTGTGACTTTGCCTCCATACCCTGATTGACTTCTTCACCCTAGTTCAAAGCCAGAGGCAAATCACCTGCCGGGCGGATGGGACTGGCGCTCGGAATCGCGGGTTGGGAGGTAGGATTCGGGGTAGGAATCGCCGCTGCCTACTTGCTTTACATGAAAAGCCATCCCTACAATGGAATGAGCTGGACGGGAATCAGCATGATGGACCCATACATCAACCGCACCATCAAAGGTTATGAACTGCGCGGATGCGTTGGTGCAGGCGGCTTTGGCGCGGTCTACCGAGCCTATCAGCCATCGGTCGGGCGCGAGGTTGCCATCAAGGTCATCCTGCCGGAACGCGCCAACCAGCCAGAATTTATTCGTCGCTTCGAGGTTGAGGCGCAGGTCATTGCGCGGCTCGAACATCCGTACATCGTCCCGATTTACGACTACTGGCGCGACCCCGAAGGCGCGTTTCTGGTCATGCGTTGGCTGCGGGGTAGTTTGCGCACGGCGATCAAGCAGGGCGCGTGGTCGCCTCAGTCGGCGGCTCGTCTGCTGGAACAGATCGCCGCTGCGCTGACTGTCGCGCATCGGGAGGGCATCATCCATCGAGACATCAAGCCGGACAACATCCTGCTCGATGAGGATGACAACGCCTATCTGGCCGATTTCGGCATCGCCAAGAACCTGAACGCCAAAGAGGTTACGCAGGAAGGGATGGTGATCGGCTCGCCAACCTACATCACGCCCGAACAGATCAAGGGCGATCCCGTGTCGCCGAAAACCGACATTTACAGTTTGGGGCTGGTCGTTTTTGAACTCCTGCGCGGAGAGCCGCCTTATGCCGAAGCGACAACCCCTACCGATCTGATCAGCCACCATCTGAACGCGCCGCTGCCGCGCCTGCACCCACGCGATCCGCAGCTGCCCGCCGCACTGGATGAAGTGTTGCAAACGGCCACCGCCAAAAATCCCGATCAGCGCTATGCCAACGTTCTGCGCTTCGCGGCAGCATTTGCAACGAGCATCTCCGGTGCAGCAGCCATCACGCCGCTGGACGAAACGCTGACACCACGCGAACTGGATATTCTGCGCCTGATGGTCGAAGGGCTGTCGAACGCGCAGATTGCCGAAAAGCTGTTCCTCTCAGGAGGCACGGTCAAATGGTACGTCAACCAGATTTATGCCAAGCTCGACGTTCACAGTCGTTCCCAGGCGGTCGAGCGTGCAAATCAGTTGAAACTTGTCCAGCAGGAGGGTGCGTCAGCACCGTCCGAACGAACCGTCGTTTCGGTACTAACGCCTGTCAGCCTGCCGGAACTGAGCAATCCCTATAAAGGACTGCGGGCGTTCCAGGAAGCCGATGCTGCCGACTTTTTTGGGCGTGCGGCGCTGACCGAGCAGTTGCTCGGTCGCATGGCAGCCAGCGACGATGGCGCGCGTTTTCTGGCGCTGGTCGGACCGAGCGGCAGCGGCAAATCGAGCGCTGTCAGGGCAGGTTTGATCCCGGCGCTTCGCAAGGGCGCACTGCCGAATTCGGCTCAGTGGTTCATCACCGAGATGATGCCCGGTACACATCCCTTTGAAGAGTTAGAAGCAGCTTTGCTGTGTGTCGCAGCCAGCTATGACCACGATCTGCGCGCTCAGTTGACTGAAGACCGGCGTGGATTGGTGCGCGCGGTCAAGCGTCTGCTGCCACATGATCCGCAGGTTGAGCTGGTCTTGATCATCGATCAATTTGAGGAACTGTTTACGCTCACAACGGACGAGCTTGTTCGCAGTCAATTTATCGACAGTCTGCTGGCAGCGGTCAGCGACCCACGCAGCCGGATGCGGATCGTCCTGACCTTGCGCGCTGATTTCTATGACCGTCCACTTTTGTATCCGCGTATGGCGGAGTTAATGCGCAGCCACACCGAAGTCGCTGTTCCCTTGACCGCCAGCGAGCTGGAGCGGGCAATCGCGGGACCTGCCGAACGGATCGGACTCACACTCGAACCGGGGCTGACGACGACCATTATCAACGATGTGTTCGGTCAGCCTGCGGCGCTACCGCTGCTTCAGTTCTCCCTGAGCGAACTCTACGAGCGCCGCAAGGAACGTCTGCTGACGATTTCCGTCTATCAGGAGACCGGCGGCATCTCTGGCGCGCTGGCGCGCCGCGCCGATGAGTTGTTCGGTGGGCTTGACACAGTAGGACAGAGCGCTGCTCGCCAGATTTTTCTGCGTCTGATCGCGCCGGGGGAAGGCGTCGAAGACACGCGCCGCCGCGTTTTGCAGACCGAGTTGATGTCGCTTGCAGATGAGCGCACGATTGACGACCTGATCACCTTCTACAGCCAGTATCGGCTCCTGACGCTGGATCACGACCCGATTACACGCGGCGCGACCGTCGAAATCGCCCATGAGGCGCTGCTGCATGGTTGGGATCGGCTGCGTGGCTGGCTGGAAGCCAGTCGGGACGAGCTGCGCTTGCAGCGCCGTCTGGCAGTCGCCGCCGGAGAGTGGGTCGGCAGTGGGCGTGACGTGAGCTTTCTGGCATCCGGGGCGCGGCTGATCCAGTTTGAGGCGCTGTCGGCTAACGGATCGCTGTCGCTCAACGGGACCGAACGTGCTTACCTCGAAGCCAGCGTCGCCGAACGGGAACGGACGGTTCTTGCCGAGCGCGAACGGCAAGCACATGAATTGACACTGGCACGCGAATCGGCACGAGCGCAGCAGCGCGCAGCAAACCGCTTGCGCTATCTAGTGGGGTTGATGATCGTCGCCGTCGTGATGGCATCCATCCTGAGCGTATTCGCTATCAGTCGTCAGCAGCTTGCCGATCACAACGCTGCGCTGGCCTACGGCAGCGCGACCGAGGCCGCTGCCAACGCGCAGCGCGCCCAGAGTTTGCGGCTGGCGGCGGAAGCAAATCGACTGCTTCAGACGGGCGATAGCGCCGAATTGACTGCCTTGCTGGCGGTGCGCTCACTGGAGAGCGGCTATTCGCAGCAGGCAGACAGCGCGCTTCAGCAGGCGATTTTGCTGCCGCTGCCAGAGCGCATCCTGACGAGCGACAGCGGCACGATTGGCAGCGCGTTCTTTCTGCCCGATGGCACGATCTTCACGACAGGCGACGAGTCCAACGATGCCGCCAGCATCGCCCGCTTGTGGGACGCACAGACCGGACAGGTGATCCGCCGCTTTGACGAGATTTCCGCGCGTGCGGCTGGGGCAGGCAATATCCTGCTTGCCCACAATGGGAAATCCCTGATCGCCTTCGATGCCCATACCGTCTGGCTCTACGACTTGCAGACGGGAATGGAGATTCGCCACTTCACCGATAACACGCGCCGGGCAAACACGGCAGACCTTTCGCCGGACGGCAAATATTTGCTGCGCGGCGACCGGGATGGCACCGTTCGGATGTTCGATGTGGCGACTGGCGACGAGGTTCGCCACTTCGACGGATTGGCGAACGAGGCGATTCGCGTGCTGTTCTCGCCCGATGGCAAATATGTCTTTACCACGCCGGAACGCACCGTTGCCGCTGTCTGGGACGCACAGACCGGGCAGCAAATCGCCCGTTTTGTCGGTCATACCGATGCGGTTTACCCGATGGGCGTCTCACCGAATGGTAAATATCTGCTCACCGCCAGCAATGACAGCACCGCGCGCCTGTGGGACATGACCAGCGGGCAGGAAGTGCGCCGCTTTGTCGGACATACAGGATCAGTCTGGACGGCGGCTTTTTCACCCGATGGGGCGCAGATTCTCACAGGCGGAATCGACCGCACCGCACGTCTGTGGGATGCCGCGACAGGCGAGGAACTGTATCGTTTCACAGGCACGAACGGAGCGCTTTACAGCGTGGGCTTTTCCCCGGACGGCAAATCATTGATAGCGGGCGGAGATGATCTGTATGCTCGGATCTGGGCCGTGCCAACTTCAGAGTCGCCGCGCGTGCTGCGCGGGCATACCGACGATATTCGGGATGTCCTCGTCTCGCCAGACGGCGCTTATTATGTCACTGCCAGTGTGGACGGCACAGCACGAATTTGGGATCCGCGCACAGGCACAGTGTTGAACACACTGAAAAGTCCGTCAGGGGCCAACTTCGGCTTACTTTTATCACCGGGCAAAAAACTGTTGGGAACGCTCACAGACAGCGGCGCTGCCTATATCTGGTCATTCCCGGATGGTGCGCTGTTGCAAACGGTCAACAACTGCTGCGGCACAAGCGCGGCGATTTCTCCCGACGAAACCAGATTTGTATCTTCGGCGACCGATAACAATCAGCCGATGCTGTTTATGAGCGATATTAGCGACGTGAATAATCCGAAACAGATTTATGCTGTTCCCGTGCCGACGACGGGGCGCACGCTTCAGTTTTCGGCGGATGGCAAAACCTTGCTGATGAGCGGCGAAGATCAGGTCGCACGTTTGTTTGATGCCCAGACTGGCGCGCAGATTCAACAGTTTGTCGGGCATACGGGCATTGTGACCAGCGCCGCATTCTCACTTGACGGAAGTCTAGTACTAACAGCCAGTGAGGATAAAACGGCGCGGCTGTGGGATATTGCGACCGGCAGGGAAATCCGTCGATTGGTTGGTCATACCGCCTTCCTGAATGATGCGGCTTTTTCACCAGACGGTCGCACCATTGCGACTGCCAGCGGCGATGGTACTGCTCGTCTCTGGGATGCCCACACCGGGCAGGAACTCAGAGTGTTTATCGGTCACACCGATATTGTTTTTTCGGTCACTTTCACGCCCGATGGCGCGCAGCTTATCACCGGATCGCGCGATAGAACCGCGCGTATCTGGGATGTAGACTATCACAGATTGATCGAAGCCGCCTGCCAG
>DAOUCB010000155.1:0-18370 GCA_034432495.1 Anaerolineae bacterium | reverse complement strand
GGCTGCCGCACCGATTGCCAGTTATTCACGGTTCATGCGCACCTCGATGCTCGAAACCGTCAACAAAGACTACATGCGTACCGCTCACGCCAAAGGTCTGTCCGGGCGCTCGGTCTGGTTTCGACACGGCGCACGTAACGCGCTGATTCCGCTGGCGACCTTTTTAGGGCCAGCCATCGCCGGACTCCTCGGCGGCGCGGCGGTCATCGAAACGATATTTTCCTGGCCTGGGCTGGGGCTGCTGGCTGTCCGCGCCGTGATCCAGCAGGATTATCCGATTGTCATGGCAACCGTCATCATCGCCGCGCTGGGGACGCTGATCGGCCTGCTTCTGACCGACATCCTGTATGCCGCTATCGATCCACGCATCCGTTTCTATTAGGAAGCTGCCTGTCTATGAGCCGTACTGATACTGCTCCCGTGTCGCTTGCCGCGCCCAAACTGAAAGCTGATCAAGGATTGCCCGCCGGAGCATCGCTGGGGCGGATGGCGATTTATCACCTGCGCCGCGACCGCCTGACGATGATCGCGATCACCACGCTCGTCACGCTGACCCTGCTTGCGCTCCTTGCGCCAGTCATCAGTCAATACGTGCTCCATGTCGATCCCAATTCGACCGACGGCTACAACCACATGCTGCCGCTTGGTACGCCGGGACACATCCTCGGCACTGATAACCTGGGACGCGACCAGCTTTCACGCCTGCTGTTCGCTGGGCAGGTATCGCTGGGAATCGCGGTAGTCGGCGGCGTACTCTCGATTGGCATCGGTCTGCTGCTGGGCGTGGTGACCGGCTATTACGGCGGCGTGATAGACGATTTCATTAACTGGCTGATCGCCACACTCAATTCGATTCCGGGGCTGTTTCTGCTGCTGATCATCTCGTCAATCCTGCGACCAGGGCCAACCGCCCTCGTGATTGTGCTGGGGCTGCTCGGCTGGACGTTCACGACCCGCCTTGTGCGCGGTGAAACGCTGTCACTGCGCGAGCGCGATTTCATCCTCGCGGCGCGTGCCGTCGGCGCTTCCGACCTGTATATTATGTTCGTCCATATTATCCCTAACGCGATTTCGATCACGGTCGTCAATCTGGCGCTGACCATCGGCGACCTCATTCTGCTGGAATCCGCGCTGAGCTTTCTGGGTGTTGGTATTCAGCCGCCGACGCCGACCTGGGGCAATATGTTGAGCGGCGCACAGTCCTTTTTCAAGACGGGCGCACATCTCGTCATCTTTCCAGGGCTGCTCATTGTGATTACGGTATTGTGCCTGTACGTGATCGGCGATGGCCTGCGGGATGCGCTCGACCCTACCCTCAAAGGGACAAATTAACGTCCCTCTGAGCTTATTCGCTGCATAACGAGAAATGATCCATGTCTGAAGAACAAATACCGCCATCCGAACCCACGATCAAGGCCGAAGCTGTCGCCAGCGCTGAAACACTGCTTGGCCTGAGTTTCACTGACGCCGAGCGCGATCAACTGCTTGAAAACGTCAGCAATCGCGTCCAGCAGTACGAAAAACTCCGCGCCGTCCCGATTGATAACAGTGTTGCGCCGCCGCTTTATTTCAATCCGCGCCTGCCCACGCCGAGCGACACAAGTGTTCCGCGCACCTATCGCATAAGCGCACAGCCCGCCGCAACACGCCCCGCCAATCTGGAAGACCTAGCCTTCGCGCCGCTGACACAGCTTGCGGAACTCGTGCGTACACGTCAGGTCACCTCACTGGAATTGACCGAAATGTATCTGGCGCGGCTCAAGCGCTTCGATCCTATTCTGCACTGCGTCATCACCTTCACCGAAGACCTCGCCTACACGCAGGCGAAACGAGCTGACGCGGAAATTCAGGCCGGGAATTATCGCGGTCCGCTGCACGGCATTCCCTGGGGTGCGAAAGACCTGTTTGCCGTGCGCGACTATCCCACCACCTGGGGTGCGCAGCCCTACAAGGATCAGGTAATCGACACCAATGCGGCGATTGTTGAGCGTCTGGAAGCTGCCGGAGCCGTCCTGATTGCCAAGCTGACGCTGGGCGCACTGGCTTACGGCGACATCTGGATCGATGAGATGACGCGCAACCCCTGGAATCTTGAAGAAGGATCAAGCGGCTCGTCCGCCGGATCAGGCTCAGCCGTAGCGGCGGGTCTGGTCGGCTTCGCGATAGGAACCGAGACGCTCGGCTCGATTGTGTCGCCATCAACGCGCTGCGGCGTCAGCGGGCTGCGTCCCACTTTCGGGCGCGTGAGTCGCTATGGCGCGATGGCGTTGTGCTGGAGCATGGACAAGATCGGGCCGATGGCGCGCTCGGTCGAAGACTGCGCCCTGATCTTCAGCGCCATCTACGGGCCGGATGGACGCGACGCGGTTGTGGTCGATACGCCCTTTGAGTGGACTCCTGACCTCAAGACCAGCAGTTTGCGCATCGGCTATTTGCAGAAGGCGTTCGAGGAAGGGACAGATGCAGATCGCGCTGTGCTTGAGGTGCTGCGCGCTCAGGGCATCGATCTGATCCCGATTGAACTCCCGGATGACGATCTCGATCCGCTCGGCGTCATTCTTTTTACCGAAGCTGCTGCTGCCTTCGATGAATTGACGCGCAGCAACCAGGACGATCTATTGACCTGGCAGGATAAGGAAGCCTGGCCGAATGGTTTTCGCGCCGCGCGTTTTATTCCCGCCGTCGAATATGTTCAGGCCAATCGCCTGCGCACGCTGCTCATGCAAAAAATGGCGGCTTTGATGCAGACAGTAGACGTTTTCGTCGCGCCGCCTTTCGGCAGCGTTTTGCCGCTAACGAATTACACAGGGCATCCGTGTGTGGTCGTGCCCAATGGCTTCAACGAGAAAGGATCGCCGACCAGCACCACCTTTATCGGCAATCTCGACCGTGAGGCTGAAGTGCTGACGCTCGCGAAAGCCTATCAGGACGCGACCGACTTTCATCTCAAGCACCCGTCGCTCACTGTCTGACATCACACCTTCAATACACCATTCGAAAACAAACGCGCCCGCCGAATAGCGGCAGGCGCGTTTTGGATGCTTGTGAAAGCACATAGTTCCAAGATCAATACCAGGCAGCGGGAACGGCATCACGTTCAGCAGCCAGAAGTTCGCTCAGAATCGCATCCGCGTCGGCAATCGACGTGACCAGTGGGTCAGTCAGCATGGCGCGGCGCAGTAGCCCATAGTCGCACTTGATCACGGCTTCTGCTGTCAGTTCATGCGTATCCAGAATCACTTCCTGCATCCCGCGAATCCCGCGCGGCATCTCACCGACGGGGCGCGGCTTCGGCCCTTGCATGTCAATGTCGCACAGCAGTTCGAGAAAAGCGTCATCATTCATGTTGCTGACTGCACCCTGATTCGGCACGTTCACATAGAACGGTTTGCCCAGCCCCGCCACCATACTCTCGATAATATCGGTTGCGTGGTCTGGCCCCATGACATCCATATATGTGCTGATGGGGAACTCGCCACTGACGAAGCTATCGACCTGCCGCCACATCTCGGCGTGACGTTCGTAGCGGTCTTCAGTTTCCCAGATCGAGAGCGGCGGAATATCATCTGCCAGAATTCCACGTCCCTGCCAGAAACCAACATACTCCTTCGTATGTGCCACACAGACCGGCACAGCCCCAAACGCTTCGTATAATTTGTAGGCAATTTTGTTGTTGTGGATGGCCTTCGCCCCGGTATCGCCGCCGGTGTCCTCTTTGGCAGCCAGTTCACGGATCGAGTCCGCGATTTTGGGCATGACATCCACGCCCTGATACTCGGCTTTCAGCATCCAGGTGAAGTGATTAACGCCCGCGATACGCATGTCGAAATCCGCATCCTGCACTGCCGTCAGGTCAGCGCCGTCGGGAACGATCCCGGCGCGCGCCGCATAACGTTTCTTGATATGCGGCATGTGCAGGCTGTCGCACAATGCAAAACTCTTGATCTGCGGTGCATAGCGTTTCAGCGCGATGCCATTGACCGCCGACGGGTTGACATAGTTGATCACCCAGGCATCCGGGCAGAGGCGTTCAATATCGCGGATGCACTCCATAATCACCGGGAGTTCGCGCATGGCACGAAAAATGCCGCCGGGGCCAATCGTATCGCCGGAACACATGCGAATCCCATATTTTTCCGAGATCGCGCAGTCGATCCCGCGAAAGTAGACCGTGCGATCCGCAAAACTGAGCACGACAAAATCCGCTCCCGGCAGCACCTCTTTCCAATCATTTGCCGATTCGATCCTGAGAGCAACACCCTGGTCTGCCACGACCATGTCCGCCAGCGTGGTGATGTGGCTCAGCCGTTCGGGATTAGTATCGACCAACGCCAGTGTACCGGAATTCAAATGAGGCGAATGCACCATCTGCCAGATGGCCTGCCGCCCAAAAAATAAACTTCCTGCACCAATAACAACCACTTTTGGATGTTGATTTTGTGTCATAAGGTTATCGCTCTCCATGTAGTTTGTTTCCTTCATCGTCTGGCAAAGTGGAACAGCTAAACAGATTGGAAATCCTGAAAACCGCTTACCCCGCGTCGCGCTTGAGTATATAAAGCTGCACAAACAAAAAAAGTCCACGCTGCCGCGTGAACTTCTTGATTGGATACCATTTTGTACTCGATGGGCGCAAAGGGACTTGGACACCCGTGTATATAAGGTCGAGTTCGCGCCCAGATACGTGCATCCGTATCCATTCGATCACTGCAAAAAGCTCAAGTAAAGACACAGCAACTAAAATACGCGCAGACAACAAAACCGCTCGTCTCTTTTTACTTCTTGGGATGCACCGCAACCGGAATCGGTATTATCTCGTCGGTTCTTGACCTTCGACAACTTCGATAATTTCGTCCGCGATCAATCCATGTGCCTCGCGGTGGACGGCTTCTGCGGCTTCTTTACTGGGTGCTTCTATCAAGCAGAACGCGCGTCCGGTGTTCAGGTCGTACCAATACTTGAGGTAGCGCACGCCGTATTTTTGCTGAACTTCAAGGTCGCGCTGGTGCGCCTGCTCGATGCCTTCAGTAGTCATACCTTCGACCTTGTAGTGGATATCCAGATAGAGCGGCATGATACGGCGTCCTTTCGTAATAAATACATTGTCGTTGAACTACCACAGAAGTAGAGTCGAGTAAGTTTCTTTCGTAAACCCACGCTGTTTCTGTTTTCTCCCTTTCTCCCCGCTTGCGTGGGAGAAAGGGTCGGGGATAGAGGGGGTATACAGTCACTTACGAAAGTTATTTACCCGCGTTTACTGAGAATTATGGAAATGGTTCATGGGTCGATCAGCCTGCGCCCTCCCCATTCGCCGCTGTTGCTTGTACCTCCAAAACCCATCACGATTGGCGATCCAATCGCCGCCTCGCCGAGTTCCAACGCTTTGCTCCAATACTTCGCGGCACGCGGGTAATCTTCCTGCAGCGTAGCGACGAACCCAAGCTGCCAGTAGGCCATCTGCTGTGAATATTTGAAGTCGATCTCCTGCGCCGCCCGCAGCCCGCGTTCGATCCACGCCTCCGCCTTTTCAAACTGACGCTGACTGATCGCCAGCAGGCTCAGCACCTCGATGGAAAGCACACTGGCAGACCATTTGTCGCCGTTTTTCTCGAAAGTGCCGAGCGCATCAACGGAAAGTTTCTCAGCGGTTAGGTAATCCTCTTCTAAAACGGAGCGAATGGTCAGGAACTGCTTCGCCTTCGCAATCGCCCATTCGTCGCCAATCTGCGACGCAATTTCCAAACATTCTTGCGCCGCAGCAACGGCAATCGCAATATCGTTGACCTGGCTGGCAGTCAGAAACAGACATATCAGCGGGACAATCATCATCTCATCATAACCCCTGAGCCGTTCGATAATCTGCACACCTTCCTGCGCGAGCGTAAATCCTTTGCGCGGTCCACCAACGCTGCGATAAATGCCTCCAGACAGGTAATAGACTCCCTGAACAGCCAGCAACCATCCCAGTACCGCCTGCGCCTCATCGCTGGCAATCGGTCGCACAACCTCCACAGCTCGCTCGAAAAGCTGAATCCCTGCCGGATACCAGCCGCGAATATCATAGACCACCCAGAATGTGTGCAGGAATTTCTTTAATTCGCTGACACTGCCAAGCTGTGTCCAGTAGTCCCAGGCAGCCCGGACGTTTTCAATGTCGTTCTCCACTTCCTGCAAGGCGGTTTTCTGCTGGTGTCCCTTCAGCAGCGGCCAGCGCTCGGCCATAAAGTCAGCAAAGTAACATGCGTGTGCCTCGTAAGCTGCCGCCGCGCCACCGGAGCTATCCAATTGCTCCTGCGCGTAGTGTCGCAGGAGTTCATGGATTTCATAGCGCCCCGAATCGGGATCGTAGTGAAGCAGCGACTTGTTGACCAGCTCTTGCAGCGTCCGTAACTCCACGCTTGTGACGACAGTCGCAGTTTGCCGGGTGAACCCACCCCGAAAAACGGATAATCGCTCGAAAGCAGTCTTTTGCGATTCGTTCAACAGGCTCCACGAACGCGCGAACGATGCCCGCATACTTCGCTGGCTGTCCGGCAGGTCGCGCAGTTCTGCTTGCAGAATATCCAGGCTCTTCTCGATTTCACTGGCAATTTCCTCTGGCGAAAGCACGTCCATCCAGGTCGCTGCCAGTTCGATCCCTAGCGGCATCCCCTCGACCAGGTGGCAAATTCGCTCGATCTGCCGGAGCGCTTCAGCATCAGGTTCTAAACCGGGTGCGACCGAGCGCATTCGCTGTTCGAATAATTCAACGGCCTCTGACGGGACGTGCTGACGAGCTTGTCCGTCACCGAGTGACAATCCAGTGATGGTGTAGTTCACTTCACCGTAGAGACTCAACCGCTCCCGTGAGGTCACGAGGATGCGCACATTCAGCGCGGCTTGCAGAATGCTTGCCACAATCTCCGCGCCGTCCAGCAGATGCTCGAAATTATCCAGCACGAGCAGGAGTGTTTTTTTGCGAAGATAGTCTTCAAGCTGCTGCAAGGGTTCGGGACGCGGAAAAAACTGGATATTCAGGCGCTCGGCAATGACCCAAAGGAGATTATCAACCGACGCAACCGGAGCAAGCGGGACGAAATACACACCGTCGCTGAAGTGAGGCATCATTTGCCGGGCCACCTCCAACGCCAGCCGAGTCTTGCCGCTGCCTGCCAGCCCCGTCACGGTGAGCAGGCGCACATCTTTCAGAATACTGCTGACTTCTGCGATTTCGTGCTGACGACCAACAAACGAGGTTATCGTTGCAGGTAGCGGATGGGCAGGCCGCGTAGATGAAGCGGTGGTCGCTTCCGTCTCCGTTTCGATTATGCTGTTCAGCAAGCCGTGTGCCTGAGCATAAGAAGCCGCTTCGGTACGGTTGCGAACGCTGAGCTTGCCGTAGATTTGCTTGTTGTACCACTTGATGGTTTCCAGGGCGAGCGTAAGCTGCTGTGCGATTTCGCGGTCGGACAGCCCTTCAGAGATCAACCGGAGAATGCTTAATTCGCGGGTTGAGAGCGCCTCAATCGGGGGATGATCCTCAGCATTTTCCACGCACGTAGTACCTGAATAATTTTGAAGAGTGAGTGGATATTTTCGTTCGTGATAACAACTATACTGAACACCCTCCCTTCCTGTCAAACAGAAATCCCCTCGCAATCCCCTCTATAGAGGGGTGACGTCCACCCTGCTAAACCCATAAATTAGAGATAAGCACTTGTAAGAAATCGCGCATTTTCAGAATAGATTTTGGAGAAGATCATGACTATCGCCGAGCAAGACATCATTACGGCCCTAAAACCAAACCTGCGCGGACGACTTGTCACGCCAGCCGACGCGGATTACGATCAGGTTCGCGCCATCTATAACGGCATGATTGATCGGCACCCTGCCGCAATCGCTCGCTGTATCGACGTTGCCGATGTCATCGCAGCCGTCAACTTCGTCCGCGAAAACGGGATGCCAGTTTCGATTCGCGGCGGAGGTCATAATGGCCCCGGCCTGAGCCTGGTGGATGATGGATTGGTCATTGACCTTTCGCTCATGAAGGGCATTCGGGTTGATGCGCAGGCAAAAACCGTTCGGGTCGAAGGTGGCTGCGTCTGGGGAGATGTCGATCACGCGACCCACCCATTCGGTCTGGCAGTACCAAGCGGTTTCATTTCCACGACCGGGGTGGGCGGCCTCACGCTTGGCGGTGGGGTAGGTTATCTCACCCGTACCTATGGCTTGACGATTGACAACCTGCTGGCAGCAGATGTAGTGCTGGCAGACGGACGGCTTGTCACCGCCAGCGCCAGCGAAAACGCAGATTTGTTCTGGGCGCTCCGGGGCGGTGGCGGCAACTTCGGGGTGGTCACCTCTTTCGTATTCAGGCTGAATCCTGTCAACATTGTTTACGGCGGCCCTATCTTTTACGCGGCAGAGGATGCGTCCACCGTCCTGAAGCGATGGCGTGACTTCATCATGACCGCGCCGGAAAATATCAACGGCTGGGTCGGCTTTCATTATGTGCCACCTGTACCGATGTTCCCAGAGGAACATCACCTCAAGAAGGTTTGCATCATTACGTGGTGCTACACAGGGCCTATCGAGAACGCCGAGGAAGTCTTTAAGCCGCTCCGTCAATTTGGAACGCCCTTGATGGACTTTGCCGGCCCAATTCCCTGGCCTGCCCTTCAAAGCTTGTTCGACGCAATCTATCCGCCCGGTTTGCAATGGTACTGGCGCACAGATTTCGTCAATGAACTCAGCGATCAAGCGATTGATCTGCACAGCAAATACGCAATCCAGCTCCCAACCGGTCATTCGGCCATGCACCTCTACCCGATCAATGGCGCAGCCGGGCGCGTTGGCAAGAATGACACCGCGTGGAGCTATCGGGACGCCAACTTTGTCGAAGTGATTGTCGGGGTGGATCCAGACCCTTCGAACAACGAGAAAATGATCCAATGGGCGCGTGATTACTGGGATGCGCTCCACGCCTACTCGGCGGGCGGAGCGTATATCAACATGATGATGGACGAAGGCGAGGAGCGCGTCAAGGCAGCTTATCGAGACAATTATGCACGCCTGGCTTCCGTAAAAGCTAAATACGATCCGACCAATCTATTCCACATCAACCAGAACATCAAGCCACAACGATAACCGATCATTCAAGCAGACAAAAAACCGCCTCTATCCAACTGAGGCGGTTTTGTTTTCCCTTAAAATTCCAAACAAAAAGTCCACACTTACATGGACTTTCCATATTGAGTACATTTTGTACGCGATGGGCGCAAAGGGACTTGAACCCCTGACCTCACGGATGTGAACCGTGCGCTCTAACCAGCTGAGCTATGCGCCCGTTGGGCATTTACCAATTGTAGGATAGAGTATAGCATGAAAAAATAGGGGCTTCAAGGTGAAATGAGCAGGGATTTGAGGTCGTGCAAGCGCTGGTAAGAATTCTCGTTGACCCCGCCGCTTCGCCACGTTGGCTGCGGGCACTGCTTCGGCTGCTGCCCGCTCAGTTGATCACCGCAGTAGCGCTGCTGGGAGGCTGTATGCACCCGACGGTCACCGTTGTCGCGCCCACTGAAAGCGCAGCATGGGAAACGCTCGCGCCGGGCTTCGAGCGCCGCTTCTATCGTCCCGGTGGCGACTACCCCCTAACACAGTTGGTTGCCGTGCGCATCGATCCAAGCCTGTACGCCTTCAGCGCGCATTATCAACCCGGCAGCCCGCTCAACCTGAGTGGCTGGCGTGATGCGCTGCCCGGAGCAGTCGCCTTTATCAACGCGAACTACTTTGACCCTCAGAATCGCGCGCTCGGTCTCGTCGTGGTTGATGGTGTTGTCTTTGGGCAGGCTTATCAGGGACTGGGCGGGATGCTTCAGGTGCAGAATGGCGGCGTGCGTGTCCGCTCGACCATCCTCGAACCCTACGCTGACGAAGCACTCGAACAGGCCGTGCAAGCCTTTCCCATGTTGATGACCAACGGCCTCGCCTCGTTCGCCAACCCACAGGGAGATCGGGTTTCGCGACGCACGCTGGTTGGGCAGGATACACAGGGGCGCATCATCCTCATGGCGACCACCTCGCTCACAGGCATCAAACTGGTCGATTTAAGTCAATACCTCGCGACCACCGACCTCGGTCTGGTCAACGCAGTCAATCTCGACGGTGGCGGCTCGACCCTCATGGCGCTCATGCCGCCCGCGCAGCCAACCTATTTCATCCCATCCTTTGACCCGGTTCCAACGGTGCTGGCGGTTTATCCCCGCTGAGTACAAGGATAAAAGTATGACAAGCCCGACGAATTATTACCGTCCCAAAACCCTCACGGAAGCGATTGTCCTGACCCAGCAGCCCGATTCGGTCGTGCTGGCGGGGGGTACGCTGACGCTTCAAGGCGTAGACCTGCCCTACAGCACCGTCATCGACGTGCAGGATGTACCTGAACTCCAACAAAATGATCAGGGCGAAGGCGCGGCAACGTTTGGCTCAGCCCTGTCCCTGCAAACCATGCTCGAATGGTCTTTCCTGCCGGATGCGCTGCGCCGCTCGCTCACGCGTACCCTGCCGCCTGATCAGCGCGCTGGTATTTCAATTGGCGAATGCCTTCGCCTCTGGCGAACCCCCATCCTGCGCGAGTGGATCACTGTCCTGATGGCGCACGACATTGGCATCGAATTCGTCAATGATGCCGCCGAGCGCAGTTGGGACAACATTGTCGGGC
Source organism: Anaerolineae bacterium (assembly GCA_034432495.1). GTDB lineage: Bacteria > Chloroflexota > Anaerolineae > Aggregatilineales > Phototrophicaceae > Flexifilum. The sequence continues at coordinate 7,671 of DAOUCB010000155.1, read as the reverse complement.
TGATGGATAGCGGTCGGCTCGATCAGGTATTCATCACCGCCATCAATATCCCCGCTTTGAGCGAAGGCGAAGCGGTGGGTACTGCCTACGTCGCGCCATCCCCCGATGCCGCTGCCATCGTCAGCGCTGCGGCCTTCATCTATCTTGATCCCTACGGACGCGTTGGCTCGGAGTTCATCTACGTCAGCGGCGCATCTGTCCAGCCGATTATTCAGGTGCGGCTGGAAACGCTTACCCCCAATCCGCTTGATGAAGTCCATATCGCCAGCGCGGTACAGGGTGTCGCTTCTCAGGTCAGTCCGGTAGACGACGATCTCGGAAGCGCCGAATATCGCCGCGAAATGGCACAGCAGGTCGTACAGGAAGCACTGTTGGAATGCATGGAGCTGCTTAAATGAGTGTGGAGTTCGACCGTTTTCTGAAGAGCAACTTCTTCGGCAACCCGTTTGATGCGTGGCATGATGGGCCGGATGTTCATATCCTGAAAGCCTTGCAAGGCGACGACCTCGTCAAAGCTGAAGCGCTGCTCATCAAAGCGCTGCCGGATTCGCGCGCGGTGGTGGGTCTCGGCGAACTGCGTTCGCAAAAGGCAGCCGCTCCGCTGCGCAAGCTCATCCACGACAAAAATGTGTCCACCGAAGCATCACTCGCCCTGTTCAAAATCAACGGCGACACCAGCGGCGCAGACAGTATCATCAACGTCCTCAAGGATCAGCGTAATCACTGGTCGAAGCGGCAGGACGCAGCGATTGCCCTGCGTCATTTCCGTTCCGAGAAAGTCGCCAACGCCCTGCTCGACGCGCTCAACGACCCAGAAAAGCTGGTGCGCTATCATGCTTCAACCTCGCTGCTCACGCTCTACGGACACATGGAAGCCAACGACGTCACCACCACCCCCGAAATCTCGATCCGCATGATGCGCGACAACGAACGCGCCGCCGCTGCGGGCGTCCTGCGCAAGCTGGTGAGAGATGGGAAACTTGATGGAGGATAAGACGATGCGCCGAGGTAATCGTTGACCAAATCCAATACGGCGAACCGTCTTGCACTTCTGGGTTCAGTAATTTTGTCTATTCTGCTTGCGAAGATGGTGCTTTCACCATTTGGATTGAGTTCATTTGGATACCAAATGTTAGAAGCACCCATCTTACAGACAGTCAATTATCCGAACAGCCAAATAATTTATTCTGGCTATTATACTTTTGGCGGTGAACAGCGTTTTTTGCCTAAAATTGGTTACTTATGGACATCCGATGCAGTTGATACGGTAAAAGCATATTATGAGAAAACACTACCAAAATTTGAGCAAAATTCGGATGAAGGAGGGATTTGGTGGCAATCAGGATATACAAACCAACCGTCTTTCCCGCAAAATTTCATTGCTTCGCTGGTAGGTTTGCCAGACTCCCTAACTCATGAGGGAATAAGTATCGCTCTCATCGACTTAAGCACACCTACAGTCGCAATTTCGCCTCAGTTTATGATGTTGTGCAATAGCTGTAAGGACTTCTACTCCAATCCCCCCATTAACTCATTATATAAATTTGACAAATCTCGCCCATCTTATGGAACATGGATCATTTATCGCTATTACGTTTATGTTCCATATCTCACATACGATTAACTATATTCAATGTGCTCTATCATCTTGATCAATAAGAATACAATTCTTATTATTCAATCTTGCATGTGGCTAAGGAAGTATCAATCTATCCCTTGAACCTGTGGCGTCTAGCTTTATCGATCTTCCTGTGCAGTACCCTACTCCTCTGCACATCAATGCTACTCGGTCACCTGCTCCCCCCGCCCGCCGATTCGACAGCCTTAGCGCGTAATCCCTGCGCCCTGCCCTGCTTCTTCGGCGTCATCCCCGGCGAAACCACCTACGCCCAAGCCCTCGATAGCCTCAGCCAATCCGTTCACGCCAGCGCCGACAACGCCGCCTCAATCAGTTTCTCGCTGCTCGATAGCGAAGGCCACACCTCGCTTGCGTCCATCAGCTTTGACGCCGATGGGCTAGCGGAGTCGGCGCGCATCATCCCCATCGATCTGTTTGCGCAAACTGGTACGCTGGGCGATCTGCTTGCGGCGGGACAAACGCCCAACCACGTCTACCACACCTGCGATTATCTGCTGCCCATCCGCTTCCTGATCACCTTTGGCGCACATGACGAACTCGTCACCGAAGTCTTTCCGCTTGGCGGCCTCGCGCCCAATTCGCGGGTGACGCTCTTCGATCTTTCGACAGCAGCGTCGCGCTCCCTTTACGACGCCACCTCGTCCTTCGGTTGCTCCGTTCAAACCAACTGGATCGGCCTCGCGCCGCTCTGGAAATATTTCTCAGTCGATAAACCACCCTTTTAGGGTGTATTTGTAAGTTCTCCTGCTTCTCTCAATTTCGTCCGCTCATTGACAGAGATGGACGTTTTTTCTCCCCTCGCCCCGCTTGCGTGGGAGAGGGGTTGGGGGAGAGGGGTCTACATATCTAAACTGGCACAGCCTCCAGCGCCAGATCGTGCAGGCCGATCACGGCATCCGTCAGATTGGCTTCGTCGATCACAAACGAAATGCTGCACTCGGACGCGCCCTGCGCAATCGCCACCACATTGACGTTGGTATTGCCCAGCACCGTAAACACGCGCCCCGCCACCCCCGGCGTCCCGCGCATCCCCGACCCGACCACCGTCACGACCGCGACCTCGCGCAGCACCGCGACGCTTTCCACGTCCTGCCGCTCGATCTCTTTGGCGAGTTCGTTCTCAATCGACTTCACTGCCGCATCGACCCGATCATCGGTCACCACAAAGCAAAAGCTCTGCTCAGACGACGCCTGCGAGATCATCAGAATGTTTGCGCCTGCCTGCGCCGTCGCCAGAAACGTCCGTCCGGCGATGCCCGGTACGCCGATCATGCCGCGCCCGCCGACCGTTACCAGACTCACGCTGCGCACGCTCGTCACCGCCTTGATGATTGTATGGCTCGGCTCGCTCGTCTCCTCGATCAGCGTGCCGGGGTGCGACGGATTGAACGTGTTGCGCACGCGCATCGGAATCCCGCGCTTGAGGATTGGCTGCACCGTCTTGGGATGCAGCACCTTCGCGCCGTAGAAGGCGAGTTCACCCACTTCCGTATACGAGATATTCGGCAGCACCCGCGCCCGCTTGTCGATGCGTGGGTCGGTGGTCATCACGCCATCCACGTCCGTCCAGATCACCAGTTCGTCACTGTCGGTATAGGCCGCGAAAATCGCGCCGCTGTAATCGCTGCCGCCACGTCCCAGCGTCGTCGAGTGACCTTCACGCGTCGCGCCGATGAAACCCGTAATCACGGGAACCACACCTGCCACCAGCAGCGGTACCAGCCGCTCACGAATGCGCGCTTCGGTCACGTCCCAGAGCGGCACGGCGCTGCCAAATTTGTCGTCGGTGACAATGAACTGTCCCGCATCAAACGCCTGTGCTTTGATCCCCTGCTGGCGCAGCGCGGCAGCCACGATCCTGCTGCTCATCCGCTCCCCGAAAGCGATCACCGCGTCCGAAATTCGCGCCGTCGCTTCGCCGAGCGTATTAACGGCGTTGCACAGTTCGACGTGCTGTGCCAGCAAACGGTCAATCTCCGACAACGCGCTGTCGCGGTCACTGCCGGGAACGGTCAGCAGATGCAGCGCTTCGGCGTGACGATCCCGCAGCTTTTGCGAACACGAGAGATAGCCCCACTTATTGCCTGCGGCGGCTTCGCGCACGGAGCCGATCAGCGCATCAGTCACGCCTGACATCGCCGAGACGACGACGACGATGCGGTTGCCCGCCTCGACTTCGCGCTCGACTATCTCCACCACACTGTGGATCGCTTCCGGGCTGCCGACCGACGTTCCGCCAAATTTCATGGTCAATGTTTTCACGATTGCTCCACCTTCGCTGCCCGTGCTTCAATAAGTAAAACAAACAAAAAAGCGTGTGGAGGGTTCCACACGCTTTAGGTCACTTCGTCAGTTTCGACGTTCCTACGGTAAGCGCAAGTACCCCCGCACATGAATATGTGGAGTAGTGGTACCCATACCGTTGGTAGTTTCGCCGAAATACTGCTTCATAGTGTCACTCAGCCAGAAAATCGCAATACATTCGAAATAGTAGCCTTTTTGTCCAGCGGTGTCAAGGATTTGACGAAGGTGCTATGCTCTTTGCATGATGAATGCGCCAGCTAAGCGAAAATTCTGTGACTACGCCCCTTGAAGCCAACACGATTATCATCGGCGCGAGTGCCGCCGGGTTAGCAGTCGCCGCCTGTCTCAACCACGCGAATATCCCGTTCATCCTGCTCGAACAGGCAGATCAGGTCGCGCAGTCGTGGCGCAATCATTATGACCGTCTTCATCTGCACACCAGTAAATACTTTTCGCAGCTTCCCTACCTCCCCTTCCCGGCGGACGTTCCGCGCTACCCCTCGCGTGATCAGGTCGTCGCCTATCTCGAAAATTACGCCCGCGTCAACCAGATTAGCCCCCGTTTCGGACAGAAAGTCATTTCGGCAGATTTTGTCGATGGCAAGTGGCAAACCGAGACAGCCGACTCCCGCTATCGCTCGAATAATCTTGTCGTCGCGACGGGCTACACCCACACGCCCTTCATCCCTCATTGGAAGGGTGACACTGACTTTCGTGGTCAGATTCTGCACAGTTCCGTCTATAAAAACGGTGCCTCCTATCGTGGGAAATCCGTATTGGTGATCGGCTTTGGCAACTCCGGCGGCGAAATCGCAATTGATCTGCACGAACACGGGGCACACCCGGCGATGAGCGTGCGCAGCCCGGTCAACGTCATCGCGCGCGATATGTTCGGCCTATCGAGCATTGCGCTTGGCACTTTGTTGAACTGGCTGCCCGCGCACCTAAGCGATAGGCTGACCGCCCCGGCGCGGCGGCTCACGATGGGCGACACCGAAGCGCTCGGTTTAGGCAAGCCGCTCTATGGTCCGCTCGAACAAGTCGAAAAAACGGGCCGTATCCCCCTCATCGATATTGGGACAATCAGGTTGATCCGCAGCGGGCAGATCACGCTGTATCCCGCCATCGAGCGTTTCACCCCTAACGGCGTCCATTTCGCGAACGGCGCGGCGGAATCCTTCGAGGCGGTCATTCTGGCGACGGGCTATCGCCCCAATCTCTCCTCTTACCTGAAACCAGTCGCAAACGTGACTGACGCAACAGGGATTCCCCTGATCAGCGGCGCAGTCTCGAACCTGCCCGGTTTATATTTCTGCGGCTACCACGTTTCGTCGAATGGGATGCTGCGTGAAATCTCGCGCGAAGCGAATAGGATTAGCGGCGCGATCCGGAATAATCAGTAAAATTACAGGCAGATATTTTCGCCTCACCCCAAGGGTCTGCTTATGCCTTCCCTCATCAAGCTGCTGACGCCTGACGGACTTCAGCCCGTCGCTTACCAAGCCGAGTCGCTGACAGATGCGGCGCGCTTCGAGCCGCATGACGGCGTCTATACCATCACCAATACCTACCACACCTTTCAGGTCTTGAAACTGGACGCCCATCTGGATCGGCTCGAAAATTCGGCGCGGCTGTCGGGAATCGCGCTGCAACTGGATCGCACCCGTCTGCGTGCCGCGCTGCGCGAGATGATCAGCGATGCCAATTACGGCGATGTCCGTTTTCGCATCACCGCGCCAAAAGATCAGCCGAACAACCTGATTCTGTCGCTGGAGCCGTTCAAGCCGCCCGCCCCTGAAGTCTACGCCGCCGGTGTCCGCTGTCAGACCGCGCCCGGCAGTGCCCGCCATAATCCCGCCGCCAAAACCACCGACTGGATGCACGACCGCCACACCGTCGAAACCTCACTCGCGCCGGGAGTCTACGAAGCGCTGCTGCTCAGCAGCACTGGCGACATCCTCGAAGGCACGGGCAGCAATTTCTACGCCATCCTGCATGGCGAACTGCGCAGCGCGAGCAAGGATGTGCTGGCGGGCATCGCGCAGCAGATCGTCTACGAGATCGCCCCGGAAGTGCTGCCTCTGCACAAGGACGCCGTCAACGTGGTCGATATTCCGCGCCTCGAAGAAGCCTTCCTCACCAGCAGCAGCCGGGGTATCCTCCCGATTGTCGTCATCGACGGTATCACGATTGCCAGCGGCAAACCCGGCGCAAAAACCAGAGCGCTGCGCGAACGTTATATCAATTGGGTGGATGCCCATTTGGAGGAATTGTAAGGTGCGCATCGCCATCATTGCCTTTGGCACGCGCGGCGACGTTCAGCCAGCCATCGCCCTCGGCAAAGGCTTACAGACCGCCGGACACACCGTCAAAGTCGTAGCAGGCACAAACTTCGAGCAGTGGGTACGCGGCTACGGTCTCGATTTCGCGCCAACGCTCGACATGGAACTGCTCATGCGCAGCCCGGAAGGCATCGCCTGGGTCGAGGAACCCAATCCGCTCCGGCAGTTGGGGCATATGAAAAATCTGCTCTCGCAGAATCAAGCGCAGCTTTACAGCGGCCTGTTCGAACCCGCGCAGGATGCCGATTTGATCACCAGCGGGTTTGTCTCCGCGCCCTATGCGCAGGCCGTCAGCGAGAAGCTCGGCATCCCCATGATCAACACCCTGCTTCAGCCCTACCCGCCCACGCGCAGCGGTGCAGCCAGCCTGACGGCGGTCGTGCACGGCGACAGCATCCTCAATCGTTGGATGGGTAACTTCTCCCAACGGCTGATCTGGTGGGTCGGCGCGGAAACCACCAATGCCTTTCGCGCTCAAATCGGCCTGCCGCCCCATACCGCCGCGTCCTCGCTGCGTGCCGCGAGCGCCATCCCGACCATTTTCGGAATCAGTCCGCACGTCGTCCCGCCCCCTTCAGACTGGGGCGCGAATTCCTACGAGTCTGGCTACTGGTTTCTCGACGAAGCCGCCGACTACCAGCCGCCCGCTGACCTCATGCGCTTTCTGGAAGGCGGAACGCCGCCGGTCTATGTCGGCTTCGGCAGCATGTCCACCAGCAACCCACAGGCGACGGTCAGCCTCATCGCTGAAGCACTCGAAAAAACCGGGCGGCGCGGCATCATCGCCAGCGGCTGGGGCGGCGCAGTCGATCTGCCGCTGCCCTCGCACATTTTCGCAGTCAGCAGCGCTCCGCATGATTGGCTGTTTGAACGGGTCGCCGCTGTTGTCCATCACGGCGGCGCGGGAACTACCGCCGCCGGACTACGCGCAGGCAAGCCCACCTTTATCATCCCGCATTTCAGCGACCAGCCTTTCTGGGGACGGCGCGTTTATGAGCTTGGCGTCGGCGCAAAACCCGTCCCGCGCCATTCGCTGACTGTTGAAAAACTCGCTGCGGGGATTCAAACGCTGATGACCGACACAGGAATGCAAGCGAAGGCCACCGAATTAGGGGTGAAAATCCGCGCCGAACGTGGCGTGGACAACGCCGTTCAGCAAATCGAGCGCCTGATGAGCGCCAAAGGTTTTTAGGTATTCACTGTCAAAGATTGGGGATGTTAAGGGCACAGATCGATATGTCTGCCGCTTTCCAAAGCGCGCCTATGTGCGCTCCTACAAAACGATCCTTCACACCAGCTTTTAACGTTCGACTTTTAACTCATTTCTGTTTTACTCAGTCCTCAGTCCTCAGTCCTGTCTTTTATTCGTCGCCTTCGAGCGGCGCT